>CAZGQI010000169.1:0-2500 GCA_964527895.1 uncultured Comamonadaceae bacterium | reverse complement strand
GGAAGGTGCCACGGTCATGCGGGTGTTTCTTCTTGGATCGCTCGGGGCACATTGGTTGCGCGTTCCTTATGGCCACTTGCTGTCTGCTGTGGGGAGGGCGGATTTGAATACTTACGTGAATGGCGTGGTGTTGGCCGCGACCATTCCCTTGTGTTGGTGGGCGATTCCAGCGTACGGCATTGTGGGTGCGGCAGGGGCCATGGCCACCATGTTGTGGGTGTCAGGCGGGCTTTACGCGTTGGTGTTTGAACGTCATTTGTCCCGTCAAAGGCAAGACTGACCTACAAGGGTCAACAGTGCCAAGAGGTCGCTGGTGCCCACGGAGCCATCGCCATTGAGGTCAGTGGTGCAGGTTCCGATGCAACTCAGTTCGGAGAGAACCACAAGGATGTCTTGGACACCAATTTGTCCGTCAAAGTCGAAGTCGCCCGTCATGGGGTTGAGGGTGATGTTGTGGTGGACTGCACATGTGACGGTGTCATTCCACATGGCGTTCATCACAAGATTGCCCATCGACATGTCCCAAAAGAAGTCATCCCCGACGTTCAACAACTGGCCGTCTTCGTCTCGCCATTCAATTTGAAAAGGGGGGAGCACCTCGACGCTCAGGTCAAGCCATCCCGATCCCGCGCACACCACATGCTCCTGAGTCGGTTGGATGCAAGGCGAATGTCCCTCCATGAGAAGGTGGCTGTTCATGGGGCTCAAGCCGTGGGGTGCCGCGAGAAAGCGTTCTTCCAGCCCGGAGGGCCACTGCACCACAACCTCGTCGACATCCTCGTTTCCAAGCCCAAAGAGTTCCACCTCATGTTCTTGGCTGAGGTAGTTTTCTCCGGCATGGACAATCCGAGATTGAACCAAGTCTGACGTCACCACATCAATGCGGCTCCCAATGGCGGGCTTGTTGCTCAATGTGCCTTGCAGGCCAATGCCGATGCTGGCGTTCCCATTCCCGAATCCGCCATTCATCCAAATGCGGGTGGCATGGTTGCCCAGGTTGTGCATCACGAAATCCACCCATCCGTTTTGATCGAAATCGGCTGAGGCGACCACGTGTGAGTTCAAATAGTCCGTGTCATACACCTCAGTTCCAAAAGGTTCGAACGCGAAATAGGATTGGGCCCCAAGGTTTTGGTAGAGGTGATTTTCGCCGTAGGGATTCAAGAAGTCATGCTCCGTCACAAACAAGTCCAAATCGGTGTCGTTGTCGACGTCCATCCACAGGGCGCCCCAACAGAATCGGTCAAAATTCAAGCCATGAGCTGCGGCCATTTCAGCAAATGTGCTGTCTTGCATTTGAACGAGCATCTTGGATCCAAGGCCGTCGCCGCCAAAATGGGTGTTGGTGTGAAACAAGTCCTGCCTTCCGTCTTGATTCATGTCGCCCATCGAGGCAGACATGCAATCCATCACGAGATCGAGGTTGAGACTGGGCGCCACATCGAGGAATGTGCCATCGCCCTGGTTTTGGAAAAGTGCGTTGGCGCCATTCTTGTCGTTGATGACCAAGATGTCTTGCCACCCATCGCCGTTGTGGTCCCACCACAAGCTTTGAAAGCTCAGGCGGAGATGTGTGTCAATGCCTGACACGTTGGTGACGTTGGTGAATGTCAAATCGCCCTCGTTTCTCATCAACACGTTGCGATCGTCTGGACCGCCCGTCATGGGGTATTCAAGGTAGCGGCAGAGGTGCAAATCGAGGTCTCCGTCGTTGTCCATGTCTCCAAAGGACACGCCAGCGGCTTCTGTCAACGATTGGGGCAGGTTGGTGTTTTCTGTGACATCTGTGAACGTCAATTCACCGTCATTTCGGAAAAGGCCACATTTGCCGGAGGCTTCCTGCACAAACAAGTCGTCATCTCCATCGTTGTCCAAATCCAACCAGAAAACGGCCTTCAATTCACTGCCCATGGTCCAGGGAAGGTTGATCATGTCAAACGACTCGCCTTCATTGTTCAGAAAGGACCTCAAAGCCCCTGAGGATGCACCACATGTCAAGTCAGGCCAGCCATCGTTGTTCCAATCTGCTGTGCTCACCGCTGCGCCGTAGTGCCCGTCCCAATTGTGTTGGGTGATGCCCCATTCGGGGGCCTTGTTTTGGAACACCTGGCCTGAACACTGCACATAGGTCAGGCCGCCGAGCAGCAACCAAGAGATGTGTCGAAGGCAATGCATGAGGCAAACGGGTCTACCTCAAGTTACGGATTCAATTCAACAGTGAGGTCTTTTTCGGAAAGAGATTGATGAATCGGGGCGAGTTCATCGTAGCTGCCGCTTTTGACGTTGCACTTGCCTTTGAAGTGGACGATCATCGCGCACTGCTCCGCCTGGAGGGCGTCATGTCCACATGTGCTGATGAGGCACTCGATGACGTGATCAAACGTGTTGTGGTTGTCGTTGAACAAGACAATGTGCCATTCATCGTCAAGCAAGACGTCTGTCAAAACGTCTTCTTGGGTCAGGGTGTCAGAACAACGAACACGGAGCATCAGGGCATTCT
>CAZGQI010000168.1:0-2509 GCA_964527895.1 uncultured Comamonadaceae bacterium | reverse complement strand
GTTGAACCGGGCGGCCACCCCCCAGCGCAAGCTGCGAACCTCGTCAAAGGCCCAGCGCCACTCCCTTCGCAACAGGTGCGTGGCCGTCTCCACAAGTTGGCCGGTGCCGCCATCGATGCGCGCGCTGGATTGACGTTGGAACGAGATTTCCTTGTCCACCTGTCCCTCCAAATTCAGGAACGCCAGCCCAAAGAAGGTGTTCGACAGGTTCACAGGAATGGTGTATCCGCCCACGATGTGGCGGTCGTCCATCACGTCGCTGATGCGGATCTCCGTGGCATTTCCAAGTCCCGGCTGTGCGTTCACCTGCCCGTTGTATGGCTGATAAAAGGACGTGCCGAAGGTGTTATTGAGTTGCGTTTGGAGTTTGTCCAACGCGTAATTCAAACGGTAATTCCGCGGGGTGAGGCGGGGCCATTCCTTGGCTTGTTCTTTGGTGGAAGCATCGCCGGTGGTGTCCTGAGGGACGGTGTTCTTCTCAAGTTCAAACACGTAGTTGCGGTAATCGATCTGCCGGTCGGTCCACGCGCGCGACCAGTCCGGCAATTCGGTGGGATAAGGCAAGGCCTCAGCCAACGAGGGGCGGACTTCTGTGGGTTGCAAGTGAATTTGAGACACCTCCGGCATGGAGAGGGGCAAAATGTTGGTTTGGCCTGCCCTTTGCGTGCTCACCCAAAGAACGTCCCCGTGCACTGTCACGTTTGTGCTGGGGACAGGAAGCACGAGGGCATCGCGGAGTTGGGTAAAGGTTCGGTAGCGCACGACGGTGTCAATCGCCACGATACTGCTGTCCCGCCAGCCCAAACCCAACCGCGTGTTCAATCCCTCTTCGTTTCTGAGGTAAGTGAATTCTCCCTCGGCCAGCGGCTGAGGATGACGCTCGTCCACCTCGGGTGTATGGGTCCAGCGCTCCAAAGTGATCGGGTCGTCGTTCAAGTTGCCGACGTACAAATCGAGGTTGGCTGGGAAGGGGTGGTCCAGCCTGTCGTTGCGCAGGGTGTCGTCGGGCCTGTTGGAGGCAAAAATGAAGGTGTCGCCCTCTCCCCAAAATGCCGGGTGCAAGTCGTCAAACCGATCCCGCCACAAGGGCCGTTGGTTGTTGGCCACCACGTCGTATTTGTACAAGTCGGATTGACCATCCTCCAAGGCGGACATCAGCAGAAACGCCCCATTGGGTGAGTAACGCATGTCCAGAACCTGGTCGATTTTGAAGAGCTCTCGAAGCTGGACCTCGCCCGACCTCATGTTGACCAAGCCCAGATGAGGGGCCCCTCGCAATTCCGTGGCAAAGGCCAGGGAGCGCCCTTGGGGGTGCCAAGCCAAACGCGGATGCAAGTCATTGTCAAGCCTTGCAAGTCGGTTGCCCAAGGTGGCATGCCAAGTGTGTTTGCCGCTTTCCATTTCAAGGGTACCCACGCGCAGCTGTCCGCGTTCGTTGGTCGTGAAGGCCACGTGTTTGCCGTCCGGGGAAGGCACAAACTGGGTGTATTCAAACCGACGTCGCAAACGCATGACGATGGCTTCGCCGGCAGAACGTTCGGCATTCCTTTGGGCGTTGCGGCTGTCCAAGGGAGGCAATGATGCTTCGTATCCACGAGGAGCATGCCTCAAATGGTAGGCACGCACCTCCGCGGCCAAATCGCCCAGGTAGAACCCCGTGGCGAGGCGAAACCCACTTTCCACACTGCGGGTGATGCGGGTCATGTACAGGACGTTGGCGATGGTGGGCGTGCCGTAGATGTCTGCCACGTAGGCCCAAACCGCCTGTCCAAGCACTGCCGCTTCCAGCCCTGCACTTTGGTCCAACCGCTGGAACGCCCCGGTTTGGCAGGCGTCGAGGATGCGGTTTTCGCTCTCTGCATCGAGGCCGCGTGCAGCGTACCGTGCGGCGCCCTCTGACATCCATTCTGGCACTTGAACCAAGTTGCCGCTGCGCAAACTTTCCGTCCATTGGCTGTCGTACATCGCCTGATTGAACAGAATGCGCGCGAGGCCTTCTCGGACGTCGCGTTCCAACCGGAGTCGGTCGCCTGTGCCGTACAGAAACATCTTGCTTCCCAAGAGTCGTGCCGTCCCACCGATGTTGGTTTCCGAATCTTGGGATGCCATGATGCCCACGTTGCTCTGGCGAAATTCCTCCTGTGATTTGAAGACGAGCACCTGGACGGGGCCTTCGATCGTTCGCCCAAACACGGTCCCAAGGTCTTTGGCCTCAACTTCCAACATGCGCGCGACTTGTCCGGCGATTTGGTTGCCTTCGCGGTAGTGGTACACCTCAAAGGGACCTTGCTCGAAATATTGCCACTCGAAGGCGCGGTATTGGACCCGGTTTTTGCCAAACTCGACGTTCATCCCATCGGTGAATTGGCCCCAAGCCATCTCGGGAGTCATCCACATGCACAGCCACGCGAGCAACATGCCAACACGGCGCA
Organism: uncultured Comamonadaceae bacterium; assembly: GCA_964527895.1. Taxonomy (GTDB): domain Bacteria; phylum Bacteroidota; class Bacteroidia; order Flavobacteriales_D; family Sanyastnellaceae; genus UBA11663. The sequence goes on along the minus strand of CAZGQI010000168.1, from coordinate 77 downwards.
ATTCAAGACGGAGAGGATAGAAGGGGCCAAACATTCTTCCCGAAATTACGCCCCATGGTGCAACCACTTACATGCAA
>CAZGQI010000167.1:0-2518 GCA_964527895.1 uncultured Comamonadaceae bacterium | reverse complement strand
GCGTTGTGCATGACTCTGAACCGTTGAACGATTCGGCCAAGCCCCAATCTGCGTTCTGGATGAATTTGTACTCGTGGTCGCCCGCTGGCATGGAGATGGTCACTTCGTACACGCCATCCATGTCGTCGTCAGACATGGGGTTGGACGTGTTGTTCCAACCATTGATGGTGCCAGCCCATGCCACGCCCGTGGTTCCCTCAGTGGTGTTCATGTCCACGGAGAAGACCACATCGTAAGTGCACGCGAGACTCAAGTCGCAAGGGCTTGAGAAGTTGTTGGCACTGGGGTCGGCACATCCGATGTTGAAGTTCGCCATCGGTGCAGCCCAGAGGTACTGACCGTCTGCATTCACCGGGATGGGAGACTGCCAGAACTGGCCGTTGCCCACCATGGGAATGATGTTGCCCAAGGCTGCCACAGTGATGTTGTCACCGCAGATGCCGAACGACACGGTCGAAGCCAACGCCGCCAAATCACCGAGCAAGCCGGTGGGGTCAGAAATGCCTGCCATTGTCAAGGGCGCAGAGCCATCGCCAACGATCACGCCGTTGATGCTCACGTTGGGGTTCACACCCCCTGCAGCTTCGCAGCCACCCGCCAACGCCTCGAAAGGCGTGCCGGTGAGGGTCAAGCCCACCACCCACACGTCCGCCTCTCCCGTGGGAATGGTCGTCGTTTCAAGGTAGTCACAAGAGCCGTCGTCGGTTTGTGCCATGTTGTCGTAGTTGCAAGCCATGGGGTCCGTGCAGCCCGGTGCAATGGCATTGCCCGCACAATCGTAACCTGCTTCAGCGTAGGTGCAAGAGCCATCGTCAGAGGTGGCCAAAGCGTTGTAGTTGCACGCCTCAGAGTCGGTACAACCAGGACCGGCTGATGCCAATCCGAGCAAGGCAGCCATGCGAGGTGCAGCGTAACCGACGATGGTGTCGCAGTAGGCCCGGCCCTCGAGGGGACCCATGTTGGGGTTCAAAGTCAACTGCGTTTGGGCAATCGTCGTGCCGTTGGCCGCATCCACCATTTCAGTCATCGCCACATCCCACCACTGCCAAGGTGCGCCATCGAAAGGTTGCGTTGGCTGGCCATTGACGTAGTCGTTCTTGACAGGATAGAGACCGTCCCAACCCATGTTGCCGTTGGCTGTCGCTTGGGCAGAGAACACGTCTGTCAAACCCAGCGCCTGGTACACCGCATTGTTGTTGGGGGCAGGCTGACCGTTGATTTCGGCGTGAATGTCGTAGGCGCCACTCACCTCCACCACGTTTTCGTTGGTGGTAGGCACCACGAGCACACCCGTGGTGTAAGGGGCGAATTGATCCACAGGGGACTGGAAGCTGATCATCGCAGGATCGCCAGCATCAAGCCAGTTCAAATCACCCAAGGCACCGCCGAGGTTGACTTGGAACGAAACGTCTGAGCTGTAACCTGGGTGGTTGGCAATGCACAACTGAACGGGGTCTGGACCGAAAATGCCTGCAGGTGCGTAGCCGTCCGTGATGGCTTCAGGGTCGCCGTTCACGGCTTCAATCACCATGGGGATGAAGTCTGCCTCACCTGGCGTTCCTGTCCAGAACTTGGCGATGGGCGCACCGTTGTCGTCCAGAATGATGTCGTTGTAGTCACTGATGGTGGATGCTGCGTAGCTGACATAGCCACCGGTGCCTTCTCCGAGGTATCCAATCTTGGTCGGATCGATGCCGTAGGGATCTCCCATGGTGTCTTCCGACATGCGGAAGTAGCGGACGGCGGTCCGTGCGTCCTGAACTCCGCGGTATGCCGCGTTGATCAATTGGTTGGTGCGCTCAGACTGCGTGGCCGCGAGGGGGTTCCAGCCCAAGCGGTAATCAATGGACGCCACCACGTATCCCATTTTGGCGTAGCGAGAGCAGAGTTCCACAGCCACGGAGTCACTCTTCGTGCCAACAGCGCTGCCATTGAGGTACTGTGGCAAGAAGTTTCCGGTGTGGATGTAAATCATCAAAGGGCGATCCGTTTCCGTATCGCCAGAAGGTTCGTAGATGTCGCAGACAAGGGGTTGCGCCGCGGGGGGAGCTCCCTGAAGCAAGGGCAAAACCGTCACGTTCGAACCGTACACGACATCTGTCGTCACGTCCACATCCGTGAACACCTCGTTGAGGTAGCGCACTTGGGCATCCAATTGGCTGAAAGCCAGAAGACCCAAGGCAAGGGTGAGAAACTTTTTCATAGGGTTGAATGGTTTGCGGTAAAGATATGTGAATTAACCTGAATCAGTGTACGAACAACACATTTTCGTCGACAAACAACAACGTAGTGTCGATAAATCCAGGGGGCATTTCGTCAATTGACATCGAGTAAAAGACTCACGTACGCCAAGCGCCCCACGGTGGGACCGCCGTAGGTTTCAATGTGCTCGTTGCGAAGCAGGTTGCTCGCCCCGGCCTTCACTGTCAAGCCCCGTGCATCAAACTTGTAATTGACCTGAGCGTCCATCAAATCGTAGCTCGGCACGAATCCGGTGAACTGGGGAGAGCCCTCAAAC
>CAZGQI010000166.1:0-2519 GCA_964527895.1 uncultured Comamonadaceae bacterium | reverse complement strand
ACCTCATTTGAACCCGGGTTGCCCAGGCGGCCGAGGACCTCTTCGAACGATTGATGCACCGCCGCAGTGCGGGCGGGGTTCAAACCGGCAATCGCCCCAATCTCCTCTTCGGCGGTGTTCACCCATTGGACTTCATCGACAAACCACGCTGGACCCAACCCGCCGGTGAAGGGCAAGGGCTGCTCCGCACCCGGAATCAAGAAGTACTTTGTGTTCAACATGGCCAGCCCCGGAGCCATCTCCGCAGTGAGGTTGTAATTGCCCGACTGAATGGCTTGAATGACGGCTGCGCGCTCAGGGGTCAACACGCGTTCAATGAATTCCTGGTAGCGACGAAGTTTGGCGCCGTGATACCCTCCCACGGATTTGTGAAAGTAGGAGGTCCGTGCATCGTTGAAAGGGTTGGACAATTCGAACACCCTGTAATGACTGTTCGCGTTGAGCACTTCAAATGCCGCTGCGTCGATGACTTTGCTGTACCGACGGGTCAACTTGGCATCCAAACGCTCCTCCCACCTCGCTCTGGCCAAGTCCCATTGGACTTCAAAGTCAGGGATTTGCATTCGCTCTTGCGCCAGAATGACTTTGTCCGAAGCCGAGGCTTCGAAGGGAAAGCGCTTGTCCATTTTGGACACGAAGTTGGCGTCATTGAGATAGCGACCGTCCACAGTCATCAAGTCTGCAGCCACCAAGAATGCCACGCCCAACACCACCCATTCTGTTTTGAGCCAGTTTCTCACGAGTGCCAAGGTGACCATGAGCGCCACCAACGCAAATCCCAGCGCACGGAGCACATCTGCCCGGAACACCTCCATGCGCATGCCGACCACCCGATTGCCAAATTGAGCCATGGCCGCATCTTGACGAATGGTCGAGGTGAAATCGAACCACACCTTTGGCATGGCATAAAATGCCAGAAAAATGACCGCGGCGACACTCGCTCCTGCCGCCCAGCGCTTCCAGTTTTTGGCGGCCTCCGGCTTGCACATTTCGTGCAGTGCCATGGCCGCACCCAAAGGCACAACGAGTTGAACCAAAACGAGCATCATTTTCGTGTCGCGGAACTTGTTGAAGAGCGGCACGTGATCCAGAAACAACGAAGTCAGCCCAGTTGCATCACGCCAAGACAACACAATGGCCAAGACAGAGACCGCGAGCAAAGGCCATCGAAGCCAAGAAGCTCCCACCAACAACCAAGTCAAGCACAAGGCAAACGCAAGGGCTCCGAAGTAAAAAGCCCCACCACTGAACCGTTGCTCCCCCCAGTACAAGGCATTGTTTCCTCCTTTCACGTCGGGGATGGCGATGCTCCACCACTCACCTCGGGCCATGCTGTATTCCAAGATGTAGTCTCGGTCCAAACCTTCTTGCGGGGTTTCACCCTCAATGGCTTGGTTGGGCAGGTTCGATTTGCCCCGAGTGGTGAATTCCGCGTATTGCTCGGTCAATGCCAGCTGTCCGGTTTGTGGGACCACCGACAGCAATCCCACAATGGCCAGCAGCCCCGTCGTTTTGGCAACAGTCATCACTTCACCTGTCATCACGCCTCGAATCCAAGCTGCCACAGTGACGGCCCCGAGCAGGAACAACAGGTAGTACGTCATTTGCACGTGGTCGGCTTGCAAATGCAACGCCGCGAAAAACGCTGCGACACCCGCTCCTGCCCACATCCGTCCTCGAAAGGCCCAGATCACTCCCGCCAGCACCCCAGGCATGGTGGCGATGGCCCGGACCTTGGTGGCATGACCTGCCGCGAGGTAGAGCACATTCAAACTTGACAAGCCAAATCCCAGGCCCAGCACCAATGCAAGCCAAGGCGACAATCCCAAACACAGCCCCAGCACGTAGGCTGAAATCATCGCCACGAGCAATGTCCCCACCTCGATGGGCATGAGGTTGCGCACAGCCATCCACGTCCATTTGGGCGCCGTACCGATGTCCGTGCCTGTGATCTGAATGGTGGGCATCCCTCCAAACATGCTGTCCGTCCAATGCGGCACTTCCCCATCTCGACGTTGCACGTCCCTCGCCTCCTTGGACATGCCGATGTTGTTTTGGATGTCCCCTTGGTTCAGCAGTTTGTCTTCCAACATGACGGGAGACATCAACATGGACGCAGCGAAGAACATCACCACGACTGAAATCAAGTGAGGCACCGCACCAGGGAGCAGTGAACGAAAATCAATGGAGCTCATGCCGCGCAAGTTAGTGCGAGGCGGCGCCCCCCTTGGTCGGACGCGGAGTCAATCTTTGACCTCCTCAAAGTCGATGTACTCTCCTTCCTTGGAGTCGTCGGCACGTCGGCCCTTGCCCTTGGACGAAGGCGGTGGCTGGGAAGTCCCGCCAAACCGGGTGGCATTCCGCCGGCCACCGAAGGCGCCGTCCAGCCAACGCCAGATGAACCAAACACCCACGATGTACACCACCGTTCGAAGCAGTCCCAAAACCATGCGACGAAGGTCGTCTTATTTGCTCAAGTACAGGTTCCGCTCGCTGTAGACCTTCCGGAAGAAGGGATC
>CAZGQI010000165.1:0-2528 GCA_964527895.1 uncultured Comamonadaceae bacterium | reverse complement strand
GGCCGGGCAAGGCGCCTCTGCTTCGATGAGCGAACGGGCCATGTTGAGGGCGTGTTCGGCCACTTCGATGCCGATGCGGCGCCCGGGCAGGTCGTCGCACGGAGGGTGGATGCCACCCCAAATGCGGGACAAGCTGCATTGGTCTGAGGCATCTCGGTACGTGGCCCATTGCAGGACGATGTCTTGGGAAGGCCCTTCTTCGAAGACAAGAAATTCATCGGCCGTGGCTGTGAATTCGCCCATGCCGCCGGGGAAGAACGGATCGCCCGTGATGGCAGTCAGGATTTCGGCTGCGGCGCGTGAGAAGGTCGAGTGTCCGCTGACGTAGCCCGCAAAGGGCGGCGTCACAAAGGAAGGGCGCTGGTAGGGCCACCAGTTTTCAGCGAGGATCCAATCCACGCCCGCCTCGTCGGTCTCGGGGTTGGCGATGAAATCGGGTCCCTTCCAAGCGCGGACTTTCATCTTGTGCAGGTCAGATGGATGGGGAAAGTGCGGATCTCCCGGCATCACCAACTCACAAAACCCTTCCATCAGCGGCATGCCGGTGACGTTGTAGTTGGGAAGACTGGGGTCGGAACACTGTCCGCGACCTTGCATCCAACGAATCGCCGAGACGGGGCGGATGTAGTCGTACCAGCCCTTGTGGCTCCACGCGGCGATGGCGGCATCGTGCATCGCGCCGCCCAAGGTGAAATAGGCGCAGACCTCCCAGTCGAGGGCCGCCATTTCGTCGCCGTCGCCCATCCATCGGGGCGAGAACTCCGGATGGTCCATGACGCCATTGAGGATGGAGAACCAGTGGCCGGGGGGCGTTTCGGAATCGGGGCCGTCGGCCCAAAACTCGGCGAGCACCCGCGCATAGTCTCCGCGCGGCACGATTTGGGGTGCGTAGGGCTGCCCAGTGGACGGATTCACACTCCATCCTTGGCTCGGATCCCCGCCCTCTTCCCAGTCGTAGAATTGGTCGTACTCGTGGTAAGGAAGATGGAACAACGCGGGGTCCACGTTGCCCACTGAGGCCGGACTGATGTCCAGCATGACCCCGTCCGTGGGATCGAGGTGTTCCGACCAACGAAGGACCATGCCGTGGCCCCAGGTGTAGCCATTTTCCAGACCTTCCGCGCCCGCGTAACTCACTTCTGGTGGTGTCCCTTGGTCCATCCAAACCGGGTAGGGCCATCCGTCGTCAGAAAAGTGCAAAGACATGGCGCTGTCCGGCAGCCCAAACGGCGTCACGCTTCCCCATTCAGGGCTCAAAAACGGCGGGGTCTCCGATTCGGGAATGCCACTTTGACCCACGAACGTGGTCAAGCGAACGCTTTGCCAATGGTTGGGCTGAACGAGCCACGGATTGCCGGGCACGGTCTCGATGTACAGATCGGGATTCAGCGGCTGGTAGTGCTGATTGGCGTGGTCGTTGGCTTCATTGCTTCCGTCGGCTGCGCCAAGGGCGAGGACTTGTTCAGCGATGTAATTGCCCAACGCAGCGGGACCGTCGTTGAGGTAGTCTGTGCTTTGGAAACTGTTGACGCCCCCGGACATGGCGAATTGCTGGTACAACGTCATCAGGGTGGCCATGCCCCCAGGTGAGTTCAAAAAGCGATGCCACAGCAAGCGGTACGACGCATAGTTGATGGCCGTCTCTTGTGCCCAACGTCGGGTCGCCTCATCGCCCTCAAAAGGCACCTCCACGTCCACGAGGTAGGGCTCGGCGATGTCGTCATAAGCGGCCCATGCGTCGTAGCACGCCAAGGACCAATGATGAAGGTTTCTTGCGTGGATTGTGGGTCTGGCGAGGTCGTTGCGGATGGCGTGAAGCAACGTTTCGTTCCATTCACGTGCCAAGCTTGGACCCTGCGAGACTTGTCCGGTCATCGTGGAAGCAAGGAGAAAGGTCAAAAGGGTGGCCAAGCCACACCTTTTCCAGAGGAAAAAGTCAGACGTTTGATTCAACATGTGGGCAGCGCAGAAAAGTCGGTTCAGCTTACTTGTTGACATAAATCTATAGAAAAAGAACCAAACCCCGAAGCGTTCTCGACAACAATGGCGTCAAAGCCAGCCCGCCGCGCTCAACAACGCGAACAACGAACCCGCATCGAACTCACCTTCAATCACGGCCAGTCGATCGCTCCACGCCCGGCTGTCTTCTTTGTACAGGCCCCAAAGAGGCGCGGACGTGCCACCACCAAACTTGCGGTCTTCTTCTCGGAGCGTGTAGGCCACGTCCAGCGGAAAGGTGGAGTCACCCATGAAGATTTGGCCTTCATGGTACGTGTAGAGCACGGCATCTGAAAAGGAGCTGTCTCCGAGGTAAAGATGGTTGTCGCGCAGCGTGAAGGCGACGTCCAACGCGCTCGTTGAGTAGCCTTGAAAGATGGCGACCTCGTCCCACATGTTGTCGGCTTGGAGGGTGTAGACGATGTCCCCACTCCAAGAAGGCCCCATCCGAACCACGCCGCCGTCGACGTGGGCGACCATGTCCCGCCACACGAGGTTGTCGTCGGGGTAGAGGTGCACACGGCCTTGGC
>CAZGQI010000164.1:0-2544 GCA_964527895.1 uncultured Comamonadaceae bacterium | reverse complement strand
TGCACCAAGACGGTGAACGTGAGGTCTTCCTCACCGAGGCCGAGCATGGCCTGGCCGAGGGTCAGGTGACCGGAACTGGAGACGGGCAAAAACTCAGTCAGCCCCTGAACGAGCCCGAGCAGGAGGTACGACAGGGTTTCCAAGTCAGTGCTTCTTCAGGATGGCGTAGAAAATCACGCCGTATCCCGCGAGCACCACTGCGGGCGCGAGGGTGATTCGACGGAAGCTGAAGATGCTTTCATCAAACACGTTGGGGTCGTCAGACCCGCCGCCACTCATCAGGACGTAGCCCAAAATCAACACAGCAATGCCAATGCCGAGCCACACGAAATTGCTTCGGCCAAACGCAAAGTGGGATGCGTTGTTGGGGGTGTCAGAGGCGTTCATGGGTCGAAAATACGATGCGTCTTGCGACTGCGGTGCATCAGTGAAGTTGAGAGAGGTCCGCGCGCAGGTAACGGTTTACAGCCACGCTGCTGAATCCGGCGCCCAACAGGCCACCCACACCGACAAACACCGCGGCCAGAAGTCCAATCCACGGCAGGGACATCGTGCCGAGCTGGGCTTGGAACCAAGTGAGGATCCCCAACGTGCCGGCAAAGGCAATCAATCCCGACGTCGCACCAAGCAAGAGACCCTGGACCACAAAGGGCCTGCGCACCAAGCGGGGGCGGGCCCCCACGAGCTGCATGTTGCGAATGAGGAAGCGGCGGGCAAAGACCGTCAACCGAATCGTGTTGTTGAGCAGGGCCAAGGCAATGAGCAAGCACAGGCCGGCGGCGCCCATGAGCACGGGCATCAAGCGGTCGATGCCGGCTTGCATGGCGCTCAACAAATCCCCGTTCCACGACACGTCGGCCACGCCTTGGGTGGCTTCGAACCGGGCGGCGGCCTTGGCGAGGGCCTCCGGTGTGGCGTGATCGGGTCGCACCACAACGTCCACGACGGGGGGGAGGGGAACGTAGCCGAGGAAGGACACAAAAGACTCGCCCAACTCGGCTTCGAGCTCTGAAGCCGCTTCCTCAGGGTCGAGGTAGGTGGCGGCCGCGACGCTCGGGTCGGCGGCGAGGGCGAGGCGGGTGCCGTCGATTTGGGCTTGGGTCATCTCACGCTGGAGGTACACCTGCACGTGGACCCGCTGCTTCAACTGCACCGTGGCCCACTGTCCCAGCAGTCCGGCGAGGCCCAACATGCCGAGGAGGAACAGGGTCAAAGACATGCCCACCACCGTGGTGAATTGGGTGGTGAGTTGCGCCCTCGAGCGACGGGGTTGGGACTTGCGTGCGCCGGCCATGCCCCAAAGATGCGACGCAGCCGGTGGAAACAGGGTCACAAGCTTATTTGGATTGAATCCAAACAACGTACCTTTGCATCCCCCAAAAAGGGTATTTTTGCCGCAGGTTTTCCACACATGATCAAAGTCAATGACAACGCACGCGACCAGGTCCAGCGCCTGCTCGCAGAAGAAGGACGCCCCGCAGGGAGCTTTGTCCGCGTGGGCGTGAAGGGTGGCGGATGCAGCGGTCTCATGTACCAGCTGGATTTCGACCACGTGATGAACGACGACGACCAGTCCTTTGAAGACAATGGCGTGAAGGTGGTCGTCGACAAGAAGAGTTTTCTCTACCTCGTAGGCACGGAGTTGCGCTACAGTGGAGGGCTCAACGGCAAGGGGTTTGAATTTCACAACCCCAACGCCAATCGAACCTGCGGCTGCGGCGAGAGTTTTTCACTCTGACAACGGACAACCATGGCGTACGACGGAGAAGACAAGATTCTGGAGGAAGTCACCGGGAAGGCGTATGAGTTTGGGTTCACCACGGACATCGACTCAGACAAGGCCCCAGCGGGACTCAACGAAGACATCATTCGGCTGATCAGCACGAAGAAAAACGAACCAGAGTGGCTCCTTGAGTGGCGCCTCAAAGCGTTCGAGACGTGGAAGGCGATGGTGGAGCCCGAGTGGCCGCATCTTCAATACGAGAAGCCCGACTTCCAGGCCATCAGCTACTATGCGGCCCCCAAGCAGAAGAAGGAGCTCGCCTCGTTGGACGAGGTGGATCCGGAATTGCGCAAGACGATGGACAAGCTGGGCATTTCGCTCGAGGAGCAGAAGCGCCTCAGTGGTGTGGCGGTGGACTTTGTGATGGACAGCGTCAGTGTGGCCACGTCCTTCAAGGACAAACTCGCGGAGCTCGGCATCATTTTTTGCAGCATGAGCGAGGCCGTTCAGGAGCACCCTGAATTGGTCCAGAAGTACATCGGATCGGTGGTCCCCGTCCGCGACAACTACTACGCGGCGTTGAACTCGGCGGTCTTCACCGACGGGTCGTTCTGCTACATCCCCAAGGGCGTGAAGTGCCCCATGGAACTGAGCACGTACTTCCGCATCAACGAAAGCGGCACGGGACAGTTTGAGCGTACCCTGGTCATCGCCGACGAGAGCAGCTACGTCAGCTACCTCGAGGGATGCACGGCGCCGCAGCGCGACGAAAACCAACTCCACGCGGCCGTGGTCGAACTCATCGCCCTCGACGACGCGGA
>CAZGQI010000163.1:0-2553 GCA_964527895.1 uncultured Comamonadaceae bacterium | reverse complement strand
CCCTACAGGGTCACGAAAGAAGCCTGGTTGCTCATGCAACCGGGCTTTTTTGTGCCCGCCAAGTCTGAGTTCACTCAAGCGCAGGCAAGGCACAACCCCCCCCCCCAAGAACTGCGCAGCAGTTCCAGGCTTCATGCTCGGGCACACCACCCCACACCGGGGATCACAGCGTAATCCCTGCGACATTCAGTGGCCAATTTTTCAGCCACTTCCTGAACACCCAAAGCAACTCATTGTTTGTTTTGTGAACCTTACGCCTCAATTCTGACGCCTTATTCATGAAACACATCTTGCTCGTGGTGGCCGTGATGGTCACGATGCTGTCCTCTTTGGTCTACATCACCACCCAAACCATTGCCCCGGATTACGGATTTGACCTCACCACCGACGCCGTCCTAAACGACGTCGACATCGTGTTTGACGACATGGCTGTGCCGCACATCTACGCAGACTCTGAAACCGACGCCATGCACGCCTTGGGCTACGTCCACGCCATGGAGCGCTTGTGGCAAATGGACCTTCTGCGCAGGGCAGGAGGGGGAGAGCTCTCCGCGTTGCTCGGCCCCGACATGGTCGAGAACGACAAGTATCTGCGGACCCTCGGCATGAGCCAAGCCGCCAAGCGCACCGTGGAACGCATCGAGGCCGACACCACGATTGCGGAACTCAAGGCGTCCATGCAGGCTTACCTCGACGGCATCAACGCCTTCATCGCCACCAAGGAGCTGCCGTTCGAGTACCGCCTGATCAACGCGCGCCCCGAGCCGTTCGACATGCACGACGTCTATTGCGCCACGGGTTTTATGTCGTACTCGTTTGCCATCCACCTGAAAACCGAGCCCATCCTCGACTGGATGGCGCGCAACCTTGACTCTGCGCTCATCTCGGACGTGTACTGGAACGAAGAGGGATTTCAACGCATCCCATTGGGCGAATCTGACCGCGACATCTCGGGTCTTGCCAACCGTGTGCACAACCTCGACGCCTTGCGTCCGGTGCCCCAATGGCTTGGGTCCAACGCGTGGGTGCTCAGTGGCGACCGCACGGCCTCTGGCGAAGTGCTCTTCTGCAACGACGCCCACATCGCCTATGCTTCGCCTTCGGTCTGGTATGAGGCCCACGTGGTCACCCCTGAATTGGAGTACTACGGCAACCACATCGGTGGCCTGCCGTTTCCCGTCATTGGTCACACCCGTGACCATGCTTGGGGCATCACCATGTTTGTGAACGACGACATCGATTTGTACCGCGAAACCCTCGACGGGGACCGCTACCTCCACGGGGGAGAGTGGCTTCCCCTCAACGTCCGAACCGAAACCATCGAGGTGGCTGGCAAGGCGCCCGTCACGTTCGAGGTGCGCGAGACCCACCACGGGCCGCTCATCGAGGAGGACGTCGCCATGTGGTGGGCCTTCACCCAATACCCAGAAAACCGCATCCACGAGGCATTCTATGGATTCTCGCGAGAGGAGGGACTCGACCGTTTCGAAGCCAACACAGCCCTGATCCACGCTCCCGGGCTCAACATGATGTACGGCGACAAGGAGGGGAACATTGCATGGTGGGCCAGCGCCAAGCTCCCGGTTCGCCCAGAAGCGGTGGACACCAAGGTCGCCCTCGACGGGACCAACCCCGACCTCGACGTCACCGAGTGGCATGGCTTTGACATCAACCCGAAGTCGGTCAATCCGGCCTCTGGATTTGTCTACTCGGCCAACAACGCCCCGGCGTCCAATGACAGCATCGCGATCCCTGGCCATTACTATGCCGGGAACACTCGGGCGGGTGCCATCATGAAGGCCCTGTCCGAGCCCAAAAACGACTGGACCCTCCCCGAAGCCCAGGCCATCCAACTCGACCACCATTCGCCAGTCTACGAATCCAACGCACGGATGCTCGCAGACCACGCCGCGCAAGCGGGCGTCGATGCCGAGGTGCTGCAGGGTTGGGATGGGAGCCACCTCGCCGAAGACATCGCACCCACGGTCTACTACCGCTGGATGTACCGCACGATCCAGGGTGCCATGTTCGATGAGTTTGAGGCGGCTGCAGGAGAGGCGCAAGCCCAAGAGAAATTCGAAGCCTGGCACAAGACCATCGTGAGCGAAATCGCCTTCCCCAAGCTTCTGGCCAACGCCGAGTCGCCTTGGTGGGACGACGTTCGCACCGACGCCGTGGAAACGGCATCCGACATTGTGGCGCGCGCTTGGACGGCCGCCCAAGAAGATTTGACGCGTGCACTGGGCGACAATCCCGAGAAGTGGGCGTATGGCCGTCTTCACACTGTCGTCCACGAGCATGCCATGAAGGACGCGCCGCTGGTGGGGGACTTCCTGAGCGTGGGACCGTATGCCTTGCCCGCCGCCAAGGACGCACTGAACAAGTACGAGTTCAAGCTGAAAGAGGAGGTGAACTACGACGTGTTCTCCGGACCGTCCATGCGGATCGGTATCGATTTTGCTGACGTGGCCGCTTCGGAAAGCATCCTGCCCACAGGACAATCGGGCAACGCGTTCAGTCCGTTCTACGACAACCAGGCACCGCTTTACCACG
>CAZGQI010000162.1:0-2561 GCA_964527895.1 uncultured Comamonadaceae bacterium | reverse complement strand
TCGGCTTCGACGTCGACCTCGGCCCGCTGTTCAGCACGCCCGCCGAAGTGGCGCGCCAGGCCGTCGAAAACGATGTCCACGTGGTCGGCGTCAGCACACTCGCTGCCGGTCACCTGACCCTTGTACCCGGCCTCCTCGAAGCCTTGCGCGAGGCCGGCCGCCCCGACATCCTCGTCGTGGCCGGCGGCCCGATTCCGCCCCGCGACCACGAGCCGCTCTACAACCACGGCGTCGTGGGTGGGTTTGGCCCCGGGACGCCCATCACCACAAGTGCCAAAGCCATCCTCGACTTGTTGCTGTCAGCGCGCGCAGACCAAGGGAGGGGGTAAGTCACGCGAAGGTCGGTCTTCAATCTTTCGACGTAAGCGTGTTTTTTTCGGGTAGGGATGATGTATTTTGTGGATGAATGAAATACAAACGACCGAATCAACTCAACATGCGCCACTTGTCTGCGTCTTTGGTGTTGGCCTTGGGACTGATTTCAGTTTCGAGTTTGGCCCAAAAAACAATCAAAAATCCGCCCGCCGGCACGCCGGTTCCTGGCGAAGTCATCGTGAAACTGGATGCGCGGTTTGCCCCTGAATCCATCACGGACAAGGGATTGTTTCACCACGGAATTCCTGCAGACCTTCATCTGAAGGAGTCCCTCAGTGAGCTCGCGGGCATCTATCTCTTCAGCTACAACGACGAGGCGATGAGCGAGGACATGATTGTCCGGACCTTGAATGACCTCCCCTTTGTGGAGGCTGCTCAGCTGAATCACTACGTAGAGGAAAGGGCGACGCCCAACGATCCTCAATTTGGGTCGCAATGGCATCATATCGATGCGTCAGACAACGACATCGATTCCGATTTGGCCTGGGACATCACCACGGGAGGAACCACAGCCAATGGCGACCGCATCGTGGTCGCTGTGCTTGAGGGAGGAGGTTCCAACTACAACCACGTGGATTTGATTGACAACCACTGGGTGAACAATGCCGAAGTCCCTGGAAACGGCGTCGACGACGACGGCAATGGCTTTGTCGACGACTACAACGGCTGGAATGCGTCGAGCGGAAGTGACGCGATCAGTGCGGGAGGACACGGCACCTCGGTCAGTGGCATGATTGGTGCCACAGGCAACAACGGCAATGGGGGTGCTGGTGTCAACTGGGATGTGGACATCATGCAAATCCAAATGGGGGGCTTGACCGAATCCAATGTGATTGCAGCGTACAACTACCCCTACACGATGCGGAATTTGTACAACACCTCGAATGGAACCCAAGGTGCCTTCGTGGTGGCGACCAACGCCTCTTGGGGCATTGACGGCGCCAACCCCGCCAACTATCCTGTGTGGTGCGCCTACTACGACGACCTCGGTGAGGTGGGCATTTTGAACTGTGGCGCCACGGCCAACAACAACGTCAACATTGACGTGGTCGGCGACATGCCCACGGGCTGCGGATCCGATTACATGGTGGCCGTGACGGCGACCAACAGCAGTGACGTGCGTACGTTCTCTGGGTATGGGGCCACGACCATCGATTTGGGCGCTCCAGGTGAGAACGTGTTCTTGCCTTCAGGTTCTTCGGGCTACGGAGGAACGTCGGGCACGTCGTTTGCCAGTCCTTGTGTCGCGGGTGGCATTGCACTGGTGTACAGCGCACCTTGCGCGGACTTGGCATCCAATGCATTGCTGTCTCCTCAAGCTACCGCAGACGCGGTGAGAAGCTACATCTTGAATGGCGTGGATCAGGTTCCAAACTTGGCCAATGAAACGGTGACTGGGGGACGCCTGAACGTGCGCAATGCGCTCGACTTGGCCATTGAGGATTGCAACCCAGACATCGGCTGCACCGACCTCACGGCCTGCAACTACAGCCCTGTGGCCATCATCGACAATGGGTCTTGTCTGCAATTTGACGATTGCGGGGTGTGTGGCGGCGACAACAGTTCGTGCACAGGATGCACAGACCCCGAGGCATGCAACTACGATGCCGAGGCGACCATTGAGGATGGATCGTGCATCGAGGGCTCAGGCGTGACCGTCTCCGTGGGAGGTGGTTCTTGGGATGGCGAGATCGGGTGGTCCATTGAATTCAATGGCGAGGTGCTGGCGTCGGGAGGCGCAGGCAATGCCACAGTTTGTTTGCCGGAAGGGTGTTTGACCTTTGCCATGACGGACAGCTATGGCGATGGATGGAACGGAGGCACCTACACGCTTTCTGATGCTGCGGGCAATGTGATTGCATCTGGCGATTTGGATTCTGCGCAGCAGGGGAATGGAACGACCGAAGGATCGGATGTCATTCAAATCGGAACCGGTTCTTGTGGGGTGGGTTGCACCGATGCCACGGCCTGCAACTACGACCCTGAGGCCACGCTGGACGATGGTTCGTGCGATTTCGATTGCAACGGTTGCACCGATCCTGAAGCCTGCAACTACGACGCGACGGCCACGCAAGACGACGGGTCATGCTTGACCCTCGACGATTGCGGGGAGTGTGGCGGAGACAACACCGCTTGCAGCGGTTGCACGGACCCAGAGGCGTGCAACTACGACGCCAACGCCATCT
>CAZGQI010000161.1:0-2571 GCA_964527895.1 uncultured Comamonadaceae bacterium | reverse complement strand
CACCGTCCAAGACACGGGCGTTTCTCGTCGAGCGGATTCAAGCGCAATGTATTCCCCCAAAGACTCCAATTCCTCCTTCAACGTGTGGGTTGTTCGCCGAGACTCCACCCAGTGACGCTTCCAAAGTGCCACAAATGATGCGAAGAGACTCTTGGCCTTATGAAGTTCACCTTGACTCAAAATCCATTGCACCGACGACAACGCATTGAACATGAAATGCGGGCTGAGGTGAAGCGTCAAATGCTCCCGTTGCACCGCGCCTCGACCTTCATTGAGACGCAATTGACGCTCGGCGAGCTGCATGCTTTCGCGCAACCGTTGGTGCCTTTCTGTCCAATGGTGGGAGGAAGTGATTGGTTGCTTGAGTGGCGAGGTTGACCGTCGGGCCTTCTGCCAAGACCGACCAAGGAGGAACCCAACAAAGCAAGCTCCAAAAAACAGCAGGCAATGTGACTGCCAAGGCATGGTTCCAAAGTAATCAGAATGCCGAGGCGAAATCCAATTTGTTTCTCCTCAATTCACAGATGAAGCCTCAGGATTCATCGTTGAATGAATGCCGCAGCGCGGTTTTCAGATTGCGGCAATATTCTTCTTCTAGCCAACTGCGGTAATTGGGGGTGGCTTTGGCGATGCACTTGGAGTATTGCTTGACGCGGTACTTGACGTCGTCCAAAAGGAGATCCACAAGTTCCGCTGCGTCCCAATAGTCTTCGGAGGCGTAGCGAATGATCTCGACGTGCTGATCTAGGCTCCGGCGGATGGCCTCCTTTGGGCGCAGGCCTTCACGCGTCACTTCCACATACGCTTCCGCCATGTCAAATTCGGTCACTGGCCCGCCCTCAAAGCGCTTCGCCAAGTCGTCCGGCATCTCGTAGATGAACTCGTTTTCGATCTCTTCGTCCGTGTAAAGGCCGTCGATGTAGGACTGGGGCGATTTGAAGATGTCGTGCCAATTGATGTGGGCGTCCCACAACCCAAACCGACGTGCGTTGTTCCCCAAATCGATGACCGTGAACTCCTTTTTGTTCTTCAACACGCGCGACCCGCGACCGATCATCTGGTGGTACAGCGTCAATGACTTGGTCGCGCGGTTCAAAATGATGGTCTCCACCGTCGGCTCGTCAAACCCCGTCGTCAAAATGGACACAGAGGAGAGCACCGCGTCGGGCGTCTTCTGGAACCACTCGAGGATGTCCGCGCGTTCCTTCTCGCTGTGCGTGTTGTCGAGGTGCATGCACGGGTACCCTTCTTCCGCAAACATGGCCTGCACCTGCTTGGAGGTGTTGATGCCGTTGTTGAAGATGAGGGTCTTGGTGCCTTTGGCCTTCTCCTCGTAGGCGTAGAGGAGCTTCTCTTGCATGAGGAAATTGCCGTACAAGCGCTCGGACGAGCTCACGGTGTAGTCCCCGTTGATGCCCACTTTCAACGCCCGCAGGTTGACGTCGTAGCTGTAGGTGTTCGCCTTGGCCAAAAAGCCTTGCCCCACCAAATTCCCGATGCTCTCCCCAACAATCAACTCGGCGTAGTTGTCGTGGAGCGGCAACTTGATGTTGCTCGAAAGGGGAGTGGCGGTGACGCCCAAGAGGATTTGAGGCTCGAAGTGCTTGAACAGCTTCCGGAAGCTGTTGTAGTGCGCCTCGTCCACCACCACCAGTCCGAGGTCGGCAAATTCGATGCGCTCGTCGTTCAGGCGGTTGTTGAGGGTTTCCACCATCGCAACGTAGCACCAGTGGTCCTCGCTGTTTTCGAGCTCCTTGACCTTGCTGTTGATGATCTTGTTGGGGACCCCGATTTCGGTGAGCTGGGTGGAGGTTTGGCCCAAAAGTTCGATTCGGTGCGTCAAAATCAGCACCCGTTTGCCCGTCTCGAGGATGTACCTCTTCGCCAATTCCGAGAAAATCACCGTCTTTCCGCCGCCTGTGGGCAGCTGGTAAAGCAGGTTGTATCCTTCCGGGAATTTGCGGATGCGACCCATGATTTTCTCGATGGCATCTGCTTGGTAGCCATAGAGTTCCTTCCCCTTTTTGCTTTTTAGGCGTTCGGCAACCTTTTGGTCGATGGGAAGGGCTTCGGTCATGGCGTAGATTCAAGTGGGAAAGCGCAAAAATACCCCCTAGATTGTCCCATGTAAAGCCAAACCGCGTGAAACCGCGACGAGGTTTTCCACAACGCCCCACCGTGAAGACCTCCCACAACCCTCCGTCTTGGTGTGCTCCCCCCAGCGCTTGGCACCCTTTTTTGCCAGACTGGTGCCTGGACGGGGAAGGCGCTTCTGCGCCTGCCGCGCTGGTGGAAGCCATCCGTCAAGCCGAGAAGCAGGGTGTGTTGTGTCCCCCGATGTCGAACATGTGGCGGGCCTTGGAATGCACCGCGCCAGACGAGGTTCGTGTCGTGGTTTTGGGGCAAGATCCGTACCATGGAATGCGGCAGGCTCACGGGTTGGCGTTCAGTGTGGCGGACCCTTTGTTGCCGTGGCCGCCTTCTTTGCGGAACGTGTTCAAGGAGCGCGCCACCGACCTCAATGTGCCCCTGGACCGACCGGCCAACCTCGAGGATTGGGCTGCGCAAGGT
>CAZGQI010000160.1:0-2574 GCA_964527895.1 uncultured Comamonadaceae bacterium | reverse complement strand
TGAAGCAAACCACTCTCCTGCTCGCCTTGGTGACCCTCTTCGCTGCACAAGCCAATGCGCAGTGTCGAAACTTCACCAAAAAGAACTGTCTTCCCCTTTTGGAAGGCTACGTCCAAAATGACAACTACAATTCGGCCGTCCTCATCCCTGGCGATGAAGCAGAGCTCGAATTGACGTTCCTCGGAGGCAGCGAATACCGCGTTGCCGTCTGCGCCCACCCCGTGCTTGGGGCGGTGGAATTTGATGTGGTTGACGAACAGAACATTCGCATTTGGAGCAATTCAGACGGGTCCGATTACTTGGACTTCCGCATGGAAAATGCCCAACGACTTCGTTTCCGTGTCAAGGTGCCCGACACCGATGCCGCCATCTTGCATGAAGGCTGTGTGTCCATCGTGATTGGAAGCAAAGAGTGACCCTTCCCTCCTAACCTGCTGGAAGAAAAGAAGCCCGCCGTTTGGCGGGCTTTTTTGTGCCTGTGCGTGTGTGCTTATTGAATGACCCAGCGCCACGTGCGCTGTGCCCCTCCCGCCACGGTCAAGCGAAGCAAGTACACCCCGGGAGTCTCCGGGGCGTCGACTCGCCAATCGTAGCTGCCCGCAGACAGGGTTTGGGGGGTGGTGGAGAGCACCCGGCCAGATGCGTCCTGAACGGTCAATTCGGCCACGCCTCCTTCTCGGGTTTGGAAGGAAATGACCGACGACATGGCCGAAGGGTTGGGCGCCAAGGTCCAGGACTTGGTCAAGCCTTCCATGGCTTCCGCCACATTGGTGTTGCCAAAGCCTTGGACGTTGATGTCGTCGAGGTAGATGTTGTTGCCGAGGCGGCTTTCAAATTCGAATTGAACGCGGAAGAATTCCGTGAGGTACTCTTCGTTGTCCAAAACAATGGTGTATTCCTTCCACTCTTCTGGGCCCGAGGGTGTCCAAGGGAATGGGTTGGGGTCTGCCGTGGGCAGATCCGTGAAGCCACGGTGCATCCGGCGAAGGTCCCAATCGTTTCCACAGTCCCCCGTGACGCTGACACGGAGTCGGTCGTCGGTTTCTGAAGCTTCAGTCGTGCCCTTGTGGACGTAAGCCCACTTGTAATTCACGTGAATCTCCGTCATGCCACTCATGTCCATCGTGGCTGTCCGAAGGAAATCATCGTTGAATTCCACGTTGTTCCCCCAGTTCTCAATGAACATGCATTGCGAGCCCGTGGCAGCCGCATCGTCGGTCAGCTCCCACGTGCCATCGTTCAATGGGTCTTCAATGAACCACTGGCTGCTCGGCCATTCACCCGGTTCGAACCCCTGGCTCAAGGGCAATTCCATTTCGCCCGCGTCCATGACGTAGATCGCCTCCGTGATGGTTCCGGACACTTCCTCGGTGCCGTTGCCCACGGTCAAGGTCACGTCATACAGACCCGCTTCTGTGTAGGTGTGATAGAGCTCTTGAACATTGTCGCCCTCCAGTCCGGTGGTGACCGTGCCATCGCCAAAACTCCAAGACCAGCTCGTAGGTCCATGGTAGCTCTGGTCTGTGAATTTGACGCTGTCGCCCACACAAATCAATCTGCGGTCCAAATCAAAGGTCGCCTCACACAAAATGTCCTCACCTGCCACGCCCGTGGCTTGGAGGTTCGCCGCGGTCGACAACTGGTTGCGCTGGGCCACCGAAGACAACGCCGCCGTGCGCATACGTGTCTTTTGACCTTCCGTAAACATGCGACCGCAATAGCTGTAGTCCATGTAATTCTGAACGTTGTCCAGCGAGCCGCACGTCTCCCCATACAGGTTTCCGCAATTGGTCCAACCAATGGTGTTGGGAGTGTCGGACACATTGTCGTCTTCGTCGCAGTTGTCCGCAAGGCCTGGGTTGTTGCTGTTGCCCCATGGGTGGCGCAGGTTGAGCCAGTGACCCACCTCGTGGGTCAGCGTCCGCGACCGGTAAAGATTTGCGGTGCCGATGGATCCGCAGTAGGAATGCTGCAGCACGATGCCGTCTTGGTCTGCATTTTGGTTGCCATTCACCGAACCAGGATAGAGCGCATAGCCCGCAGCACCCGCCGCATACTCACACACCCACACATTCAGGTATTTGTTGCGAGGCCATTGAATGAGCTCTTTCATCTCCGAGTCTCCGACGTAGGTCAGTTCGCTGACGATGCGGTTGATTCCAGGGTGACAATTCCCATTGGGGTCGCGTTGGGCCAAACGAAATTCAATTTCAACGTCCGCCACGATGTCCTCGAATTCTGGGATGACTTCATCAATGTTCTCATTCAGCGCACGGAAGTTGGTGTTCAACACATCCACTGCGTCATGCACCTGGGCCGTGGAAATGTTTTCCGGGCCATTGAAGTGGATGATGTGAAACACCACTGGAATGATCAACACGTCCTCTCGCTGCGACGCTGCAGTCCCCTGCTGCGTTTCAAGCTCCAGCGCACGTGTGGCTTCAATGGCAGCATTGCGGGTCTCAGGACGACGCAAAAACAACATCTCTTCGGCATGATTCAAGCCACAAGGCGTGACCCCGTCGTGGGTGTGTGTTTGGGCGATGAAAGACGTGGACAGCAAACTCAAGAGCA
>CAZGQI010000159.1:0-2575 GCA_964527895.1 uncultured Comamonadaceae bacterium | reverse complement strand
CGCTTGGAAGTGCGCATGAACGTCCTGAGCGAAGCGCCTGTGCTCGATCCTTGACGGTCAGGACGCTTTTTGGTCCTCTCGGAAGTGCCGCGTGAGTGCGCGCAGGGTTGCCTGCTTTTGGGCGAAATCGCCTTTCAACTCACGGCGCAACGCCTGCAATTCCTCCAAGTTGGCTTCCACGTCTTCGGGCAACACGTCTTCGAGCCACTCGCGCATGCGCTTGGCCAAAATCGGTGCCTTGCCGTCCGTGCTGATCGCCAGTTTCAACGAGCCGTTGGTCACGATGCCCCCCATGTAGAAGTCACATCGGTCGGGGACATCGGCCACATTCAGTAGGTGGCCCATGAGCCGGCCCAAACGCTCGGACCAGCGCACCTCGCGCGGTTCGATGGTGGCGATGATGCTGACGTCGTTGCGTCCCACATCCCAAGGCCAAGCGCGCCAACGGCGAATGGCCCGGACGTGCTCATGCTTGTCGATGAGGGCCTGAACAGGTTCCGTAAACGCGTCAGCGAAGACCCGCACGCGTGCATGGGGGCTGCTCTTCAGCAGAAAGTGCAGTTTTTCTTCGGCGATTTCAGACCCTCCGAAGACGTTGAACGTGAGACTTTCGGGTTTCAGGAAGATGGGGAACTTCGTATTCATGGGTAAAGGATGGGGTGATGGAACGGAGGTTGGAGGTGGAGGGCGTCAGTTGATGGTGGACGACTTCACCGATGACCAAAAGCGCGGGATCGGGCAGCGATTCCACCTCGGCCGTCAGCCACGCGTTGGCGCTGTGGATGACGCACTGTTGTTGTGCGAGACTCCCTTCGGAGACCACGGCGATGGGCGTGTCGGACTTGCCGAGTTGAACGAGGTGCTGGGCGATGTCGCGGATGCGTCGGCGGCCCATGAAGACCACCAGCGTGGAGGAGGAGCCAAGGGCAGCCACCAGGTCGGCGGTCAGCCGGCCGTCCTGTCCCGTGGCGGTGCCGAGCCACGCCGAGGAGGCCACGCCGCGAAGGGTGAGGGGGATGCCCGCAAGTCCCGCGAGGGACGTGCCACAAGAAATGCCCGGGACGTAGGTCCAGCCGAGGCCGAGTTGCTCCGCAAATTGAAGCTCCTCGCCGGCCCGTCCGAAGACCATGGGGTCGCCGCCTTTCAGCCGAACGATTCGAAGGCCTTGCCGTGCGCCACGCTCAATCCAATCGTGGATGAGGACTTGTGGCGTGCTGGTTTGGCCTGCGCGCTTGCCAACACAAATCAGCGTCGCATCGGGATGCGCGAGGTCGAGCACGTCGCGGTGGACCAAGCTGTCGTAGAGCACGAGTTGGGCCTGTGCCAACACTTTGGCGCCTTTCAACGTCAGCAGGTCGGGATCGCCGGGACCGGCGCCAACCAGCCAAAGGTGGGGCTTGGGGGGAGTCATGGGAGTGCTCATGATGCTTTTGCGGTTGAAGTGTGACGGTCGAGTTCGTCGAGGAAGGCCTGCGCGGTTTGGACGTAGGCGTCGGCAAACGCTTGGGTGTTGGCGCCTCCGAGGTAGGAGAGCACCTGGGCGGTGAAGGAACCGGCCTCGGGTGAAAAGACGCCTGTCGCGACAAACACCCGGTCGAAGGACGCCAAGATGTCGGCGTAGGTGTTGGTCTTTTCGCCCTCCTTGACGAGCAGGGCCTTGGCGCCGGCGATTTGGGCGGCGTAGGCGTGGTAAATGGCGTGGCCCCATCGCTCTTCTTGCATGGCTTCGAGTCCCAAGTCGAGTTTCTCGCGGGCCTCGAGCAAGAGTGTGGAGACCAAGTCAATCACGACCCCGGCGCATTCGCCGACCCCGATTTGCGGTTTGAATGCGGTCTCACTGCCCCAGTCCACATACAGGTCCTCGGACGTCCCTTCCACGTGCTGTTGAAGCAGGTTGTAGTGGTAGCGGTCGCCCACGCGTAGGAAATAATCGGCGAATGTCTCGTGCGGCAGCTGGTGCTGCTCAAAGTCGATGAGCACGGTGCGGAGGGCGGCGGGAACGTGTTTGGTGGGGAGCTTCAGGATCTTCTTCCCAAACGACCACTCGCCGTTCGCCCGGCGGCCGCCACCCACCAAGATTTGCATGGCGGGCATGGTGGCGCCTTCGCGACGCATCGAACTTCCATGCAGCCCAAACGACGCAATGCTGTGCTGTCCGCACGCGTTCATGCATCCGGAGATTTTGATGTTGAACGACCGGTCGAACATCAAATGGGGGAACTCCTCCTCCAGGGTGTGTTCGAGCACGGTGCTGAGGTGCGTGCTGTTGCTGATGGCCAGGTTGCAGGTGTCCGTGCCGGGGCACGAGGTCACGTCGACGCCGGACTGGAAGCCCAGGGCGTCCCAACCCAAGTCGCGCAGGATGCGGTGCACCACCGGCAAGTTGGCTTCCACCACGTCGGGCAGGAGCAGGTCCTGGCTTTGGGTGACGCGGATGGTCCCGGAGGTGTAGGGAGCCAAGGTGTCGAGCAGGTCTCGCGTGCGCGCTGTGGTTTCGTCGCCGAGGGGCACGCGGATGCCCACGGCAAAGCGGCCCTCTTGTTTTTGGGCGAGCACGTTGGCCTTGCGCCAGGTT
>CAZGQI010000158.1:0-2585 GCA_964527895.1 uncultured Comamonadaceae bacterium | reverse complement strand
TTGGCCAAGCCTGTACCGACCTTTGAGTTGAAGAATGCACAGCATCCCCATGGGATGAAGAAAACGCCGGCTTTGGTCGGCGTTTTTTTTGTCCATGACCGTGCGACTTGAGCTTAGTGTATCTTGCACACCACCCTGCTTGGGGTTGTAGAAAACACCATCAATACGATCATGGAAAAGCGAAAACTTGGGTTCTGGGAAATCTGGAACATGAGCTTTGGATTCCTCGGAATTCAGTTTGGATTTGCCCTTCAGGGGGGCAACATGTCACGCATCTTTCAAACGCTGGGGGCGAGCAAGGATGACATTCCCATGCTTTGGATTGCGGCGCCCTTGACGGGGTTGTTGGTGCAGCCTGTCATTGGCTATCTCAGCGACAACACGTGGCATCCGAGGTGGGGGAGACGTCGTCCCTTCTTCTTGATCGGGGCCGTTTTGAGTTCGATTGCGTTGTTTTTCGTGCCCTACAGCAGTGAGCTTTGGATGGCTGCAGGATTTCTCTGGATTCTCGATGCGAGCATCAATGTGAGCATGGAACCTTTTCGCGCGTTGGTGGCAGACAAGCTGCCGGAGGAACAGCGGAGTTATGGATTCGTCTTGCAAACGCTCATCATTGGCATTGGGACGTGGATTGCATCCAATTTGCCTTGGTTTGTGACGCAATTGGGGGTCTCCAATGAAGCAGCTGCAGGGGAAGTCCCCCAAAGTGTGTTTGTGTCTTTTGCCATTGGGGCCGCCGTATTCATGCTGAGCATCCTAGTCACTGTTTTCACGACGACAGAGGATCCACCCGAGGTGTTGGGCCACGGCGCAGATGGAAAGGAGAAAGAAGAATCCGGTTTGATGGACATTTTGAATTTCATCAAAGGGATGCCCTCTGTCATGATGAAGTTGGGGATCGTGCAGTTTTTCAGCTGGTTTGCGTTCTTCACCATGTGGTCCTACGCCACTCCAGCGTTGACAGAAGCTGTCTTTCAGGCGCCCTTGCCCGAGGACGGAGCTGCGGATTACGATGCGTTGCGATTGTCTTATGACCAAGCCGCAAATGCCGTGTCCAGTGCCATGGGGATGTATGGGTTGAGCAGCATGGCATTTGCGTTGCTGCTATCAGTGTGGACGTCGCGCAACGGATTGAATCGGCGTTGGACGCATCTGGTGAGTTTGGCCATAGGTGGTGTGGGATTTGTTTCGATGTCTTGGTGGACCCCGGAAACCGCGGTGTGGTTGAATGCCAGTTTTGCATGCATCGGCATTGCTTGGGGCAGCATTTTGAGCATGCCTTATGCCATGCTCTCTGGTGCGGTGCCCGCGAACAAGATGGGCGTGGGAATGGGGGTCTTCAACATGTTCATCGTGATTCCACAGATCATTGCCGCGTTGGGTGGCATTGTGTGGCTCAACAACACCCTGTTTGGTGGGGATGTTGTGAAAACCATGGTCATTGCTGGAGGAAGTTTGTTTGTGGCTGCCTTGTGCAATTTGGGAATCTCCAAAGAGGAAGGATGATGCGCTGAATCGGCCAAGGGAGGGGAAAGGCAACTCTCCCGTGCGACTGACAAATATGTCAATGGGACTCAAGCCCAAACATGTGGGCACAAGGTGGACAATTCCAAGGGTGTTGTTTTGACACTTTGTGGGGCTTGCGCTATCTTTCCGTCCGAGGAAAATGACCCCTCGTAGGTGGATTTGGCTTTTTCGTCGAGTCGAATAAAGAGCAGAGCCCGCCGTCACTCGAATTTATTTCATCTCATATGCGTTATTCTCTTTTGCTCTTGTCCGCATTGTTTGCGTGGTCGGCCCAAGGCCAAACAACGTTCAATGTCGACATGTCCTGTGCGCCGGAAGGCTTCACAGACGTTTTCGTGACCGGTCCATGGTGTGGCTGGTGCGCCAATGATGTTTACAACACCATGACAGATCCCGACGGGGACGGAGTGTACAGTGTACAAGTCGCTGACCTCACGGGGGTGGTCGAGTACAAGTACGCCATCAACGGCTTCGCGGATCAAGAGAACTTGGTCAATGACATGGTCGATGGTGCGACTTGTGCCCCAGTCACGGACTTCAATGGGTACGCCAACCGTCAAATTGAGGCGGGAGGAACGGCCAACGACTACTACGGAACATGCGATGGCACTTGCAATGACGTCCCACCGCCACCTGCGGTTGATGTGACGTTCCAAGTGGACATGAGCCAATACATCGGCACGTACGGCACCGTGAACATCAACGGTTCATTCAATGGTTGGTGCGGGGGCTGTGCGACGATGACGGATGACGATGCCGATGGCATTTACAGCATCACCATTGCCTTGGTGCCAGACACCTACGAGTACAAGTTCACCTTGGACGGTTGGACGGCCCAAGAGGAATTCGCGGAAGGTGCGGCTTGCACAAGCACCATTGATGGTTACACCAACAGAACGATTGATGTGACCGACGCGACCACCGTTGATGCAGTGTGCTACAACAGCTGCGACGCATGTCCGACCGAATCCGCACCCGAGCGTGCCATCACGTTCCGCGTGAATATGAGCGAGGAAACGACCAACCCGATTGGCGTCTTCATCGCAGGCAACTTCCAA
>CAZGQI010000157.1:0-2590 GCA_964527895.1 uncultured Comamonadaceae bacterium | reverse complement strand
GTAGAGGCCATGAGTCTGAGTTGAATCGCGTGTTCTCGCAGGCCTCACGAGGGAATCGCCGTGGCGTCTGAGACGCCGGAAGGGATGCCGGGGGTTCGGTCCGCGATTCGGGCAAATTTAAGGCAGAAGGAACACGCAACCCACCACGGGGTCACGAGATTGTGGAAAGTTCAAAGAAGCTTATTGGCCGGCGAGCACCGTGAGGTACACCAGTTGGTTTCGCCACGCCCCGGCGCCGTCGAGGTACTCTACTTTGACGACGTAGACATCACTGGCCGCGAGACGGCCATCCACACGTCCATTCCACGGCTCGTCGATGGAGGTGGTCTCAAACACCTTGGTCCCCCAACGCGTCAGGATGGTCATCTGGAAATTGGGGTTGTCGCCTTGCCGTTCGCCCAGGAAGCCCACGTTGGCCTCGCCCGGTGCCCAAGGGAACCAGTCGTTGAGTTCGTCGCCATTGGGGGTGAAGGCAGACGGAATCCACATGACGGGCTCTTCCGTGAGGCACACCCAATTTGAGGCGGCGCCTTGCAGCACTTCGTTGGAGTCCGGGATTTCGAGGGCCAGGACCTGATAGCAGAAGATGCCGGGAGAGTCAAAATCGTCTTCGACGTCGTCCTCGTAGTTTTCGCTCACGGCATCGATGGTCGCCAGCGGCTCCCCAACGACGTTGTCCTCGTTGGACTGCTTCCGGATCACTTCGTAGCGGTCCAAACCGTTCGCGAACCCTCCATAAGGCGTCCAGATCAAGCTGTTCTCGAACAATCCTGGTGTGGTGCTTTGAAAGGCGCGGAGCAGCATCGTTTCTGCCGCTTGCGATTCGGCCACGCTGGCCTCGCATTCGTTGTAGGCCACGGCCCTGTAGCGGTAGGCGAATTCATCGGTGTTGCGTTCGACGTCGACGTGGGAGACGGGGAAGCCCAAACTCGACGGGTACCTCGGCACCAAGGGAATCCAGGAGCTGTCCAATTCACTCCACCGTTGGAACTCGTACAGGCTCACTTCCTCGGCAAGGGGGTCGGTGGCAAGCACCAACTCCACCCGGGTGCGGTCCAGCACAGACACGCGCTTCAACACCGGCGCCTCGGGCGCGTCAGGGTACTCAAACGACACCTCAACGATGTTGGACGCGGCCTCGTCAAAATCCCCACCCAACGCCAGCACGCGATAATCGACCTGGGCCGTCAACGACGCGCCTTCATGCACCACAGACAGGAACGATCCCCCAAGGGTGTCCACACTGATCCACGGACCGCCGTCTTCGCGGTATTGCGGGATGTATTCGGCCACGCCCCCGGACATGCCGACGGGAGGAAGCCAAGCCAGTTGGGCGCGGTCGGTGCAGGGGATTTGGTCTGCGGTCATGAACACAGTCCGCACACAATCGCCCGCACCTGCTGGGTTCGGCGTGCCATCGTCGTCCACACAATCGTACGCGGCCACCTGGTAACTCTCCGCTTCTGCACTCGCATTGGAAGCTGGAATCAGCAGGTCAAACGTGTTGGGATCCGCCACGTCCGCCACAATCGCACCCCCGCCTGAATCGAGACACTTGTAAACAATGTAACCGAGGGTTTCAGGCTCCGGCTCAAAGTCCCAGTAGACGTGCGCAAGTCCGTTGTCGACGTCCACGTGGCTGACCTCCGGAGTCTCGCCCCCGGCCACGCCAATGACCAAATCCGCCCGGTTGCTCTCGTGCATGTCTGTCCCGTTGGAGGCCAGCTGACGGATGCGGTAGATGAGCACTTGCGCGCACGGTCCGGGGTTGTCGGTGTACGTGCCGCCCATCGGGGAATCGGGTTGCGTGTCGACCAATTCCCAGTCCTGCGTGAGTTCGCTGAGCCGTTCGATTTGGAAATCCCCACCCGCGGCCTCGCCGGACAAGGCATAGGGGCTGTTCCACTCCAAATCGACCGTACCTGGAGTCACCCCCTCGTCAATGCTCACGTGAATCGAGCACAAAAACGGCGAGGAGTCCGACACAGACTGCAACCCATTGTCCACGGTGATTTGCACGCCGATAAAGCAGTGCGCCAATTGGTTGGCGTCGTACAAAAACGACGGCATCACCCAACCCGTGGGAAGCACGAGGTTGCCATTGACAATCTCCGAGGAGATGATGTGCCACTGGGTGCCCAGTGGGTTTTGGTCCAGGTCAAAGACCTTGATTTCGTTTTGCACGAATTCCTCGGTGCCCTGTTGCACGAATACGTCCCAGTACAAGGTGGCGTTGCCCGCGTTGTTCACGTTGTCCACGTGCGTCAGGTTGGGCGGCGATTGCGCCAAGCCGCTGACGGAGCCCAACGCACAAGCGCACAGGGTCACAAGGGACACGAGAAAATGACGGGGTGAGGCTTGGGCTGTCATGGTCTTTGCGGGCGCTTCGGCATCAACACAACGCGCGAAGTCACTCAAAAGTACAGACCTGTTTCACAGCAAGGGGGTTGCCCGACGCGGATTGCTCACACCCAAGTGTGAGTGGCGCAACTCAGGCCTGGGCGTCTTGGTCCTTGTACCGCTCGGAGCCGCCATAACCGTATCCGTATCCGTACTCTGCGCCGTAGGTGGCGTAGCCGTACTTGGTGGC
>CAZGQI010000156.1:0-2622 GCA_964527895.1 uncultured Comamonadaceae bacterium | reverse complement strand
CGCCTGCAAGGAACGGTTTACAACAACAGCAACGTCAACGCATCTTTCGAAGTGGACTTCTACTTCGACCTCGAGGCGACTGGGCCAGAGTGGGTGGCCGAAGGCGGCAACGTCAATGACGCCTCAGCCAACCCAGGTGGCGTCGACGACTGGACCATTTGGACCCTTCGACCCAACATCAGCAAGCTGGTTGGCGGCGGTACGCTCGCAGGCGAGACCATTTACCTCGAAAGTTCCAACTCCCTCCAAGGCTACCCTTTACAAGTTGGGGTCGGCGCGAATGGCGTGAATGCCGAGCACGGGCTCGGCGGTGCCTTTGATTGGTCAGCTTGTGTCGGCGGCACGATTTATGGGGGGCTTGGCGTCACCAGCTTGGAATTCAGCGCTTGCGAGGAGACTTCCTCCAACTGTGCCTCGGACAACGACGCCGTGGTGGAGTTCTTCGTGGGCAACCTCCATGATTTTGACCAAATCCAAGGATCGGTCGACGTCACCGACGACACCCCTCCCCTTCTTCAGGATCTGCCCAACGACTACACCCTCAACTGTCCTGTGGAACTTGAAGAACTGGATGCTCTCAACACCGTGTTCGCCACGGACGATTGCAGCACTGCATCCCTCGCCATGACGGAATCATTCGTCAATGGAAATTGCCCCAGTGAATTCACCCGCATCCGCACCTACACCGCAACCGATGGATGCGGATTGACCACCCAACACACCCAAACCGTGCAGGTCATCGACGAGATTGACCCTGTGCTGAATGCCCCCTCCAATGCAGTGTTCAGTTGTGAAGTCGGTCCCACCTTCACGCCTGCGACAGCCAGCGACGCGTGCAACGGCCCACTTGCAGTGACCGAAGGGGAGCAAGTCATCGAGCAGGGCGACTGCCCCGGTGAATACACGGTGTACCGAACATTTTCCACGGAAGACCTCTGCGGCAACACCGCCACAGGGGCCCAAACCATTTACGTCCGCGACCAGACGCCGCCCAACTTGACCTTGCCTGCGGACGTCGTATTGCCATGCGGAAGTGAATTCGTGTACCCCGCGGCCTCTGCCACAGACAATTGCACCGCCGAAGAAGACATCACGATTCAGATTTTCAACTCGCTGCCCCCCACCAGCTGTCCGGAAGAATACATTTTGGAACGACGCTTTTTGGCCAAAGACTTGTGCGGAAACTCCACGCTTGAGGTCCAAACCGTGACGGTCACAGACAGCGACCTTCCCTACTTCACCTACGTGCCTGCGGATGTGACCTACGCCTGCGATGAAGAACCTGTGTTGGAAGAAGCAGAGGCAGACGACGATTGCTCTTCCTTCGAGATCACCACGACCACAGACACTGCCTTCGGAACATGCCCGGCGAATTACGATTTGATCCGCACGTTCACCGTGGTCGACGCGTGTGGCAACATGGCTGACGCCCAGCAGATCATCTCCATCCGAGACCCAGAAGCCCCTGTCATTGAAACCGTGTTTGATGAAGTCGCCTCGTTGGAGTGCGACCAAATTTGGAGCCCCCAGTCCCTCGACGCGCAAGACAATTGCTCCGCGGTGAGTTGGGAAATGAGCATCGACACCTTGGGCACGCCAAGTTCAGGTGCCTACCAGTTGAATGTCACTCATACCGCGGTAGATGCTTGTGGAAATGCGGCGTCCACACCTCAGACAGTGGTGTTCACAGACACCACACCCCCGACTTTTGAGTCGGTGCCCGCAGACGTGACCCTGTCGTGCGAAGACGACATTCCTTTTGACTTGGCCGTGGCCACCGACAATTGCACGTCCATCACTTTGGAGGTGTCTGACGATTTGGCCCTTGAAGTGGCCCAGGGTGAGCACTTGTTGACGCGAACCTTCACGGCAACTGACGCCCAAGGGAACACCGCTCAGGCCGTTCAGTTGATTTCCATCGTCGACGCCACCGCGCCCACATTCACCTTCGTGCCAGCAGACTACACTGCCGAGTGCTCAGACGATTTGACCCTCTTGGGTGCGACAGCGCAAGACAATTGCAGCGATGTCGTCATTTCGTTGTCGAGCGTGACCACCCCTGGTGATGCCGCAGGCAACTACACCGTGACCCGCACATTCACGGCAACTGACGATGCCGGCAACAGCAGCTCGGCCACGCAAACCATCAGCGTCGTGGACACCACTGCGCCGGAATTCACATTGGTTCCTGCAAACTACACCGTCGAATGCACAGACGACATGCCCATGGAGGATGCCACTGCCGTGGACCTGTGCGGCACGGTGACCGTGGTAGTTTCGAGCGTCACCACGCCTGGCAATGCCACGGGCAACTACGTCATCACCCGCACATTCACCGCCACCGACGACGCTGGAAACAGCACTTCGGCATCGCAGACCATCACTGTGCAAGACACCACGCCTCCGGCACTCATCTCTGTGCCGGAAGATGCCGTCGTGGAATGCTCCGACGCCTTGCCCTATGCCGAGCCATCCACCAACGATTTGTGTGGCACGTTGGATCTCACACACAGCGATGAGGTGATTCCCGGAAATGCCGCTGGAAACTACACCGTGATTCGCACCTTCACGGCCACCGACGATGCTGGCAACAGCAGTTCGGCCACCCAGACCTTCACTGTC
>CAZGQI010000155.1:0-2653 GCA_964527895.1 uncultured Comamonadaceae bacterium | reverse complement strand
TCTCCCAAAAGGACATCAATGGAGGACTCATTGGAGGGGCTTCCCTCAAGCCGGAGGATTTCCAGGGCGTCATCGAAGGCCACCCGGCGCTGAACCGCTGAACCCTCGAACTTTGGCCAAGAAATTTCACAGCTGGAACGTGTTGCTGGACCCTGTCTTGCCCGCACGTGAAGTGGTGGTCGCTTACTTGAATGAATGTGGATTCTCCATGTTTGAGCCCCACGACACTGGGGTTTTGGTTCATGGCGAGGTGGCGGAGGTGAACGAGCAGGAGGCTGACGCCCAGCTTGAGGCCGTGGCGGTCTTCGCCACAGTGCGCGTCGAAAAGCAACGCGTGGCGCAAGAAAACTGGAATGCCAAGTGGGAATCCGAATATCCGCAAGTGGTGGTGGAGGATGAAGCTGGTGAGGTTGCTTGCACCATTCGGGCGCCTTTCCATGACACCCCTGCATTCGGCGTGGATGTGATTGTGGCGCCGCAGATGAGCTTTGGAACCGGGCACCATGCGACCACCCACTTGATGACGGCTCGGCTGCTTTCGCTGCCTTTGAATGGTCAAAATGTCTTGGACATGGGCTGTGGCACTGGCGTGCTCGCGCTTGTGGCCGCCAAGGCAGGGGCGGGTTCGATTTTGGGCATCGACATCGAAGATGACGCAGTCCAAAATGCCCAAGACAACCTCGCCTTGAATGCGGACTTGGCTGGCTCGGACATGACCTTTGTTCAAGGTGACGGTTCTGCCTGTGACGACATGCCCGATGGAGCGTGGCACGTGGTGTGTGCCAACATTCACAAAAATGTCCTCGTGGCAGACATGTCGCGCTATGCAAGGACGTTGAAGAAAGGTGGACACCTGTTGCTCAGCGGATTTTTTGAGGGCGACGTGGCCGCACTGGAAGCTTCGGTGCACGCCTCGGGAATGGAGGTCCTGGGCGTGGATGTACGGGACGGCTGGGCGTGCATGCATTGTGGGAAACCTTTGGGGTGACAAGCCCTCAGACGAAGGAGGGAGAATCTACCTTCGGTGCATGATCGAACGTGTGTGCCTGGTCCTGATGGTCCTGTGGATGGGGACCCTTTCTTATGCCCAAACCAGCGACAATGTCGAGGATGCCGCGACCTTTCTCAAGGAAATGGAGCGCAAGGCATCCGAAATTGAATCACGTGAGGCCAAGTGGATTCGTCGAGACTTTCGGAGTGTCTTCGAAGGCGAGCAAGTGGGAGAAGCGCGCACGCAGGAATTCATGCAAATGGTTCGAGCCCTGGAAGCCAACCGGGTCAAGTTCAGCACCGGGGTGCTTGGATACTTTCACGGGGCCAAGGTGTTGCTCGAGCGCCAAGATTGGAAGGCTTGGGCGGATTGGCATGCCCAGCTCGCGTTTTTCGATAAGAACCCCAAGGAAAGGAAGGCCTGCGAGTCGTTTTTGGCGCTCTCCCAAGGCCTGTTCCAATCGGGCTTGATTTTCGAGTCGAGTGCTGCGACATGGCACGTCAGGCAGGGTGATTTGACATTGGGCGTGGACACTGAAGGATCGCCCGTGGTGGATTGTCGCTCAGGCACGTTGGTGTGTCTGTCGAAGGGAGACAGTTCTCGGGTGTTCGACGTCGAAGGCCAATACAAGCCGCTTGAAGGACGATTTTACGGACGGCAAGGACGTGTGGAATGGGAACGCACGACGAATGCAGAATCCCTGTCTGCGACGCTTGGCAGCTTCGAAATCCGCATGAAGGGAAGTTCTTTCACGACGGAGGAGGCGCGGCTGCGAAGCACCATGTTTGACTTGCCCCTAGAGGGCGTGCTTGGTTTCAAGGTTCAGGCGGAGGACAAGCCTGCGCGTCGAACGTACCCGCGGTTTGAGTCTCGGTCTGGAAGGGTTCGACTCGAAGAGGTGTTTCCGGGGGTGTCTTACGAAGGAGGCCTTCAAGTGAGGGGGTCCAAATTGGCGGGAACGGGCTCCGACGGTGAATGGGCGCAAATCACGTTCATGAACCACGACACCTTGTTCATTCGATGCTGGTCCAATGAGGTGTTGTTCTCGGAGGAGGCCCTCGATGCGACCCATGCACGAATGTCGATGGTGTTGGGCGAAGACAGCATTTACCATCCTGACATCAAAATCAGGTATTTGGACAAATTGAAAACGTTCCGCGCCACCCGTCAGCTTGAGGGAGTCGGTCAACAGGCATTCACCGACACATACCACATGGTGGAAATGGAAGTGGAGGCCGTGGAGTGGGAATTGAACAGCCCTGCTGTGGTGTTTCGCCGTTTGACAAGTGACCGCCCAGAGCCTGCGGCGTTCCGGAGTTTGGATTGTTTTGAGCGCGACGTGTACGATCAAATGATGGGCATTGACCCCATTCACCCTTTGGCAGAATTGGCACGTTACATGTCTCTACGCGGTGTGACCTCCTTTTACTCTGAGGAATACGCTGACTTTTTGGGATTGCAGGAAGAGCAAGCACGGTTGTTGCTCATTGGCTTGACAAATGCGGGGTATGTCGATTTGGACATTGCCACCAGGTTTTGTGAGGTCAAACCTCGTGCAGAACGTCACATTAAGGCGAGGAAGGGGGTGATTGACCATGACGTGCTGGCGTTTTAGTCCAACCCTCAGCATTCTTCCACGAACGCGTTGCCCAGTCTCAACAA
>CAZGQI010000154.1:0-2697 GCA_964527895.1 uncultured Comamonadaceae bacterium | reverse complement strand
AGCAACAACCCGGACAACGACCAGTACTTCAGCTTTGACATGTTCAATTGTGTGAACAACTGCATCAGCAATCCTGACGCGTGTTCCTCGTTCAACGAATTGGCCACGGGAGTTGTGTTTTACGGTCCTGCGCTGTGTGAAGTGCAGCCTGCCCTCGGTTCTTGGGAAGAAACCTCTGGACTTGGAAACAACGACTTCAGCGTGACGGATCAGTTCAACACCACGTGGTGGGCCACCGAATACGGCATGTACGAGCTGTGTTTCAACGAGGAAGAATGTGGCACCGCGACGTGTTTCGATGTGGAAGTCAACGAGCCTCCCACGATTGAATTCGATGGCGACAGCTTGGTTTGGGCGTGTGCGGCTGCCGATGAGTTGGAGTTGGAATTGGAGGTGTTCGTCACCGATCCGGCCGATGTGGCCACGATCAACTGGCCCTTCCCCGGAGAAGACAACGTGCTTGAAAATGAGTACACATTCAGCCAATACGCCACGGGCACTTATGTGGTGACCGCCACCAACGGGTGTGGTGAGGCCGAAGACCAAGTGGTGTACACGGCGATCCCGGAGCCTGTGTTAGAAAACGATTACCTCTGTGGAGAGGGAGCCACCCTGGAGTTGGATCCCGTCGCAGGAGATCAAAACACCGACCTCGTCTACGAGTGGACCTACAACGGCAATGAAGTTGACGATGTCAACGACAACGAGTGGGAGGTCGATGCCACGGGATCGTATTGTGTGACAGTGCCCGACGAAGGGTGCCCCAACAACTTCGATGAAAGCGATTGTGCGTTCATTGACATCGTGACTGCCATTGACATCGACGTCTTCCTCGGCGGCTCCATCACGGATTGCGATGGAGGTGGCATCGAGCCCGGAGAAGACGCCAACTTGGGCGTGAACCCTGCGTTTGCAGCGAACTACGCGGATTACACCATCACATGGCCTGACGGCACAGCCACAACAGTGGACGACAACTTTGAATGGGTCATTCCCGAAGAGTCGGAACTGAATGGCACCCAGATTTGTGTCACCATTGAAGACCCGTATGGTTGCGAGCCTCAGGAGGCATGTGGTTTGGTCTTCATTGGGGACGATCCCACATGGGATCCACTTCCTGTTTACAATGGCGTACGCGCGTTGTGTCCTGGCCAACCTGAAACGTTCGACTTGAACGCCGACTTCAATGGGCCTCCCTACAGCAATTACTCGTGGACGGTTCAGTGTGCCGACACCTTGGTGGAATTCCCCTTCCAAAACGTGGCAGACCTCGTGGGCGAGATGTTCCCGCCGAGCTGTTGGGGGTACGATTTGACCCTGTTGGCACAAATCTCAAATCCGTGCTTGCCCCAAGGCCTTCAGCACGAGTACGACGTGATTGTGGAGCAATGCGAAATCTTGCCTCCCAACGTCTTCACGCCGCGTGACGGAAACGATCAAAACAACGGGTTCCACATTATGGGCTTGGACCCATGGGAAGACGATCCCGAAGGGGTTCTCGTGCGTGTCTTTGACCGCTGGGGCAACATGGTGTACGAGAATCCGGAGTATCGGAATGCCCAGCCTTGGTACGGTGACGACAGTGCAGAAGGAGTGTACTTCTACACGATTCTGTTGCCCAACGGCGAAGAGTTCACCGGCACGGTGAACATCTTCCGGTCGCGATAAGGGCGCGCGTGGCCAAGACCAAGAAGCGCTTTGTCTGCAGTGAATGCGGGCATGCACATCCCCAATGGGTGGGGCAGTGCAGCAATTGCAAGGCATGGAACACCTTGTCTGAGGAGTCCGTGGCTCCGGTGTCGCAGCGTGCGGCAAGGACGGGGCTTTCACAGCTTCAAACGCCTCAAGTTCGCCCGTTGGTGGACGTCAGCGTCTCGGAGTTGCCTCGCTTGGACATGGGCGACAAGGAGCTCAACCGCGTTCTTGGCGGCGGCTCAGTGCCGGGAGGTGTGGTCCTGCTCGGTGGGGAGCCAGGCATTGGCAAGTCAACCTTGATGCTGCAAGTGGCCATGGCCGTCGGCAACACGGGGGCCAAGGTGTTGTATGTGAGCGGAGAGGAGAGTGCAGAGCAGGTTCGCATGCGGGCCAACCGCCTCGGCAACATCGCTCCAGAGGTGTTGATTTTTCCGCAGACGCAAGTGCCCGCAGTCCTCGATGCCCTTCGTTCAGAACAGCCCGCGCTCGTGGTGGTCGATTCGGTGCAGACCCTTGACTTGCCCGACCAAGACGGTGTCCCAGGTTCGGTAGGCCAAATCCGCGAATCCTCGGCAGCCCTCACAGCCTGGGCGAAGTCCACAGGCACCCCACTGTTCATGGTGGGCCACATCACCAAGGAAGGGTCGTTGGCTGGCCCCAAGGTCCTCGAGCATATGGTGGACGTGGTGTTGCAATTTGAGGGAGATCGAAACCACGCCTATCGCATGCTTCGTGCGGCCAAAAACCGGTTCGGCACGACGGCGGAACTGGGCATTTACGAGATGGCCGGGGACGGCTTGTCGGCGGTGGACCATCCGAGCGAAGTGCTCTTGGGCGAGCGCGGCGACGCCAGCAGCGGGTCGGCCGTGGCCGTGTCTTTGCAAGGCGCAAGGCCCCTCCTCGTGGAAATTCAAGCCCTTGTCAGCACGGCTGTGTATGGGACGCCTCAGCGCTCGGGAACGGGTTTTGATTTGCGTCGCCTCAACATGCTCCTCGCCGTCT
>CAZGQI010000153.1:0-2711 GCA_964527895.1 uncultured Comamonadaceae bacterium | reverse complement strand
ACGTCTTCCCGCGAGGCCATGGCCTCGTCGTAGGCAATTTCCGGATCGGGGTTGGCCAGAGCAAAGACAATGGGGTTCTTGGCCATGGACTTCACCATGGCTGCGTCGACAAGCCCTCCTTTGCTCAGCCCCAGAAACACGTCGGCCCCAGTCATGGCATCCGCCAAATCCGCGTACTGCACTTCCGTTGCGTACTTCTGCTTGCTCGCATCAAGGCCCTCCCGACCGCTGTGTATGTGTCCACGGCTGTCGAACACTGCGGCATTCTCCCGCTTCATTCCGAGTTGCTCGTAGATGTCCAAACACGACATCGCCGCAGCTCCGGCCCCACTCACCACCACGCGGACGTCCTCGATGTTTTTCTCTGCCAATTTCAATGCGTTCAGCAAAGCCGCAGCACTGATGATGGCCGTGCCGTGTTGGTCGTCGTGCATCAACGGGATGTCCAACTCTTCCTTCAAGCGACGCTCAATTTCGAACGCCTCCGGAGCTTTGATGTCCTCCAAATTGATGCCCCCAAACGTCGGCGCAATGGCCTTCACCGTGGCCACAAACTGATCGACGTCCGAGGCATCCACCTCGATGTCAAAAACGTCGATGTCGGCAAACACTTTGAACAGAACGCCTTTCCCCTCCATCACGGGTTTGCTGGCTTCAGGTCCAATGTCACCGAGCCCAAGCACGGCCGTGCCGTTGCTGATGACCGCCACCAAATTGCCCTTGGCTGTGTACTTGTAGACGTCCTGCTTGTTCTCGGCGATGGCCTTGCATGGCTCAGCCACGCCAGGGCTGTAGGCCAAACTCAAGTCCCGCTGGGTGCTGTACGGCTTGGTAGGCACCACCTCCACCTTGCCACGCCGCTCCCGGGCGTGGTATTCCAAGGCTTCCTTCTTCAGGTTGTTCGTTTGCATGAAGTAGCGAAGTTCACCATGAAGGTCGAGAGAATCGTCGTCTCGCAATGCAAAGGATGCACATCACGTCGTGTACAATCCATCCGCAGGAACTGTGTCCCGCCTGCCGGCAGGGCGCGCGGCTTAGCGCAACACCAACCGCTTGGTGGACACCGCTACACCATCCACCGTGTAAGTCACCAACCAAATGCCGTCGGAAAGACCGTCGAGGTTGACGCGCTGGGAAGACACTCCCCCCAACACCTGTTCCGATTTCACCACTTGCCCCACGAGGTTCCGGAATTCCAGCACGCCCGTCTGCGCGTTGTTCCACGTCACGGTCAAATGATCCGTCGCAGGGTTGGGCGACAACCGTTGAATGGAAGGCGACTTGCCACGTAACGGAGCAACGGAGGCCGTGGCCACCGACACAAACGTGATCTGGTGACACGCACCGAAGGCCAACGCCCCTTCTTCGTGGAAGCAGTATTCCAACGTGGTGCTCCCAACCACCCCGTTGGGGTAGTAATCGCTGCGGAAGGAATCGTCCGACAAGCCGGAATTCAAATTCACGAAAAACGCCGCATTCGCGGGCGACGAATCGGTGCCGTAATTGAAGCAGGTCGGCCCCCAGCAAAAGCGTTCAAATGCGCCTGGCTCCCCGGATTGGTAGGGGTAGTTGAACGGAGAAACGGTGTCAATGAAGTTGCGCGTCACCATCAACGACAACGGGCTGTCGGTGTTGTTGGCGACGGTCCAGTGGGCCTCGACGGCACCGCTGCCCGACAACGTGTCCAAAGCGACGTAAATCGTGTCCGGCGCATCCACGATGGTCGCCTGTCCCCAAGAGCCCCCGGCCAACGCGCCGAACAGGACCACAATAACGAAACGTTGAATCCAATTCTGCATGACTCAAAGATACGAAGAAGGCGCAAAGATACGAAGAAGGCGCATGGTCGTGAAGTGCAATTGACTCCCGGCAACCTTGAATTGACGAGTGAAGTCCTATTTTTGGCCCGATTGATGCTCCCCTGCTTGAAAATCTTGGAACGATGAACATGAAAACGCCCCTGAATATGTTGGCTGTTGCGATGCTGAGTGCCTTCAGTGCCCACGCCCAAACCCTGCCCAACGTCTCCCTGAAAGACATTGAAGGAAACGCCGTAGAAACCGCCTCGTTGGTTCAGGAAGAAGGACCCACCGTGTTTTGTTTTTGGGCCACCTGGTGCAGCCCATGCAAGCGGGAACTCAACAACTACGCCGAGCTCTACGAAGACTGGGTGGACGAAACGGGGGTGAAGATTGTGGCTGTGAGCATCGACGACCAGCGCTCGGTCAACCGCGTCGCGCCTTACGTGAACAGCGTGGGTTGGGAATACGAAATCTTGCTCGACCCCAACCGCGACTTTGCGCGCGCCTTGAACGTCCAAA
This sequence comes from uncultured Comamonadaceae bacterium, assembly GCA_964527895.1. GTDB lineage: Bacteria > Bacteroidota > Bacteroidia > Flavobacteriales_D > Sanyastnellaceae > UBA11663. Next base: position 390 of record CAZGQI010000153.1, on the reverse strand, counting down.
ACGTGCCCCACACCTTCGTGGTTGACGCGGAAGGGAACGTCGTTTGGTCCCACAACAACTACGCGGACGGCGACGAATTTGAACTTTACGAGGAACTCCTCAAGCTCGCCGAATGATGCGGGCGGTGGAGGTCAAGGCGGCGGCCTTGTTGGCGTGGGGCCTTGCGCTTGGAATCAACCCTGCACAAGCGCAATTCGGGCAAGAGGCTGAGGCGCCTTCCATCTCGGGCAACGTGGCCATTCTTTGGCAGTCGTACGCCGAGGACAGCTTGATTGGCGCGGTTGTTCCGCCGGCCCAAACCGGGTACAACGCCTTCGCCAATTTGCGCTACAACCAAGGCAACTTCAGTGCCGGCGTTCGGTACGAGAGCTACCTCAACGCGCTCCTCGG
>CAZGQI010000152.1:0-2713 GCA_964527895.1 uncultured Comamonadaceae bacterium | reverse complement strand
CGGCGCAAGCCGGGCCTTTTTGTTTCTTTGAAGTCATGAATTCAATTCTCATCACAGGAGCAGGAAGCGGCATTGGTGCGGCAACGGCGCAGACCTTGGCCCAACGAAAGGGCGTGCGATTGATTTTGATGGGACGGCGTGAAGCACCTCTCCGAACGGTGCTTGAATCGCTGGAAGAACCCGATGTACATGTCGTCGTGTCCATGGATGTGTCGAATGGGAAAGCACTGGAGTCCTGGCTTGCAGGTTCTGAGGCCGCGCTCGATCGGCATCCACTTGTGGGTGTTTTTGCCAATGCAGGAATTGGCGGGCCCAATGTCTTTGGGGAGGGAGATCGCTGGGAGGAAATCATTCGCGTCAACCTCACAGGCACGTACAACACATTGATGTGTTGCAAGCCTCATTTGGATCAGGCGAAAGGGGTCAGGCATGCTTTGGTGACAAGCAGCGTGCTTGCGCGGTTTGGGGTACCTGGTCAAACGGCTTACGTTGCCAGCAAAACAGGACTTCTTGGCTTGGTGCGGTCTTTGGCTGTCGAATGGTCACCGGAAGGGATCATGGTCAACGCCCTTTGTCCAGGTTGGGTCGATACGGAAATGGCCCAAAACAGCATTCGAGCCATGGCCAAAGCGCAAGGTATTTCCTACGAGGCCTCCAAAGCGCAGCAAGAGGCCTTGTTGCCAGCAGGGCGGGTGAGCACTCCGGAAGAAATGGCCCAGTGGGTCAAATTCTTGTTTGCAGGTCTGGGGGAAGGGGAAGAGATGGCCAGAATTGGGACGTTCACGGGCCAAGCCTTGGATGTCAACAGTGGGTCTTGGATGGGGTGAACCTCACAAGGCAGAAGCCTACCTTTGCCTCATGAGGCACAACTTGAGTGACGTCAGTGCGTTGATCAAAGATCGACGTTCGTTTGCACCTGAGACCTTTTCATCACGTCGGGTGCATCGGGATGTGGTTGAGGAGGTGTTGCGCGCTGGAACTTGGGCAGCCACGCATGGCATGACGCAACCTTGGCGTTTTACTGTTTTTCAGGGAGAGGGCTTGAACGTGCTTCGCGAAGGACTGCCGCAATGGTACGCTTCTCATGTTGGGGCGGAGGGCGTCTCAGAACGAAAGCTTGACAAGCTGAGGCACCGCCTTGACACGTGCAACTGTGTCATTGGAATTGGGATGGTGCCCGATGTGAACCAACGCATTCCGTTGCAGGATGAAGAATGGGCCGTGGCTGGGGCCGTGCAGAACATGCATCTGATGTGCACCGCGTATGGTTTGGGTGCCAAGTGGACCACACCCAAATTCATGACCCTCCCCGAAGTGAAAGCCGCCCTCGGACTTCCCGAGGAAGGAAAGGTGATGGGGTTGATGTACGTCGGCTATCCGGATCAACCCTGGCCGGAGTCTCATCGCTGGCCCCTCGAGTTTGTGACCCGATGGATGGACGGAAGCGGCGAACAGCGTGCCCACGAGCAGAAGCCTTCCGTGTGATTCATGCGCTGGGTCAATCATCATACGCACCCTGGCGACACGCGCTACCATGTGTTTGTCTTTCGAGAGCCGCACTACGCCGCGCGGTTTGAGGAACGCTGCAGGGAGGAAGGACTTCCTTATGAACGGCACGAAGAAGAGGGTGAGGTGATGTTTGGGATTGCCAAAACGCACTTCAGTGCCGCCTTGAGGGCGAACCATTTGGTGTACGCCGAGTTCAGATCCCATTTCATTCCCCACAAGGGATGGCGGTGGGGGGTGTTGGTGTTCACGGGAGCCATTTTGGCGTTGGCGTTGTTTGGATGGCTCACCTCAACCACGGCACACGGTCAAGTGGAGGCTGGACTTCCTTGGGAGTTGGATGTGGTCACGCGTGTTCATCTTCCTTCGGACGCGCTCGGCATGCAGCCTACGCAAGTGACTGGACGAGGCTTGAATGCCATTTGGTCTCCACGTGTGGGCAGTGAAATGGGTTTGCGCATTCATCGTCGATTGAAGGAAGGGTGGACCCTTGGCGGTGGGGTGGAGTGGATTCGCCGAGAACATGGCCTTGTGGTGGAATACGTGAATGACACCTTGGCCATCGCGACCGTGGACACCTTGCCTCAAATGAGAAGCTTGGCCTATCGCGTGCCATTGGTCGCGGGCATCCGTGTGCCACTTGGGTACAACGAATTGGAGATTCAGGCGAGCGGAGGGTTGGGCGTAGAGTGGAAAACGAGTGAGACGGTGGTGAGTCAACTCAGTCAAGATGGTGGTGTGGATCGTGTGGTGCAAGCGTATCAGGGCCGAACCCGATTCATCACGGTGCCAATCATGGCAGAGGTAGGGCTTCAAAAGAGGGCCAAGGAGGGGCGCCCAGGCTGGTATGCAGGATGGTTTTGGTCGAGTCCCTTGGGGCGTGATGCATGGGCGGAGAACACGTGGGCGTCGGGCTCGATTTCTGGTTTGGCAAGGAATTACCTCAACCTCGTCGTGACTGGACTTGATCTTCGGCTCGTGCTTCCAGAGTGAGCACAAAAAAAGCCCGCCGAAGCGGGCTTTCAGAAGATGTTTGAAAACGATCAGGCAGCGTCGGCCACAAGGTTGAATCCGACCGTGAAGTTGTCGTGAATGAGGTTGTCTCCCAAGTTGTCAAAAAAGGAGCCTGAGCCGTACTTCACGTCGAACTGAGCACGGTCCAAGATCACTGAACCTTCGATGGAGAGCTTCCCAGCGTTGTCGCTCA
>CAZGQI010000151.1:0-2725 GCA_964527895.1 uncultured Comamonadaceae bacterium | reverse complement strand
TGGATTCAGCGACCCCACGAATTTTGAATCCCTGTCCACCGACATCACCGGCGCATTGCCTGCAGTGCTCGATGCGGAACGCGCCTGGACCTTGGAGTCCGGATTTCGCCACAGCATAGGAGAAGTCGTGCTGTACCATCAAAGCGTCAACCGCGCCATCGTGCAAGCGGTCGATTCGTTGGACAACCCCACGTTTGTCAACGCCACATCTCCTGTGACGATGCAGGGAATCGAATGGCGGGCGAAGCAAACTTGGACGCGTCATGGCCTTCAAGGCTCTGGTGCATTCCAGTTCCATCGCTGGGCGGAAGGGGATTTGCCCGGATCGCCCCGGTGGATGGCCAACGTCCAACACCACTGGAAGGCGTGGGACCGCAACCACACGTGGACGCTTCAAACGTGGGTTCGCGCGGTGGGTGCCACGCCGCTCAACACAAGCGGCGCAAACATCCACCCCGCCTACGCCACGGCCAATGTGGACCTCGGATGGACGCCTCCTTCCGCGCCTGTGGGCGTGTCCATGGGGGTCCGAAACGCCACCAACACGGCGTACTCCGGATGGCACCAACTCAATGGCTTTGGCGGCAAACTCTACAACCCTGCGCCTCCGAGAACCCTTTACCTGTCGGCCATCTGGAACCTGCGTTGACGTCAGGACAGCGGATAAGTCAATCGAGAATCACGACCTCCACCCTGCGGTTCAGGGCACGACCTTCCTCCGTCTCGTTGTCCGCCACCGGGTTTGAAGGGCCATCGCCTTGGGTTTCGATGCGCTCCGCATCCACGCCCCGTTCCGCAAGGAAGCCCTCCACCGCTGCAGCCCGGTCCAGGCTCAACGCCACGTTGAAGGGCACGCTTCCTACGTTGTCTGTGTGGCCCACAATGCGAATCCTGACCCCTGGGTTGTCGAGCATCCATTGTGCCAAACGCTCACATCCCGCTTGAAAATTCTCGCTGAATCTGGACAGGCCCGATTCAAACTGAATGGCCTCGAGTGTGAAGGATTGGCCGACTTCAATCGGCATGAGTTCAATCTGGACAAACGGCGACCGGTTGAGGTCCATCCCCCCGCCTTGTTCGTAGGTGGTCATGCCAAAGAGGTGCCCCTCTGCGCTGGCTTCAAAACTGTAGGACCCCAGGCCTGGCAGGGGAATGACAAAGCCTGTCTCGCCTTCTGACGAAGTGCGGCTGACAGTTTGGCCTGACGAGAGATCCACAATGGCCACCTCTGCGACCAGTGCTTCCGCCGTATTGGCATCGCGCACGACCCCTCGGAGGGTGGCCACCTCAATGGGTTTGACTTCCTCCGGCAATTCCACTTGCCAAAAATCCAAGTTGCCCGAGCCCTGCGTGGTGGCAAACATGGCCACACCACCTCGGGGCATCACCATCAAGCTGTTGTCTTTTCCTTGGCTGTTGACTCCACGCCCCAAGTTCACCGGCTTGCCCCACGTCCCGTCCTTCTGCAACTTGGACATGAACACGTCGAGCTGGCCAAAACCTGGATGACCGTCGCTGCTGAAATACAAGGTCTTTCCATCGGGATGCAAAAAGGGACTCTCCTCTGTGTAAGGCGTGTTCACCTTGCCCGCAAGCTTTCTTGGGGAAGACCAGCCGCCATTGGCCAACCTGTGGCATACCACCAAGTCGGAGGGTTCGAGCTGTCCTTTGGGTCCGCGCGCGAATACGAGCAGGTTTCCGTCCGAGCTCAGCGCAGGTTGACTTTCCCAACCTGCAGAATTGGGTGCGCCCAAGTTGACGCCCAGAGACCACTGCTGCGTCGATTCATCCCATGTCGACTCAAACAAATCGCAAGAACCCTTGCCCCGACGTGGGCCATAGCCATCTCGAGGGGTCGCGCATGCCGTGAACACCATCGTTCTCCCATCACCACTCAACGTGGGGGCTCCTTCATTCATGGGGGTGTTGACACCCCGCAACGGCACCGGGGGCGACCACGTGCCGTCCTCCAGCTGCAAAGATTCAAAAAAGTCCTCCCCTCCCGCAACCCCCGGCGTTGTCCGCTGCTCTTCACTGGACAGATCCGAGCGGGTCAAGACCATGCGGGTCCCGCTGAGGTCGAGCGCGCCGTAGTATTCCAACGCGTCTGTGTTCAACCCACCCTGCACAGCCTCGGCTTCGAGGGCCACCTCTTCCTTGGCCATGGCCTCCGCAGCAAAAGTCAACCCTGCTTCCACCCATGCGCGACGCCGTTCAGATTCTTCAGACATGCGAGGCGCAGACAATGCTTCGAGCCTGGCAAGCGACTGCAACCCCTCCTCGTATTTGCCAAGATTCCATTGGATCTCGGCCAATGTCACCCAGCCATGAGGAAACATGGTGGCGTTGACCTTCAATGCCTCTGCAAGCGCCTCTTCTTGTCGCGGATGCGACATGTCCTGGTAAATCTGTGCTTTGAGGAACAAGGCCTCCGCAAAAGAAGGACTGCGACCGAGTGCGTCGTCCAGGTGACTGAGCGCAAGATTGGGCGACATGAACCGGTACGCTTCAAGGGCCTTCTGGTACTCTTTTTGCGCCTTGCGCGTGGGCTCCTTGGTTTGGGCGAGACCCTGAGGTGCAACTCCGACGACAAGGGCCCAAAGAAGCCCCCAAGACAGCAACGTGGTTTTCATGAAACGAAAGTGGGACATTTTTGGCCGAATTTGCCCAAAACGAAGGAACGATTCCCATGAACATCGCATTGCTGTCAGACACCCATGGCCAC
>CAZGQI010000150.1:0-2747 GCA_964527895.1 uncultured Comamonadaceae bacterium | reverse complement strand
GCCAACAACGTCTCGCCTGACAAGATGCTCGACGCGCTCTACGCGTTCACGGATTGTGAGGTGAGCTTGGCCCCCAACAGTTGCGTGGTGTTTGACGACAAGCCCGTCTTCATGGGCATTTCGGACATCCTGCGCATCAGTGCAGACCGCACGCGCTATTTGCTGAAGCGCGAGTTGGAAATCGAGCTTGGAGAGCTCCAAGAGACGTGGCATTTCGCCTCCTTGGAGAAGATCTTTATCGAGAACCGCATCTACCGCGACATCGAGGAATGCGAGACTTGGGAGGAGATTTTGGCCGCCATCCATGAAGGCCTGAAGCCCCACATCAAGCATTTGCTGCGTGAAGTGACCGACGAGGACGTGACCCGTCTGACGGAAATTCGCATCAAGCGCATTTCCAAATTTGACAGCTTCAAGGCCGACGAGCGCATTGGGGCCTTGGAAGGGGACATCGACAAGGTCAAGCACCACCTCGAGCACCTCACGGAATACGCCATCGACTGGTTCAAAAAACTCAAAGACAAGTACGGCAAAGGGCGCGAGCGCAAAACCGAATTGCGCACGTTCGAGTCCATCGACCGGAGCAAGGTTGCGGTGGCCAACGCCAAGCTGTACTGGAATCCGGCTGAGGGCTTTGTGGGAACGGGCCTCAAGCGCACCGAAGGCGAGTTGCTTGGCGACTGTTCAGACATCGACCACATCATCGTGTTCCGCCGGGACGGGGTGATGCAGGTGAGCAAGGTGTCGAGCAAGGCATTCTTCGGCAAGGACCTGCTCTACGCTGCGGTTTGGAAGAAGGGCGACAAGCGTACGACCTACAACGTCATTTACCTCGATGGGGCCACGGGTCGCAGCATGGTGAAGCGCTTCAACGTGACCTCCATCACCCGCGACCGCGAGTACCCCATCACCAAAGGCACGCCCAAATCCAAAATCCTGTACTTCACCGCCAACCCCAACGGCGAGGCGGAAGTGGTCACAATCTTCCTGCGCGCCCAGGCCCGTCTGAAGAAGGTTAAATTCGACCTCGACTTCAGCGACATTGGCATCAAGGGCCGTGGCGCAGGTGGCAACCTTGTGTCGAAGTTTCCCGTGCGGAAAATCGAACTCAAGGAGGCCGGCGTCAGCACGCTTGGCGCGCGCAAGGTGTGGTACGACGAGACGGTGCGCAGGTTGAATGCGGACGGACGTGGTGTGTTCCTCGGGGATTTCAAGCCGGACGACAAGATTTTGGTCTTGCTCAACACGGGAGAATACCTGTTCACAGGCTTCGATTTGAGCACACACTTCGACGAGCGCATGATTCACCTCGAGCGTTTTGACGAGGACAAACCGATTTCCGCGGTGTACTACGAAGGGGAGAAGGAAGAGTGGTATGTCAAGCGGTTCCTGCCGGAATTCAGCAAGAATGCAACGGGATTCATTGGCGACCACGAACAGTCCAAGCTTTGGGTCGCGTCGACGTTGCACCACCCGCATGTGCGAATCCGCTACAACCGCCGGTTCAAGCATACGCGAGACCGTGAAGACGACGTCCTGGACTTGCGTGGCTTCATTTCGGTGAAGGGCGTCAAGGCCATTGGCAACAAATTGAGTGCGTTGCCCGTCACCGAAGTCTCGCTTGAAGCGCCTGTGGAGGAACTGGAAACAGCGCACGAAAAGGAATTGCAGGCGGCACGCGATGCCGACGCCCAGCGGGCGCAGGAAGCTCAACCTTCCGCCGCCGCAGAGACTCCAGATTCTGCCGAGGCGTCCGCCCCGGCAGAAGGTGCGAATGAAGCAAGTGCTGAATCTGCCGACTCTTCCCGTCAGGCGTCCCTTTTCTGATTGAAAATCAATGTGTTTTGAGGGTTGGTGTTCTTTGTACACCAACCCTTGCTTTTGGCCTAACTTGCCCCTTGAAATTTGACATCCATGATCCTCTCTTCTTTCTCCATTGGCCGCACGGCTTTGTTTGCGATGGTGTCCACGCTTGTGGCTTCATGTGGAACCCCTGAGCCCACGGGTACGGCCCATGTCGGCGGCTCTGCAGAACAAGAAGACCGGTTGGTGCATGCGGCTTGGACCAAGAATGCCACCATCTACGAAGTCAACTTGCGTCAGCACACGCCAGATGGCACGATTGAGGCGTTCATTCCCGATCTGCCCCGCTTGAAGGGGCTCGGCGTGGACATTCTTTGGTTGATGCCCATTCACCCCATTGGGGATGTGAACCGAAAGGGGGGAGAAAACAAAAACAACTTCATCGTCGAACCAGGCAGTGGCTCTCTTGGAAGTCCCTACAGCGTCCAAGATTATTACGCGGTCAACCCCGACTATGGAACGCACGACGACGTGCGTGCCTTGACGGCGGCCGCCCACGATCTCGGCATGCGGGTCATTTTGGATTGGGTGGCGAACCACAGCGCGTTTGACTGCGTGTGGACGGAGGAACACCGCGAGTACTATCTCTTGGACAGCCTCGGCAACCTCCAGCCGCCGCTGGGTACGGACTGGTGGGACGTCGCCCAATTGGATTGGGAAGGCGGTGTGGAAAATGGGTTGTACGCTGCGATGGCGGATGCCATGGCGTTTTGGGTGTCCGACTGCGGCATCGATGGGTTCCGTTGCGATGTGGCCATGAAAGTGCCGACCCCGTTTTGGGACATGGCGCGTCGCCAATTGGAAGCGGTCAACCCAGAAGTGTTCATGCTGGCGGAAGCGGAAGAGCCCGATCACCACAACCGCGCGTTTGACATGAGCTACGG
>CAZGQI010000149.1:0-2762 GCA_964527895.1 uncultured Comamonadaceae bacterium | reverse complement strand
CAACATCCTCGTGGTCGCCCGACGCAACGCACACATGGTGGCCCGCAATCTGAAGCAGGAGGCGTTGCGTCGCGAATTGGAGCTGGCAGGTGAAATGCAAGCCATGCTTTTGCCACAAACGTGGGATCATTTGACGTTGGATGTCGCAGGGTATTACAAGCCGCACACCCAAGTTGGGGGAGACTACTACGATGCGTTCACCACCGACTCAGGAAAGGTGGTGGTTTGCATGGCCGACGTGAGCGGAAAAGGCATGAGCGCAGCGTTGCTGATGAGCAATTTCCAAGCGCAAGTTCGCGCGTTGTTTCAAGCGGAGCACACGTCGTTGTCCGCCACGCTCCACACCTTGAACAACCGGGTCATGCAAATCGCCCAAGGCGAGAAGTACATCACGTTTTTCGCGGCGGTCTTCGACCCGGCCAAGCGAATATTGGAATACGTGAATTGTGGACACAACCCTCCCTTGTTTGTGGAGCCCAACGGAAAGGACCAATTGTTGGAAGAGGGATGCGTGGGCTTGGGCATGTTTCGAGACATCCCTTCGATGAATGTGGGTTCAATTGAGGTTCCCGTGGGAAGTGTGCTTTGCTGCTACACGGATGGACTTGTGGAGCAAGAGAACGACCTTGAAGTGCCTTTTGGCACCGATCGATTGTTGTCCCTGTTGTCCCATCATCAAGGTCAAACCCTCGAAGCCGTCCACCGCACCATTGTCGCAGCACTCGATGCGTTTCGCGGAGATGAACCGCCGCTCGACGACACGGCGATGCTCAGTTGTCGCTTTTGACGAGGGATTTTTCTTTTTCAGACTGTCCCAAGTCAAGCACGACGAGCAAGGCCAAGAAGCCCCAAAAGGGCGCGCTCGCTTTGTCGGTGTCGAGGTAGTTGTTCAGGACCCCGTGGACGAAGTAGGTGATGAGGCCCAAAAAGAGCCCCAAGGCTAGCAAACGGTCGTCAGGATCGGCGAGGGTTCGCTGCAATTTGAAACCCAAATGGCATGTCGCGAGGAGCAAGGCGATGACGAACAATCCACCCAACAATCCCTGTTCCGCCAAGGGCCCCAAATACTCACTGTGCGCATTGCCCACATCGCCGTTGTTGGTGCTGATGATGGTTCGGAGGTTGGATTGCTGGAAGGGGGCGTATTCGAACTGATATGTGCCGGGTCCCCATCCAAACACGGGGCGCGCTTCAAACATGGCGAGGGCACAAGACCAGCGATTCAACCGCTCCAAGTTGGAGTCGTCGCTTGACACGTTGGAGATGCTTTCCACGTGCTGGGCAAGGTTGTCGGAAGAGTCCTGCTTGTTTCGTTCGAGCTGAATGACCAAGGCGTCCCAACTGAAGAACAATCCCACGAGCACGGCAACGCCTGCGACGATCAAGGTTTTGAGCCGAATCCCGAGCAGCATGAGCACCCAAAGGGCCAGGGCTGCTGCCAAACTCACCCATGCGGCACGGGTGAAGGACAAGACAGTGCCGAGGGCCAGCCATCCGGCGCCCAGAGACCAAAGCACTTTGGAAAGGGTGCTTTGCCGGGATTGAAATGCCATGGCCACGACGGGGGGGAGCATGAGTGCCAAGACGGCGCCGTAAGAGGTGTGGTCTTTGAAGAACGGCTTCATGACCCAGTGGCCTGCGCCTTTGCTGAAACCGTAGCCCGCGTGACGGATGAGGGTGTACCCAATGACCACAGAAAGAGGAACAAGCAAAAGAACAAGGAAACGCGACCGTGCTTTCGAGTCGTGCTGAAACCACGCTGCCAGAAGCACATAAAAGGAGCCGATGAACCAGGCGCGGGACACCCAAGCCTTGAGGGACACCACCACATCACTGCTCGGCAACACAGTCAATCCCATCCAAAGAAACCCCAAAGCAATCACAAGGGTGACAGGATGTTTGAGGAACAGGGGGTCTGGGGTTTGGCCTGAGAACGAACGGGCCACAAGCAACACCAACAGCGCGAACAGCATGGGTTCGGTGGGCATGTACCATCCGATGGAGGTCAACCCAAACTCACTCAAATTGACGGAAAGAGGGACCAGGAACAACACCGTTGACAGGTAGAGGTCAGTGCGGGCAAAGCCCCACCACCCTAGCAACAACGCCAAAGGCAAGACCAGGACGTAGGGCAACTCCAATGCCCAACCCGCCAAGGCGAGCAGGGTCATGGCGAGGCCGGCAATCCATCCAGCGCGTGACGTGGTCATCGCGAAATCAAGCAGGGTTTTGGGCGCGCTGCAGGGTCTCCCAAGCGAGCATGGCCAGGAATGCCGCCCCAACGGCCACCACGGAGGTCATGACCACGATGAGCCAGCGAACGGGTTTGGCCTTTTTGTCCGCCGCACTGGCGTAGTCGACGATGAAGGAGGACGACAACTGCGTCTCCGCATCCACGCGCATCAATTCCACACGCTTTTTCAGCAGGGATTGCTGGTCGTAGGCCGCTTCGAGGTAGGCCGACAAGTTGTTGTAGCCGTTGGCCAACGTCCCCAAGCGTTCGAGGTCTTTTTTCAGCGTGTTGGCTGCACTTGTGCGTCCGGAGGCGACCGCCATGCCGTATTGGGCGGTCAACCCTTCCACTTGGGTTTCGAAATCGTAGATGCCCAAGCTGTGCAACTTGGCCAGGCTGTCTTCGGCTTGTGCAATCTGCTCAGAAGTTTGGGACAGCGTATGGATGGCCAACTTGTAGGCTTCGTTGGCCCTTTCGTTGCGCATGCTGTTGGCGACGCTGTCGACCAGGAAGGCCATGTCGTTGGCCA
>CAZGQI010000148.1:0-2763 GCA_964527895.1 uncultured Comamonadaceae bacterium | reverse complement strand
GATGCCGAGTTCGTCCAAGTGAATGGCAAAATCGTCCCACGCGGAATTCACCGGTGCAGGAAGGTTGACGACCTCCTGGCCGTTCCAGGCAAAAAGGTCGAGCCCCCCAAGTCCTTCGTGACCCCTGCTCGAGAAATAGAGGGTGCCATCCGGACCCACAAATGGGAAGACCTCATTGTCCGAGGTGTTCACCGACGACCCCAAGTTCTCGGGCGCCCCAAATCGGCGCCCCTTGACTTCGCATCGCCACAAGTCCATTCCCCCGTATCCCCCGGGCATGTCGCTGCTGAAGTAGAGAACATCCTTGCCGTCCATCGCGCCATGAGCCACTGAATGTTCCGGTTTGTTGTGAAGGAATGTCTTCAATTCCACCCAAACCCCGTTGGGTCGCCGCTCAAACAGCGCGAGCTTCAGCTGGCGCGTCAATTCCCCATCCACCTCGACTTCAACGTCGTGGCTCATGGTGACCCACATCCAATCCCCTTCCTTTCCGAAGGCGACCGGTCCGTTGTGAAATTTGGACCACGTGTCAAGCACAGCAACTTCCGTGGATGGGTTGGCCCGAGGAACCTGCACCACTTCGCCGTAAGTGCGCCCGGTCCAACCATCCGCGCCCATGCCAAGCACGCGCCGTTCCTGCACGAAGAACAAGTCGTCCCCGAGGGGCACCGCACAGTATTCAGAAGCGTCTGCGTCGGGACGCAGGGGTGTCACCCATGCCTGAGACAAGCCCGATGCATTCGACCCTGTGCCGTCCATCGCAGCCGTCAATCGCAGCCAAGTGTCTTGATGGCTTGTCGTGGCGTGTCCCCACGCACGGGCCGAATCCAACAAGGCAGCCACGGCCACTTCGCGACCCGCCAACATTCCACATTCAACCGTGCGATCGAGCAAATCAGCGGTGAACGTGCGGCCTTTCCGACGCGCCCGTTCCATCTCTGAGTAGGTCACCACCTCGTAGAGATCAAACGCCTCTTGGTACTGCATCAATTGCCACTTGCTGTCTGCCGCATTGCGCAGGGTTCGGTCCACCACTTTGGGTTGTACGCCTTGGGCAGACGCCGTCCAAGACAACGCCGTCCACATCCCCCAAAGCACCAAGCATGCGATCCAGTGTCTCATGCTCAGAAGTGTCTGGCGTTCACCACGGCGTGGTCTCGAGGAACCCAAATCAATCCGATCTCATGCGAGCCGAGGCTTTGAACCAGCAGCCGGTTGTAAGGAAAATCCATGCTGTACATGCCCTTCCAACTGCGAGAGAGTCGCGTTTGAATCACCAAACCCGCCGATTCACCCGCCCGGAACAAGAGGCCCGCACCGATTTGATCCATCCAAGTCCACATCACATTCAAATCCACGACGAGTGGGGCGTTCGCCGTGGCCTTGACCAAAGCGTTGGTTTGCACGACAAGACCAGGTTTGGGCGTGCGGTTGAACCCCACCATGCCGTAGTGGTGCCGCTGCGAACCTGAAAGGGTGTCACCGTCGGTCAAAATGTTGGGCACCGAATACCCGACATAGAGCGAAGGGGTCGACAAAAAGAATCCTGCCCCCACATTGGCAGACCAATCTTGGAAGGCAGTTTGATACACGGCCTCGGACGGATCCTCCGCGCGTAGACCTGAAAACCCAAAGGCATGTTGCCGGACCCCTCCATTCAACCCCGCTGAAAGCCTGGTCTTCTCCGTGATTTGAAGGTGAGTGGCCCCGGACACACGCCAATCGGTGGTTGTCCTCGCGCCTGTGGCGTCTTGCATCAACATGAACCCCACCCCGCCTTTGTTGTCGCGGATGGGAGAATCAAACGTCAAAATTTGGGATGTGGGTGCGCCCTCGAAACCCACCCATTGAAGCCGGGAAATCGAGCGCACATTCAGTTGACCGTTGGCGCCGGCAAGCGCAGGGTTGACGGGCAAGGGAGCCACAAAATAGGTGGAAGATTGTGCCTCTTGTTGCGACCACGCATCCGCGCACCACATCATGGCGGCACAAGCCAAAAGCAGCGGAACATTCCGCGTCACGACACAACCACGAAGCAACATGTCACTTGATTCATTCATTCAACAAAACCTCGTCGAACGCATTGTCATCGACGAAGCCTCTGTCGCTCAAGATAAACATAATTTATTTGTCTGCGAACAGAGAAAAGGGCCTCTAAAGTAGTGACATGCAGTTTGATCGACATTTTGGGGCGTTTTTCAGACCTTGCAGCCTATGAATGCCCGTCTTCAAGCCGTCCTGAAATACATGTACGCTGCTTTTCTCCTGGCGTCAGGCCTCAAGCACCTTTACAACATCTACGTGGCCGATCCCACCATCATGGCCACAGGCTATCCGGAACCTGAAGCCACAGCATTCGTGCTGGCCGTATTGGAGACCCAATTTTTGCTCCCTTTCATCTGCACCGCCAAACTGATTGCAGGGGTGGTGATGCTGCTTCCCGGGCGCGAGCAGCTCGGGGTTCTGATGGCTTTCCCCTACGCCGTTGGCATGCTCATGTGGGGCATCTTCATGGTGCCCAGCCACCTCCTGATCATGGGTGTCATCTTCGTCCTGAACGCCGCACTGGTCTACGCCAACATGCCTCATTACCGAGGCCTGCTGAAAGCCTGACACCTCATTCGCAGGGCTGTTCCGATGCAGTGCCTGCTGCGATGATTTTGAGTTCCGTTCTTCGGTTTTCCTGATGTTGACTCTCCGTGCACGACACGCCATCTGCACATTCGTTTTTCAAACACCGTTCACCATAGCCGCGCGGAATGA
>CAZGQI010000147.1:0-2798 GCA_964527895.1 uncultured Comamonadaceae bacterium | reverse complement strand
CCGAGCCGAACCCCGAGGAGGTCTGCGAAACGCGGTACATGCCGGTGCGCGAGGTTGAGGCCGACATCGCCGCACATCCCGACCGTTACACGGCCTGGTTCAAAATTTGCTTCCCGGAAGTCGTCTCCACCCTGATCCGCGCATGACCGAACCCCGAGACGTGGTCGTGGTGGGCGCCGGCGTCGGCGGGCTCGCCACTGCCGTGCGCATGGCCGCGCGGGGACACCGCGTAACCGTGCTCGAAGCCGCCTCGACCGTGGGGGGCAAACTCGGCGAGCATGTCGACGCCGGGCACCGCTTTGACCGCGGTCCGTCCTTGTTCACCATGCCCGAACTCATGGAGGAACTGGACGCCCTCGTGCCTCACGATGTGCCCGGTCGGCCCGAACGGTTTGCCTACCGCACGCTCGACCGAAGCACCCATTATTTCTGGGAAGACGAGGAGAAGCCGCTCGTTGCGTGGACCGATTCCGCGCGCTTTGCCAAGGATGTTGAGGCGCGCTGGGGCGTACCTGCGAAGCGGCTCACGCGGCATTTGGAAACGAGCCGTGCGGCTTTTGAACTGACGCGTGGCGTGTTTCTTGAGCGAAGCCTGCACGAGGGATCGACCTACCGGACCTCAGCAGCTTGGCGCTTGCTGTCGCAGGTTTGGACGTTGCCCCTCTTGGGGAGCCTTCACAACCACAACAAGCGGCACTTGAAGCACCCCAAGCTCACGCAGTTTTTCAACCGCTACGCGACCTACAATGGCAGCGACCCGCATCGGGCCCCGGCGATGATGCACGTCATCCCCCACCTCGAACACGGGATCGGCACGTTCCTTCCCGAAGGTGGCATGCGTTCGATCCCCCTGCATTTGGAAAAGCTCGGGCGCGCGCTCGGCGTGACCTTTCTCACAGACACGCCCGCAGCGCGCATCCTGCACGCGGAAGGACGCGTCACGGGCGTCGAGGACACCCGAGGACAAGTGCATCGCGCCGATTGGGTTGTCAGCAACGCAGACTTGCATCCGACCTACCGCAAGCTGCTTCCCGACGTGAAGGCGCCCGAACGCATTTTGAATCAGGAACGCTCCACCTCTGGCGTCATCTTCTACTGGGGCGTGAAAGGGACACATCCCGAGCTCAGCCTGCACAACATCCTTTTCAGCAAGGACTACCGAGCAGAGTTCAACCGCATCCAGCACGAAGGCACGCCGGGCGAAGACCCCACGGTCTACATCAACATCACCAGCAAGGAATTGCCCCAAGACGCGCCGGAAGGCCATGAAAATTGGTTTGTCCTGATGAACGTCGAGGCCAATCCAGAGATGTGGGACGACGAGGCCGTGACGGTGTTGCGTGAACAGGTGTTGGCCAAAATCGAGCGGACCCTCGGTGCGCGCCCCGACATCGTGTGCGAACAGGTGCTCAAACCCCAAACCATCGAGTCCCTCACCGGATCTTGGCGCGGCGCGCTCTACGGGGCGTCGAGCAACTCTGCGGCCGCCGCTTTCCTGCGTCACCGCAACCGATCCACTGACCTCGAAGGGCTTTATTTCTGCGGCGGAAGCGTGCATCCGGGCGGGGGCATCCCGCTGTGTTTGCTCGGTGCGCGCATCGTGGACGAACTTGCACACCCATGACGACTGCTCCCTCCATGACGCCTTGGTGGCGCCGGCCCTTCACTTGGGGCGCGGTCATTGTGATTTTGCACCTCGTCGGCGCAACAGGGACCGCAATGGGATACGCCCATCTTTTGCTTCCCCTGACGCCCCTCAACTTGATTTTGTGTGCGGGCATTGTCATGTCCTTCACAGGCGACGAAAGCACCTGGCGCTGGGCCCTGACCATGTTCCTTGGTTTTGGCATTGAGGTGCTCGGCGTGGCCACAGGCTTGCTCTTTGGGGACTACAGCTACGGAAGCGGCCTCGGCCCCCAAGCTTTGGATGTCCCGCTTCTGATGGGCGTGTTGTGGTGGTTGCTCTTGATCGGCACCCACCACCTGTCCGAGCGCTTGTTGTCGCTCGGCGGCCGCGTGGTGAGTCCGGCGGTGCGGTCCGCCCTGGCCGCGACGATGATGACAGCCCTCGATGGCGCGATTGAACCCGTGGCCATCCGGGCGGGATGGTGGACCTGGCACGACGGGGACATTCCCTGGACCAATTACCTCACCTGGTGGATCGCAGCCTTCGCACTCGGACTGTTGTGGCGCGACGTCGACGACCTCAAAACAAACCGGCTCTCAGGCTTGTTGGTGTTGGTGTTCGCTCTGTTTTTTGTCGTGTTGAATCTTACCCCTTGGACGCTATGAGTGTTGTGTTTCCTGCCTTTGTCACCTTGTTGACGTTTGTCGCCATGGAAGGCGTCGCCTGGTTGGCCCACAAGTACCTCATGCACGGCTCCATGTGGTACTTCCATGAGGACCACCACTCCAACGGCCCCGGATTCTTCGAAAAGAACGACGCCTTCTTCCTCATTTTCGCCGTTCCCAGCGCGTACTGCTTCATTTCTGGAAGCATCGCAGGCGACTTCCGGTTCTGGATTGGCGCGGGCATTGCGCTCTATGGTTTGGCCTACTTCCTGGTGCACGACGTCTTCATCCACCAGCGTTTCTCTTGGTTCAAGCGGACCCAAAACGCCTACTTCATGGCGATCCGCAAGGCGCACAAAGTCCACCACAAACACTTGGGGAAAGAGGATGGCGAGTGCTTTGGGATGCTCTTTGTGCCTCCGCGTTACCTTCGCGAAGCGCGGAAAGCCCTGCGCAACCAACAGCAACGCGCATGAACGATTGGACGTATTTGTGGGTCAACCTGG
>CAZGQI010000146.1:0-2816 GCA_964527895.1 uncultured Comamonadaceae bacterium | reverse complement strand
CCTCGATGGTGAGGTCGCTCTTTTGGGCCAAATCAGGTCGCCCCACATCCCCCAAGAACAGGGTGTCCCCGGAGAAGATGGCGTGCGGGTTGCCTTCTTCGTTCCGCAGAAGGAAGGTCGTGCTTTCCATGGTGTGGCCGGGCGTGTGCAACACTTCAATCTCCACGTTGCCAAGCTTCAGACGCTCGCCGTCCTTCGCGCTGTGGAACGCAAATCCAGGTGCTGCGTTGGGCCCAAACACAATCGGAGCACCCGTCTTTTCGGACAAGGTCACGTGGCCTGACACAAAGTCTGCGTGGAAGTGCGTTTCCAAGACGTACTTGATGGTCGCACCGCGTTCATGGGCCAAATCGATGTACGGCTGCACCTCACGCAGCGGATCGACAATGGCCACCTCGCCGTTGCTTTCGATGTAGTAGGCCCCTTGGGCGAGGCAACCGGTGTAAATCTGCTTGACTTCCATGACGTTGTTTGTTCGAAGTCCAAAAATAGCGCCTGAATTCCTCCCCACTTGTTGACCTGGGTCACACAAGAACGCCCCTTGGGTTGCACTTTGTCAGGACCCAGCTTAGCTGTGTTGCTGGGCCATGTCCTGGTGTGACTGAGACACTGAACCGGGCTTGCGGTATTCCATGAGGGCCTCGTCGACATTGAGCTGAAAGCAAACATCGCCACTCTCAAGCAGGCCGTCCATGGCGAGGGCATCTCTCACGGGTCCGATGGCCCCTGCGAGGCAAAGCTTCAAGTTCTTTTCCCGCCATTCTTTCACCAAGGCGTGCATGGTGGCGCGCGCAGAAGCATCCATGTAAGACATCGTGTCGGCTTGAAGAATCACAAGACGCAGGTCGTTACCTTTCTCATGGACAAGGCCGCTCATGCTGCTCCGGAAATGCGCTTGATTGGCAAACGTCAAGGCACCGTCATAGCGAACCACCAGCACGTCGCGTTCGGTTGCTGCATCCGCAAAGCGTTCGACATTACGGTACACGCCTTCGACGTTGCCAAGCACCGCGACGTGGGGCACCATCATCTTTTGCACGGCGAGCGCCAAGGCCATCAAAACCCCCACGCCGATGCCGATCGGGAGACTCACCATCAAAGTCACAACCACCGTCACTGCGAGGATGGCTGCCTCGAGTCGGTCTTGTTTCCAGAGTGTCACGGGGTAGCGGACATCCACGAGTCCCGCGACGGCCACCATCACAATGGCGGCCAGCACGGCGTTGGGCAGGTGATGAAAGAGGGGGGTCAAGGCAAACAACGTCAAGGCGATGACTGCTGCGGCAATCCACGCGGTGACCGGGGTTTTGCCTCCCGCTTGTTCTGTGACGGCTGTCCGAGAAAATCCTCCTGTGGTGGGGTAACTCTGGAACAGTGAGCCGAAGATGTTGGCAAGGCCGAGTGCGCGCAACTCTTGGTTGGCATCCACCCGGTAGCCGTGACGCTCCTCCATGGCTTTGGCGACGCTGATGGCCTCCATGAAAGCCACGAGCGAAAGGGTCAACGCCGTGGGGAGCAATTGTTGGGCATCGGCCATGCTCCATGTCGGGAGGGTGAGCGAGGGCAGGCCCTCAGGGATCACGCCGACGACCTTGATGCCCATCGCTTCGAATCCCATGAGCCACGACGTCAAGATGCTCGACACGACCACCACGAGTGCAGCAGGCACTTTGGGGGTCCACTTTTTCAACGCGACAAGGGCAAGGGTCGCGCCCAAACCCACGGCGAACGTGGCCAGATTGGTGTCGGGCACGACTTCCACCATGCCAGCAAGCAATGTGTGCAACTGGTTGCTCCGGCCGCTCGACACGCCGAGCATGTGGGGGAGTTGATTCAGGCCAATGATCAAGGCCGCGGCGCTGGTGAATCCGCTGATCACCGGGCGCGAAAGGAAATTGACCAAAAACCCAAGCCGCAGTGCACCCATGCAGAGTTGCAAAGCGCCCATCATGAAGGCCAGCAACAAGGCGAGTGCGATGTAATTCTCCGATCCAGCCACGGCCATGCCTGTCAAGCCTGCAGCGACCAGAAGGCTGTCCATGGCCACCGGTCCGACAGCGAGGTGACGAGAGGTTCCCAAGAATCCATAGACGATTTGGGGAAGCAACGCGGCGTACAGGCCATAGACCACGGGGAGCCCCGCAATCATGGCGTACGCCATGCCCTGCGGAATCAGCATGATTCCGACCGTCAGCCCCGCTGGCCAATCGCCACGCCAATCTGATTTGGAATAGGAGGGGAGCCAGGTGGCGGAAGGGAGTAGCTCTTGGATGCGCACGCTCGAAGGTCGTTGGTGTCGCACGAAGGTAGCAGGCCTTCTTGGTTGCGCGTGTGACGCGGGTTGCGTATTTGTCAGAAATTGTTCATTTCCACTGCGTTGCGATGCAGTTTCAACTTGCCGTCGTGTTCAAGACGCTTCAACAATCGAGACACCACGACCCGTGAGGTATGAAGGTCATTGGCGATGATTTGGTGTGTGGTGTTCAAGGTCAAATCTCCCTGGACCTTCACCTTGTCCGTCAGGTAACGGAGCAACCTTGTGGGCAGGTCCATGAAGGCAAGCGCATCGATGGCCTCGAGCATCTCTTCCAAACGACTTTGGTAGCTCTCGAGGACAAACGAAGACCACGTCTCGTGCTTTTTCATCCATTGCTGGCCGACTTGAGCAGGAATCATGATCAAGGACGTTCGACGTTCCGTGACTGCGCGGATGCTGCTTTTGGTGTTGCCCATGTAGGTCCCCATGGACAGCGCGCAACTGTCTCCGGCTTCCAAGAAGTACAGGAGGATTTCGTCCCCCTCTTGGTCGAGGCGGA
>CAZGQI010000145.1:0-2816 GCA_964527895.1 uncultured Comamonadaceae bacterium | reverse complement strand
GTGACCTACCACGTTATGGTCACTAGTTTTGACCCCAGCCAAGTCGGTGGATTTGAGTTCACTTTGAATTGCACCATGATGGAGGATTGCTGCGAAACCGAGTTGACCTGGAACCAGGACCTCGGAGATTACACTGTGCAATGTTCTGAGGACTTGCCAGAATCTTGCGAGGACTTCGCCACCGGTGTTGAAGCGGTGAATGAGTGCGACGGCAGCACGTACGAAGCCGTGTGTGTGCCCCTCGAGAATTCAAGCGTAGCACCAGCCACCTTCTGCAGTGCAACGACTGCAAAGCGTGATTCTGAATTGGGTGACGGCGAATACGACGCCACCGACGCGGCAGTTCGCATCTACGGTCTGGCTGCTTTGGGCGGTGCAGACAGCGACTACTTCGTGGAGGATCCCAACGCGCCTTTGACCTTTGAATATGCGCAAGGTAGCGGTACTGCGCGCCTCACAGGTCGCGTGTTCTGTCGCGAAAACGCAAACCAATGGTTCGATGTTGATGCCTTCTTCACGGGAGCCCAGGTTGCTTCTGAGTGGTTGGCTGAAGATCCAAACCATGCTTTGTTGATCAACGACGATCCCAACCAAGAAGGCTATGCGCCTTGTGAGGTGGATGAAGACGCCATCACGGTGTTTGTCATGGAATCTCCTTCTGTGCTTGTCGCGGGTGGAGAACTCGATGGCCTCCTCGAGATTGAACACATGCCTGTGTCGTTGAACAAGCGTTTCCAGCTCGGAGCTGGCGCAAACAACCACAACTGTGAAAACGGTTTCGGTGGTTGGTTCAAGTGGGACGGTGTAATCAATGGCGAGCCCATGGACGGTTTGTCTGGTGACTTCGTGTGTGACTTGGAGGACTGCCAGGAACCATTGACGGATCCATGTGCGGACGAGATCACATTCAACATTCGTGCCCTCGACACCGACTGCGGTCGCTTGATCTCTGAGGACTTCACGGTTTCTCGTGACGACACCACGCCTCCAACCATCACGGACGGTCCTGCGGACATGACTGTGGAGTGCGACAACGTTCCTGAAATCGCAGGTCCTGACGCGATCACAGCGTCTGACAACTGTGGCGAAGACGTGACCATCTCTGAGGGCACAGAAACCCGTTTCGACGGCGCGTGCGCGACTGAATACACGTTGCAGCGTCGCTGGACCGTGACCGACTTGTGCGGCAATGAGTCCATCCACGAGCAGATCATTCAGGTTCAGGACACCACTGCACCTGAAATCATGCCTGCCTCTGACGAAACCGTTGAATGCGACGGCATGGGCAACATGGCGGCATTGAACGCTTGGTTGGGCAACAACGGTGGCGCAACGGCCACAGACAACTGTGACGACGCTGAGGGATTGGAGCTCACTTGGAGCAACGATTTCGAAGGCTTGAGCGACGACTGCGGTGCCACAGGTTCAGCCATGGTGACCTTCACTGTGACGGACTGCGCGGGCAACAGCAGCTCATCTACCGCGACCTTCACCATTCAAGACACCACGGCTCCAGCCATCACGGCGGAGACGAGCATCATGAAGGATTGTGAAGAGTACAATGCTGACGATTCTTACGGCTCTTACGCCGAAGATTGTGGGATGGGCTCATTCACATGGATTGACGTTCCTGTGAGCGGCGGTTGCATCCAGCCAGTGGGTGCGTACCTCCGTACGTACACCGCGACAGACGACTGCGGCAACACCAGCACTGCGGAACAAATCATCACCTTGGTGGACGATGTGGCTCCTGTCATCGAGACGGAAGCTGCCAACGAAACTGTCGAGTGCGACGGCATGGGCAACATGGCCGCGTTGAACGCATGGTTGGACAGCAACGGTGGCGCTTCTGCGACCGACAATTGCAGCAACATCGAGTGGAGCAACGATTTCGAAGCGTTGAGCGACGATTGCGGTGCCACTGGATCTGTGACGGTGATCTTCACTGCGACAGACGATTGCGACAACGCAAGCAGCACCACTGCGACCTTCACCATTGAGGACACCACGGCTCCTGACGTGACCGCCGCTTCTGACGAAACGGTCGAATGTGACGGCATGGGCAACATGGAAGCGTTGAACGCTTGGTTGGCCAACTACGGCGGTGCCACGGCTTCTGACGTGTGTGGAAACGTGACTTGGAGCAGCAACTACGAAGGCTTGAGCGACGATTGCGGCGCCACCGGCTCTGCGACCGTGACGTTCACGGCCACAGACGATTGCGGCAACGCGAGCAGCACCACTGCGACCTTCACCATTGAGGACACCACAAACCCAGACATCACCGCAGCCTCTGACGAGACTGTAGAGTGTGACGGCATGGGCAACATGGACGCCTTGAACGGTTGGTTGAACAACAACGGTGGCGCGACTGCCTCTGACGTGTGCAGTGGCGTAACATGGAGCAACGACTTCGAAGGCTTGAGCGACGATTGCGGTGCCACCGGTTCTGCGACTGTGACGTTCACGGCCACCGACGACTGCGGCAACGCCAGCAGCGTCTCAGCCACCTTCACCATCGAAGACACGACAGCTCCTGTGTTTGACGAGTACATCCCAACCACGGTTGTGGAGTGCACGGACGGAGACGGCGATGACCTCAACTACTTGCCTTTGACGGCGCAAGACGATTGCAGTGACGTGACGTACACTGTGGAGTCCATGTGCATGTCAGGCGGTTGCTTGTGGACCATCATGCGGATTTGGACGGCAACCGACGACTGCGGAAACAGCACGACTGTGGAGCAGTACTTGATGTTGTCTGACACGACCGCTCCTGAAGTGACGGCTCCTGCGGATTACACGGTGTCTGCGGA
>CAZGQI010000144.1:0-2820 GCA_964527895.1 uncultured Comamonadaceae bacterium | reverse complement strand
GTTTCCACTTGCGGTTCCAAATGGAGGCCTGATGGGAAAAGGGACGCGTGGCGCTCAATGCGGTAAGGATGACCCCGTCTTTCTCTGCAGCGTCGTACATCTGAATGAAGGCCCGGTGGGCCTCCGTCCTCAGAAAAAGACCTTTTCGCGACGAGACCCGTGCAGGCAATTCCTTGAAGGCGGAGTCCTTGGAAGGCGTGACATGACCCAACAATTCCGTCAGGGGAGGGACGACCACAGGCTGAACGTTGCTGGAGTCGAAGCGCTCGATGGCGTTGACGGCAGCCGGCCGTTCGTTCTCGTGGATGGAATCGACTGGGGGGTGAGGATCACCCATGGCACAGCCCAGCCAAAGTGCGGCAGCCGAGAGGGCTGTGATCGCAAGGGAAGGCCAACGGGTCATGCTGAAGCTCAGTGCAGGCCTTTCTCGGCGAGGTAGCGCTCCGCGTCGAGTGCGGCCATGCATCCTGTGCCGGCAGCCGTGATCGCTTGGCGGTAGACCTTGTCCGCCGCATCTCCGCTCACGAACACGCCTTCGACGTTGGTTTTGCTTGTGCCTGGCTCGGCGTTGACAATGTAGCCCTGTTCGTCGAGGTTGATGAAGCCTTGGAAGACGTCGGTGTTGGGCTTGTGACCGATGGCCACAAAGAACCCTGTTGCGGGAATCACGTGCTCTTCGCCGGAGACGTTGTTCTTCACCTTCACACCATCTACGGCTTCTTCGCCGAGAACCTCTACGGTCTCGGTGTTGTACAACACCTCGATGTTGTCGAGGCTGTTGACGCGGTGTTGCATGGCCTTGGAGGCGCGCATCTCGTCGCGGCGGACAAGCATGGTGACTTTGGTACAGAGTTTGGCGAGGTAGCTCGCTTCTTCGCAGGCGCTGTCTCCCGCACCGACGATGACCACTTCCTGGTTGCGGTAGAAAAAGCCGTCGCACACCGCACAGGCACTGACACCGCCGCCGATGTCGCGAAGGCGCAACTCGCTTTCGAGGCCAAGCCATTTGGCCGAGGCGCCCGTGCTGATGATCACCGTGTCGGCGTGGATTTCCGTCTCCTGGTTGTCACCCACCCAAACCTTGTGCACCGGTCCGCTGAAGTCCACTTTCGTGACCCATCCGTACCGCACATCGGTGTCGAAGCGCTTGGCTTGGTCTTCGAGGTCCTTCATCATTTGGGGACCGTTGATGCCTGCAGGGTAACCCGGGAAGTTGTCGACTTCCGTCGTTTCCGTCAGCTGTCCGCCCGGCTGTTGCCCTTGGTAGAGGACGGGTTTCATGTCCGCACGGGCGGCGTAGATGGCGGCAGTGTATCCGGCGGGGCCCGATCCAACGATGAGGCAGCGGTGATGTTCAGGAGTGCTCATGGTGTCTTGTCAATATGAGCACCAAAAATAACCGCATCGTCCCTCGGGCCGGGCATCTCAAACGTGGATGAGATGCAAAACTTGTCAACGCGGCATTCACGCTTCAGCGCTGTCCGCGATCCATGGCCACGAACGCATCCCAGAGCACGTCATCCGGGGGCGGTGCGAGGATGGACACCGTCTCTCTCTTGACGGGGTGGATGAAGTCAATGCGTCGGGCGTGGAGGTGAATGGAGGCGTTGTCATTCGTGCGTCGTGCGCCGTATTTCACATCTCCCTTGATCGGACATTCCAGCTGCGCCATGGTCGCCCGAATCTGGTGGTGCCTGCCGGTCTTGGGCAGCACTTCGACAAAGGCGTAGTGGTCGGATTTTCCTCGCAGACGGTACATGAGTTCGCATTCCTTGCGGTTGTCCGCCGGCTTGTCGTGGGCAAAGCTTTTGTTCAGCTTTTCGTTTTTCGCGAGGTAGTTGATCACGTGACCATCCAACTCTGGGGGCGCAGGCTTCACGACCGCCCAATAGGTCTTCTGCATCTCGCGGTGCCGAAACATGGTGCTCAGCCGCTTGTGCGCTTTGCTTGTGCGGGCGTAGAGGATGACGCCACTGACGGGGCGGTCAAGACGGTGCACCGTGCCGATGTAGGCCTTGCCGGGCTTGTTGTATTTGTGGGCGACGTATTCCGCCACCACTTCACACAAGCTTGCTTCGCCCGTGCCACTGCCCTGAACGACATCGCCGCTTCGCTTGTTGACGGCCACGATGTGGTTGTCTTCGTAGAGGACCTGGAGGTTGTCCTTCGTGCTGTGCACGATGGGCGCCTTGGGGGGCTTGACGAACCGGTGAAACGTTCCGTCGTTGCGCCGAGGTTGATCGTCGCGTGGCCCCTGTGCCATCAGTACTTCTCGGAATCGTTGGGGAAGTCCACAGCTCGCACGTCACTCACGTACTGACGGATGGCGCGGAACATTTGGTCTCCCATGTCGCTGTACCGGCGAAGGAAACGAGGGGAGAAGGCCTGGGTGATGCCGAGCATGTCGTGCAGCACGAGGACTTGGCCATCGCAGTCTGCACCGGCGCCAATGCCAATCGTGGGGCAGTCGACCATGGCTGTGACTTCGCCCGCAAGCGTGGCGGGAATCTTTTCAAAGACGATGCTGAAGCAGCCGATGTCGGCGAGCATTTGGGCATCTTCCTTGAGACGCAAGGCTTCTTCCTCTTCCTTGGCGCGCACCGTGTAGGTCCCAAACTTGTAGATGCTCTGCGGCGTCAGCCCGAGGTGGCCCATGACGGGGATGCCCGCGGACAAGATGCGTTCGATGCTCTCGCGCACCTCACGGCCGCCCTCAAGCTTGACAGCATGGGCGCCACTTTCCTTCATGATGCGGATGGCGCTGTTCAGGGCTTCTTTTGAGTTGCCCTGGTACGTTCCAAAGGGGAGGTCCACCACGAC
>CAZGQI010000143.1:0-2879 GCA_964527895.1 uncultured Comamonadaceae bacterium | reverse complement strand
TTCTCGGACCGGGCCTACTTGGGCCTGACCTCCGCCCTGTGTGCGGTGTGGCTGTTTGGCACCTTGCTGCGTTGGCGCTCGTGGATGGGGCATTTTTGGTTTGCCTACCTCGTGCTCCTCGTGCCCTTTGTGATCAGCAATGGCGTGTTGACGGGGCTGGACTTTTGGTCTTACCCTTTCTTGCACAACCAGCCTGAGGCCATCGCAGACCACATCGTGTGGTACAACAACGAGGAGAATTCCGGATGGCGGTTGTTCACCATGCCGGTGGACGACCTGCTCTACGGCCTCTTGCTCATCGGCATCAACGTCAGTTTGTTTGAGGCGTTTTCGGCCCGCGGCTCGTCGTCAGTCCAAATCCACGCCTGAGCTCACCCACGCCGACACAGGATGGTGGTCGCTCAGCACCACGCCATGTGTTTGCTGCCGATGCACGACCAGGGTCGTGTCCACCAAAATGCCGTCAATTCGAACCCCGGGCACCTTGCCAATGTGGGTTCCACCGAGCCCCAAGGTGGCCGCGTCAAAGGCGTCCCGGACCCGCTCCTGCCTCAATTGCCGCACTGCGTAGGACATGGGGGTGTCGTTGAAATCTCCGGCGAGGACCACGGGATGGGGACTTTGGGCCATCTTCTCGCGCAGGATGTGGGCTTGCTTGGCACGCGCCTCGGACGCTTGGGTCACCAAGCTCAGCAACCTCAGCCCTTCCTGACGGCTGGGCCCATCCTCCACCGCGGCATAGTCCGCGTGGCTGAAGTACAAACTCTGCAGGTGCACGTTGAACACCCGAACCGTCCCTGATGGCGTCTTCACATCGGCTTGAAGCACCCGGCCGCGCCCTGCGTCCTCGGGGAACATCCACGTCTCCCACTCCACCACGGGCAGAGACGTCACCAGTGAAGGCCCCGACCCGTTGGGCCATTGAAGCAGCTTTCGGCGTGGCGAGGACCACGAAAAGCCCGCGTTTTGCAGGACCGACTTGCCGTTTTTGGGAAACTCCTGCAAGCACCACACCGCTTCCTGACGGGCGTCCAACCAAGTGGCCAAGTCCCGACGTGTGGCGTCCCCTTGCAACCAATTGAATTCATCAAGGCGCCTCACGTTGAAGGAAAGAACACCCCAAGCGTCGTCGTCTGGGATTTCGCTTGCCCCAAGGCCCAATGAAAACACGAGCATGAACGAGGGCCACGTGGCCACCAACACCAAGGTCGGAAACGCGGCCCGGATCCAGCGAAAGGACACCACCCGCCACACCACGCCGGCAGCCAACAGCAGCCAACCCAAGCCGTAGGTCAAGCCAAAGGGAGACAACCACGGAAACCAAGAGGGCGACACCCGTACGGCAAGCTCACCCAACACGACCAGGGCCAACCCGGGCAACGCCAGCATGCTTGCCGAATCGATGTTGCGCCCTTTGGCACGCGGCTGTTTCTCTTGGGCCACGGTCAGCGCTGGCTTTCGTCAAACAAGAACCGCTTCTCCTCGGGGGACAAATGGTCGTACCCATGCTTGGAAATCTTGTCCAAGATGGCGTCCAACCGCTCCACGCGATCGGCGCGGACGGCGTTGAATTCGTCGTCCGACATGGGCGCACGCGAGGCTTCGCGCTCTGCAGCCTTCCAACGGTTGGACGTCGATGCTTTGAAGCGGCTGCGTTTGCGCTTGGGGATGGACAGAGACCGCGAGGTCAGGGCGTCCAAGATCCATTCCAGCCATCCCACCAGGTTGGTGCCTTTGCGGTCCTGCATGACGAGCAACACCCCAAACAACGCCCCGCCCAAGTGCGCCACGTTGCCGCCGGCGTTCACGCCACGGCTCAATCCGAAATAGTCCAACACCACGTATCCCCAGAACAGGTGCTTCAAGGACACCGGACCAAACAAAATCAGGTTGAACTTGAGCTCGGGACGCAGCGTGGCAATTGCCCCAAAAATGGCCATCACCGAAGCCGAAGCACCCAAAGCGTAGGTGCCCGTTTGAAGGGGTTTGAACCCGTTGGTCAGGAAAAAATAGGCGGCAAATCCCGCGAGTCCTCCTGCGAGGTAGGTGCTCAGCAACCGCCGCGATCCCACCTCCCCTTGGTACACCCGGCCCATCCAAAACAAGAGCAACATGTTCATGCCCACGTGCCACACGCCTTGGTGCGTGAACATGTGGGTCAGCACACTCCACGGGCGCTTCGCCAAGACCTCGAGACGCCACGACGTGGCCAAGGTTCGGGCTCCCTCTGCGGGCAACACCGCCGAGACCACCCCACCTCCAAGTTGATCCACCACATCCAGCGTCATGAGCACGACAAACACCGCCGCATTCACCCACACCAGACGGGTCAGCATGCCGCCGTCCCGCCACATTGCTTTCAGATTCTCCCACATGGTTCAATAAAAATGGCCGCGGTCCTGTTGCCACCGCTTGAGCAAGAAATAGCCAAAAATCATCCCTCCGAGGTGCGCGAAGTGCGCCACGTTGTCGCCGGGGCTGTTCTGGAACGCCAACATCAATTCAATCGCGCCGTAGCCCATCACAAAATACTTGGCGCGGATGGGAATGGGCGGAAACAGCAACATCAGTTGGGTGTTGGGAAAGAGCATCCCAAAGGCCAAGAGCAAGCCAAACACCGCCCCGCTGGCCCCCACCACGCGACCGTACACCATTTCCAACACGCGGGCGCGCTGGAGGGGACTGGCGTTGGGGGAAATGAATTGCTCGGCGGCCGGAAAGAAGGTGCCGAGTTCATTGTAGAACTGCAAGCCCACCACCAATTCATGCAGGGCAAACGCGCCAAGGCCGCACACCATGTAGTACATCAGGAAACGCTGCGGACCCCACACCCGCTCGAGTTGCGACCCAAACATGAACAGCGCGAACATGTTGAAGAA
>CAZGQI010000142.1:0-2897 GCA_964527895.1 uncultured Comamonadaceae bacterium | reverse complement strand
GCGCTCCAATGGCGCTGCATTGCTGGGCCAAGTCACGCGCGAAATCACCCTTCCTGCCACACCCAACCGCAACATGGCGTTTGTCGAACAGCGCATCGCCATCGGACTGGAAGGGGTTCAGGTTGCAGATCTGGTCGGCGACATTCCCACTTGGGGTTTTGAGGGAGCCGATGATCCTGATGGATTTGCCAACATCGGCTTTTGGAGCGCCACGGCGAATTACAATTACGCCATCATTGAATCCACGGAAGACACCTTGCCCGTTTGGGAAGGCGTATACCTCGCTTTGGCTCCGGCAGAATCTTACACCCTGGAATTCACAGGAACCATGCCCGCGTCTGACGTGGTGATGAACATTCCCGGAGACTCGTTCACAGCGCTCTTCGGAAATGCGAGCAACGCCAACCTCGACTTGGAAGCGATTGCCTCTCAATTTGAAGAGAGCAAAGTGGGACTCGATTGTTGGAACATCAACACCTTGCAGTACGATCACTACGTGGATGGGTTGAACACCAACAACTTGAACAGCACCCTCCAACCCAACACCACGTGTCAGTTCTTGCCCGCAGGCCCAACAACATTGAACCTGCCGGTTTCTGGCCAAATGCCCAATGGCACCAACGCCGTCGCGGAATTGGACCTGGATGGCGTGCTCGTGTTTTCCGCCGAAAACGCCTCTGGATACCGAGACGAAGTGGTCATTGCCATCCGTGAAGGGGCGAGCGTCGATTTCGTGGAGTCTGAAGACGCCATCAACACCTCCTCGCTGTACAGCGCATGCGACATGTACTTGCTCGACAATGCAGGAAAACGGAGCGGCATCGCCCAACTGGGGTTTGACCGTGAACCGATGACGCAATTCGATTTGGTGCTCGGCGCAAACCGCCCTCTGGATGGCGACTACGTCGTGAGCGTCGATGCCTTTGAATGGGAAGAGGGGTGTGCGTTCATCGCCTTGGTCGGAGAAGCCACGCCGCGCCCCCTTGAATCGGGCGAATTGGGAAGTGTCTCCTTGTCATCCAACGAAAACCACAACTACACTGTGGCCACGATTTACCTTGTTCCTCCCGTGCGGGCAGAGGTTTCCTCTCCCGGTTGTGAAGGAACTGGCGAAACGTCCATCGAAGTGTTGGCGACGGGCAACGGACCCTGGACGGTGACATTGACAGATGCGGGCGGACAAGCGCTTTCAGGCGAAGCCACAGAAGATGGCGCGGCCACGATGTTTGGGGATTTGGCCTCGGGCACTTACACCTATGAGGTCCTGAGCGAGGGCAGCATGACCTGCGGATCCACAACAGGGACACACAACGTCATTCGCCCCACCGCTTTGGCCATTGCAACGAACGTAGACCACGATTGTGGCGACGGCGGCGCAGTGAGTGTCGAGGTGATGACAGAGAGCGTCACCTTCGAGTGGAGCCACGGCGAAACTGGTGCGGTCATCTCTGACCTTGAAGGTGGTGTGTACACCGTGACAGCCATTGACGCCTTTGGCTGCCAAGACACCTTGGACGTCACCGTCTTGTCGGCACCCGAAGTCGTCGTGACGGCCACCAACGGATCGTGCGACGGCAGTGTGGATGCGGACATCGAAGTCGATGCCATGCACGGCACCGCGCTGTACGACATCATTCTGCGTGACGAAAACGGCGATGAAGCCGGATTTGTCAACGGTGCAGCCACTCCTTTGTTTTTCGAAGGCCTCGCCTCAGGAACCTACACTTTGGAATTGCAACTCTTGGGCGAATTTGGATGCGCCCCAGAAGTGAAAGAAACCACAGTTGTTCAGCCCGTGCCCATGACGTTGGAAGCGACGAGCGAGGCGCAGTGTGATGTTGAGCAGCTGGGATCTGCATCCACCACCTTGGTGGGGGGAACCGGACACGTGGCATACGCCTGGTCCAACGGCTCCGAGGAAGAATCCTTGACCCAAGTTGAAGCCGGGGAATACACGGTGACCGTCACAGATGAAGCGGGATGTCAAAAAACCGCCACAGTCACAGTCGACGAAAGCCCCTCCTTGCAAGTCACAGCCATGTCTCCCGGTTGCGATGGCGAAGGCCTGCCTGGATTCAACATGGTCAGCAACGCTGCAGTGACCTGGACGGTGAGCGTGTCGAATGCGCAAGGCGAGGTGGTCCAAACCACCACCACCGCGAGCGAGACGTTCGACATGGACAACTTGGCCTCCGGCGCCTACACGGTGACGTACAGCCACGACGTCAACGATGGCTGCCCGGCCAAGAGCATGGAAGCCACGTTGACTGAAGCGTCCAACTTGCAAGTCACAGCCACGACAACGCCCATGGAATGTGGTGAACACGACTCGGGTGCCATCGATTTGGACATCCAAGGCGGCGTGGGTCACGTCACCGTGGCTTGGGATCACGGTGCCGAGGGCTCGTCACTGAGCGGTTTGGCCGGGGGTCAGTACTACGCGGTGGTGTCTGACGACAACAGCTGCAGCAAGGCCGTACGAGTGGAGGTGGAAAATACCCCCACCGTGGAAGCCAAATTCACGGCACCCACAACTGGTCTGACCGACGGGGTGAATGGCACGACCATGTCCTTCACGAACACCTCCGAAGGAAACATCACGGGCCAAACGTGGTACTTCGGCGACACCGAAACGCCCAACTACGACTTTCACGCCACGCACACGTTTGACGCGCCACGCGCGTACGACGTCTTCTTGAATGTGTGGAACGACAAATGCAGCCACACCGTCCGCAAGACGGTTGTGGTGAGCCAGGGCGAGACCCAACCCAACAACGACGACTTGGGCACCTTGGTGACCAGCGTGGCGGAAGGCGACCTCGCTGAGATTCAGGCGCCCGTGACCACGGAGTCGGGCTGGATGCTGGACTTGGGCATTGCCGCAGTCGGCATGAAGG
>CAZGQI010000141.1:0-2899 GCA_964527895.1 uncultured Comamonadaceae bacterium | reverse complement strand
ACTGCGAGTGCATGGGTGAGATGGTCGATGGCGTGGCCTTCATGGCGCTGGATCGACTCGACATCTTCCCCAATCCGGCCCACGACGTCTTGAACGTTGTTCTTCCCGCGGGACAGGTCCACAACATGACTTTGTTCTCGGTGGCTGGCCAGCGCGCCGTCGCCACGAAATTGTCTGTCACGGGTCAGGGCGCATGGGATGTGGCTCACCTGCCTGCAGGCGCTTACCTCCTGCAAGTCCAAAGCGACGCAGGGCAAGTGGTCCGCCAGGTGATGCTCGGCGCCCGCTGATTCATTCAAACAAACCCATGGAACCCCATGCAGGTCTCGGACTTGCATGGGGTTTTTTTGTGCGTCAGGATTCAGTCCGTCGCGGCCTTGAAGGGGCGTTGATTTCTGAACGTCCGTGTGTGCGTCACTTTGTGTGAGAGGCTGAAAATCAGGGAGCTCATGGTGGATTTTTGATTCTATGAAACATCTGTCCTTGGGCCTGTTGGCCTTCATTCTGTCCGCCGCCACATGGGGCGCACCGGCCACGGCGGCCACTTCCGCCACAGGCTATTGGTTGGAATTGGAAACGGTGGTGACCCACACCGAGGGTGACCTGGATGGCATGACCACCTATCGGTTGTACCTCAACATGGTTCACCCCACCGACTTCTTGTCATCCTGTTCAGGGGACATCAACAACCCGTTCATCTTGAATTCGAGTTCGGGGTCGTGGTACAACGATGCGGCCAGCACGACCTGGAATGCGCAGGGGGTGAATCCCGCATTTTTCGGCTTTTTCCCCAACCTCGCCTACGACAGTTTCTTGACGCTGGGGGCAGAGGACGGAACGGTTCCCACGGCCCAGCAGCCCACGTCGGTCTCCGGAGAGTTCGATTTCACGGGGGAATTTGTGGGGGGTCCCGGGTCGAATTTCACCTTGGACGGCCCCATTGGAGGGGCGTGGTACCTGACTTTCCCCGGAGTGGAAGCGGCGGACACGCACGTATCCTTTGCAGGCGACGATCTGCGCGTCATGGTGGCCCAAATCACCACCGCCGGCGTCCTCTCGGGCCAAGTGCAGGTGCAGGTGTTCATCGAATCTGATCAGGCCAACGAGTTCAGAGAGGTCTTGCCGTTCTGCAATCCGGACGAGTGTGGCGGATGCACAGATCCGTTGGCCTCGAACTACGATGCCGAGGCGCTTTACGACGACGGCACCTGCCTCTTCGTGGATGTGGAAGGATGCACGGATGACACGGCCTGCAATTTTGATTCACAGGCCAACCTCGACGATGGGTCTTGCGAGTTTGTGTCGTGCGCGTGGTGTGACGACCCCGAGGCATGCAACTACGACGGGGAAGGTCCTGCTGGCGCCGCGGACCCCTCGCTTTGCGAATCCATTGCGGACGGCGCATGCGACTGCGATGGCAACGTGCTCGATGCGGCCGGTGTGTGCGGCGGTACCTGCCAATCGGACGAGGATGGAGATGGCGTGTGCGACGACGTTGATGAATGCATTGGCGCCTTGGATGCGTGCGGAGTGTGCAACGGACCCGGTGAAATCTATGCATGCGGTTGCACCGAGATTCCTGAAGGCGATTGCGACTGCGATGGCAACCAACTCGACGCCTTGGGAGTATGCGGGGGCAATTGTTTGGTGGATGCGGACAACGACGGATGGTGTGACGAATGCACCAACACCCCTGTGGCCGGCTACGCCTTGGAGACAGAGATTGTTCAAGAGCACACGGACGGGGGACTTCAGGGCTTGACGACGTATCGCGTGTTCATGCGTTGCGCCAATGCGCTCGATTACGTCAATGCGTGCTCCGGGGACAACTTGAATCCGCTGGTCTTGGAATCGGCATCCGGAGTGTGGTTCAATCACGCGCTCAATACGGAATTCAATGCTGCAGGCATCAACCCCGAATTGTATGGAAACTTTCCCAACCTCGTCTTTGACAGCTACCTGACCATCGGTTCGGACATCGAAGCGGGCGAACAAGCACAGGCCATTTGGGGAGACATTGACGCGTCGGAAGAGTTCAATGGGGACGGTTCCGGATACAACGTCACGGTGAATGACGAGACGGGCGGTGCGTGGTTTTTGCCTTTCCCAGGATTGGAAGCGGCCCCCGATCACCCGGGCTTTGCAGGGGAAGAAGGACGCGTGTTGGTGATACAAATGACTACAGCCGGTCCCATTTCAGGCCAAATTCAAGTCCAAATCTTCCAAAACGGCGACCAAAGCCAGGAAATTCGGGAAGTCTTTGCCTTCAATTCTGAGTTTGTGGTGACCGATTGCGACAACCTCGATCCATGTGTCGGCGAACTCGACGCCTGCGGCGTGTGCAACGGTCCAGGAGCGGTGTTGGAATGCGGTTGCACGGACGTTCCCGAGGGGGACTGCGACTGCGAGGGCAACCAGCTCGACGCCTTGGGCATATGCGGTGGCGATTGCCTGGAGGACAACGACGGCGACGGCGTCTGTGACATCCTCGAAGTGGCAGGCTGCACGGACGAGACGGCCTGCAACTACGACCCGGAGGCCACGGAGGACGACGGTTCTTGCGCGGTCCTCGACGCGTGCGGCGAATGCGGCGGTTCAGGTGTCCTGGGCTGCACAGACGCAACGGCCTGCAACTACGACATGACGGCGACCTGTGACGACGGCATGTGCACGTTCGCAGACGTATATGTCGATTGCGACGGCAACTGCTTGAACGACGCCGATGGCGACGGCATCTGCGACGAACTCGAAGTGGCGGGGTGTACGGACGAGACGGCCTGCAACTACGACGCCCTCGCTTCGGACGAAGGCGACTGCGTTTACGCCGAGGAATTTTACGATTGTGACGGCAACTGCTTGAACGACGCCGATGGCGACGGCATCTGCGACGAACTCGAAG
>CAZGQI010000140.1:0-2921 GCA_964527895.1 uncultured Comamonadaceae bacterium | reverse complement strand
GCGCTTCTTTTCGTCCGAACGAATGCGCTTGAGGGCTGATTTGTGATGTGCCATGAGTCTTGCTAGCTAAAACAGGGGTGCAAATATAGCGAGGATTTGGGCACGACAAGGGTTTTTCCTGAAAAATCGTCGCGCGTCACCACGTCAAGAGCAAATCCACCTGGAGATATCCCCCATAGAGGGAATGACGGACGGGTTCGCTGAACATGAGATCTCGGGGCAC
The DNA here is from genome assembly GCA_964527895.1 of uncultured Comamonadaceae bacterium. GTDB lineage: Bacteria > Bacteroidota > Bacteroidia > Flavobacteriales_D > Sanyastnellaceae > UBA11663. Next base: position 2,698 of record CAZGQI010000140.1, on the reverse strand, counting down.
GAAAGAAACTTCCCCCACAAAATCGTCCAAAGAATCGCTGTCTTCATCAAACACCCTAATGACCACCGTTTGGTCCAACTCCACACCTTGGAAGGTCAACCCTTCAAAAGGGATGCGCTGTGGCAAGGAAGACTCCGCGGACGTCGTCGACGTGAAATAGGGGGCGTCCTCGACCGACACATCCGCAAACAAATCTGGGGTCCCCTCCTCTCCCCAAGGGTCCTCCGCGTAATTCTCGTCCAACGCGACAATCTCAATCTGGTCGATTCTCACCTGAGGCACGCCACTCCCTTCTCCGCATCCTTGACATCCCCAAAGGAACAAGGCCCATGAAACCATAAAAAGCGGTGTTCTTGTCGCGGTCATGACTCAAAAATACGACGATTCTGTCGCTGATTTTTGGGGCAGCAAGAAGGGCGCCAAGGCGCCCTTCCATCCTAACAATCTACTTGTACCCAATCGAACAGCCAACGCGATGCGGCACCTGTTCTCTTGATGCACGGTCCAAACATAGACGCATACAGATATAAGACCTGAGGATTATATGACGAATCATTAGAAAAGTTCTTCACTCTGCCAAATGAACTCGACGAACAGGCTCCTGTGCGCGCATCTCATCCCCCACGAGCAATGCACATTTTCCCGGCAACACGTAGATTCGCAAGCCTGTTTCCTCAGCCATGAACTTGTCTCTTCCCTCCTTCCTGTTGGCGTGTGCCGTGATGTGGCTCCCCGCTTCGTTGACATTCAGCCAAAACACACCGGCTTTTGTCGACATTGGCGAAGAAGCTGGATTGACCATGGAAGGACAGCACCACGCCGTGGCCATTGGCGACTACGACAACGACGGCGACGAGGACATTTATGTGGGGTCCAAATTTGCGCCCAACGCCCTCTACCGCAATGAGGGCAACATGACCTTTGTCGAAGTCGGTGCAGAGGCTGGGGTGGCGGATGAAGGATTCACCAATGCCGCGATTTGGTTCGATTTTGACAACGACGGTGATTTGGACTTGGCCACCGGAAATGGATATGGTGGCAGTTCAGCAGCCCCAAACCGCTTCTACGTCAACCAGGGCGACGGCACGTTTGTCGACATGGCCGAGGCATGGGGTCTGAACAGCACGCTGATGTGCCGTTCCCTGCACGCGGCAGACTACGACCAGGATGGATTCACCGATTTGTACGTGGTCAACATCAATGCCGAAAACCACTTCTTCAAAAACACTGGCGGCGAGGGGTTTGTGAATGTCTACCAACAAACAGGAACGCTCGATACAGGGGTGGGCATGGGCAGCATTTTCTTCGACTACGACAACGACGGGGATCAAGATCTCTACTTGACCCATGATGCCAACCAAACCAACAAATTGTATCGAAACCAAGGAGATGGAACGTTCATCAATTTGGCCTTCTTCGCGGGGTTGAATTACCAAGGCAATTGCATGGGTGTGGATGTGGCGGACATCAACCACGACGGATGGCTGGACCTCTACATCACGGACCTGTATCCCAGTGCCATGTTCCTCAATGAGGGCAACGGATCATTTGAAGACATCAGCGTTCCCTCGGGAACAAGCGACTCAGGCATGACGTGGGGTTGCGTCTTTTTCGATTACGACCACGACAGCGAATGGGACTTGTACATCGTGAATGACTACCAATTCGCCCCTTTGCCAAACATCTTGTATCGCGGCAATGGCGACAACACCTTCACGCCTGTGAGCGAAGGAAATGCCACCCTCGAACACACATATTCCGATTACGGTCTGGCCATGGGCGACTTGGACAACGACGGAGATTTGGACTTGGTCATTGCCACGCCCAAAAGCGGAACCCAACCAGGGATTGGCCTCTTGCGCAACGATGCGGCGGAAGGGCATTGGCTCCAGGTGAAGCTTGAAGGCACATTGAGCAACCGGGACGCAGTCGGGGCAAGGGCCACGTTGTACTTCGATGGAAAAGTCCGGATGGATGAAGTCAACATTGGCCAAGGCTATTCCGGCGCCAGCACCTTGGATTTGCATTGGGGATTGGCGACAAGCACGTCGGTGGACTCACTGGTTGTAGCCTGGCCCAGCGGCGAAACCACCACTTACGAATCCTTGGCCATCGATACGCGACACGTGATCACCGAACCCACCAACTGTTTGGCCGATTTCAATTACGACTTCGCAAGGACCTCCGGAGACTTGTTGGTCTTGCTGAGCGCGTACGGAGGTTTTGGAGAAGAAACCGACCTTGACGGCGACGGCGTTTGCGCCACGTCAGACTTGCTGGTGTTTCTGACCTTGTATGGAACCAGCTGCAACTGAGCAACGCACGGCGTCCCTCAAGAAATCAATCGCACTCCAACCCAAAGGCGCCCAACAACAACAAAATGTCGGCGACGGCCACGCTGCCGTCCCCATTGATGTCTTCTGCGCAAGCCGAAGGAGCCACATCGGCCACAACACAGGTGCCTGATGCTGCATCCCACATGGTGCCTGTCCCGCAACAATCTCCCGAGATGCAATCGTCTGCCTCCACAGGCGTGCATGCTTCGCAGGAAGCAAAACAATGCACATCGAGGCTGGTGTTGGCTGCTGGAACCACAAACGCCCGATTGTAGCCGCCGAGGCCATTGGACACGCCACATGCCGCAGGGACACCTTCGTCGTTCCCCCAATCGTTTCCATTGAGGAACTTGTATTGCACC
>CAZGQI010000139.1:0-2939 GCA_964527895.1 uncultured Comamonadaceae bacterium | reverse complement strand
ATCGAGTCTGGCATCGTTTGGGTGAACACATGGCTGTTGCGCGACCTTCGCACACCTTTTGGAGGCGTGAAGGCGTCAGGCTTGGGCCGCGAAGGCGGGTTCGACGCCCTGGAGTTTTTCACCGAACCCCAAAACATCTGCATCAAGCTCTGACCGCACCTCCAGCGCACCTGTGCGCGGTCAGTTGCCTCCGAGTTCGTCGAGCTGGGTTTGAAGGGCGTCCAATTGCGTGGTGAGCGTCGCAACTTGCGTTTGCAAGGTGGAAATCATCAACAGCACATCTTGGCCGTCGGCAATCACCTTGCCGCTCAACGTCAGGTTGCCCAATTGGTCCACTTGAAGCGCATCGCTTCGGTTGTCGGCATCTGCACCGTTGCCCACGGCAAACAACACGCCGGTTTGGTTTTCAAGGTTCCATTGGCCCACCACCGCACTGTTCTCTTGGTCGGCCACGAGGTTGTAGCCGATGGCTGCTGCGCTGTTGGCCGTGGCTGCAGAGGAGCGGCCAGAAGCGTGGCTGTACAATCCTGAGGCGGTGGTTTCATAGCCTTCAGCATGGGCTGCGAATCCGCTGGCCACACTTTGAAACCCTTCACTGTGGGCGGCATCTGCGGTGGCCGAGGTGCCTTCTCCCTCCGCATGCGCGCAAGTTGCAGAGGCTGTGGTGTTGCGGTTGGACGCATGGCTGTAGAGGCCGCTTGCCAAACTTTGGTACCCCTCCGCATGCGCGGCGGTGTTGGTGGCGTCCGACCGGTAGCCCTCGGCATGGCTGTAGTTGCTTGTCGCCTCCGTGTAGTAGCCCTCCGCGTGGGCCGCGAGCCCTCCTGCCACAGACCCAAACCCTTGGGCATGGGCTGCCGTGGCAGACGCTGTGGAGCCCTCCCCAATGGCGCTGGAGCAGACCGCTGTGGCCGTGCTGTTTTGGTTGGAGGCAAAGCTGTAAGCGCCTGACGCTGTCGTGTTTCGGCCTTGCGCTTGTGCATAGGATCCACTGGCAACCGTCCCAAATCCTTGGGCCAATGTTTGGGTGATGTTCAGGGACCCTGAGATTTCTCCACGTGGCCCGATTTCTCCCAGCGGCGTGATGTCGGCATAGGTGCTCACGCCGAGGACCAAACGGGCGCTGTCCAAGGTGCCCACGCCGGTGCCACCGCCTTCGATGGGAAGAACCCCTGAAGGAAGAAACGGCGAACCAAAGAAGGACAAAAACGTGATCAAATCGCCGGATTCGATTTGTTCATTCCCGTTGGCGTCTGGATTGTAAGGGAATCCGGGTTCGGTTTGGCCTGAAGCATGTTGACTCAAACAGCAGGCAAGCAAAGTGAGGGCTGGCAGGGCCCAGAAGTGATTCTTCCGATTCATGTTCCAAAAGATAAGTCCAAGAAGAAAAAAGAAGGCCGCCCCAAGGGGACGGCCTTCCAAATTCAATGCGCAAGCTCAGTGGGAGGGTTACTCAATGACGAGCAACTTCTTCGTCGTCACGAAGTCCTTCGAGCTCACTCGGACCTGGTACAGACCAGATTCCAAGTTGTTGATGTTCAGCTCCAAGGTCGTTGGCCATCCCTCGTACATCATTCCGTCGAACACCTGTTCAACGAGAGATCCGTCCATGGTGTACACCTGGACCTTGGCTGTCAAATCTTCCTTCACTTCCACCGTCAACAGAGCCTGCGTAGAGGCTGGGTTCGGGTAGAGCGTCGTGATTTCAATCAAGTCCTTGACGTAGGTCGCCTCAGCGTCCTGCTCGCCCTCAACACCTCCATCGAGGAGTGGGTCTTGCAATTCGCCAGTGCTTGTCAAGCTGTAGTTGTAAGTCACGTCGTTGCCGCACTCGTCGACAGCGCAGAAGTGGAAGGTGGTTTCCCAAGCTTGGAGGAAGTCGAGGTCACCGAAGAGGTCACCAGAGCCCATGGCGCTGGTTGCCTCGCCGTTGATGACCAACGTACCGCCGTAGTAGTACCAACCGCTGAAGCCGTACTGGGCATTCTTGTTGTTGGCACCCACACCAAACTGGAAGCCGAAGTACTGGTTCGTAGGCTGGTGGCTCATGCTGAGCTCCGTGCCTTCGAAGGCCGTTCCTTCCACACCCGTGATGGTTCCGTCGAGGAGGATGGCGTAATCCCACGTCATGTGATCGCCCAAGCCGCAGTCGGACTTGTAGCTCTCGAGACCTGGCGTCGCGCACCACTCTTCCCAGTTCATCAGCGTGCCGAACGTGGCTTCCACGTTGAACGCACCCAAGTCGTTCGACACCGTCATCGTGAGGGTGGCCGTTCCGTCGAGGTGGTTCTTGACCATGGTTCCCGCGTCCGTCATGTAGTATTCACCTCCGAGGAAGTTGAACATGCGCATGCCGTGCTGGTTGGGGTTGTTGTCGCACGTCTCACCGTCCGCCATGGTCGTTGGCGTCGCGATGGTACCGAGCGTGTACTCCCCACCCGTAACGAACGGGTTGTTGATGCCCGACGTCGTGACGTTCGTCAAGAGGTCGAGGTAGCCGTCTTCGCCAAGGATGTCCATTCCCAATGCCGCAGCGATTTCTGCGTTGGCATTTTCCGTGGCCATCGTGTCGCACGAAGTGGCTTCGCCGCACGCGTCACCCGCAGCAACATCTGCAATGGTTGGAACCGTCACCTCACCGCAGTAGCTGTCGTAAGGAACGTCCACTGAAGCGTTGTTGAGGGTTGGGGTGCCAGACAAGTTTGGAGCAGTCGTGTCTTCGATGGTGTAAGAAGCCGTCGTAGTCGAGCTGTTTCCGCAGTCGTCTGTGGCCGTGAAGGTCACGTACACAGAGCCAGTCAAGCCGCATCCGTCGCTGAGGTCACCCACCTCGTAGTCGTGAGACCACGTGATGTTGCCGCAGTTGTCTGTGGCCGTCGCTCCGCCATGGTTGTCCAACCAAGCGTTGAGTTGAGCAGAGTTGCTTGCCTCGTAGTCGT
>CAZGQI010000138.1:0-2972 GCA_964527895.1 uncultured Comamonadaceae bacterium | reverse complement strand
ACGTCACCTTGCAAGACGATGAACCCGAGTTGGTGTGGGACGGGAGATACATGAATGGGGACGATGTCCCCGACGGACATTACCAATGGGTCCTCATTCGCGCCGATGGCATTCGTGACCACGGAAGTCTGCATGTTTTCAGATCGCGATGAGGTCAACCTTTTGAGGGTTTCCAACGTTAGAGTCTCTGCAGACGTATTTTCTTTTGCATTGACTTCATGACCATGTCCTCTCAGTTTACGCCATTCATAGGCTTGCACCGCCTCATCGTGATGGTGGCATTGTGCTGCGTGTCTTGGTCAGTCCACGCCACCCACCTCGTCGGGGGCGAGATCTTCTACACCCATTTGGGAGGAAGCAATTATTTGATCACCCTGAAAGTCTATCGGGACTGTGGGCCGGCGAACACGCTGGGAACGGGGTTTGATGATCAAGTCTACATTGGAATGTGGGATGGCACAGGACAAATTGGAGACAACGATGTCCTGACCATTCCGATCACGCAATCCAACATCAGCAGCGTCCCGGTGGCTTTGGGGAACCCATGCGGCACCCCGCCCCCGGACTTGTGCATCGAACAGGCCATCTATTCCACCACGGTCTCCTTGCCCACCACCAACTATGGGTGGGACTTGGTGTGGCCACGGTGCTGCAGAAACCCCTCCATCAGCAACCTGCAGAACTTTGGCGGCACGGACAACCCTGGCGCCACGTTTGTGACCCATGTCCCGGGATCGAATGAAGGAGCCAATGCGCCCCAAAACAGCTCACCGGTCTTCCAGGAATTGCCTCCGGTGGCGGTTTGCGCCAATTTCGAATTCACATGGGACCACAGTGCCATCGACCCCGATGGCGACGACTTGGTGTACTCCTTGTGTGCTCCCTTTGACGGCGGGGGCACCGGGGGCGGAAACGGGCCCGACAGTCCCGTGCCCAATCCACCCTCCACGCCTCCTTATCAAGAAGTCGAGTACATCGGCGGATTCAACGGAACCTATCCCATCACGTCAAATCCTGCCATGAGCATTGATCCTGTCACAGGCATCATCTCAGGAATGCCAACGGCACCGGGACAATATGCGATAGGCATCTGTGTTTCGGAATACCGCAATGGCGTGTTGCTGAGCACCACGATGCGGGATTTTCAGTTCAATGTGACCTTGTGCGACCCCAACATCCAATCGGTGGTGGCCGAGCAAACACCTGCCCAGTTGTGCATTGGCGAGACCATCACGTTGGACAACAACTCGGTCAACGGTTCGAGTTACGAATGGGACTTTGGGGTGGCAGATGTTTCCACAGACATCAGCACAGAGTACGAGCCCACCTTCACATGGCCTGAGCCTGGTGATTATTGGGTGACCCTTGTTGTGAACCCAGGTTGGCCTTGCGCAGACACTTCGGAAGCCTTGTATCAAGTCTGGCAACCCTTGGAACCCGTCATTGTCGTGGACGGTTTCAATTGCGAGGACGGCATTGAGGTGTTTGATTTTGCAGTGGAAGGCAACCTTGACGGCAACGCGAGCATGCTCTGGGATTTTGGGGTCGGCACGCCAAATTTGGCGGACATTCCTAGCCCTGGAGGCATTTCATTTGGCAATGCCAACAGCTGGGATGTCACGGTCAGTGTCAACAACCACGGCTGTACATCTGATGCGGAGTTCTCGTGGACCGCTCCACCGGAACCGCAAGCTGTGGTGGAAGACCAATATCAATTCTGCACAGGTCTTACGTTCGACTTCAACAACCTCTCGGTCAATGCAGATGCATATCTGTGGGATTTCGGCGACGGGGTCGGTGGCATTCCTTCTGGAACAAGTACGGATCCTAGTCCGACGTACAACTTTCCCGACACGGGAACCTATGTCATCAGCCTAACGGCTGCAGCTGACTTTACATGTCCCGATGTGGCCACTGCAGAGGTGGAAATCCAGTTCTTGCTGGAACCTGAGTTTGAAACGCCAGACCCCAATTGTTTTGACGACCATTTCTTCTCGTTCAACGGCACTGCGTCCTCGGACGAAAACACCGTGTACGAATGGGATTTTGGCGGGGAAACAACTTACAGCAACATCGAAGAGAACGAAGTGCTCGGATTGATGTATGCCGAACCTGGAACGTATGACGTGAGTTTGACGGCAAGTGTGCCGGAATTGACGGGATGCACCCAAACATTCACCGCCCCGGTCACGGTCATTGCCGAACCCGTCATTGACTTTCAAGCCGGTCCATGGACGGGGTGTCCGCCCCACTCTGTGAGTTTTGACAACCTCAGCACCACGGAAACCGCCACGACTTACACGTGGCACTTTGGCGACGGGAGTTCCTCGAGTGCGGTCAGCACAAGTCACACCTATTTGTCTCCGGGGAGCTACCCCATCACCCTCGAAATGGAGACCGGCGGATTTTGTCAGCGCTCCTTGGAATTGCAAGCCATTCAAAACGTAGAAATCCTCCCGGTGCCGGTGGCCTCCATCGACGTCACCCCCAACCAAGTGGACATCCTCAATCCCGTGGTGTGGGTGGAATATTTGGGCGACCAAAACGTCGACTGCTACTACAGCTTTGGGGACGGAGGTGGCCTCGAAGGGTGCCAAGGGCAGTACATCTACAGCGACGGAGGCACCTTCACGATCACCCAAACGGTGGTGAATGAATTTGGCTGTGCCAACACGGCCGAGGGGCAAGTGAGCGTCAGCGGCTCGGTCTTCTACGCCCCCACAGCCTTCACCCCAGACGGCGATGGCCTGAACGACGTGTGGCTCCCGGTGGTACGCGGGGTGTCAGCGTATGCCTTACGCATCACCAACCGCTGGGGACAATTGGTGTTTGAAACCACCGATCCGGAAGAGCCTTGGCTGGGCCAAATGGGCACGGACGGTCAACACTACGTGCCCAACGGCATTTATTTGTACAAGGCCACCTACACCGACCAAATCGGTTATCCGCGGGTGGCGGAAGGGCATCTCCAC
>CAZGQI010000137.1:0-2973 GCA_964527895.1 uncultured Comamonadaceae bacterium | reverse complement strand
TTCCACTGTTTGCTTCCTGGTTTCATGGTTACGGTTTTAGGTTGTTGGTTTCAATGCAGCTAACGCTGTGCAGGTAGGTTTTTATTGTGCGAATGGCGTGCGGTTTCAATTCACGCCATGGAAATCAATTCCATTCTTCGGGCAGGCCCGACTTGCCTCGGCCGAGGTAGGACATCACTGAACGGAATCCAATGGATGCCTTGGCGGTGTCGCTGTACTCGAACGCGCGTGTGCCGGTTTGGCAGTAGTAGCCAATGTCCTTCCATGAGCCGCCACGAATGACTTTGCGCTTGAGTGCAGGGGGGTCATCCACTTTGGCATGGTACACGTAGTCGGGCGAGAGATCCCACGAGAAATCGTAGACGGTTTCGTCGAACGCCGTGTTGGTCCACTCGGCCACGTTGCCGCTCATGTTGTACAAACCGTAGTCGTTGGGGCTGTAGGATTCGACAGGTGCAGTGTATGCATTTGCATCTTCCACATAGTCTCCACGCATGGGCTTGAAGTTGGCAAGGACACAACCTTGTTGGTTCCGGGCATAGGGTCCACCCCAGGGGAAGGGCGCGAGATTGCGGCCACCGCGTGCTGCAAATTCCCACTCCGCTTCAGAAGGAAGACGGAACCTCTGGACAAACGTCTCATTGTTCTTTTGCTTCCATTCGTTCATGATCTGCGTGCGCCACGCGTTGAACGCTTTGGCTTGACCCCAAGTGACGCCCACCACGGGGTAATCGTCGAATGCGGGATGCCAAAAGTAGGACTCCGCGTAGGGCTCGTTGTACGCATAGGTTGCGTCGTGGATCCAAACAAGGGTGTCCGGATAGACGTTGATGATTTCTTCGACCACAAACTGTGCGCGGTCGCTGTGACGGCGAGTGGAATGCAGTTGATTCAACGTGTTGACCTCGCCGTACTCTTCGTCGCGGTTGCCTTTTTTGGCCGCCTCGTCCAAGTTGACCCAGTAGTAGCGGTAATTGAGTTTGCGCGTGTCGAGCTCGCGGCGGTTGTAGAACTGATCCGAGCCTTGGAGGAAGAACTCGTCGTACAACAAGTCGAAGATGTCTTCGTCCTCCCAATCGATGGGTTCTTCCCAGTTGAGCAGGAAGCCTTTGTCGATGAATCGATCCAATTCTTGGCCGCGGGCGTTTTCCGCGATGTAGTAACGGTCGTCGTCGTTGTCCGCCAAGGTTTGGAGGTACAACGAATCCCTTACGTAGTGCACGAACTGGCGGTACTCGTTGTTCGTGATTTCATGCACGTCCATGTAGAACGGTGGAATGGTCACCGTCTTGGAGCGCGTGTTCAAGGCGAAGGGGACATCCTGGTCGCTGGGTCCCATGGTGTAGGAGCCAAAGTGGATGTAGTTCATCCCATAGGGGTTGGATTGTTCCCAGTACTGACGGGGTTGCACCCCCACCAGTTCGCCCTGGGGTCCCATGTAGCACGCCGACAAAAAGACGGGTGCCAAGAGGATCATCAGGAGCTTTTTCATGGATTGAATTTCTTGCAGGTTGTTAGGCGTATCAACAACGCTCGACAGACATGGTTTCGTGTGTCTTAGAGGAATCGAGGGTTGGCGTACTTGTTTTCGACCGGGGTCGTGATGAATTTGAACGCGTAGGAGAGGAACAGCTCAGCCGATCCCGGGGTGTACGCATTCAGTTCGCTGGTTGTCAGGTCGTAGGCGGCGCCAAGTTTGAACACTTGCTCGCTCGTGGTGATGCCTTCTTTCTTGTTCACGCGGTATTGAATGCCCGCGGAAGGACCCACGGCATCGCCTGGACGGTAGGTCAAGCCACCCCAAATGAGGTCTTCCCACAGCACGTTGACATTGATGTCCAACGCAGTCGCGTTCAAGTCGGTCTTGGCCAGCACGTTGCTGCGCAGCACCAAGGCATCGCCACTCAAGGGGTAGTTGTAGCCCCCCATGAAGTAGTAGTGGCGTGTGGGCACAATGTTCAAGGAGGACAATTGGACTTCCGCAAGGTGTGTCATGGACAAGCCGGCGTAGTAGTCGTTGCCCTTGCGCATGAAGATGCCAAAATCCACGTCGGTTGAAGTGCCTGAACCATTGCCGGTGGGAATGGCAGGGTCGTTGGCCACGCCGTCCACAGCAATCCAGTTGGCGTCGAAACTCTTGCTGAAGAGCGAGACATTCAAGCCTACGCCGACATGGGCTCCATTGGCAAGGGTTGGCAAGTGATAGGCGTAGCCCAGTTTGACCATGGTGTTGGACTCCTGACCGATTTCGTCTTGGTAGAGTTGGAGGCCCAAAGCACCTGGAATGAATCCCGCTTTGGTGTTCACGTTGATCATGGTCGTGATGGGCGCACCGTTGACGCCCATCCACTGGTTGCGGTACCACGCGTTGACATGGGTCAAGTCGTCCTCTCCCGCGGCGCCAATGTTGAACGCCGCAAGGTCGTTGAACCATTGCGTCATCTGGGGGTCTTGTTGCCCGAAGGCCTGAGCCACCGAGAGGCACGCCAAAACGAGGCAGATGGAGATGTTGCGAATCATCTTATTCCTTTGATTTTCAGCAGGTTGAGACTCTTTGCGTACGCGCAGAGGTTGGCTAATATAGGGATTTTCCCAATGCGCGGCCGGTTGGCGCGTGCTTTGCAGCGGTGGTGTGATGCCGAGGTCAATCATGCTCATGCGAGTTTTTGGTAGGTCCGCCACCAACGATCCGGGAGGGATCCCTCAGAGGCTTCCACGTACTCTTGATAAGTACACGGTACGAGCAAACTCGACGAAAGGTTCGCATTGTCTTGATTGGGTGTGGGGACATCCATCCACCAGCGGTCGCTTTTGGGACTTTTGTAGAAGGCAATTTCATGCGCTTCTCCGGGCAAATCGACCACGTATTTGAGGTAGTCTTCGGTCGAACATCTGGGATGATCTCCCTTTTGGTTGTAGATGCCATCGAGGACATGCCAAACGCCCTGCGCCACAAGATGTGCCCCCCTGCCG
>CAZGQI010000136.1:0-2997 GCA_964527895.1 uncultured Comamonadaceae bacterium | reverse complement strand
CGAGTGCTTGTTCGATGGAGGCGAGTTCGTCGCGCAATTGGGTTCGGGCCTCGTTGACGAGGACCTGCTCGCGGAGCCAACGGTCGAGCACACGCTCGGCAAAGGCCGCGCTGTCTTCCAAATTGAGGTCGTCGGGAACTTGCTGGGCCAGGCTGTCCCACGTCAAGACTTCCCCATACGCCTTGGCCACCACGTCGTCCCCAAACCGCGCCTCCGCGGGCTGCACACCGTCACCACACCCCCCCAGCACACTGAGAAGCAACAGGGCGGCGACTGTGCGGGCTGACATCATTCGCGCACCAAGCTGTACAGCCCTTCGCGGTTGATCTTGTGAGGGTACTTGCGCTGAAGCTCCATGATCCACTCCTTTTCGAGGTGATCCTGGTACGCAGCAATGGCCGCGCCTCGGCATTCGTCCAACGATTTGGGGGTGGGCGCCATGTCCTCCTTGACGTGAACCAAGATGATTTGGTCTCCGCCTTCGGTGGTTTCCAAAATCAAGAGGCCATTCTTGTCTGCGACCAGCGATCCATCGCGCAAGGCCTCAAACGCACGGTCCACGAACGCGTTGTCACCCGCCACAAATTTGCCGGTTTCGTTGCGCAAGGCCAAGGGGCGCTCGGCGATGAGTTCACGCCGCAGGCCTTCCACGTCGCCTGTCTTGCGCAGTTCCTTGCGGACCTTCTTGGCAATTTTCGCGTCTTCACAGGTGTGGATGCCTGCATCGAGGCGCGCGGGCCACATGAAGGATTCACGGTTTCGGCTGTGGAAGTCGACCAGCCCAGCCGAATCTTTCACGGCGCGACTCCACACTTTTTGGTCGGTCAACTCAAAGAGCAAGATGCCGTCGTGGTACTCTTCCATCAGCAGGCGGAAGTCGTCGTGCTTCGCCTCCAGTTGGGTGTCTTCGTAGGCCAAAAGGGCCTCTTCCACGTAGCGATCCACTTCTTGGGTCACCATGACGGTGGCGGGGCGATTTAGGTCTCGGACCTTGCTGCCATTGACCCAAGTCACGAAGTCCTCCACACTGTAGGGCTTGTCAGCCACGCTGAACAGGGTGCGGTTCAATTCGCTCTTGCGCACCCCTGTCAGGGGGTGGCCAGGGTAGAAGAGGCTGTCCACCTTGGACGCCGCGAGTTTCAAAGCCTCCAGTCGACGGCTGCTCACGCTTGTGCCGTACGCTTTCTTGAGCTTGTTGACAAACGAGGTCTTCGTGATTTCGGCACGGCTGTCACGACGCACTTTTTTGGACAATTCGCGACGGCTTTCCTCCAGCGTAGGCAAGGGCTTTTTGCCGATGAGCTTCAGGATGTGAAAGCCGTAATCGGTGCGCACGGGCCCCGCGAGGTCTCCCGCATTCTCGATGGCAAACGCGGCGTCTTCGAAGGCTTCCACCATCTTGCCGGTGCCAAACCAAGGCAACATGCCACCCTTGTTCGCCGTCGACGGGTCTTCGCTGTATTTCATCGCCATGGACTCGAACGATTCGCCGCTCATGAGCATGCGCTTGACTTCCATGATTCGGCCTTCGGCATTGGCCACTTGATCTTGCGGCGCATCCTTGGGCATGCGCACCATGATGTGTGCCACTTGCACTTCGCCTCGCGCCTTGCGCTTGCCAGTGACTTTCAAGATGTGGTACCCAAACCGCGTCCGAACCACCTCACTCACTTCGCCTTCGGGCGTGTTGAATGCGGCGTTTTCAAAGGGATAGACCATTTGGAATGCGGTAAACCAGCCAAGGTCACCTCCATTGCTCGTGACGGAAGGGTCTTCGCTGCCCCCTTTGCTGCGGGCGACGGTTTCAAAATCCTCGCCTCCGAGAACCTGGCCGCGCAACGCTTGGATGCGGTTCCAAGCCCGCAGGGTGTCTGCGGGAGAGGCGCTGGCATCCGCGCTAATGAGCATGTGACTCGCCCGAACCTCCATGCCCTTGCGCTCGAAGGCTTGCACCACAAGTTCATCGAGCAAATCGCCATCGACGAGGTAAGGACGCGAGAGTTGGGTGCGGTACCCGGCGAGTTCTTTTTTGAACGCGGCCGCGGTGTCCATGCCCAACGCTTCGGCCTCCAGGACCTTCAACTTGAAGTTCACAAAGAGCTCCATGTACTCGTCCAGGGCCTCGATGGTGTACACGCTGTCGCGGTTGTTTTTGCCGTAGACGTGCTTGAAGTCGCCCAAGGTCACCCGCTCATTGCCGACTTCCAACACGTAGGTTTCCCCAGCATCCGTGGGGCTTCCTTGGCGTTGGGCCAAAGCGTTGGAAGCGAAAAGCGTCAGCGCAGCGAAGGCGCATGTCCATGCAAACTGTTTCATGGGAGAAGTGTGATTCAATGTCTGGCGCAGGCCCATTTGAGGCCCAGGCAGCCGAAAGTTCTGTCAAATTCGTCAATTGGGCCAAACCCCGCCTTCAGAGGTTGCTCTCCAACCCATGTGAAAAGGAGGGGGGTGTGGCCTTGCAGACTCAGCGAATGCTGTAGTTGGGGGCCTCTCGCGTGATCATGACGTCGTGCGGGTGACTCTCCTTGACGCCCGCAGAGGTGATCCGCACAAAGCGCCCTTTTTCACGCAGCTCGCCCAAGTCCGCAGACCCGCAGTAGCCCATGCCCGCGCGCAACCCGCCAATGACTTGGTGCATCACCTCGGTCACACTGCCTTTGAAAGGCACGCGGCCGCTGATGCCCTCGGGCACGAGCTTCTTCAAGTCGTCCTCTGCGTCCTGGAAGTAGCGGTCCTTGGACCCCTTTTGCATGGCTTCCACCGAACCCATGCCGCGGTACGCCTTGAAGCGACGTCCCTCGTAGATGATGGTCTCGCCGGGGCTTTCTTCGGTTCCTGCAAGCATGGAGCCAATCATCACGGTATGACCACCGCCGGCCAAGGCCTTCACGATGTCTCCCGTGTAGCGAATGCCACCATCGGCAATCACAGGAACGCCTGTGCCTTCCAATGCCGCGCTGACTTCCATCACGGCGCGCAGTTGGGGAACGCCCACAC
>CAZGQI010000135.1:0-2999 GCA_964527895.1 uncultured Comamonadaceae bacterium | reverse complement strand
TTGTGCGCGGAATGCCACACAATCCCACTTCTGACGCTCCCGTCTTGGGAATTGCCTTGAGCACCATGGACGGCCGATTGGCCCAAAACCAAGGGCTCGTCGCCCAGATTGCAAAGCTCAAAGCCCATGTGGTGGTGGTCAACCAGCTGCGAACCGACCAAGGCCGACTTTCCCTCGACTCGTTGGGGTGGTCCGACGACCATGCCCAGATCGTCCACATGGACACCTTGGGGTTGAGTTTGTCCCGAAATGCGGCCGTGGACACCCTTCGTGCTCAGTGGGCTTTGTTGGCCGACGACGACATCACCCTCGACATCGAGGCGTTTTCCTCGCTGTCTCAACGCCTGAGCGATGCCGAAGACTGGGACCGTGTCGGAGCGTTGGCGACCCGGTTGATGAAAGACCCGGACACCCCTTGGCGCAACGACGTCCAAGACCTCTCCGTCCTCGAAGGTCCTGGCCTTCCCAACCTGCGGCGCATCCAACGCATCAACAGCATGGAATTGGTGCTGAACGTCGCGGCGTTGCGACGTTGGGACATTCGGTTCGACACGCGGTTTGGGTTGGGGGCCCCGCCCACCAATGGCGGCGAGGAAGTGATGCTGATGGACAGCATCTTGAGGCGCGGTGGTCGCATTGTGCCCGTCGATTTGGCGCCTCGGCTGCACCCCGACGAAAGTTCGGGACAAGCCATCAATCCGGCGACGGCCTTCACCCAAGGCGCGGTGCACCGGCTTGTGTTTGGTCCCCGCCGATGGCCCGCCTTGTTCTTGGTGTATGCGCTTAAAAGGATTCGCTCTGGCGAATGGAACCTTGTGGCGGATTACGCCAAGGGTGGGAAGTGGGCCTCTCGCCAAGCCTGAATCGCATCCGGCACAGGCAGTCCGTCCTCATTGTGCCAATCGGCCATTCCCATGTCGTCCAACACCCGTTCGCACGCGGCGCGGTCTTCCGAGGAGACCTTGTTCATCCAGCGCGCGGGGTTGGGAAGGGCGCTCGCCTTCGCGGACTTGGACACAAACGAGACCCGATGAGCGGCCGCCTGGACCTGTTGCTCGTTGGCCGTCACCATGCCCTTCCACGACGGGTGGGCTGACAGTTCTTGAACCGACGCCCAAGGATCCAACACCGACGATTCGTAGTGCAGAATGGGCATGACTGCGGGCGAAGCCGACCGCAACGCCACGTGCTGAAGCACCGCCCACACCGCCACCAACTGCGGCAACACCCCCTCTTCCCTCGCCACCCTGGTCAACGCATCCACGTGGGGGCCGAGGTGATCCTCGACCCACGACGACTGGGTGAAAAATGCTTCCGGAGACCAAGTCCAAAGCCAGTCAGAATGCGCCTGTTTGGACAAGGCCACGGCAATGGGGTGGCGCATGACGAGCGCGGGTGCCACATCTGGATGCGCGGCGACATTGGCAGCAATCAAGCCACACGCAAACACATCTTTCACAAGCAGCTTCCGCACGCCAGCGGGGTTTCTCCCCACATTGTCACGGTCGGTGCGCTTGGTGATGTGCCGGCCACTGAACACCTCGGACTGCCAGGTCCTCCACTCCGTCGGAAGCTCGCCCGGCCTGAAGTACGGATGGTCTGCTCCACCTTTCATCAGGGGAACGTGCAACCGGTGAACCGGCTCGAACATCTCCCGCATGGTGGCGTCAGCGTTGAGCAAGGACGCCAGCCAAGTCGTGCCACTGCGGCCTGAACCCACAAGCCATCCCACCCGCTCGGGCGGAGGCCGAAGGGCTTGGGTGGCCACTCGGAGGCCCAACTGAACCTCGCGCACATGTTCCTGCAACGTCATCGGAGTGCAAATTCGTTACTTTCAGCCGTCCATGCGCGCCACCGTCGTCATTCCTTGCTATCGCCCCGACGCCAACTTCGAGAAAACGTTGGCCGACCTGAACGCCCAAACCTCCGAGGAGTTCTGCGTCATTCTCGCTGATGACGGCAATCAACCCCCTCTGGCACCCCGCGTGGCAAAGACCCTGACGCGGCCCCACGAGATCGTCCGCTTTGACACCAACCGTGGCATTGTCGCTGGCCTCAACGCCTGCATTGCCGCTGCGTCCACCCCGTTCATCGTCCGAATGGACGCCGACGACCGCATGCCGCCGGACCGCATCGAACGTCAACTGTCCTTCATGGACGCCCACCTCGACGTGGACGTCGCAGGCGCAGCCATGGCGGTGTTTGGATCGGGCATTCGGGTGTGGGCCAAACCTGCCGACCACGCCTCCATCCAAGCGTCTCTGTTGTGGGGGCCTGCCCTGAACCACCCCACGGTGGTGGCCAAAACCGCGGTCATGCAGGCCCACCCCTATCCTGAAGGGTTTCCCCTGGCTGAGGACTACGCCCTATGGCTCCACATGGCCAGCGCCGGGGTGCGCATGGCCAACGATTCACAGGTGGCCGTGCACTACCGCATGGAGGGGCAAAACACCTCCCAGAACGGTGCCGAACGACGAGCCGCGCGCTACACAGACATGTTCAAACACGCCGTATCCATCCTGCTCGGCGACGCCTCGGCACGCACCATGAGCTCTGGGGTCGACGCAGGATGCCACCATGTGCTGGCAGGCATGCCACCTCCACCGGAATGCCATCCCACGTTCCAAGACGTAGAGTCTTATGCGCACGCGCTCCGCGACGCCTTGGCTCAAGTCCACGAGAGGTGGGCGGACCAAGCCGCGCAAGACCTTCAGGTGCGTCTTGCGCGCGCTCAAGGCAAAGGCCGTTGGCACAAATTGGACGCCGTTTGGGCCTTGGGGCGACTCCGGGCGTCCGATTGGAGACAGCTGCTCAGTTCGGATCGCTGAGGCCCAACCAGGCATTCCGCGCCGCGTCGCTTTCCTCTTCAAGCGCCTTCAAACCCTTCCACATGTCGTCGGTCCAAAACGGCACAAACACCTCGTGTCGCGCGCGCAGAGACCACAGGGATCGGGCCAATCCAGGCGCCCATGGGGCAAGGGCCTTTGCGAAGGGAAGCA
>CAZGQI010000134.1:0-3053 GCA_964527895.1 uncultured Comamonadaceae bacterium | reverse complement strand
GCGATTGCGCTGCAGACGCCGATGCCGATGGCATCTGTGATGACGAGGACGACTGCGTTGGCGCACTCGACGCTTGTGGCGTGTGCAACGGCCCCGGCGAGATTTATGAGTGTGGATGTTCAGAAATCCCTGCTGGCGACTGCGACTGCGACGGAAATCAACTAGATGCCCTCGATGTCTGCGGTGGTGATTGTGCTGCAGACGCCGATGCTGACGGCATCTGTGATGACGAGGACGACTGCGTTGGCGCACTCGACGCTTGTGGCGTGTGCAACGGCCCTGGCGAGATCTACGAGTGCGGATGTGCTGACATCCCAGAAGGCGACTGCGACTGTGACGGCAACCAGCTCGACGCGTTGGGTGTCTGTGGTGGTGGCTGCGCTGCGGATGCGGATGCCGATGGCATCTGTGATGATGTGGACGACTGTGTGGGCGAGCTCGATGCGTGCGGGGTGTGCAATGGGTCGGGCGTGTTGGAATACCAAGAGACGGAGGAGGTGTGTGGTGAACTGCTTTGGAATGACACCCTGCTCACCACGTCAGGCAGCTTCGGCATGGTCTTCGTCATGCCCGAGGGGTGCGACAGCGCAGTGACCCTTGATTTGGTGGTGCACGAGGTGTACGACGAGCAAGAGGAGTTCGAGGCATGTGCACCGTGGATGTGGAATGGCATGTTGTTGGATTCCTCGGGAACGTACACCTACCAAGGTGTGACAGAGTTTGGGTGCGACAGCGTGACGACTTTGGACTTTGACTTGCTTGAGAGCACGGGTTCCATTCAGTTGGTGACCGGCTGCGACAGCGTGGAGGTGGACGGTGTTTGGCTGGATGAAACCCAAAGCCTCGACCTCTACTATCCCAACGCAGTGGGATGCGACAGTTTGGTGGTCTACGACGTGGAGTTGTTCGAGAGCGACTATTCGTTCGAGAGCGTGTCGTCTTGCACGCCCGTGGACTGGAACGGCTTGCTCTTGGAATCCTCGGGCACCTACACCCTTCAGTCGACCAACGAATTTGGGTGCGACAGCGTGGCTGAAGTGCAGTTTGAGTTGACAGACAGCTTGTTCATTTCCATTGTGTCGCCTGAACAGGTGTGCGAAGACGAGACGTTCTCCGCACAGGTCAACGGGTGGTCTTCTGGCGATGAGGCGGTGTTGTTGTGGGTGGTGGACACCTTGCAGTTTGCGAATGTGGGCGCCATTGAGTTGACACCGAGCCAGACGGGGTTGCAGGAGATTGCGGTGATTGCCGAGACCCAAACGTGCGAAGAGAGCGCCACCATCACCGTGGAGGTGTTGGACAATCCAGCAGTGTCTCTGTTGGACGTCAATCAGGTGGACGTGGATTGTTACGGGGCGTCGACGGGGGTCATCGAAGTGTTGATGGATGCATCCACGCCTCTGGACTACGCCTGGTCTGGAGATGTCTCGGACACGAACGTGGCGTTTGACTTGGCTGCAGGGGAGTACGAGGTGGTTGTTGGAAACCAGGGCGTTTGTGCGGACACGTTGCAGTTCACGATTGAGCAATCGCTCCCACTGAATTTGGCTTTGATTGACTCGACCTTCGCCGATTGCGGATTGGACAACGGGGAAATGGTGGTTTCTGCCGATGGGGGTGTTGGGCCCTACGCGTACAGCTGGGAGCCTGGTGTTTGGACGCCCTCCGGAGCGTCGCAGTTCACCCTAAGTGCCGGACCCAACACCGTCATGGTGATGGACGATCTGGGGTGCACCGTGGAGGCGACTTTTGATTTGGGTTGTGATGAGAATGTGGAGGTGGTGCCCTACGAGTTCATTTCGCCCAACGGCAACGGTGCCAACGAGACCTGGGTGATTGAAAATGGGGCGCAGCACGAGGACTTGCGCATCAGCGTGTACAACCGATGGGGTGTGGAGGTCTTCTCTCACGAGGGTGCTTACCACAACACATGGGGTGGCACCGCCCGCAACGGCAACGTCCTGCCTTCGGCGACGTACTACTGGGTGGTGGAATCGGAGAGTGGGCTGTTTGCCCCTGTTCATGGCTTCCTGGAGATCCAGGCCCCCTGACGGCAACCCCAGCGGTCGCCCTCGCGCTCCGTGGCACGACCATGTCTGGCGTATCTTGAAGCAACCCTTTCAGGGGCCTGGCTCGTCTGAAGGGAGAGCTTCAACACCTGCGTCATGAACAAATTCATTGCTTTCTTTTTCGCGTTGGCCCTTGGGTCCAGCATGCATGCCCAATTTGGAACCGCACCGGATTTCACGGTGACCGACATCGACGGGAACACCCATTCGCTGTACGCGGACATCTTGGATCAAGGAAAAATTGCGGTGGTGCAGGTTGCAGCCACTTGGTGTCCTCCGTGCTGGAATTTGCACACAACGGGCGCGTTGCAGGAGTTGCATGAGGCGTTTGGGCCCGATGGGACGGACCAGTTGCGGGTGATCATTTACGAGGCCGATCCGGGCACGACGCTGGCGGATTTGAACGGCACGGGATTCAACACCACGGGCAACTGGTTGGTGGGTGTGACGCACCCCATCATCAATGAGAGCACCATCACCTTGCCGATGAGCGTGTGGCGGCCGTTTGGCTACCCCGTGGTCAACATCGTTCGCCCGTCGGACTACGAGATTGTGCTCGACACGCGCAACGCCACGTCGTTCCAAGCCCAAACCGACGCCATCAACGGCGCCAACATCGACGGCATTGTCCTCGGCGTGACCACGGTGGAAGGATGCACGGACCCCGAGGCCTGCAACTACAATGTGGAGGCAGACACGGACGACGGATCCTGCGATTTCGACGTCTGCGTGGGCTGCACATACCCCCTGGCAAGCAACTACGACGCGTTTGCCGCGGTCGAGGACGGGTCATGTCAGTTCGTCGGATGCACGAACGCCACGGCCGTCAATTACAACCCCTACGCCAACGTGGAGGACGGCTCTTGCGATTACGACACGACCACGTCAGGGTGTCCAACCGACGTCGATGGCGACGGATCCACCGGTACGCAGGACTTGCTGCTGTTCTTGGGGTCGTTTGGCCAAACGTGTTTGGATTGAGGG
>CAZGQI010000133.1:0-3085 GCA_964527895.1 uncultured Comamonadaceae bacterium | reverse complement strand
CCGGATTCACACCACCCACCAAACGTTCCACAACCCAAGCCAGGCGGCGCTGGTTCGCTGGGAGTAACGGTCGCGTCCTCCGTCGACCCCACCCATGACACGCTGTCGGCAAAGATTGACTCTGCGAGGCATGGGAGGTCCGATTGGGCAACCACGGGTTGGAAGGCCCATTCGTTACCCGAACCGCTCCCTGCATAGCCGAAAGCCTCTTCTCCACCCAGCACAACCGTGAATTGCGTCCCACCGTCACCGTAGCTGTCTCGATGCACCAACACCAAGCTGTCCTCTTCGCTGACACAAATGGTGGAGGATGTGTAAAAAAGATTGTTCCCGTACGTTTCTGAGGCCAAGCCCTCAACCCCATCCCCACATCCCACCTCTGAATTTCCACCCCACAGCAAGGCAGAACCGTCTCCACACTCCGCGGAGGCCTCGATCAGTTCCCAGTACAATTCATACCCCCACGCATCGGTGCTCACGTTGACATTCAAGGGCAAGGAATCCGAAGGACAAGGGGATTGCCCCCAGGCCGTTGCTGCCACAAAAAGCAAAAGCGTCCCTGAAAGGGCGTGTAGTTTGGTCGTCTTCATGAAGGGAAGATAATTCGATTGGTGTCAACTTTGCACCATGCTTCTGCTCCTTTCCCCGGCCAAAACCATGGACCCCCGAACCCCAGAGCTCCCGCAACTCCGGAACGCCATGTCGACGCCAACTTGGCTGACCGAGGCAACGGACATTGTGACCACCCTGAAAACGTGGAGTTTGAAGGAGACTCAACGCCAGCTCGGGCTCAGTGAATCTCTGGCCATGAAGGTGCACACATGGCACCAAGCATGGAAGCCTGAAAGCGCCTTGGCCGCGGGATGGACGTTTCGAGGAGATGCCTTCAAGTCGCTCGACCTCCCTTCCGTCAGTCCTGACATTGCGATCGAAGCACAGCGTCGCCTTCTCATCTTGCATGGCGTTTATGGCATGCTTCGTCCCTTGGACCAATTCATGCCCGTGCGTTTGGAAATGGCACAGCGGTGGTGCCACGACCCCGCATTCAAAAACATGGCGGGTTTTTGGCGCAACTTGCTGCCCACAGCTGTGGATCTCGCGGCCCAGAAAGCCGCCCCTTCGGGACTCATTTTGAATTTGGCCAGTGCCGAGTACGGTGAGGTCGCGTTGTCTGGCGTGCCGAAAGAACGCGTGGCGACCTGTGTGTTTCTCGAACGTCGAAATGGGCAGTTGAAATCCATTTCTTCTTTGGCCAAAACTGCCCGAGGGGCCATGGCACGCAGCGTCCTCAGCCACAAGTGGACCACCCCCGATGAACTTCACGGTTTCCAGGAACTTGGATATGCCCTTTCTACACAGGACTCCACCTCGAACAAGAAGGTTTTCATCCGACCTGTGGAGGCATGATTCAATTCCCCCAGAACCTCAAGGCTGGCCTCTTGTTGGCCATGGTTGCCTGTTTTTCTTTTTCCGCACTTGCGCAAAGGGGCAAACGACATTCTGAACACACAAAAACCACACAAACCTCTTCCATGGATTCTCTGTCTTATGCCCTCGGCGTGCTGTTCGCCACCAACCTTTCCAATGAAGGTCTCTCTTCGGTCGACGGAGAGTCACTCAAGGCTGGATTTCAAGCCACACTCCTCGGCGACGCGACCATGTCTGCCACTGAAGCCGATGCCCTCGTCCGAACCGAGATGATGAAAATCAAAGAACTGGCGGCCCAAGCCACCAAAGAAGAAGGAGAAGCGTTTTTGAAAAGCAACGCCAGCAACGACGGCATTGTCACGACATCCTCAGGACTACAATACAAGCATACCGTGTTGGGCACTGGGGCCTCCCCTGATGCCACAGATGAGGTCACGGTTCACTACCGGGGCACGTTGCTCGATGGCACGGAATTCGATTCGAGCTTGAAACGCGGTGAACCCATTTCCTTCCCGCTCAATGGCGTGATTCGAGGATGGACTGAGGGCCTCCAGCTCATGAAAGAAGGAGGCAAGACCACCTTCTACATTCCCCAGGAACTCGCCTACGGTGCCCGTCCAGCGCCGGGTGGAGCCATCCCTCCGTATGCCGCATTGATTTTTGAGGTGGAACTGATCAAAGTGACCCCAAAAGATTGAAGCTGCGGATATAATCCCTGATAAGTTTCAATCGGAAACCCCGATGGCCCATGCCATCGGGGTTTTTTGTTTGGCCATGTTTGAAACCGAAGAGGCCCTGACTCCGTATGCGAGGACAAACCCGCTCAATCTCCATCCATGCGTTGTTTCCTCACCCTCCTCGCCCTCCTCTTCCACGCAATGACCTTTGGTCAAAACGCAGAGCCCTGCTCCGCGGATGCACTTCACACTTCTGAAATGGATCACTCTGAGTCCTATGCTCGGAACTTTGAAGCAGTGCGCGCCGCTGTTCAGCGATTGCAGGCCGAGTCCAACAGGGACATGGAACTCTACACCATCCCGGTGGTGGTTCACGTGATTCATCGCGGATCGCCCGTTGGAGAAAATGAAAACATCAGCGATGCCCAAATTGAGTCGGCCATCGAAGGCATGAACGACCACTTTCGCAAGGTGGACGGTTCGTTGGGAGATGGTGAAGGCGTCGACACCTTCATTCAATTTGAGCTGGCGCGTCGCACGCCCGAAGGAGAGCCCACCAACGGCATCACACGCGTCAACGGCAACGTGGTTCCAGGATTTGAAGAACACGGCATCAGCAACGGACTGGACGACGAAGCGGGCGACCAAGAGGAAGTCAAGAGCCTCTGCACGTGGTACGGTGACGATTACGTCAACATCTTCATCGTTCCTGAAATCAATGGAAACGACGGCAACTGGGGCGTGCAAGGCTTCGCCTACCTCGGCCCCACAGGCGACGCCCGAGACGGTTTGGTGGTGTTGTACAACGCGTTTGGCCTTGAAGGAAACCTGAAGTACGGACGTGAGCTCAACACCACAGTGTCCCACGAGATGGGTCACCACCTGTCCTTGTATCACACGTTCTCGAACACCACGTCGTGCACCTCTGAAACAGACTGCTCAACCCAAGGGGATGAAGTGTGCGACACCCCTCCGACCCA
>CAZGQI010000132.1:0-3109 GCA_964527895.1 uncultured Comamonadaceae bacterium | reverse complement strand
GAGGAATCCAGGTTCGAAGGCGCAGGGGTTTCACAACTCTGAAACACAAGGATTGTCGCCATCGCTGCCCACACCAAGGGCACATGCACTTTTTGCCATGTCATGCCCCAAAGATACACGGGGGTGCGTCGTCAGAGGGTGGGGTCAGTTGACGAAAAAGGACGCACCGTCTTGCGGAGACTGCTGAAGAAGCCGGCGTGTCATTTCGATGCGTTCAAGCAGGGCTTGTTGCATGCTTTGAACGGTAGGCTGACTTAGAATTTCCGCGCGTTGCATGGCATCGATGCCAAGGTGTTGAATCAGCTTGACGATCCCCTCATTTTCCAAGTTCTCGACGTACATGTCCAAGGCCTTCATTTCCTGAATGAGTCGATCTCGGGCGTCTGCACAAGCTTGGCCCAATGGCCATTCACGCCACTCGCGAATTTCTTTGACTTCACCCAAGGGGTAGGGCACCACTCCAGGAGTTTCGTCCAAATGTTGGAGTCGGAACAACCCGGTCGCTTGAACCGCCACGTCTCTTTTTCCCCCGGAATGCCTTTTCTGCACGGTGATCAAGCGCATTGTGGCACCCACACGCCAAATTTTGGAGTCGTGGTAGAAGGGAATGCCAAACTCGTCCACATGCATGGCTTCCAAGTCGTTGAACAGCACTTGGTAGCGCTGTTCGAAAATGTGGAGACCCACAGTTTCTCCCGGCATGGGCATCAATTGCAGCGGAAACAACGGAAGGGGCATGCCGCGAGGTTACGACTTCGCTTCCTCGCGTTTTGGCCAATCGTCATCAAGGCCTCAGTTGCGGGGCTAAGGGCGCACTTCAGGGACGGCAACACCCGCGTACGCCCGGGAGCCGTCAGCATACATGCCCTCCAAAAGCAGTCCGCCTTCTCCCGAGCGGGTTGCTCGGTCCACAGCACGTAGCAAGTCTTCGACGGACGAAACAGGCTGGCCGTCCAAACGCAAAAGGATGAAGCCACGGCGCAGGCCTTGGCGTTGCCAGTCGCCATCTCGGATGTGCTCGACCATCAGGCCACCGCGAATTCCCAACGTCTGATGGATGTGGTCCGGCACCCGCCCAAAGGTCACACCCCATGCGCGTTGGAGTCCATCGAGATCAAGGGGTTGAGAAGAGGTCATGGAGACAGGCGGCGTGCGGGCCTCGCCATTGCGGTTGGTCAGGGTGACGCGAAGGCGTTGAGTGATGTTGTCGCGCTGAATTGTGACGTTCACCAGGTCCCCTGGACGGTGCTTGGACAACTGTTCTTGGAGCGAAGGAAAGGAGCCAACATCGATGTCGTTGATGGCCAAAATGCGGTCTCCCTCCACGATGCCGGCTTCACGGGCACCTCCGCCGGCGCAGGTGGAAGCCACCACGACCCCATTTTCACGGCCCGACACCTGAATGCCCAAGTAGGCCCGTTGGACCCGCCCAAATTCGCGAAGGTCTTCCACCACTTTGGAGACAATGGCAGAGGGGATGGCGAAGGAATATCCGGCGTAGGACCCTGTTTGTGAAGCGATGGCGGTGTTGATGCCAATCAGTTGACCGTCCAAATTCACCAAAGCGCCGCCGCTGTTGCCAGGATTGACGGCGGCGTCGGTTTGCAGAAAACTCTCGACGGGATAAATGTCGCGCGAGGCGTCAGCCTCGAGCAGCCGGATGTTTCGCCCTTTGGCGCTGACGATGCCTGCCGTCACGGTGGAGGTCAAGTTCAACGGATTCCCCACGGCCAAAACCCACTCACCGACTTGCACGTCGTCAGAGTTTCCCATGGCGATGGCGGGGAAGGACCGGTCGGTATCAATTTCGAGCACTGCGAGATCCGTACTTGGGTCGCTGCCAATGACCTTCGCGGGGTAGGAGTCTCCATTGGACGTGTTGACGCGAACTTCTCGAGCTCCTTGGATGACGTGGTGGTTGGTGACAAGGATGCCCGATGCGTCAATGAGCACGCCACTGCCAGAACCTTGGGCGATGCGGGCAGCAGACATGCCCAGCATGCTCAGCCATGGATTGCTCTGGTCTGCCACCAAAGAGGCCGTTTGCACATGGACCACGGCGTCCACTGAGGCCGCCGCGGCATGAACAAAGGCATTTCCTTCTGCAGGCGCCGCAACTGGGGAAGGCCAATTGGGCGAGGACCCCGAAGGCGCATTCATGGCAGGGGCCATTGGCGCATGGTCTTCGGGAGCATCCTGAAAACCTCCCATCATCACGGCGCTGGCGACGCCGAGCGAAAACAACATCAAACCAGCCATGAGGCGTGGCAACTTCGGGGCGTGATTGGTCATGCCCACAAAACAACAAGACGACTATCGGAGGACGGCGTTCAAAAATGTCAACAAACTTGAACGCACCGGCATCTTTACTTTTCTTGGCTGAGGCCGATTTCACGCAGGCGTTCACTGAGGTATTGACCCGCGGTGATCGGTGGATCGACAGGAGCGCTTCCTTCGCCCACACATTGCGGCAAGGCCGACAAACTCATGCCCGGAACCGGGTGACAGAAGAAGGGCATGCTGAATCGGGGTTGACCCCAAAGCTCCCTTGGGGGATTCACCACACGGTGGGTTGTGGATTTGAGCTCGTGGTTGGTCAGCCTCTGCAGCATGTCGCCGACGTTGACCACGAGGTGCTCAGGAAGGGCCTTGACCGCCGTCCATGCGCCCTCTTTGTCCATCACCTCCAACCCGTCCGCAGAGGCGCCCACCAGCAGGGTGATCAGGTTGATGTCCTCATGTTGACCTGCCCGAACGCTGGAATCTGGCTCTGAAGTGATGGGGGGGTAATGAATGAGGCGCAAGATGCTGTTTCCCCCAGGGACGAATTCTTCAAAATAGGCTTCGTCAAGCTCCAGGTGAAGTGCAATGGCCCGAAGCATTTGGCGCCCCACGTCCTCCAGGCTTTTGTACAAGGAATCTGCTTGGGTCGCAAGCGATGGGCGCTCCGCCACCACCGCATTGGGAGGGTAGTTGTCCATGTCAGCACCCTCGGGAATGTGGGTTTGTCCGACCTGCCAAAATTCTTTCAGATCTGCGGCATTGGAGTCTTTCGCGTGTTCCGTGCCAAAACTCACATACCCGCGCTGGCGGTTGTGCTCAGGGTGTT
>CAZGQI010000131.1:0-3118 GCA_964527895.1 uncultured Comamonadaceae bacterium | reverse complement strand
GATTCAGGCGCCAAAGAAATATGCGTTCCTTCCAAGTCACGATTCCCAAAAATACAGGTGCTTCCACGCGTTTGGACGGCATCCACCACGGCAAACCTCCCAAAGTTTCCCACAGCACCGCAGAAAGTCGTGGGTTTTGGCACAATTCCTGTTTACTTGATGGAAATTGACCTCAAAATCTCAGCGATGATCCTACGCATTCATTCCTTGGCTTTGGCCTCTGTCTTCGCCCTTCTCTCGCTCGCTTCCTGCACCAACATGTCAGGAAACAAGGTGAAAACGCCTTTTTCAGGAAACAAGTACTTGTCCGACGCCCGTCACTTTCGGGCTGTGGGCATGGGGCAAAGTGCCAATTTGAACATTGCCAAAAGCAAGGCACAGTTGGAATCTCGCAAAGCGCTCGCGCAGCAAGTGCAAACCAACCTCAAGGTTGTGTCCGACAACTACGCCCAAGAACTGGTCGGCAATCAAGCGGCGGAAGCCATTGAGCGTTTTGAGACCTTGGCGCGCGAGGTGACCAACACCACCATTGGAGACATTCGAACCTTGGGTGAGGACATTCGTCAGCTCGACGATCAAACGTACCGCGTCCACGTCGCCATCGAGGTGAAGAAAAAGGCCATGCTCAAGTTCTTGAAAACCAAGGCCAAAAACGACGCGAAAATTTCAGAGCTCGTGCGCGCCCAAATGGTCATTTTGTTGGACAAGGAAATCGAACGTCTCGAACGCGAGGAAGAGTAACCCTTCTTCGATCTTCAGTCTAGCGTGAAGCGCGCACCAAATTCCTTTTGGAACTTGGCCATTTTGGGTGCGATGACTGCCCTGCAATAGGGGGCTTCCTTGTTCAGCTCGTAATAAGCTTGGTGGTAGTCTTCTGCGGGATAGAACACCTCGAACGCTCGCACCTCTGTGACAATGGGGTCTGACCATCGGAGCTGGGCTTGTTGAACGACTTTTTCAATGACTTCAACTTGGGACGGGTTGTGCCAATAGATCGCACTGCGGTATTGGGTTCCCACGTCGGCCCCCTGCCGATTCAAAGTCGTTGGATCGTGTGTTGCGAAAAACACTTCCAAAATCTCAGCCAGTCCGACCTTTTCCGGGTCGTATGTGACTTGGACCACTTCCGCGTGGCCCGTCCGACCGGTGCACACTTCTCGATACCCGGGGTTTTTGATGTGCCCCCCAGAATACCCGGACTCCCCTGCCAGCACCCCAGGGATGGATTCAAACACAGCCTCCACACACCAAAAGCAACCTGCACCCAAGGTGATGGTTTCATGGGTTTTCGAAAGGGATTGTGATTGTGACATGACAGTGGTGGTTCCGAGTGCGAGCACACAAGAAAGAATCATCGATTTCATGGTGCAAGTAAAAGCGACAATTTGACGTCTAGCAGCTCTCGAGCACAGGATGGTCATCAAATGCCCCCGACGCGGTACCGCAAGAAGCACGTTTGGAAGGAGATTTCGGGTTGTGACCCTTCCCAATAGGCGGAGACATCGCCTGACCGCAGCCCGATTTCCCAACCATTCTCCAAACTGATGCGCATGGACGCCGGGAAGCGCCACACGTCCTCACGACCGCGCTGGATGCCCGCTTCCACAATCCAAGCATTGGTGATGCGAATCCCGCCGGAAAGCCCTCCAGTCCATCCGCCATTGGTCAGCGCTTCGCGACTTCTCGCGGTGATGTTGGCTGCCACGACCACGGGCCCCACAGGCCTGAACCCAGCCCCCAAAGCCACCATGGGACGGTTGGAGACACGCCGAGTCACGCTCTCACTGGATTGAAACCACGTCTCTGGATCCAAGACGTCGATGGCCCCTGACAACCAGTTGTCGGGATCTATGGCGCCCTCGGATGAGCCAAACGACGACAAGCTCAAATCAATGTCATTCACGCTGTACATCTCTCCTTCCCAAGTCATTCTGCCCATGTCCACCAACGACAAAGAGATCCAAAGGCCATCACTCCTCGACAAGACGCCGCCAAAATCCAATCCCCATCCGTGCCCCGCAGGACTGAGGACGCCAAGCCAATCCACAGAGGGTCCGCCACCAAGAAGGGAATCAAGACTTTGCAAGTTGGAAATGCGAAATCCATCGGAACGTGCGCCAAAGGCCACCACTTCCCCTTCTTCCGTGTGGATGTCAAAGTAGGCCGTCCCCAACAAGGCCCGAACCCCCACACCAGTGTGCAATGACCATCCATCTGCAATGTCTCCCCACACCCTTGAAAGTCCGAATTCGTGCGTGCGCATGGACTGGTAGGACAGCGAAGTTCCTTCCAGCAAGTTGGCCAACGTCGCATCCCCCGAAACGGCTACGCCTTCCCACAGATCACCGAGCTGAAAGTCGAAATCTTCCACAGACACCGTGTCGCCGGTCTCGACCAAGACGATGTCTGAAAACAAGTCCAATCCACCGTCGGTGAACAGCTTGGCCGTTTTCGAGCTCAACGTCAGGTTGGCCGAAACCCCTCTTCGATTGGCGTAGGCCACACCCCATTTGCCGAAGCGTCTCGCGAATGCCGCGGAAAGGAAGGACACATTCAGGGCCAACCTTTCGTCAGCCAACGCCTCCAGCCATTCGTCGGACGTCCACGGCGTCGACTCTTGCCCATCTCGCCCGAGGATTTGTCCCCACAAGTCTTGGCGGTCAAGCATGTTGGATTTCAATGAAAACCCTCCTTCGAATCCTCCGGATACCTTTTGGAAATCCCCGGCCCAACCCGCATGGGTCAACAGGGCCGGGTTGTAGCCAAGCGCCCTGTAATCCGAACTCAACGCATAGGGACTGGCCGCGCCTTGGATGTGCGTGCGGTCCAACTGACCATGCACAGAGCACGTGCAGATCAGGCTCACCGAGAGCATGATGACAATTCGATTCATGCCTCTAATTACGAAAAAATCAAACGGGAATGTTCCAGCCAAAGGTGTCTTCTCCCTTGCCGTAGCGCACACCATCAAGGAGCTCCTTGACTTTGGGAGCCACCTTCCACGAGGACAACTCCGGCAAATCCCAGTCGCCGTCAGGCAAGCCCAAGGTGCAGATTGGTGATACCGTGGCCGCTGTTCCCAAGCCAAATGCCTCCGTCAAGCTTCCATTTGCTGACG
>CAZGQI010000130.1:0-3156 GCA_964527895.1 uncultured Comamonadaceae bacterium | reverse complement strand
AGTTGGTCGTTGTCAATGAACCCCATGCGCCAGGCAATCTCTTCCAAGCACCCGATTTTCAAGCCCTGGCGATCCTCAATGACCTGGACAAACTGCGAAGCCTGCATCAACGACGCGTGGGTTCCGGTGTCAAGCCAGGCCATGCCACGGTCGAGGACGCCCACATGGAGTTTGCCCGCCTCCAAGTACGCCTTGTTGACGTCGGTGATTTCGTATTCGCCACGTGCACTTGGCTCGAGGTTGGCCGCGATGTCCACGACGTCATTGTCGTAGAAATACAGTCCCGGAACAGCATAATTGGACTTGGGCTGCGCAGGTTTCTCATCGATGCTCAGCACTTTCCCTTCAGCATCGAAATCCACCACCCCATAGCGCTCCGGGTCGCTGACGTAATAGGCAAACACAATGGCCCCATCGGGGTCGGTGTGCGCGCGGAGGGTGCGCCCAAAACTCTTGCCGTAGAAGATATTGTCACCCAGCACGAGCGCCACCTTGTCATTCCCGATGAATTCCTTGCCAAGCACAAAGGCCTGGGCAAGCCCGTTGGGCTCCTCTTGGACCGTGTAGGTGAAGGAACATCCCAAGTCAGAACCGTCGCCAAGGAGGCGTTGAAAGGCCGCTGAATCCTCTGGGGTCGTGATGATCAGAATGTCCCGGATGCCGGCAATCATCAACGTCGAAAGCGGATGGTAAATCATCGGCTTGTCGTAAATGGGCATCAGTTGCTTGCTGACGGCCTTGGTCAAAGGCCAAAGGCGCGTTCCGCTGCCACCCGCGAGGACGATTCCTTTCATGGGTGGAAGATACGCAAGGGTCAATCGCGCCCACGCAACCCCTCGTGCTGCTCCTCCCCTTTGCCGGGACTGGTTCCCGGTTGGACTTGGAGAGCGTCAAGCGCCAAGATGTCCTCCTCGTCCAACAAATCGATGAACGGCTCGCTGAAGGTCCGCGTCGTCACGTATTGCGCGAAGCTCATAAGCAGGGATGGCAAAAGCATGAGGTTGGTGAACATGGCCACAAGGAGGGTCACCGACACGAGCAACCCGAGCGAGCGCGTTCCGTCAAATTCACTCATGGCGAACATCAAGAACCCAAAAAAGAGCACGATGGAGGTGTACATCATGCTCACCCCGGTTTCGCGGACGGCCGCAAGGACCGCAGCACGGATGTTCCAGCCATTGGCTTGGAGTTCTTGTCGGTATTTGGCCAAAAAGTGAATGGTGTCGTCCACGGAGATTCCAAACGCCACGGAAAACACCAAAATGGTCGAGGGCTTGATCGGGATGCCAGTCCAACCCATGATCCCTGCCGTGAAAAGGAGCGGCAGCAAGTTGGGGACGAGGGCAATGCCCACCATCCGTGCACTCTTGAACAGCAGCGCCATCACTAGGGCGATGACCAGGATGGCCAGTGTCATCGAAATGGCGAGATTCTTGACGAGGTAAGTGGTCCCCTCCAAAAACACAATGCTGGTGCCTGTGATGGTCAAATCGTAGCGCTCCGGCGGGAAAATGCTGTCGATGCGGGGTTGCAAATCCGCCATCAATGCCTCCATTTCGAGGGTCCCCACATCCGCCATGTTCGCCGACACGCGGGTCACCGTTTTGGTGCTGTCGACAAAATTGTTGGTGACTGCATTCGCATCGTCGATGTCCGAAGCTGCAGATTCACTGCCCCGGAAGTACGGTCCAATGAAACTGCGCTCCTGCCGGGAAGGCAAACGGTAGCGCTCAGGATCTCCACCATAGAACGCCTGCACCCCAAACTTCACCGCATCCACAGCACTCAGGCTTCTCGAAAACTCGGGATACTCGCGGAGCAGGTTTTGGAATTTCTCAATGCGTTTGAGGTTGGCGGGACTCAGGATTTGGCCTGGTTTCTTGCCGTCGATCAACACCTCAAAAGGCATCACCCCCTGAAACTTGGACTCGAGCCATCCGAGGTCGACCAGCACACGATCTTCGTCTGGCAAATCGTCCACGATGTTGCCCGTGGTGACCATTTGGGTCATCCCCCATGCGCTCAGCGCCGCCACCAACAACGCTGCCACATAAACCTGGGTTCGCTTGCCTTGAACCGTGGACACAAACGTGCCCACAACACGGTCCACCCACACCCGGTCCAAATGCGTCAAGTGATGCTCGCGGGGCTCAGGGAGCCAAGTGAAGAGCGCGGGGATGAGCACGATGCTGATTCCAAACGCCACCATGATGCTCAACGACGATACCACCCCAAACTCGACCAAAACGGGGCTGTGCGTGAAAATGAACGTCGCAAATCCAAGTGCCGTCGTGGCGTTCGTCAGCAATGTCGCATTGCCCACTTTCGTCACCATGCGCTGCAGCGCAAGCATCTTGTTGCCATGGCGTTTGAATTCCGCCTGGTACTTGTTGACCAGGTAAATGCAATTGGGGACCCCGATCACAATCATCAATGGCGGAATCAAGGACATCAACAGGGTGAGCCTGTAGTCCAGCAGCGTCATCATGCCCAAGGACCAAACCACCCCCACCGCCACCACGGTCAGACACACACTGACGACGGCGAGGTTGCGGAAGAACAAGAAGAGCAGAAGCGCGGTCACCGCAATGGCCGCACCAATGAAGTACCCCAATTCTCCCTTAACCTTGTTGGTCATCGAAATCCGAATGAAGGGAAGTCCGCTGAGGTGCGTTTGGATGCCCGTCTCGGCCGCCCAACCGTCGGACACTTCGATGATGTCCTCCACGATGCGACCTCGCTTGGCCGAATTGAGCATGTCGTGGTTGAAGACCACCATCATCAACGTGGCGTCGTTCTGAGGGTTGTAGAGCAGGCCGTCGTAAAACGGCAGCGACCTGACCTCCTCTACGATGTCATTGGCGCGGGCGTCAGTCAGGGGCGGGCCATTCGGTTGGGCGTTGACCATGTCGGGTGCCACGGGTTGCAACAAGAACGACTTCTGAGAAGGGTGTTTCACCACTTCAAACGCATTGGTGATGGCGAAGACCGAATCGATGATAACCGTGGGCTGGCCGTCCACAGTCACGCGCAGCGCCCTGATTTCTTCTGCCAAATCATGCCACTGGGTCAGGCCTTTCGCCGTGCGCAACCGTTCATCTTCCACCCCGATGACCAACACGTTTCCCTCCGCCCCAAAGGATTCCAAAAACCTCG
>CAZGQI010000129.1:0-3185 GCA_964527895.1 uncultured Comamonadaceae bacterium | reverse complement strand
ATGCCCCAAAAGCTGAGCCCTGAGGGGGGCTTCCACCCTACCTTCACAGGTAGAAATTTCACAGATGTCAGAAGAGAACAAGAAAGCTGGGCAGACGGGATATGACGCGAGTCAAATCCAGGCCCTCGAGGGCATGGAACACGTGCGCATGCGTCCGTCGATGTACATCGGCGACGTGGGCGTTCGGGGACTTCACCACTTGGTGTACGAGGTCGTCGACAATTCCATTGACGAAGCACTTGCCGGCCACTGCGACACGATCACAGTGACCATCACAGAGAACAACGGAATTCGCGTCACGGACAACGGCCGTGGCATCCCTGTCGACATGCACGAGAAAGAAGGCGTCAGCGCCCTCCAAGTCGTCATGACCAAGATTGGTGCGGGGGGCAAATTCGACAAGGACGCGTACAAGGTTTCGGGCGGTTTGCACGGTGTGGGGGTTTCTTGCGTCAACGCCTTGTCCATCATGCTTCGTGCGGAAGTGCACCGGGATGGCAAGGTTTACGAACAAGAATACAGCCGAGGCAAGGAGCAGTATGCGGTGCGTGAGATCGGCACCACAGACAAGCGCGGAACCAACGTCGAATTCCAGCCCGACAGCGCCATCTTCGAAACGCTCGTTTACAACTACGACACCCTTGCGGACCGCATGCGCGAGCTGTCTTATTTGAATCAAGGCATCACGATCACCCTTGCGGACGAACGCGTGTTGGACGAAGAAGGCAACGTGCCTGTGGAAACCTTCCACAGCACCGAAGGCCTGAAGGACTTTGTGACCTACCTCGACGGCAACCGCGAAGCCATCATCCAAGAGGTCATCCACATGAGTGGGGAGCGCAATGGGGTGCCCGTGGAGGTCGCCATGACTTACAACAACTCGTTCTCGGAGAACCTCTTCTCCTACGTCAACAACATCAACACCCACGAAGGTGGTACTCACCTGACCGGGTTCCGTCGCGGCTTGACCAACACGCTGAAGAAGTACGCCGACGGGAGCGGGATGTTGGACAAATTGAAGTTTGACATCAGCGGTGACGACTTCCGTGAAGGCTTGACCGCCGTGGTCAGCGTGAAGGTGGCGGAGCCTCAGTTCCAAGGCCAAACCAAGACCAAGCTCGGCAACGCCGAAGTCAGCGCCCCCGTCAGCCAAGCCGTGGCCGACATGCTCGAGGCTTACCTCGAGGAAAACCCCAACGACGCGAAGACCATTGTCCAAAAGGTCATCCTCGCTGCCCAGGCACGTCACGCGGCGCGCAAGGCCCGCGAAATGGTCCAGCGCAAGACCGTCATGGGCGGCAGCGGCCTCCCCGGCAAACTCGCCGACTGCTCAGAAAAAGACCCTGCATTGTGTGAGCTCTTCCTCGTCGAGGGTGATTCGGCAGGCGGAACCGCCAAGCAAGGGCGTGACCGCATGTTCCAAGCCATCATGCCCCTCCGAGGAAAGATCCTCAACGTGGAAAAGGCCATGCAGCACAAGATCTTCGACAACGAAGAAATCAAGAACATCTACACGGCGCTTGGCGTTACCGTTGGGACTGAAGAAGACGAGCGGGCGCTCAACATGACCAAACTTCGTTACCACAAGGTGGTCATCATGTGTGACGCCGACGTGGACGGAAGCCACATTGAGACGCTCATCCTCACCTTCTTGTTCCGCCACATGAAGGACCTGATTGAGAACGGCTACGTGTACATCGCCACGCCCCCACTCTACCAAGTCAAGAAGGGACAACGCTCCATCTATGCGTGGAACGACGACGAGCGGGACCGCCTCATTGCCGAGTTCAAAGGCAAGAGCGGCAGCGAAAGCGGCATTCACGTCCAGCGCTACAAGGGTTTGGGTGAG
Organism: uncultured Comamonadaceae bacterium; assembly: GCA_964527895.1. GTDB lineage: Bacteria > Bacteroidota > Bacteroidia > Flavobacteriales_D > Sanyastnellaceae > UBA11663. The sequence continues at coordinate 1,336 of CAZGQI010000129.1, read as the reverse complement.
ATGAACGCCGAGCAGCTGTGGGAAACCACCCTCAACCCCGAGAACCGCACCTTGCGTCAAGTGACCATTGAGAACGCCGCCGGCGCAGACCACGTCTTCTCCATGCTCATGGGCGACGATGTGCCGCCACGCCGGAAGTTCATCGAAGACAACGCCAAGTACGCGAACATCGATGCCTGATCGCTTCGAGCGGCTTCACGTGACGGGCATGACGTGCACGTCGTGCGTCGCCCGCGTCGAAGGCGCTTTGATGGCCGTTGCCGGCGTCGAACACGTTCACGTCGACCTGAAGCAAGGCACCGCCATGGTGTCGGGCGGTGACGTGCTCACGCCCGGTGCTCTCGTGCAGGCCTTGATTGGCGAGGGCTACGGCGTCACGAGCGAGGCGGAGGCCTCCACGGACCCCAGCACCATCACCTCGGCCGCGTCCTTCGCGCCGCTTCTCATCGCCGTCGCCTTGATTGGCGCGGGAAGCCTCGCCTCGGGCGGGGCCGACGGGTTCATGGCGCGGTTCATGGGCGGGTTCTTCCTCGTGTTTGGGGGACTGAAATTGCTCGACTTGCGCGGCTTTGTGTCGGCCTACGCCATGTACGACCTGCTTGCCGCGCGCGTCACCGCCTACGGGTGGGTGTACCCCTTCTTGGAGGTCGGTCTCGGACTCGCGTACCTCGCGGTGCCGGGCGAGGCCAACCTGCACCTGGCGACGCTGGGGCTCATGGCGTTTTCTTCGGTGGGGGTGATTTTGGCCGTGACGCGTGGCGAAAAGCTCAAGTGCGCGTGCATGGGCACCGCCTTCAACCTGCCCATGACCACCGTCACCATCGTGGAAGACCTTGGCATGGCTGCCATGGCGGCTGCGATGTGGCTCCAAACCTCACCTCTCTAATCCCTCGATTCCTCATGGCCACCACTTGGAACAACCAAATCGTCTGGGTGACCGGCGCCAGCAGTGGCATCGGCAAGGCCTGCGCCGAGGCGTGGGCGCGTCGCGGAGCCACCGTGGTCCTGTCCGCCCGCAAGCAAGCCACCCTCGACGAAGTGGCGGCGCCGCTGCGCGAGGCCGGAGCGACGGTGCACGTGGTGACCTTGGATTTGGCCGATGCATCGAGCTTGCCCGAGGTGGCAGCACGTGTGGAGGCCGAGGTGGGGGCTGTCGACGTCATGGTGCACTGCGGCGGGATCAGCCAGCGCTCCAAGGCCATCGAGACGTCCCTCGACGTGGATCGCCGCGTGATGGAAATCGACTACTTCGGGACGCTCGCCCTCACCAAGGCGCTGCTGCCGGGCATGGTGAAGCGAGGTCGCGGGCATTTTGTGGTGGTGACGAGCCTCATGG
>CAZGQI010000128.1:1977-3197 GCA_964527895.1 uncultured Comamonadaceae bacterium | reverse complement strand
AAACGAAGGAACGATTCCCATGAACATCGCATTGCTGTCAGACACCCATGGCCACATCGACGACCGCATCAAGCGGCATGTCGACGGCTGTGACGAAGTGTGGCACGCTGGGGACATTGGAAACCTTCATGTGACAGACGCCTTGTCCGACATCACAAAAGTGCGGGCCGTGTACGGCAACATTGACGATCAACTTGCGCGACGCACCTGGCCGGAACATCAGCGCTTTGAGGCAGGCGGACTGCAGGTGTGGATGACCCACATCGGTGGTCGACCGCCCAAATACGCGCGAGGCATCCTTCCCCAATTGCGGGTGGAACGGCCCAACCTCTTCATTTGTGGACACAGCCACATTTTGCTCGTGCAGCGCGTGGACGCTTGGGGTGGACTCCACTTGAATCCAGGAGCTGCAGGCATCTCGGGCTTTCACAAGGTCTGCACCATGCTCAAATTTCGCATTGACGGAGGACAGCTGCAGGATCTTCGGGTTGTCGAATGGGCGCGGAAGCGTCCTTGAGAGAAGCAGGACGCACATTTTTGGGCACCAACTGCACAGAAGGGAAGGACATTGACTATCTTTACCTCATCGGCGTCATCGGGATGCCAACCCGGGGTTTTTGCCCCTCCCTCACACAACGTATTAGGATGTTTGACATCATCGAACTGAACGGCAAAAAAGTTGCCGAACTGCGAGAAATCGCAAGCAAACTTGGAATCACCCGCGTGGACAAGCTCAGGAAGCAGGACCTCGTGTACAGCATTTTGGACGAGCAAGCGGCACAGCCGAGTGCAAACAAAAGCAAGGCCAAGAGTGACGCCAAAGAGAGCGCGCCCAAGAAGCGCGCCCCTCGCACCAAGAAATCCGCGGAAGATCAAGGCCAAGACAAGCCCAAGAGCGACAACCGCCGCCGGGGCAAGGAGGACGGACAGGACGACAAGTCCAAAAGCGATGCGGCTTCCGCAGAAGGTGGTTCTGACAACAACAAGGAGGGCCAAGAACAAGGTCGACGCTCGGGCGAAAGCATGCGGGAACGCCGTGACCGTCGCCGACGCGAAGGCCAAGGCGACGACGCTCGCAGCAAAGACGAGAACGCCAAAGGTGGCCAAGATCAAGGCGGCAAGAATGACCGCAATGACCGGAACGATCGCAACGACCGAAACAACCGAGGCGAGCGTGGGGACCGCAACAACCGCAACGATCGCAATGACCGCAACGATCG
>CAZGQI010000128.1:0-1877 GCA_964527895.1 uncultured Comamonadaceae bacterium | reverse complement strand
ACCGCAACGATCGCAATGACCGCAACGATCGGAACAACCGCAACGACCGCAACGACCGCAACAACCGCAACGACCGCAACGACCGCAACGACCGGAATGACCGGAACAACCGCAACAACCGCAACCGTCGCGACCCCTTCTTGTCAGAACCCGAAGAGCACGGATTTGACTTCGACGGGTTGGTGCAGACGGAAGGTGTGGTCGAAGTGCAACAGGAAGGCCACGCGTTCCTTCGCTCTGCCGATTACAACTACCTGAATTCTCCCGACGACGTGTACATCTCGGCGAAGCAACTGAAGCAATTTGGGCTCCAGACGGGCGACACCGTGGTGGCAGGCATTCGTCCTCCGCGCATTGGAGAGAAGTACTACCCGCTGTTGGGCGTCAAAAGCGTCAACGGCCGCAGCCCCGAGTGGATCAAAAACCGGGTTCCCTTCAAGTTTTTGACCCCTCTGTTCCCGCAAGAACGATTCAAGTTGAGCACAGCCCGCGGCACCGTCAGCACACGACTCATGGACCTGTTCGCCCCCATTGGAAAAGGGCAGCGTGGCATGATTGTGTCGCAACCCAAGACGGGAAAGACCACCTTGCTCAAGGATGTGGCCAACGCCATCAGCCTGAACCACCCCGAGGTGTACCTCATCATCCTGCTCATCGATGAACGTCCTGAAGAAGTGACAGACATGAAGCGCAGTGTGAATGCGGAAGTGGTCGCCAGCACCTTCGACGAGCCTGCAGACCGTCACGTGCGCATTGCAAACCTCGTGCTCGAGAAAGCCAAGCGCATGGTGGAATGTGGACACGACGTGTGCATCTTGCTCGATTCCATCACCCGTCTTGCCCGCGCCTACAACACAGTCAGCCCTTCTTCGGGCAAGATCTTGTCCGGTGGTGTGGAGGCCAACGCCCTGCAGAAGCCCAAGCGTTTCTTCGGCGCGGCCCGCAACATCGAAAACGGCGGCTCGCTCTCCATCATCGCCACGGCGCTGACGGAAACGGGTTCAAAGATGGACGAAGTGATCTTCGAGGAATTCAAAGGCACAGGCAACATGGAACTCCAACTGGACCGTCGGATTTCCAACCGTCGCATTTACCCCGCGATCGACATTTTGGCCTCCGGCACGCGTCGTGAGGACCTTCTCATGGACAAGGCAGACCTCCAGCGCATTTGGATTTTGCGCAAGCACCTTGCAGACATGAACAGCGTGGAAGCCATGGAATTCGTCAAGGACCGCGTGGAAGGCAGCCGCAACAACGAGGATTTCCTCGCGTCGATGAACGGATAACCATGCGCACCACCCCACTTGCTGGCCTTCCACTCGTGTTGGCCGCAGGATACTTTGCCTTCAAATGGCTGCTTGCCGGGCCCATCAACGCCGAGCGCTTGGTGGCTTTGGGTGGCATGTACCACTGGTCTGCCCTGACCCTGCTCGCTTTGGGATGGTCGGTTTGGATGGTTCGTCGTGGCGGCAGCACGCAGTCTTTTTGGGGCGACTTCAAGCAATTGACCAAACCCCTGGCCGTGTATGCCATCTTGGCCGCGTGCTCGGTGTGGGGCTGGAACCACGTGGTGGCCAAGGATGCCACTGAATTGCGGAAGGCGTTGCGCCTCGCCCAAATTCAACAGCACACCGCAAGCGACGAAGCCTACGCGGCCTTCGTGGCCGAGCAAGGTGTGGAATCCGTGGGGGAATTGCCCGACCGCGAGACCTACCGCACCCAGGCGACCACCCAAGTGTCGTGGATGCTTTCTGGGGGGGTCACCTTTGTGCTTTCCTTGATCACCTATTTGTTCGCCGCCATGCTCCTGTCCTTGTGTGCCACGGTGCTGTTGCATCAGATTTGGGGCATTGCCTCGTTGTGATGATGTAATTTGG
>CAZGQI010000127.1:0-3216 GCA_964527895.1 uncultured Comamonadaceae bacterium | reverse complement strand
CTTTGTTGTTTCACAACCTCAAGATCCAATGGATCAAGTCCACTTTACTTGTGGACCCAGCAGGACAGAAGCCGAACACCCTCAACCCGGATTTGGTCAAGTAGGCCAAACATATGAGATGCAGGCCACCGGCCTTCCAACCTACTTGTTTCGCACCGACATAGGTTGAATGCGCCAATGGGTCAGGGTTCGCCAAGCCCATTCGATGGGTCCAAAAGCGAAGCGGTCCATCCACCATTTCGACGCGATGATCTGCACGCCCCATATTGGTAAGACAAGGAGCCACAACTGCGCACGGCCCAAGGAGTCAAACATCCCAAAACCGTGACCGTACATCAAGGTGGTGCAGATGACGGTTTGTGCGAGATAATTGGTCAACGCCATTCTGCCCAGCGGAGCGAGCCAACCCTCTAGCCAATTCCTAGCCGCGCCTCCGCAAAGCCACAGGACGCCACCCACATAACCCATCACGAGGAACACCATCCCCAAACTCCTGAAGAGGCTGCCATTGAAAAACACATTCATCGACCATTCGCGGGTTTCACTGAACTGAAAACCCCACCCTGTGATGGCCAGGCCCACTGCCATGCCGATGATCGCAAGTCCGCCATTCCACCGTTGGCCTCTGCTGCCATTCAACACCCCTGCTTTGTAGAGCCCCATACCCAGCAACATCATCGCTGTCGCACGCAAGGCCAATATTGGTAAGTATTCCGTTTGCATCGCCAACGCACCAGGTACACGGATCGTCATTTGGTCCGCCCAAGAACCTCGCATGGACGCAACCTCTTCGGTAATGGTCGCGCTGCCTGGCTTCCAAAACGCCTCGAATTCAGACAAATCTGCCGCTGACCAATAGGGCATAGACAGCCCCATCAAAGCATACATCAAGAGCAACAAAAGCACGCTCACACCCGAAGCGATGAACAGGCCTCGCGCGCTCCATTTTCGAACGAAAAACAGCCACACCGAACAAAGGGCATAAGTCACCAAGATGTCCCCAACCCAGAGGAGGTAGGCATGCAGCAAACCAAAGACCAAAAGCCAACCGTTACGCCTCAAATGAAAAACCAATGCAGAGCGTCCTTTCTCCTCCACCCTATCTGTGAACAAGACCACACTCGCTCCAAAAAGCAGAGAAAAGAGGCCCATGAATTTCTCATTGGCGAAAAACTCTGAAAACACCAATGCCCCTCGATTCCAACCGTGCAAAGGCCCTTCCGCGTGAGGATTGAAGTAATGAGCCGCAGGAAGAGCAAAGCTGATGATGTTCATGATGAGGATGCCCAACAGCGCAAAGCCCCTCATGACGTCCAATTGATGAATGCGTGCCGTCATCGTCACTTGTCCTTTGAATCCGAAGTTAAAGCTGCATGGGCGGCATCGAAACCTGACAGTACCGCCCCTGGAACGCCCATTTGGCGATGCATGTCAAAAATTTCGCCTGCGAAAAACACTTTGTCTTCCAAAGGCCGTCTGATGATTTCGAGGTCACGGGATCGCTCGCGGTAAGCGGCGGTCCAAGTCCCCTCGATGTGGGGTGTTTGGCCCCAATTCTCCAACCGCCACTCCCCGGTGTAATGCTTGGATGCCTCGCCGTCAAACATCACATCCAGCTCATCCAAGGCCGCTCTGACCATCGCTTCTTTGGAGTCCAGTGCAAAGTAGTTGTGTGCAGTCTCGCCCTGCACGAGCAAGGCCACCACATGGCTTGAAGCTTCCTTTTTGTAGGCCACATCGTAAAACGCCTTTTCGCCAGAAGGCACCTTGCATGTCACCACGTTGGGGTAAAAGCACTGCTCAAAGCGCAAAAACATCTTGAATCCCGTGAGGAACTCAATGCGCTTCAATGCTTCAGCTCGGTCCATGTCCAACGGAGGATTGAATTCAATCGCGCCCTTTTGCAACACCCCCACTGGCACCGCCAAGATGACTTTGTCTGCTGTATGACGTTGACCGTCAGTGGTGGCAACCACGACCGACTCCCCAGTCCAATCCACGCGGGAGACGACCGATTTGTGAATCACGTTGTCCGCCACCTCGTCGCCGATGTTGTCCATGACAAAGTCGTACCACGTCGAGTGTTTGAACTTGGACTCGGGCATGAATTCGTAGTAGCGATTCATGAACCGATCCGTCAATGGCCGCAACTCTTCACCGTCCCACGTGCTGGAACTTTCCAAACGGTATGGGATGAGGTCCTCTTCCACTTCATCACCTGGCTTGCCTTTCATCCTGTTGAGGACAACGGGGTTGCTGTGAATCCACTCTGCGCCAAGGTCAATGGGAAAATCTGCCAGGGTTGTGTCCTTCTTCAACCTTCCGCCAAGTCGTTCGGTGGCCTCCAAAACAGTGTAACGGACTCCGTTTTGCGCCATGACTTTGGCGGCTGCCAATCCCGCTGGCCCTGCACCCACAATGACTACATGCCCGTCGAAGGCATATGGCCGCTCAAGTGCCGTGCTCTCGGGAATGTGCTTGACGGCCCTGGCGGCCCAATTGCCGCAACCTGACATGACACTTGCGAGAACAATCAATGCGATGGGAATGATAGAGCGTCTGCAAATCATGAAGCCAAGTTCACAATCAAAAACCCACTCACATTTGACCAAAGTCAAATTCAGGCTTTGCCCCTCACCCTGCTAAGCGTCTCCTTTCTCATGCCTAAGAAGGAGGCCAAATCCGTCAAGGACACGCGCTGAAGCAATTCGGGATGTGCCGCTGTGATTTTCTCGTAGCGGTCTCTGGACGGCAACGTGTGGAGATCCACTTGCTCCCCCAGAAATTTGGTGTGCTCCGCAAGCCAATGAAAGCTCAAACGGGCCACGGCCAAGTTGTTCTCAGCCAAATGGGCGAAGGCATTCGAGTTGATCTGGATCAAAGTAGAATCCTCCATCAACTCAATCGTCTCGTCAGAAGCTTGACCATCGAGTGCACCCATCGTGGCGAGCACGTCATTCTCAAATGCGAACCAACTGCATGAGGGCTCGCCGTCTTTCCGCTGGAACGCCTTGGCACTTCCTCGTACCAAAATGTAAAAGCAACCGTGGGACTTTCCCTCCTGCATCAGCACCGTGCCCTTGGGCAAGGTCAAGCTTTCTGAAATCGCCAAAAGTTCTTCCAGCGATTCTCCAGCAACTTGATTTTGCAAGGTTCCTAGAAAAGTCTTGACTTCGAGTGTTGTCATGCTGGAGCAAAGGTAAAGTCCACTTTACT
>CAZGQI010000126.1:0-3222 GCA_964527895.1 uncultured Comamonadaceae bacterium | reverse complement strand
GATGGTTCAAGACCCAGGGGCACCATGGGACGTGTTTTTCATGGAAAATGGGGAAACGACGCTGAACATTTCGACGCACACGGGTGGCGCCTACTTTGTGCTTCGCACGGCATCCAACGGCGCAGGTCAAAAGGGACTCGTTTCGCTTATGCAGGTGACGACTGCGGGTCCGGTTTCAGGCGCCCTGAACGTGCAATTGTTCCCGGCAGCAGGAAATGTGGACCAGGTTCGTTTCCGATTCGAGTTCGACGGCCCTGGCGAATTCCAAGGAACACTGATTGAGTGAAGCCAGCCTTCACCTCACAGGCAGGTGCAGTACCGTGCACGTAGAATCAACAATCCTCCCCAAAGGCGCTTAGCACAGAGAGGACGTCGGACACAGTGATGGCGCCGTCGCCATCCAAGTCCGTCAGGGCATTGCAACCGCTGCTGCATCCAAATTCAGACAACACCGTCAACACGTCTGCAACATCGATGGCACCATTGCCATTCACATCTGCAGGGCAAAGGGCGCAGGGCGGCGGTCCGAAAAAGGCATTGCCATTGCTCGCTTGGCAGGTCGTTTCGTCTTCGAAGTAGGCGTCAAGGCCAATCCAAGCGCCATTCGCCGGTGCCGAGATCGTGGCGATGAGGCTGTTCCCTTCGATGTTGTAACTCTCCCCGTTGACAATCATCCCTCCAGTGTCTGGGGTTCCCACCCATTCGACCAAAAATTGGAGTTCATAGGTGTTTGTCTCGGGGTCACACTCTGTGGCGGAGATCACCTCAAGCTGGGCGATGCTGCACGGGACATCTTGCCCGCTCCATTGGTCGACCCCATAGTCTCCCGTGCCAATGTAGATGTACGGCGGAATGTTGTTGATGAATGCATTCCCGCCACCAGGCCAAACGGTTTCCAGCTCCTCGTATTGCTGGAAATAGATGCCCGCGGGAGCTTGATTGCCCCACTGAACGTAGTCGTACACGATGTCCGTGGGCAGGAACAGCATGAGCCAATCGCCGCTGAGTCCTTCGGCCCAGGAAATTTGGACCGTCGCACCGGGATCCACAACCATGTTTTGGCCTGGCGTCACCAACTCAGCCAAGGATTGGTATCCCACGGGGGAGAGGATGCCCCAATTCTGCATGTCACCAGGACAATCCGCTTCGTTCCGGATGCGCAAAATGTTGGCGTCGGGATCCACGTAGACAAAGCGAAAGAGACCGCAGCACGGATCTCTTTGGGTAAACGCATTGGGCACGCTCAAGGCACACCCTTCATCAGATGTGAAATAGGCCGAAACGTTGACTGCATCACCATTGGCGGGCTGTCCTACGAGGCTGACGGCCTGCGGGCTCGTGGAAATGGCCTTTTGCGCTCCATTGACCATCAGCCATCCGTCTGCGGGTGCAAAATCATGGGTGATGATCACTTGTTGGGTGTATGTGAGGGTCAGAGGGTCACACGCCAATTGATTTCCTGCCGTGATGTTGGTGATGGCGCATTCTGGTGGGGACCAACCGTCGCAACCTCCATAGCATCCTGCGGCAGACATGCTTGGAATCAAGGCATTGCTTTCGACGAGCGGATGGAATTGGAGGACTTTGGGCGTGGAAGGGTCGATGTGGCAGTAACTCATGATGGTGCCATTGGACACCGATGGTCCATCTCCACACCCTCCTTCAGCCGGATAGCAATTGTCAATCGCCCCACCTGGCCAGCCACACCAGTGGGTGTGGTTGGAACCGAAGTTGTGTCCCAATTCATGGGAGATGACGTCCAAATTCCAGGAGTAGCTGTTGATGTTGGTGGTCGTGCTGCCCGTCATGCCTGCGCTGAAGCCGTAGGCAAAGGACCCACAATTCACCCCGAGATAAGCGATGCCCCCCGTTCCCGTGTTGCCGCGCTTGGACATCAGGTGGGTGACATCCCGTTGAACAGCGTCCAGACTCGCGGTGCCTTCCCACGTGTTTCGGAAGTTGTCGAGCATGGCACCAGCGTCGTTGACGAAGTTGCTCATGGGGTCGGGCGTTTGCCAAAGGTGGACATAGCTGGCCTGCAGAAAAAACAAGCCATTCAATTCTTGGGTGTAAATGGCCTCTACGCCTGCCATCTGGGCCAATGCCCATTCTGTGGCTGAAGCCATGTTGTTGTAAGTCAGGTAGGTAAAGTTGTCAATGTCAATGGCAACTTCAACACATCCACCATCGGTGGCGCGTTGGTTTTGCAAAGCGTCATGTCCCGAAGCGCGTGGTCCCATTCCTTCGTCAAAACCACATTCGAAAGGCGCGAGGTCTGCGCGCCGATTGAAATCAAGTACCGCGTACACCGCGTCATCGACTTGGGCCAAATCATACTGGTGGCCATCGTGATGAAAACTTCCCAGAACGTGGTCATTCATGAGCACCAAGGAGCCTACCGTTTCTCCGTCTAGGCGAAGTCGGAACGATTGCAGCTGTGGGATGTATTCTTCTTCTTGGTAGCCGCGATCGCTTGTCAGGCCCACTGTCAGGACTGCAGGATGCGCGAAGAATCGTTCCAGTTCAAACTCCAAAAGTTCCGTCATTCGGCCGGCGTTTCCAGACGGTTTGGGCAAGGTCAAACGAAAGGCATGGAGGTCCTGTTGCCGAAGAATTTGGAACTCAGACAAGTCCAGTTGGATGAATGCAGCATCTTCGGGGCGTTCGACAAGGGAGGCCACACGTACGTCTTCCAACGCCCACGCGGTGCTCACAGGCTTGAACAAGTCGACGCTTCCTTCGAGAGAAGATTGGGAAAAGGCAGACCCAACCAGGCTGAAAAAGCTCAAGAGCAGAATGACGCGTGGATGCATGGAGGAAAAATACAATCGTTTACACAAGGTGAAACGCGGCTGTTTCTTTGCGGTTGCTTGGGGTCACGATTCAAGGAACAGAGGCGCCGTGAGATGTCATGAACAAGACGTGCCGAATGCTGAGAGCACAAGAAGGACATCACTCACAGTGACGGCGTTGTCGCCGTCGATGTCGTATTCACACATGTCTCCGACACAGCCAAATTCAGACAACACGGCCAAGACGTCTGCCACAGAAATGCTGCCATCGCCATTGGCGTCCTCTGGACAGGCAGGGGGCTCTTCTTCTGCAGGGTCGAGGATGCCGTTGCAGTTGTTGTCGTTGCCTTGAGCTGTGCCGGGTGCGCCGGGGTACATGGTGCTGTTGGCGTCGTTGCAGTCGCCGTCGAGGGTGACCGTGCCCGCTGGG
>CAZGQI010000125.1:0-3223 GCA_964527895.1 uncultured Comamonadaceae bacterium | reverse complement strand
CAAGTGGCCGACATCGGTGATGTTGCGGACGTAGCGAACCTTGAAGCCGAGGTGTTGCAGGTAGCGATAGACGATGTCAAACGTCAAAAACGTGCGCACATTGCCCAGATGAACGTTGCTGTACACCGTGGGCCCACACACGTACATCCCCACAAAAGGCGGATTGAGTGGTTCGAATTTTTCTTTTTGACGGGTCAGGCTGTTGCTGATGTGCAGGGCATCCATGTCGCTCTCTGTTCAAGTTCAGTACACGAAAATAAAGCCCAAACCAAGGAGCGTCACACGTTCGCCGTCGGCTTGTCAACGTTGGAATGTTGCGCCAACCCGCTGAGCACATGCGTCACCAAGCCATGCACGTCGTGGCGTGGGGCCCATCCCCAATCGCGCCTGGCGTCGTGGTCGTCCAAGCTGTTGGGCCACGACGACGCAATGTCCTGTCGGTGGTCGGGCGTGTACACGGCGTCAAACCCAGGCACGCGACTTTGCAAGGCTTGAGTCAATTCCCTTGGGGTGAAGTCGCAGCCACTGAGGTTGTAGGAGGTGCGAATGTTGATGGATTCCGAAGGAGCCTCCATGAGTTCCAGCGTGCCGCGAACCGCGTCTTCCATGGACATCATGGGCAGGCGCTCATCCGCGTCGAGGTAGCACTTCAGGGGCTTTCCTTCCAAGGCACAATGAAAGGCCTCCACCGCGTAATCGGTGGTGCCTCCCCCGGGCAAGGAGCGGTAGCCAATCAGTCCGGGATACCGTATGCTGCGAACGTCAACTCCGTATTTGTCGTGGTAGTACTTGCACCACAGTTCTCCTGCGGTTTTCGACACACCGTACACAGTGGTCGGCATGAGGGCCGCACTTTGGGGTGTTTGGTCCTTGGGAGCGTCAGGCCCAAACACCGCAATGGAACTGGGCCAAAAGACCCGCTTCACTTCCCCTTCACGGGCGAGTTCAAGGGTGTGAAGGAGGGGTTCCATGTTCAATCCCCATGCGGCCATGGGGTTGGCTTCGCCCCGAGCAGAGAGCATGGCCACCAAGTTGTAAATGACGTCAACATCGTGACCTTGGACCAAGGCTCGTTGGGCATCGAGGTCTGTGGCATCGGCAGAAATGAATGTGCTTTTGGCCGCATCCGGATGAGGAGAGGGTCTGACGTCCGCCAACACCACGGCCTCCGCACCATGGCGTTGCTGAAGTCCCAACATGAGCTCAATGCCCAATTGACCGGAGGCGCCAAGAATCAGATGCTTGCCCATGGTCTTACGAAGGTAGGGCGAGGGTACCTTTGAAAAGTGAACTCCAAAGATTTTCAATACGCGTTGCCGGAAGAGGCCATCGCCAGGCATCCGGTCGAACCAAGGCGTGCCGCGCGCATGGCGGTGATGGATGCCCACGGAATCTTGGCTCACGGCACGTTTGAGGATTTGCCCCGGCACTTGGTTGACGGCGGGATTGATGGGGTGTGGGCCAACGACACAAGGGTGTTGCATGCCCGTCTTTTGGCCACCAAACCCACCGGTGGGCAATTGGAGGTGTTCTTGTTGTCGCCGGCCGAGTTGACGATGGAGGAAGTGCTTTCCTCGAAAGAACCGGTGACGTGGAAGGCCATGATTCGAAATGCCAAGCGCTGGAAAGACGGGAAAGCACAAGCCTCAGGCAGTCATCACGACTTGAAAATCACCCGCGAGGACGATGCACAAGACGGTCATCGTGTGGTGCGGTTGTCATGGGGCCAGGCTGAACAAACAAGCACCTTTGCAGAAGTCCTGGACGATTTGGGCAAAACCCCACTGCCCCCGTACATGCGTCGTGCGGCCGAGGATCAAGATCGTCTGGATTACCAAACGGTGTTTGCCTTGACCCCGGGAAGTGTGGCCGCGCCCACCGCGGGTTTGCATTACGACGAAGTTCTTCTCGATTCCTTGGCCTCGGTGGGTTTGCCATTGAATCGGCTGACGTTGCATGTCGGGGCGGGCACGTTCAAACCGTTGTCAGAGGGTGCCGTGATGGCCCATGACATGCATGCGGAGCAATGTGTTCTCACCAAAGAAGCCATTCAAACCATGGCCACGCAAGTCCGTCGTGTTGCCACAGGAACCACCACGTTGAGGACCATGGAGAGCATGTATTGGTGGGCCTTGCATTGGCATGTGCACGGCGTCTGGCTCGATGTGCTTCCCCAACGCGGTCCCTACGAGGAGTTGGCTCTGCATGCGGAAGATTGGACAGATGGCATGGCGTTGGAAGCCATCCTGAATCACGGTCCTTGGAACCACCAAGGTCAAGTGTCCTTTGAAACGCAACTGATGATTGTTCCTGGGTATCGAATTCGGATGGCATGCGGTCTTGTGACCAACTTCCACCAGCCCGGAAGCACCTTGCTGTGTTTGGTGGCCGCCTTCGTGGGCATGGACAATTGGAAGCCCATGTACGAGACGTGTCTCGATGCAGGTTATCGGTTCCTGAGTTACGGCGATGGCAGCCTTTTGTGGCTTCAACATCAAGACTGAAGCCATCTCCCTTCACATCGATTCAAACGCAACAAGCCCCGCCATGGAGGCAGGGCTTGTCGATCAGGAATCGCGTGACCTGAATCAGTTCGATTGACGGCGGTTGTCTTCCACGCCCGCAGCCTTCTGCATCGTGTTCAACACGGTGAATGCAAAATTGGTCCGGGCACGAGATGCCAGCGTGCTTTGCTCCTCCAAGTAGCTCTCTTTGCTGCCAGCTTCAGTCACTTTCTGTGGAGCAATGACCCAAACGCCTTGGTCGCCCACAATCGGGCTGGACATGTTGCCCACAGGAATGGACAACGCTGCACCAGCGACCTTGGGCTCGGTGGAGGCACCGCTTCCGCGCACGGTGGGGAACTTGACGCTCAAATCACGTCCCGTCTTCACGGTCTCACCGATGGCTTCTGCCACCTCCTCAAGGCTCGCACCGTCCATCTTGGAGGCGTAGAGTTCGCCTTTCGCTTCATTCATGGCGCCTTCACGCATTTCCTCTTCGACGTCGGCCAAGGCAGGAACACCGTCCTTTTTGCTGGCGTCGAGGTGAGCCACGACGTAGAAGTCTGACGTGAGAATGGGGTTGGAGACTTCTCCCTCCTCACTGCGGTACGCCCAGCCCACGATTTCACCGGCATCACGAATGCCGGCAATGGCACGGGCACCTGGTGCGATGCTGTTGGCCTCTGCAGTGGCGTAGCCGGCTTCCTTGGCGGCAGCCA
>CAZGQI010000124.1:0-3285 GCA_964527895.1 uncultured Comamonadaceae bacterium | reverse complement strand
TTGTAGAGGTGCTTGAGGCCTGACGCCAAAAGGAAAAAGGCGTACAGGTATTTCAGGACGGCGTGGAGTCGTGCGTTCATGAGGGCAAGTTCAGGAAATCGCCAGTAAGGGCTGTGTCGCGACGAAAAGATGTTCCCTCCGAACAGACGTGTTTTCGACACAACAGCCACATTCCTAGACGAATGCTTATATTTAGAGGCCTAAGTCTTGACCAATGAAATTCTTGAGATTGTTCTTGTTGGCTGTTGTGTTTCCGGGATTTGGTGCCTTTGCCCAAGTTGTTCCAACCCATGTCTCTGAAGAGGAGGGAGAATTGGCCCGTGCCAAAGGAACATCGCTCGCGCAATCCTTGCCTCTCGGGGGTGGAACCATCCTGTTTCAGGAAACGTTCTCAAATGGGTTTTCCGGCTCCAATGGCAATGGTGCCTGGACGGTAGAAGACAACGCCAACGACAGCATTTGGGCCTGGGTTATGCCAGGGGGGCAAGGCATGTACGCCGATGGCAACCCAACGGGGACGGTTCACCCAGGAGGGGAATACAGCACCAACATTGGCGCACTGGCCTCGCCGACTGCGGATGACGGCTGGATGATTTTCGACAACGATTTTTACAACACCCCAATCGCGGATGGATACCAAGACACAGATGGTTCCATCACGAGTCCAGTCTTGGATTTCTCTGACAACGGCTCTGTCATCGTGGATTGGCATTCTTATTTCCGGTATTGTTGCTTTCCCTATGCCCCCATTTATCTCGAAGTCGGAAATCGCATAGATGGCGTCACGAACTGGACTTCTTTTGATGCGCATGGGTCTTTCATTGAGTCGGCCAACACAGCCTCGGCGAACCCATTGCCTGTGAGCGTGGATGTGGGCTGTGTGGCGGCCAATCAGGATTCTGTGTTCTTGCGTTTTGCCTATCGACAGGCGCCAGAAACTGGCAATGCCTATAGTCATTACTACTGGGGCATTGACGACGTGACAGTCTCGTCCAACGATGTGGTGAACGACATTGAAATCACCCAAATCACCAACGGTGACGTGTCCAATGTGTGGGAGTACCGAGAGACGCCTTTGGGGCAGGCGATTCGGAGCATCGACGGGGGCTTGGTTGCTGGGGTAATGTACCGAAACGTGGGTACGGACAACCAAAACAACGTCCAAGTTTCCATTGACATTTTGGACGAGTCTGGTGGACTCGTGGAGTCAGTGGTGCAAGTCATCGACGTCGTGTATTCGTTTGCGAATGCGGCAACTTGTCCTGCGAACGTGCAAGACACCTTGTTCATCAACACAGGTTGGGAGCCGGAAGCGGAAGGGGTGTACACCCTTCAAGCGACCATGGTCTCCGATGTGGCGGACGCCACTCCTGCCAACAATGTCTTGACGAAGCAAGTCGTCTATTCTGATGTTGTCTACGCACACGACAATGAGGTGATCTTGGATGCGGAGCTGCGTCCGCGTGAGAGTGATGACATTGATGGCTTCTACGACCCCACAGGTCAGGGGTCATTTTTTCACTTCCCCAACAGTGGTGCAGTGGCGTACGGCTTGGCCATTCGTTTTGGGGCCAACAGCGGGTTGACCATGGATGGTGTTGCCGACGACCTGGAGTTTGAAACCAGGCTTTATACCTTGGATGGTTCGTTTGGCCTTACCGACAGTCCTTACGAGGCCGCGTACTGGGTGTATGATCATTCGTGGTCCAATCCAGAGGGCACCTCGGAGATTGAGGTGTTTTTGCCTTTCGATGAGCCAATCAACCTCGACACTTGGGAGGCTGGCGTTGGTGGCAGTTGTTATTTCGCTTCTGTCATCAGCGAGTATGAATCGGCCACCGAATTGACCATTCAGGGACAAGCGAACAGCGACACGGACAACAGCACGGGAACTTTCAGCCAAGCTGGAGATGGAAGCTTTGTGTGGTTCACCAGTCAAACGTTTACGCCCTCGGTTCGCTTGATTCTGGCTCCTTGGGGTTGTCAGGACCCATTGGCGTGCAATTACCAGTCAGGGCCTTCCGTTGATGGTGTCGAATGCGATTACGATTCCTGCTTGGGATGCACAGATGCGTCTGCGTGCAACTTTGACGTTGGTGCGAGCGTCGACGATGGCACATGCGATTTCAGTTGTTTCGGTTGCACAGATTCGACCGCTGTGAACTGGAACCCCATTGCCACTGTGGACGATGAGTCTTGTTTGTTTTTCGTGGCGGACTGTTCTTTCATTGGAGACGAGGGGTGGGAAGAACTTGAGGCAGGTCTTTATTCCGACACTGCGCTTTGGCATTACACGGGTGTTCCGGCTGCCGGAGAATGGGTGTTGTCCATGCCGAGCATGGTCATTGAGCCCGCTTCAGGTTCGACGTTTGTGGTGGACTCGTGGACAGGCCTGACCATCTCCAACCTCCCCCCAGGCCTGGAAGTGGTCAACCTTCCTGAAACCGTGGGTGGCGGCGAACAATCCTGCGATGGCACCCTCTTTTGCGCTGATGGCGGTGTCGGACTGGTTCGCTAGCTGGCTCAGATCGAGTACCGATACGGCGACCAGCACACCCAATACCGTACCCGCGCTGGCAATCAGGAACGCGAGCGTTGTTCTGGAGGCCTCACGAAAGACCCGCCGGAGATCAGCCTGAAGTAAAAACAGGGGAATGAGTATCGGAACAACAAAAGTAAAAACGAAGTCATAGGTAGGGGACTGATGCGGTATCAAACCAATGTTGGCAGCCGCAATAGCACCGAGGATGACGATCACCGTGCCAGTGATCTGCGACCCAATTCGGGTGTTCTGCAATAAAAATGCGGCGCCCGAGAGCGCCATGATCATGGCAAAAACGCCGAGGTGGTTATCGGGGCTCACGCTCGCACCTCAAATGAGAAGTGGTTATGGGAAGCCCGGACTGTAGCACCTCAGGCAGGCAGGTACTCTCGTTCGGGCTCTCTGGTTTATCGCGGCGTGGCGTCGGGATATGATGAAGTGGCGCCATGAAGCGAGTTCACAAGGAGCGAAGCATGGGTGAGCCCAGGGAAGAGCCTCAGCAGCAATTGAATGTTTTGGGCCTGCCCATCGAATTGTGTTGTCTGGATCCCATGACAGGGTTTTATCGAGATGGACATTGCCATACCGGCCCCCATGATCATGGCAGGCATACGGTCTGCGCCGAAATGACAGCCGAGTTTCTGGATTTTTCTGTGGCTGCGGGTAACGATCTGGTGACACCCATGCCGCAGTATGGGTTCCCAGGATTAAAGGGTGGCGATCGCTGGTGCCTGTGTGCCATG
>CAZGQI010000123.1:0-3287 GCA_964527895.1 uncultured Comamonadaceae bacterium | reverse complement strand
GGTTTGAAGGCACGTACAGCGAGTACGAGGAAAACCGCAAGAAGCGCCTGGGCGATGAAGGCCCCAAGCGCATCAAGTACCGCAAGCTGGTTCGGGGATGACGCCTCGCCGTCCGTATGTCGGACGGTTTGCCCCGTCTCCCACAGGCCGCCTGCATCTGGGATCCATGGTCGCAGCCGTGGCCAGCTGGTTGGACGCCAAAGTTCATGGCGGAAAGTGGCTTGTGCGCATGGACGACTTGGATCCGCCGAGGGAGGTGGCAGGTGCGGCAGATGACATTTTGCGCACACTGGAGGGATTTGGACTCACGTGGGACGGCCCCGTGGTGTACCAGAGCAAGCGTCATGAAAAGTATCGTACGGCCTTGGATGATTTGGTCCAGTCAGGCTTTGCCTTTGGTTGCGCGTGCACCCGAAAAGTGTTGGCGGAAGCGAATGGATTGGAAGTGTATCCAGGGTTTTGTCGTGATGGCCTTCCAGCAGGTGTTTCGCCGCGGTCTTGGAGATTCAAGATGCCCGACGCTCCCGCTTTGGCCTGGGACGACCGCATGCAAAGCATGCAGTCCATGGAACGCGAAGTCGTGGGCGATGTGACTGTCCTTCGCGCCGATGGCCATTGGGCGTACCACCTCGCGGTGGTGGTCGACGATGCAGCGCAAGGCATCACCGATGTGGTCCGAGGCGCGGATTTGCTGTCATCCACCGGGGCACATGTGGCACTGCAACAAGCCTTGAATTTGGTGACACCCCGTTATGCCCACGTGCCTGTGATGCACAACAACCAAGGTCAAAAACTAAGCAAGCAAACCAAGGCTGCGCCAGTGGAGGTCCAGAATGCCTCACAGGTGCTGTTGAAGGTGTTCGAGCATCTCCATTTGGATGGCATTGCCCAGGAAGGGCTCGACCCGCCTGAAGTCATGCTCAACAAGGCTCAGTCTGAGTGGAGCCAAAAGTGGAAGAAAGAAGAGGGAGCCTAAGGCTGCTTAGGAAGCAGAGTCGGCGATGTTGTTCTCCGCAGATTCGCTCCGGGGGTGGTACTGGCTGACTTGATCTTTCAAGAATCGGCCGTCCAAGTGGGTGTAAATCTCCGTGGTGGTGATTTGGGCATGCCCCAACATTTCTTGCACCGCGCGCAAGTCCGCACCGCTTTCAATCAGGTGGGTGGCAAAACTGTGACGGAAGGTGTGGGGGCTGACGTTCTTCCGAATGCCGGCGGCCACAACGCTGCGTTTGAGCAACGTGAATGCCATTTGACGGGTCATCTTGCGCCCTTGACGTCCCAAGAACAAAGTGTCTTCGTGTCCTTTGAGTGGGATGATGTTGGCGCGGTAGTGACTCAAGTAGTCGTCAATGGAATCACAGGCTTGCTGCCCGATGGGGACAACGCGTTCTTTGTTTCCCTTTCCAATGACGCGAACCAGCCCGTCAATGAGGTCCACTTTAGAGAGTTGCAAATCGATGAGCTCCGACACGCGAAGACCGCAGCTGTAAAGCACCTCAAGCATTGCTTTGTTTCGCACGCCTTCGCGACGGCTCATGTCCACAGCGTTGATGATTTGCTCAATTTCTTCGACCGTCAGCACATCGGGCAATTTGCGTTCAGGACGCGGAGCCTCGATCAATTGGATGGGGTCGGTTTCCATGATGCCTTCGATCCGCAGGTACTTGCAGAAACTTCGGACGCCGCTGAGCATGCGGGCTTGGCTGTTGCGTGCCAAACCACGGTCGTACAAGTGACCCAGAAAGCGTTCCACGTGCGGCAGCTCGATGTCCATCGGTGCCTTCACCCGCTCCTCGTTCACCGCAAATTCCATGAACTGTTTGATGTCCCGCATGTACGCCATCACGGAATTCTTGCTCAATCCCCTTTCGAGGACGAGGTAATCGTGATAGCCTTGCACAGAGGCCTTCCAGTCAGTGGCGCGCGGAGACATGCTGTTTACGGGATCCAATTTTGGTTCGACAACAGCAGGGCTTCTTGAATGCTGATGCGTTCACCTTCGAGGGAAGCGGTGACAAAGGCGTCTGTGGCCGAGGTCGATTCCCAAATGTGAGAACGCAAAGTGTGGGCCGCAGCGTACGTTTCCTCCTCAGGAGTCAAGTACTTGTGCCAGCCCTCATGACGGAAAATGGAATAGCCTCCCTGGTAATTGAGGCTAGCTGATACCTCCTTCGCGGTCAGGTCTCTGTGGTTGGCGAGCAACTGCACAGCAAACGTCAAACCCTCCATGGGGCTTGCGTCCAGTTGGGTGTCTGTCGCAGTCAATGCTGACACCGCAACTGACTGGTTGTCAGTTAATAGGTTCAGTTCCATGTTTTCATTCAAGGCAGGGGAAACCCCAGCCCATTCAACACCGCCAATATCCGATGTTTTTGTCCGAGTTCCAAACGCGACCTCCATTTCCCCATCGAAGGCCGTGTTTTGGACGTTTGAGGCACATTTGAGCTTGTAGGATGGGGTCAAGACATCGACTCCAGGAGCTTGGAACCAAAGAAAAATTTGGGCGTTTTCTTCCTTTCGGAGGGATGCTCCTGCGGATTGGGTCACCTCACAAGTACAATGTGCAGGAATGTATTCGGTGATTTTGACGAAAGCGCCCTCTTGAACCTGACTTACCGTCAACGTGACTTCAGCAAGGTTGTCCTGGAGGCGCTTCGCGGTTCGTTGGGCTTCAGGTTCGCTCGCACTTTCTTCAGGTGCCGTGCCCGGCAGCACAATGGTGCCCAGCGTCCACCGTTGTCTCTCGCCATGTGCAATGTGCTCCCACGCGATGTCCAAAAGGGGAATGCTCGGAGTGGCACTGAGATCGTCCCATTCCAAATGCAAGGTGAGTGACATGACTTCAGGCTGGTCTCGCCACATCCAGTGATGCGTGTTGTTCTTAATCCAATGTTCGTCACAGGAAAGCGGAGATGAATGCACCAAACGAAGGGGAGAGGATGGGCTTGGCACAAGACTAAGTTTGCTCAAGTCGGTCTCGCCGGTTGTGGCCAACGTCATTTCGACGACACAAGCTTTTTCTGTGCGTTCAACGACATCCCATTCGAGCACAGGTGTGGGGGCGTCCACAAGGGCGACGAGCAGGGAGAACAAAGGGAGTAGGATGGGGGCAATCACACTCCAAATCTCGGCGCCTTAATCCATGAAAATGAACCATTAAGTGGAGGGATGCTCACGGTGCGTGGTGTACAAGTCAGAAGCACGATGAGGGCGTGTTTTGTCTCCAAAAAACGAGAAAAGAAAAATCCCGCTCCGACGTTTCGGAGCGGGACCAACTTAACCAAATT
>CAZGQI010000122.1:0-3365 GCA_964527895.1 uncultured Comamonadaceae bacterium | reverse complement strand
CGGCCTCTCTGGCCCGGACAGCCGAGTGGACAAAATCACGGATGGTGCGCTCCACCCCCCGCGCACTCAACGCCCGCGGCTTGAATCGCCCAATGGGTGCCTTCAAGGCACTCGGCGCCACACAAAACGGGGTGTAAGCATAGCGACCTGCATGCAGGATCTGCATGACGATTTTGCCGCCCTCGGCATGCACGGCCTCGGGGATCACCCGATGGTGTGACGCATGTCGGTGCGAGGACATGCGAGAACCACCCCACGCCACGACACCTGAGCGATTTGGGGCGATGCCCCCTGTGACGATCAACCCGGCCTCTCCCGCTGCCCGCTCCGCGTAGAAGCGGGCGAGTTTGTCCATGCCCCCTTTTTCCTCTTCCAGGCCGGTGTGCATGCTGCCCATCAAAATTCTGTTGGGCAGGGTCATGACACCCAAATCCAATGGCGTGAAAAGTCTTGGATACAGCGGGTGTGAAGTCATGCTCATCAAGGTACACCAGAGTTGACCGCCCTGCACTCACTCATCAAACTCGCGGAACATTTCCACAAATTTGCTTTTGGCCCGTTTCGTGTTGTCCAATTGAAGGATGAAGGACTTCCTTCCCTCTTCTTGTTTCTTTTCAGATGCCTTCAAACCTTGGAAGACCAATTCCAGTCCTTCTTCCTCAGGCTGAAGTTCTTCCTTGCAACTGAACAACACGAGACCCTGCGCTGAAGGAGTTGCATTGTATTCAAAGTAATACCAATGCTTCTTGCCAAAATGCATGTAAATCTGCATGCGCTGACCCTCGCGGTCCAGGGCCACTTTGCCTTGGATGGTGCGCCAAACGTTGTGCGCCCCGAGCGTGGCCAATGAAATGTCACCCTCGCTCACCCACCGGTGTTCGTAGTCATCGTAGCGCCACTCCATCATGTGAAATACCATGGCGTGTTGTGCTTCCTTGGGCACTCCTTTTTTGAACTCCATCGGGTCGTTCGATTCCAAAGAGGCCACCAATTTCATCGACTCATCGATCCCTACGAGTTCATTGAGCATGTACTCGTAATTGCCGAGCTCATAACTGGCCCCGCTCGCTTTGTCCGAAGTGCGAATGACATTGGCCAAATAGGTCAACATGGCATCGGGCATGGGCATGTCCACGACCAACCCGCCCCGAAGGATCATTTGACCTTTGGACGTGTTGATGTCTCCAATGAACGCTTGACGGGTAAGATGCTTGTCCGAGAGTGGGAAAGGCGCCATGCCTTGCTGGTAGCAATCACAACTGCCTCGGGACATGGATGTCATGGTCCCGGGGAGCATGTTGTTCTTCAGTTTGGCATCGTTGGTCACCACAAATCGGTCCTTTCGCTTGTCGTACCTCAAATGACCTCGCGGCACGAGGAAGGAACGGTCCGAGCGAACGGGCTTCTTGGTGAAGAACGCAGGATACATCGTCTTGATGCCTCCGTCGTTGTAGGTCCATCCTACGCCAAGGTGAGACTTGCCCATTTCGGTCACAATGGAGTCGATGGGAATGGCCACATCCTGTGGGTTAATCACGCCCACAAACTCCACCCATTCGTTGTCAAAATCGTCGCATTCAAACTGCATTTGGGCCCCACCCGCGAATTCGAGGTCCTTTCTTCCAGCTTCGAGATGGACCCGTCCACGAAATGCGAATTCGGGGCTGAGGAAGATTTCGTCGCCTGCACGAACCACCCCCCGTCCAAAGGTGCGATCGGCGGTGTCCACTGCAATTTCATTCAAGCGAATCGGCCATTCTTTGCCAATGGCGTCGACGTAGGTTTTGCTGGCTGCGCCTTCGTAGTCGAGGCGGCCGTTGATTTGAACATTGGCGTCGTACAAGCGGTGATACCGCGTCACATCGTTGGCAAAAATTTCCGCGCCCTCCAACCGATCCATGACCGCGTCTCGACGCACCGTGACCAGACCGTCTCCAGGTTTGATTTCAGCGTCGGCAACGGCCAGGGATTTCACGTCCCGACACGCCACGTAGGCCTCATCCACCTTGTAGGTCGCCGCAGGACTCAGGAAATGCAAGCCATCTTGGTCTTCGTGCAAGGAGAAGAAATTGCTCTGATCTCGGTCGGCCAACTCTTGGAAAGTCATGGATGAAGGATCGATCAAGGTGTTCAAGAGGTCCAACCTTTCTTCGTCCATGAACCAAGAAAATTCATCCATCAAGCACTGGTACCGAATGGCCGGCAAATCAATGAGCGTGGCTCCCTCTTTGGCCTTAAAATCGCCCCGACGGGCATCAAAGTCCACATGAGCGAATACGTTGTCCGTTCCAAAGGCCACCTCATTGAGGTCCGTCCCTTGCAGTTCGAACGCTGCGGTCTCCGCATCAATGGTTCGCTCCTTCATCAAAAAATCTTGGGACGTCAGCGCCGCCCGTTCGAAGTGAAACGTCCCTCGCCCTGTCATCTCGGGCTCCGACAACGCCAATTCGCCCTCCAAGAAGACATTTTCCCCAAAGAATTGGAGTGAGTCAAGCGGCGTGGAACGCACAAACAGACGCTTGGCGTAGGAATGCAATCCGAAATCGGTTGCCTTGCCTCGGACAAGCGGAATCCGCCCGGTCTTTGACACGTTGTCATAAAGGGTGGTTCTGCCGTAGGTCGAGTCGGGCACAAAGGTGTTGTCCTCTCCTTCCAAATGGGAGGTCAAAAAGTCAATGGACCCCGGGCCATGAAGTCCGCCCAAATCCAAGGTCAGTTCGCCCGTCACCTTGCCAACGCCTTCATACAAGGGATAGCCTTCCTCGGGAATCGACCTTGTGAAGCCCAAGCTGTAATCCTCCATCAGCCGAAGCGGCTCGACGATGTCTGGGACGAGGCCTCCCGCCAGCAATTCTCCCTCAAACATCAAATCCTCCTTGCTGAAGTTGTCGAGGCTGTCAATGACGAAGGGGTCCACGGCGTAATTGAAGTCATCTCGGTGGTATGCACCTTGGCAAATCGCATCGGCATCGTAATACACGTGTGACACTTCGCGACTCGTCAAAATGGGATACTGGGTGTAGCGATCGCTTTTCCAACCCGATTTGTTGTTGGGATGATCGATTTCCAAGGTTCCAGACACTTCTTCAATGGTGCTCGCGACCCAACGCAACAGAGGCCTGCCGTACCCATCGAATTTTCCGTCCACCTCGGCTTTGATCCGCAAGGATTCTGCCTGTCGGACTTCCAACTTGAACGCGTCGTAGTCAAACTCAAAACGTGCACCGGCCAATTCGAACTTTCCCGCTTGGATGACCCCATTGAACTCAAAACTGCGGTTCTTGCCCAGGGCGAGCTCTCCCCCGTCAGGAACAATTTTCACGTCTTGTGCCTCGCTCACGCCAAACCGGCCAATGCCCTTCATT
>CAZGQI010000121.1:1845-3407 GCA_964527895.1 uncultured Comamonadaceae bacterium | reverse complement strand
TCGAAGTCCGTCACGCGTCCTTTCAGCGTTCCTTGGCCCACTTGCGCCACCGCGCTGAAGCTCATCAGAAGCGCCCCCAAAATCGTTGCAAACCGCATCATGCGTCTAGAATTTTCAGGCAATACAGGTATAGGGGCCAAATATAGGCCAACCCTACTCAGAACGCTAAAGAGTGCAAAGACGTTGCAAACCAAGGGGATGAACGGCTTTCCGTGGTTTCCCCCGCGGTTTTATACGCCGATTTCAGTGCTTTTTCCAGCTGCGCCGAACGCTCAGCCGTTGCCACCACGACACCGTTCTTCCGTCCCTGTGACGACGGGCTTTTTGCTGCCCTTTGCGCATGCGTTTGCGCACGTTGCCTTTCTCGTGATTCTTGTTTCGGCGCGTTGTCCGTGTGCTGCTTCCTTCGGGAACGATCAGGTTTTTTTCGCGTCCCGTTTGCTGGTGCTTGTAATGGCGCTCTTGAAGCTCTTTGTAGTTCTTCTCGAACTCCTTCATCGCCTTTTTCTCGGCCTTTGCCGCTTCCTTCATCCGGCGTTCTTCCGCTTTGCGTTCGCTCCGGGATTGGCTGTCTGCTTGCGCCTGCACCTGGACAGGGCTCCCAACCATCCAGACCAAACCCACCAGCACCACCACCACCACGCGCGCCACCTGCAAGCGGAACATCCATGCGCGCAACCGCCCGGCGTTCGCGACGCGTTGCAACACATGTGGATTGGGGATTCGTGTCAAGGCGAGAGGGCTGTGAATTGCGTCCAGGCTTCGTCGGCGCTTGCGCAGGGCATGCCGCACGCACCTTCCACACAAACATACCACCGCACGGGGTCGTCGCTTGCGGGACGCTTGCCTTCCATCCACGTCGGAATGTGGGAAGACTCAGGCCAAACGCCGTGCACCATCGTCCCCGGCCGCGCCGCGCCCCACCACTCCTCCAACTGCGACAGCGCCAATTCGCGGCTTGGGGCGGCGACGACGATTTGGCCCCATGGCATCGACATGTCCACCCAAGCCCGGAGCCAACGGGCAGAGCGTTCGAGGTGGGGCGTGCCAAGCAAGTGCCGGGAGGTCAGCCTTCGCGCCATGTCCCGCCAAGTCGGAATGTCACACGCCCACCCAAGTGCCCACAGGCAAGCTGCCAGGGTGGCGTTGGCCGAGGGCATGACGCTGTCGTCGGTGCTTTGCTTGGCGGCAAACAAGGACTCGCCCTCCCGACTCGTGAACCAAAACGTGTCGGCTTTCTCGTCAAAGAAGCGGTCCAGCGTGACGGCCATCCACGCCCGGGCTTCGCGCAGCCAGTGGTCATCCAACGTAGCTTGATGAAGCTCAATCATGGCTGAAATGGTCAGGGCGTAATCTTCCGCGAACCCCTCGACCTCGGGCCCGCCGTCCGCATGCCAGCTCCGGCGCAATACGTGGTCCTCGCCGGGCAGGGTGGCGACGTCGCGCAAGAACACGCCCCCGCGCTCGGCCCGCGCCACCCATTCCGGGCGGTCCATCAGGCGACCCGCTTTGGCGAGCCCCGTCACAGTCAGCGCCGTCCAAGCGGTCAGGACCTTGTCGTC
>CAZGQI010000121.1:0-1745 GCA_964527895.1 uncultured Comamonadaceae bacterium | reverse complement strand
GCCTTGCGAGGCGTCGTCCATGGCACCCACTGCCTCCGCGAGCTGTGCGGCGTACGACTGCACTTTCTCGGGGTCTTCTTTCCACACTTCGAGCACTGCGTTCAGACCAGCGAGCCATTGCGCCTTGGGGAAATACGTTCCACCCCAAATCGGCCGTCCATCCGGCAGCGCCACGCAATTCAGCGGCCACCCTCCACGACGGGTCATCAGTTGCACAGCGTCCATGTACACTTGGTCCACGTCTGGCCGTTCTTCGCGGTCGACTTTGATGCTCACAAAATGGGCGTTCATGAACACAGCGGCCTCCTCATCCTCGAATGTTTCGTGTTCCATCACATGGCACCAGTGGCAGGCGCTGTAGCCCACGCTCACAATCACCAATTTGTCTTCCTCGCGCGCCCGCTGCCAAGCTGCTTCACCCCACGGCACCCAATCCACGGGATTGTGCTGGTGCTGCTTCAAATAGGGAGATGTCGACTCCGACAGGGCGTTGGTGTGCATCACCTCAAACTTACAATGTCACACACCACCATAGGCCCCGCTTCGCTTCAGGGTCTTGAATCAACAAGAAAAGGGGAGCGCGCGAGTCAGAATTTCGCACGGCCGCGGCCCATCCGGCTGCTGCCGGGCTTGTTGGGGCGGCGCTTCACGGTGCGGCGCTTGCTGTTGTAGTTGTTCCGGCGGAAGTTGCTGGAACCCATCACCACCTTGCTCGCGGTGATTTGCAAAGTGCCGTACGTGTCGTTTTTGTCCGGGTTGCCACGCGGGCTTTCGTAGCCTTCGCTCCACCTGAAATTGGCCAAATATCCTGAGGCGTCGTCAATGCCCGCAGACTCCGCAACAGCGATTGAAGAGGGTTGGCTCAAAATCAGCCCGATGTCGTCCAAACTTTCAGGATCGGCATACGTGAAGCTCACGTCGTCGATGTAATCGGTCAAGGTGAGGTTCCACACGAATTCGATGCCCAATCGGAATTGGTAGTTCACCATGAATGAGGCGCCGAGGCCGAGGGGGAATCCGAGTGACGCGCTTCCGTAGGTCAATTTCTCCGTGCCCACGTCTCTCAAGTCGAACCACCGGTCGTAGTTCAACTGAGAAGGGTTGGTGGTGATGTTGCCTTGGGCGTAGTGGTATTCAGCCGCATCCCGGTCAAGCTGGGCCTGAGGGTTGTGCACAAACCCTGTGACCCCAAGGGTGGCATAGGTGTTGACCCCCACACGGAACTTGCTCGTGTAGCGGGTGATCATGGGCTGAGAGAAGAGGTTGATCTCTCCCCGCAGGCTCAGTTCGTTCACATAGTTCCTGAAGTGGACATTCCGCGTGCGGCGGGCAGCGTTGGTCGACAAATTGTCGTAGTCCTCGAGATAGACCGTGCCGAGTTGGGCCCGGACGGCAAACATGCTGGATACGCGGTAGCGTGCGAAGACGTGCGTGGACAATTTGGTTTGGCCGTAGTGCAAGTCAGCTGCAAAATCTTGACGCGTCAAGTTGTCCCCTCCAATGTCCCCGAGGTAATTGGCCGTTCCAAACGCAAAGCCGTAATCCAAGGCGTATTGCGCCAAAGTCTGGTTTTGCGCTGCACCCGCGACGAGCAAGGTGGCCAAAGTGAAGGTTTTGAGCAAGTTGAATTGCATGGGGGCAAGGTACAAACAGCCGTCCAAAAAAGCACAGCTTATTTTGTGTACGAAGATGTGCGCCTTTTGTTCACATGGTGTGCAGAGCTCGAAGGCGCGAATTATTTTTGA
>CAZGQI010000120.1:0-3474 GCA_964527895.1 uncultured Comamonadaceae bacterium | reverse complement strand
GCGGTACCCGTTGACCAAGACGCCGTTGTACGCAAACGCAGCCAGGGCTTCCACCCGTGCCTTCAGCGCATGCACTTCCTCCGACATGGACCTTGGCGGCCACGTCACATTGGCGTACTGGTAAGCCGGTCCCCACCACGCGGTGAGGCGCGGTTCTTTGTGCCATTGCCCAAACACCCGAATGTCGTTTTGTCGCCAGCCTTCACCCGCTGCCGAAACCGCCTCCCACCAAGATTCCAAGGACAAGTCTTGGAACGCCCCGCGCTCCACCCAACACGCCGCACGTTTTCCGTTCGTCAGGAGCTCGTCGAGGACAACCTCGCGCGCCTGTGGGAAAAGGGTGCCGTCAGCCATGCACCACGACCAAGTACACGTACGCGACATACACGGCCACGTACAGAACACCGGCCGGACGGCCGATTTGTCCCTTGCCTAGCCACATCAAAGGCACAAGCATGAGGGCAGCCCCGAGCATCCACCACATGTCGTGGGCAGGCACCACAGGGGAAACTGACAGGGCACTCACTTCGGCGGTGGCCCCCAAAACGAGGAGGAGATTCAGGATGTTGGAACCGATGAGGTTTCCGATGCTCAGTGCACCATTGCCCTTGATGGCTGCGGTGAGGGAAGCCGCGATTTCTGGAACGCTGGTGCCAAACGCCACCACCGTGACGCCCACAACGTGGGTGCTGATGCCGAGGTCGAGGGCACATTCTTTGGCCCCAAAAACGAAGGCTTCCGATCCAAAGAACAGTCCCACACATCCCAAGGTCATCAAGCCCAAGAGGAGGGGGTAAGACCGCGAGGCATCGCCCGTTTCCTCGAGCAACTCTGCCACAAATGGGTCCTCTTCGCCTTGGGTGCGGCCTGCGGCGATGATTTGGCCTCCCAAGTACAACGCGGCGCCGGCCAGAAACAGCAGGCCTTCTGTGCGCGTCAGTTTCAAGTCCAGCACAAACAGCATGAATGCCACAGTGGCGACGATCATGACCCACCAATGCACGCGCAATTCTCGCCAAGTCATCGCCACCGGTGCCACGAGGGCCGTGAGGCCAAGGGCGAGGCCCAGGTTGGCAACGTTTGATCCCAGCACGTTTCCAATGGCGATGGAGCCATCCCCGGCCCATGCCGCTTGCATGGACGCAAAAAGCTCAGGTGCGGAAGTGCCCATGGCCACAATGGTCAAGCCCACAACAAGCGGGGAGACGTTGGCTTTGAGCGCAAGGGCAGAGGCATTTTGGACCAACAATTCGCCCCCAGCCACGAGGACAATCAGCCCGCCAACCAGCCAAATCCATGTCATGCGTTTCGGCGGTCTTGGGGCTTTGCATCTTGTGCCATGGGGCCATCGCCGACATTGCCATGGGCGTCTTCTGGCCGGGGCTTGGTGACCTCACGCACATTGGAAAAGTTCGGCTTCTTGGGACGGTCGTCCGCCAATATTTCGCGCTGGATGTCCTCAGTGGCGTTGCGAAAAGTGCGCACGGCTTGGCCCATTGTTTTGGCCAAAGAGGGGATGCCCTTCGCGCCAAACAACAACAGATACACTGCGAAAATGAATATGACTTCGGTGGCCCCCATCAGAGTTCAAAAGTACATCACCCCTTCGCAAGTGGACGGAAGGAAGGTCGCAATGCGTCGTCATTTGAAACAAGCATGTCTGGATTGTGCAAAAAGAAACGCCCCGACACGATGTCGAGGCGTTTGAAGATGTGTTTTGTCAAGCCGATCAATCGTAGGTCGTTCCCCACACCAACAGGAGGTCCATCAAGTCCATGACTTGAATCAACCCGTCGCCGTTGAAGTCTGGGCATGCTTGGTACAAACAAGTGTTGTCGTCAATGTTGGCCAACGGATCGAAGTTCAGTGCACTCGAATCCGTGCACCCTGGGAACAGACATGTTCCATGGTCAATCATCGCCAGAGGGTCAAAGTTGAGCGCGCCTGGGTAAGAACACCCGTCGTTCACGCAGCAATCTTCGCCTTCACATGTCGACACGGTGGCGAGCAGTTCCGCATCTGAAATGGGTTCCACGTAGCAGATGCCCACCCATTCGAGGTTGTTGACTTCTGAACCTTCCAAACCAAAGGCCTGGAGGAAGTTCAACAAGTCGTCCAACTGAATCTCACCATCGCCACTCAAGTCGGCATCTGACGGCTCGTTGGAGCAATCGCCTTCCGCTTGAACTGTGGCGTAAGGATTGTAGTTGGAGTAGGTCTCGTCCAAGCATCCTTGGAAGGCACATGATCCGTCGTCCACTGTGGCATCCGCATTGTAGTTCAAAGCGAGAGGATAGATGCAACCTTCTGTGCAGTCATAGACGCATGAACCGTCGTCAGTCACCGCATCTGCATTGTAATTGCACGCACAATTGTCGGTGCATCCGGCATATTCACATGACCCATCGTTGTCCGTGGCGCTGAAGTCGTAGTTGAGGGCTTCCTCATCGTCACAACCTGGGATTTCGAATTCGTCACAAATGCCATCTCCGTCTGCATCATTCAGACATGCTCCGTCACAATCGAATCCGGCATCAGGGTAGGTGCAAGAACCATCTTCCGTGGTGGCTTCAACCATGAAGTTGCATGCGCTCTCGTCCGTACAACCAAACACTTCAAAGAGGTCACAGATGCCATCGTTGTCCGAATCCAGGAGGCAGTCACCACCACATTCGCCAAGGGCATCAAGCTGGTTTCCATTGCAGTCGCAGTCTCCTTCTGGAACAGTGTCACCCACATTGATTTGGATGCTGACTTCGCTTGTGTTGCCAGCATCGTCTGATGCGGTGTAGGTCAACATCAAGACATAAGCCCCGTTGTCCCCTGCAATTTCTTCGCTCGACAAGGTGACAGACACTTCTCCGCAGTTGTCCTGGGCTTCGGCCATGTCGAAATCCATAGGCAATTCAGAGCTGCAAGTCACATCGAAGCCAGATGGCACGAATGTGAACTCAGGAGCTGTGGTGTCTTGGACCGAGATGGTCTGCGTGGCCGAGCTGCTGTTTCCAGCATCGTCGGTGGCCGTGAAGGTGCGCGTGATCACGTAGTTGCCTGCAGCATCGCCGGCCGTGGTTTCGCTTGACACTTCGATGGTCACCTCGCCGCAGTTGTCTGACGCCGTGGCGTCGTCCATGGGCATCTCATCCGAGCACTCGACGGTGTAGTCGGCAGGGACGAAGGTGAACTCAGGAGCTGTGGTGTCCTGGACTGTGATGGTCTGCGTGGCCGAAGAGCTGTTTCCAGCATCGTCGGTGGCCGTGAAGGTGCGCGTGATCACGTAGTTGCCTGCAGCATCGCCGGCCGTGGTTTCGCTTGACACTTCGATGGTCACCTCGCCGCAGTTGTCTGACGCCGTGGCGTCGTCCATGGGCATCTCATCCGAGCACTCGACGGTGTAGTCGGCAGGGACGAAGGTGAATTCAGGAGCTGTGGTGTCCTGGACCGTGATGGTCTGCGTGGCCGAGCTGCTGTTTC
>CAZGQI010000119.1:0-3492 GCA_964527895.1 uncultured Comamonadaceae bacterium | reverse complement strand
TTAACCGAACGCGGTCCTTCTGGAGGACACCAAGCATTCAATTGACGACAAGATGCAAGTGACTGTCGTGCAATGCAAACCCAGTCTCATGGCGTGAGGGTGTACTTTTCCACAAACCCCGTGGACAACCTGCATTGATTCAGTCCAAGCTGCATCCTTGGCCGAAGACCGACAACATGTTCATAAGGTCAGACACGCCAACGCTGTCATCGAAATCGGTGTCCGTGAAGCAACCCGTGGGGCAGCCAAAGTCAGAAAGCATGGTCAAAAGGTCATCCACGCTGCGCGTGCCGTCGCCATTGAAATCGGCATAGCACCAAGGCACGGCCACGCAAAACGGGACCACGAGTTCATCGCCAAAATCAAGTCCCTGGGCATCCGAAATGGTTTCCTCAAAAGGTCCCAGGAGCGCGTATCCTCCAGGCTCGCCACAGTACGCACCCGAAAATCCGTCTCCCCCTTCGTCGCTCCACACCAAATCGTAACACCCTTCAGTCAGGCAGAAGGTGGCGTGAATGGTGTCGGCCGGCGCAAGAGGAAGGCTTTGCACAAGCACCTCCTGCGTATCGCTGTTGCGCAGCTCCCAACGCATGTCTACATTTTCGCAATCCCCCCACCACATCAGATTCGTGACGTGACCGAGCCCTGAGGCATGCAACGTCGCCGACACCCCGGGCCCCAAAACCCCGAGTTCTAGCGACCATGGTTCAACCGTCACCTCCCAAGCGCCGGCATTCGGCACGTCGAGGTGAAAAGACTGAAGCAGGGCAGATTCTCCATTGGCCAGCGGCGCCGTGAATGCCGTCCAAAGGGTGTCTTCGAGCATCCATTCTCCCTGCAGCGCCTGAATCACGTAATGCACGCCATCCATGGACGCCAACCCACTGTTCTGGAATGTTGGTTGCCCCGAAAGCATGCCCATGCACTGCGTCGGCGACGCCCCCATGTCGAGGATGCCTCCCGCAACATCAGGTGCAGTGGGCATGGGACAAGACCACAATCCTCGCCCATACGTCGAGACCACAATGCGATTCAGCGCCTGGTCCAGGGCCAAATCCACAACCGGCGTCAATGGAAGCCCCTCCCCGAGGAGTGACCATGCCATGGACGATTCGTCCCAAATGTGTACCCCAAGTTCAGAACCACAAATCCACTGGCCGTTGTCCAATTGGACCAATGCATGCACAGGCAGTTGAGGCAGCCCACCACTTACATTTTGCCAAGACGCCCCTTGGTCATTGGTGCGCCAGACCTGCATGTCAGGTTCGTATTCGCTGAAACACACCCACCACGTTTCGATGTCCGAGACATCGATGGCCACATCGCCAATTTGGGCTTCGGGAAGGCCTTCGATCACGTTGAAGGACATGCTTTCACCGTCCCGCCAGTACAAGAGGCTGTTTTTGGCCACAAGGGCCGCCTGATCGTCCAATGCCGTGAGCGCCATGGCATTGCTTCGTACCGTACCCATGCCTCCCCATGTGGTCCATGACTCCCCACCGTCGTCGGAGAAGTGCAGCGATTTCTTGGCCGCCACAATCCGCCCCGGAACCGAGGGGTGAAGTTGGAATGGAGTCTGCCACGCCCCCACCTCGTTGGGACCTGAGGATTGGAAGTAGGAGGCAATGTTGTTCATCGTTCGACCTCCATCGTCACTGCGATAGAGCAAACCGTAATATGCCGATGCATACAAACGGCCGTCCGTCGAGGGATCGAAAAAGGCATGAAATCCGTCGCCATCGAGGATGCGAGATTCTGAATTCGACCGCGTCAAGGTGGTTCCATTGTCTTGTGAACCGACCAACAGGTCGCCGGCCACCGTTGGATGGACGCCCAAGGCATAACCCTGCATGATTTCCAAGCCTTCCGACAGGTCTGCCACTGCGTCATTTTCCCACAAGAACACACCGCCATCGTTGCTCAGAATGACACGACCGTCTTCCAGAATGAGGATGCCATGTTGATCCGCATGGGCATATTTGGCCTCAAACGCACCCTGCCAATGGACGGGACATGTCCAGGTGGCTCCACCATCAGGGGTTTCCCAGAGGTTCACCCCTCCCACCAACACGCGGTTGGCATCTTGGGGGTCCACTGCGATGCAAAGGTCCCAAAACGCTTGCCCCCCTGAATCCGCCCCAGAAATGGTATAACCCAACAAATTGGGCCCCGAATCCCTCGTCGCCTCTGCCGTCCAAGTCACTCCCGCATCCACACTGCGCCAAAACGCCAAAAAATTCTGCTGGAAATAATGGCCTGCGACCGCGTACAGCGTGTCGCATGAACCGTTCTGCATGGCTTGACCCGCAAGCTGGATGCGCCCCATGCTGCCATTGGTTTCTGGCAAAACACATGGCGTCCATGATTCCCCCAAGTCCGTGCTTCGAAAAACACCCACGTTTTGGATGCCTGCCACCACAGTGCTGTCGTTGACCCAAACGACATCTCTGGTCAACCCAGACAAGACGAGGTCAAAGGACGCGCCACCATCGGTGGTTCGGAACAAGCCAAGATCTGTCCCCACGAATGCCAAGTCCAGGGTCGGATGGTGTCGCAAAGCATGAATGGTCCTTCCTTGATCCACGCCAAACGCCAACTCGAGCGGCATCCACGTGGTGCCGCCATCCGTGGATTCCAACACGCCGATGCTGTAAGTGTCCCCTCCATTGCCATCACCTGTGGCAACCCAAAGGTGATTGGCGTCCTGAGGATCAATCCAGACATCCGTCACCCCAAGGGGGGAAAGCACATCGATGCCAGCGACTTCCCACGTTTGTCCTTCGTCCCAAGAATGCCACAAACCTCCGGCGGGCGCGCACGCATACCAATGCTGTTCGTTGTGAGGGTCCACGCGCACCTGATTGATGCGACCGGCACCGCCGTGTGTCGGCACCGATTTGGGTGCCACGTACTGCCATTGCATGGATTGCTGAGAAGAGGATCCCATGGCCAAACGTTGCGAGGCTGAGGCCTCCCACCACGAGCTCGGTCTGGGCATTTGGCGCAATCCACCTCTCTGTTCGGCCCACCAAGCCCAACGCCCAAAAGGCTTCTCCCCACACGAGCGGTCCTCAAGCCTCCAGGCTTCTTGCTGGTCAAATGCACTTCTGGCGGCCTGCAGGTCGGCATGAATACCGGTCATTCGAGACGTCCAAGACGCCGCGGCGGAGTCAGAGAGGTGCTCGGTTTGTGCCAAGCCGCCAAAGGTCAACCAAGTGAACAGGGCGCATGACACCCCCCACTTTCGCCAATGCGAAGACGGAGAAACCGCACTCAGAGGGGTGAATTTGAATCGCATCACCTGAAGATACGACAGATGCACGGGAAGGTTTCAACCCGTGACACAAAGGGATTCAGCCGACCGAGATGTGCACGCCGGCAACAACGACGGCCTCAGCCAATCACGGGCTCCATGGTGTGGAAGACCGCTTGAACGTCGTCGTCACCCTCCAATCGCTCGATCAACCCTTCAACCTCCTCTGCCTCTGCCCC
>CAZGQI010000118.1:0-3552 GCA_964527895.1 uncultured Comamonadaceae bacterium | reverse complement strand
TGGCCCAATGCGACACCTGTGAACCCGACCTCGAATGTGTGGCGGTCGACTTCCCAATCCTTTGTCCTGAGCAATTGCCCGATGCGATTCAGGGCGAACCGTACGCTGCGACGACCACCTTCAATTTGCCTGCATCTGTGGTCGACCCTGCCTCAGGCATTGAAGCTCAGCTTCTCACAGTGACCGTTGCCCAAGTGACAGGCCTTCCCTTTGGCCTCGATTTCACACCCAACAATGCAGACGGGGTGTACGAGCCTGGGAACGGGGAGCAATATGGCTGCGCTGTCGTCTGCGGCACACCATTGGTGAGTGGATCGTTTTTCGTCAACATCGAGGTGGCTGTGCTGGTCTCGGCATTTGGGTTTCAACAAACGGTGAACGAAAGCTTCACGTTGCCGTTGTGGGTGGAACCAGGAGAATTGGGAGACGGACCCTCGAGTTTCTCGCTCAGCGCCACGCAAGGATGCATCCCCTTGGAAATTCAAGGCACCAACTTGGTTGAAGAGGCGGGCGCCTCCTACTTGTGGGATTTTGGGAATGGCCAAACCTCGAACCAATTCAACCCCTCGTTTGCCTACGATTCGGCAGGCACCTACAACGTCACCGTTCAAACCGAGGTCAGCGAATTGGCTTTGACGCAAGTGAACATCACCTCCCTTGGCGGTGGATGGGGGCAAGACATTGAAGACTTGTTTGGTTCGCCCGACCCCTATTTTGTGTTGAGTGGACCCGAGGGGGAATTGTACACCTCGGCGTATGCCGATGGCAATGAAACGCCAACCCTCGGGGGATTCAGCATCCCATTGAGTCCTGGATCGACGTACAACATTGCGTTCTATGACAGCGATGGGGTGTTCACGGGGGATGATTTTTTGGGGTCCAGTGACTTTGTCCCGGTCGAAGGCGGAGACCTCACCGTCTCGAACAGCACCACGGCCATCCTGACCTTGACCGAAATCGTGGTGGCAAGCTTCAATGAAAGCACCCAAGTGGTCGTCTTCGAGGGACTTGTTGTTTACCAGGACCTCGACGGCGATGGGTATGGCGACCCCAATGTGTTGGTCGACGCTTGCGACCCTGACAATGCATTGCCCTATGCATTCAATGACCAAGACTGCGACGATGCCAATGCCACGATGTACACAGGCGCAGAACCCACGGGCCAAGGAATTGACAACAACTGCGATGGCGTGGTGGATGGCTTGGAGGTCTTGACCATCCTTGGATGCACGGATGCCGCGGCGACCAATTACGACCCGATGGCCACGGTGGACGACGGAACGTGTGAGTATCCGCCATGCCTTGGGGATCTCAATGGTGATTTGATGGTTTCTGTGGCCGACATTTTGGAGATGCTCGGTGACTTCGGATGCAATGAAAATTGCAGCTCGGACTTGACCGGGGACGACGCAGTAAGCGTGGACGACTTGCTGACCTTGCTGGCCAACTTTGGATTGGATTGTCCTGACTGAGTTCTCATGTCATTCTCCTTGGCCGGACGTGGAATCTTCGTTGGATGTTCAACCTTTGCGTCGGTGCATTTGGGGCAGGGAAAGGTCCAGGACTCGTTGGCCCCCACCCCCAAACCCTTCCAATCGCAACGTGTTGTAAATTGCGAGAACCTCTTCTTCAACCATGAAAAAGCTATTTTCCTTCTTGGCGTTGCTGACGGTCGTTGCCATGAACAGCGAAGCGTGGGCACAACCATGCAACTACACCATGAGCATGTTCAGCCAACTGAGTTCAGGCCAAACGGATTCTGAATCGGCAACACTTGCAGGAAACCTCACGTCTGTGACGTTCAACCTGAACTTTTCGGGCACCGGGGCCAGCTACCCTGCGGACATGATGGTGTACCTCTACGCCCCCAATGGCGAATGCATCGTTTGGGGAGGTTGGAACATCAATCCCGTCGGAGGTTGCACGGACGTCGGAACGGGTGCTGCCAACTCCTGGCCAGGGAACTGGAGCACAACCCAAAATGGGTTTTACACCTACACCTTGAACACCAACACCTTCGGCCTCAACGGTTCAGGCGAGTGGAGTGTGACGATTCAAAACGCGTGGACTGGTTCCGCAGTCGCCACCTACGATTTGGACATCATTTTCAACGGGATTTGTGAAGGGGATTGTTTCGACCCCAACGCCTGCAATTTTGTTCCAGACGCAGAGTTGATCAACAACGACCTCTGCATTTACGCCATTGACCTGTACCCCAACGGCTTGTACGACTGCGATGGCAATTGCTACCTCGATTTTGACGGCGATGGCATTTGTAATGCTTTGGAAATCCCTGGCTGCCAAGAACCGTGGGCATGCAACTACAATCCTGCCGCGACGGATCCCCCTCAGCCCGCCCTTCCGTGCGTGTATCCTGAGGCCAATGATGTGGATTGCGATGGGAACAGCTTGCTACCACAGTTTCTCGCGCAACCCCAAAATGCCACTGTATCGTGCAACAGCATTCCTGTGGCGCCAGGCGTCTCTGCTCAACCGGCCCCCGCAGCATTGGCCTACTATGGCCTCTTCCCCGAAAGTTGCTACGACGTGACAGATGAAGTGGATTTCACCTTCACTGAAACGATCTTTCCAGGTGACTGCCCTGGGAACTACACGATTGATCGGTATTGGGTGATCACCGATTGCAATGGCCTCCAGAACGCCATTTTGCAAACCATCACCGTCGTGGACAACCTCCCTCCCGTCATCCTCACCAACTTGGAACCGGACACGTTGGATTGCAACGATTTTGTCGTTTTTGAACCCCTGCAGGCCCAAGAGGCGTGTGAGGGCGGCTGGAGCATTTCTGGGGAGCCCTCGTACGTCTTTCTTCCGGGGAGCTGCGAAGGAGAATCGGTCCAAAAGAAATACACGACCATCACCGATGAGTGTGGCAATGCCACAGAAGTTGAGCAAGTCTTGCTCATTCAGGACAACGACCCTCCTTTCTGGTTGGAAGAACCCCTTGAACAGATTTTCACGGACAACATCGATGGAGAAGTGTTTGATGTCCCGGTGGCCGATGATGTCTGCTCAAACTTTGAAGTGGACATGACCACCTCCTACAATGAAGGTTTGTGTCCCTTGTCTGTGGTGTTGACGAGAACGTTTGTGGCCACAGACCAGTGCGGCAACACCTCTGCCCCATTCATCCAGACCATTACGGAGGAAACGGATCTCACCGCGTCCATCGCGTCCACCACCCCCGTCAGCTGCAACAATGGAAACGATGGCATGGCTGAGGTCAACTTCAGTGGAGGTGTCGGTCCTTACTCTGTCGATTGGAATGGGTACAATCCTTCAGCGTTGCCCGCGGGCGAATACACCGTGGAGGTGTTGGACGCCAATTTGTGCAGTGTTGAGATGGATTTCTTGATCACGGAGCCTGCACCTTTCTCCCTCGATCTCAGTGCGGTCATTCCAGAATGCAACGACCCATTCAGTGGGGTGATCATCCCAGAAATCAATGGTGGCACAGGCCTTGTGAGCATCGATTGGGGAGGAATCAACCCCAATGCCGT
This sequence comes from uncultured Comamonadaceae bacterium, assembly GCA_964527895.1. Lineage (GTDB taxonomy): Bacteria > Bacteroidota > Bacteroidia > Flavobacteriales_D > Sanyastnellaceae > UBA11663. Next base: position 31 of record CAZGQI010000118.1, on the reverse strand, counting down.
GGCTGCAGGAACATACTCAGCCACAGCCACG
>CAZGQI010000117.1:0-3579 GCA_964527895.1 uncultured Comamonadaceae bacterium | reverse complement strand
TTTCATTCAACAGTGGGAGGGTCGCTCGACGGAGTGGCCCTCTTTTCTTTTGCCCTGTTTTGGGAGAGACGTGCTGCCGTGTTCAGGCTTGATGCCGGCGGAAGGCGTCGTCGATGAGGCTCGAGATCAGGGCCGTCTTGTCCATGCCTGCGACCTCAGCCTGCTGAGGAATGATGCTTTGGGCACTGAATCCAGGGACGGTGTTGATCTCAATGACATGCGGCTCTCCGCCCTCCTCCATCATCATGTCCACCCTGGCCATGCCTTGCAGGTGCAAGGTTTGGTAGACGGCTTTTGCCTGCCGTTGCAAGGCGGCCACGTCGCGGTCGTCCAACGAGGCTGGCGTCATTTCGTGGCTTTCCCCGTCGTACTTGGCAGCGTAGTCAAAGAAGTCGTTGTGGGACACGATTTCCGTGATGGGCAAGGCTTGGATGTCTCCCTTCCCGTCGGGAACGATGCCACAGGTGAATTCCCGTCCTTTCAGGAGGGCTTCCACCAGCACGGTGCTCGTGCCCGTCTGTCGCGCTTCGAGCACGGCGGGCCACAATTGGTCCTGTGTGGCGACGCGGGTGATGCCAATGCTCGAGCCCGATTCGTTGGGCTTCACAAAGCACGGCAGGCCCAAGGTGGCGACGACCTCCGTTTGTCGGGTTTCATCCCACGTTTCCGTGGGCATGCATTCCACGGAGCGTGCCACGGCAATCCCCGCATCGCGCAGCAGGGCCGTGGTCCATCCCTTGTGAAAGGTGGTCGCCATGACGCGGGCACTTGCGGTGGTGTGGGGAATGCCACACAAATCGAGGTGGGCCTGCAACAACCCGTCTTCGCCAGGTGTGCCATGTACCATCACAAACGCCAAATCTGCCCGAACCGTCACCCCCTCCGCGTTGGTGTAAGCCAGCGTGTCCTTGTCGACGGGTGTCCGTGTGCCGGAGTTGGACTGTTCCACCCACCATCCGTCAGGATCGATGTGCACGAGGTAAGGCGTGAATCGGGCGCGGTCCATGTGGGCCATCACCATGGCGGCGCTGCGGCGGCTGACGTCAGCTTCGCCGGAGTATCCGCCCGCCAGGACAGCGATGTGTGTGGAAGCGCCCATGCTTCCTCAAAAGTCAGGCAGATTGGGTCCCGCTCACGCGCAGGCTCTCTCGAAGTTTCAACACGTCGCGTTGAACGGACGGCACATCGGGGCCTGTCACCGTCACGTGGCCCATCTTCCGGTGGGGTTTCACCGTGGACTTGCCATAGAGGTGCGCATGGACGTTGGGCAACGCCAAGGCTTCTTTCATGCCCTCGTACACGGGCGTGCCGTGGGCGTCGTGGGCGCCGATGAGGTTGAGCATGGCGGAAGCCGGGTGCAGGGGAGAAGTGTCGCCGAGCGGCAGGTTCAGCAACGCCCGCAAGTGTTGCTCAAACTGCGAGCACACGTTGCCTTCGATGGTGTGGTGCCCGCTGTTGTGGGTGCGCGGCGCCACTTCATTCACCCACAGCGCACCCTCGCGGTCGAGGAACATCTCCACGGCCAGCAGCCCCACAAAGTCCATCGACGTGACCACGTCCAACGCGAGTTGACGAGCCTGCGCTTCCACGGCTTCGGAAATGGCCGCCGGCGCCATCAAGTGGTCCACGAGGTTGACCTCGGGGTTGAACACCGATTCCACCACGGGGTAGACCGCCGTGGCGCCTTCGGCGTTTCTGGCCACAATGACGCTGAGTTCTTTGTCAATGTCGACGGCTTGTTCGAGCACGCATGGCGCGTCAAACCCCCGCGCCGCGGCGTCCTCTGCCGACTTCAAGACTTGCACCCCCTTGCCGTCGTACCCGCCCTTGCGGAGTTTTTGGACAATGGGAAAGCCCATGGCCCCCACATCCGCGATGCCTTCGATGAGCTGATAAGGCGCGCTTGGAATGCCCCAGCGCTCGTAGGCCTGCTTTTGGAGTCCTTTGTCTTGGATCAAGCCCAAATGCGCCGGCCGCGGCACCACTTCCACCCCGGCATCGGCCAAGGCCTGGAGGCCTTCGACGCTGACGTGCTCAATCTCCACGGTGAGGACGTCCAAGTCGCGCCCAAACGCCACCACGGCCTCCGCGTCCTTCAAGTCGCCTTGCACAAACCGAGAAGTCAGATGGCGGCACGAGGCTTCCGCGCTGGGGTCCATGACCTCGACGCGCACATCCCAATTCATCGCCTCTTGGATCATCATGCGGCCAAGTTGGCCGCCGCCCAACACCCCAAGGCGCAGGGCAGGTCCGACGGGAGGGAGCGAGGAGGAGGCTGACGCGTTCATGCCGCAAAGATACCGGTCGTGTGCAGGTCCCAAGCGGGATTTGTGCGAAGTTTGGCCCATGGAAGTTTTGATTGACAGTGTGTTCTTGGGCAATCCCCTGATCGAATGGGCCCAGGCTTTGGGATTCTTCTTTGGAAGCATCGTTGTGGCCCGGGTGGTGTACGCCTTGTTCAAAGGCATGTTCAAGCGGCTTGCGGCCAAAACCGCCACCAAGTGGGACGACATCCTTGTGGATCAAGTGGAGGAGCCGGTGGCGTTGGGCATTGTGATCCTTGGCTTTTGGCTGGGGTATGCGCATTTGCATTTTGGCGACAACGTGGACCAATTCATGGAACACGTCTTCCAAATCCTCATCGCCATCGACGTCACCTGGCTGGTGGCGCGGCTGCTCGATTCGGTGGTCAGCAACGTCATTTTGCATCTCGACGAGCGCACGGATGGCAGCATGGTGGCGCAGTTTGGCCCCATCCTCCAAAAGACGTTGCGCTCCTTGGTCTGGATCTTGGGCATCATCTCGGGCCTGACGAACGCGGGCTATGACGTCGGCGCCCTGCTTGCAGGGGTCGGGATTGGCGGTTTGGCGATGGCCATGGCGGCCAAGGATTTCGTGGCCAACATCTTCGGGGGGATCACGGTCTTCATTGACAAACCCTTCGGTGTGGGAGACCGCATCAAAGTGAACGGCATCGACGGTACGGTGGAGGAAATTGGCATCCGTTCGACGCGCATCAAGACCCTGGAAAACCGACTGGTGACCATTCCAAACAACCAGTTCACCGACAAGGTCGTGGAGAATGTGACGGCCGAGCCGTCGCGGAAAATGAAGGTCGTGCTCGGCTTGACCTACGACACCACCCCTGAACTGATTGAGCAGGCGCTGCAGATTTTGACGGACATCGTATCCGAAGCGGGCCGAACCGAGGACGAGTACACAGTGTGGTTCAGCGGGTTTGGGGACTTCAGCCTGAACGTGAGCGCCATCTACTTCATCCGAAAGGGGGAGCACTGGGCCCACGTTCCCAACGAGATCAACCTGGAGATTCTTCGCCGCTTCAATGCCGCGGGACTGGACTTCGCGTTCCCGACGCAAACCCTCATCCACGAGGGCTTGCCGCAATCGTGACATCTCTGTGATGGGCGGCTGCTGTATTTTGGCCCCAACACCTTGATCACATGAACGAATACGACGTCATCATTCACATGAATGAGCCCCGTTACTGGGTGCTCTTGCTTGGAAGCTTCGCGTGTGGCCTCGCACTCATCCGCCGATTCCAAAGCTTGGAGGGCAACG
>CAZGQI010000116.1:0-3580 GCA_964527895.1 uncultured Comamonadaceae bacterium | reverse complement strand
GGATGGATTGGATACCCTCCGTGTGTTTGGTCCATTTCGGCTTGCTGTCGAAGGGTATGATCTGCTCAATGGGGCCTCGAACATCTGTGGATTGAGGACCTTGGAAGCGGAGGTCGTCAAAGAGGGAGGACAGAAGGTGTTGACATACGATGCGTCATGGGAAGAATTGGATTTTGGGGTCAACAAAGACATGAATGCGCATGCCTTCTATCCCGTGTGGTCGAAATCACGGGACCAAGTGCATCGGCTGCATGGCTTGGAAGCCAATCGCCTGAAGATTTACCGGCAGCCTTCGACGAGAGGTTGGCTGGAGATGAACCCCGGCGAAGTGGCCGAGTTGCGCATCTTGGCGACCGACGCGGCGGGCAATGAGACCCATCGTCGGGTGGTCCTGACCTTTGGTGAATCTGCAGGGTGGGAGGGAATGCCCAAAGACATGTCCTGGGAGGCACCAACCCGTTCCATCGGCGTGAATGAGTCCGGATTTTGGGAAGTGGATGGATGTCGGGTGACTTGGGAAGGCCAAACCTTCTTTGAGCCGACTGAATTGGGGTGGTCATTGAATGACCGAAGGACGGGCGGGGTGTTGTTTCCTTCTGCGGCCCCCCTGAGAAAGCCCGTGGAGGTGGCCTGGGATTTGCCACCTTCCAATCAAGTGTGGGATGCGGGATGGTCCGTGCTTCCCGGACGGCCTTGGCCGACGGACAAATGGCTCGCTGTGCAGAGAGATTCTGAGGGAGAGGTGGTGCGCACGTCTTCCGCGCATGTGAAGGACGGTCGCGTCCTGATGTCGCTTTCGCATGGCGGCCATTGGGGGCTCGAGCGAGACACCATTCCGCCGAGGTTGTTGCCCTACCACAGCGGGACGCCTTTGGTCCAAGATGGAGACGCCGTGTGGTACGTGGAGGATTCCTTGTCTGGGGTCGAGGGACTTGAGCTGACCTTGGACGGAGTTTGGGCACGGATCACTTGGGATCCCAAGCGGAACATGGTCACGTATTCCCAAGAGGACGAGGTTCACGCTCGTGGCAAGCTTGTCAAAGCCGTGCTCAAAGCCTCGGATGGCGCGGGCAACGAGAAGTCATGGGTCGGACAACTGCGTTGGCCTTGAGGGCTTAGCGCTTCAGACGCGACTCCACGAGGCTGTAGTCCAAGAAGTACAGCGCGCGAATGGACAGGGAATTGGTGAATCCTTCCGCGAGCATGGTCTCCCAATTGTCCCAGTATCCCATGGGCAAGGCAGAGCCTTCTTCATTCAAGGTGTTTTTCCAAACCACACTCAATTCGCTGCCAGGGGAAAAAATCCAGCGGTAGACGAGGTCGACGCTCCATGCATTGTAATTCAGGTCCCGACTTGAGGTGCCGTCCAACTCGTTGAGGAGGAGTTCGTTGAATGGGGTGTCACTGAGGAGGGTGCCATCCGCATTCAATTCGTAAAAGCCGTGGTAGTCGACCACGCTCCAATAATGACGAATGCGGGCAGAAAGGCTGGAGGTGGGGGTGAAGATGTAGCTCGCGTTCAACACATGCGTGTGGCTGGTGTTTTCACGACGCCCAAACAAACTCACGGGCCCTCCATAAACATCGTCTTCCACAGACGCCCATCCCCGTTCATTTTGGCGTACCTGCCAACTCCAGACGTAGTCGGCACTCAACCGATCGCTGAACCTGAAGCGCGGGGCCATTCGCAAGAAGAATTCGTTCCAATCCGGGGTCTCTGGTCGCCAGCGTCGTTTGATGAATCCATCCAGCGCCACGGCACGTCGGTAGTCTGTGGAGGTCACAAATTCGGCCGAGGTCCAGCGCGGCGTTTCAAACGGGATGCCATCCAGCCGAGAGACAAACCAATCCTTTCCGTTTCTCGGCTGTCCTTCAAGTTCAAACTTGTTGAACCAAAACGATTTGGACACTGCTGCCCACTCCGCTCCCCAGGAAGTGTTGCTGTATTCTCGGGGCGCGTAAAGGTGATTCACAGAAGCATCCAAGGACCACCACATCCGGTTGAACGCGCCAAAGGGTTCGTAAATGCCGAACTCGAGGTTGCCAAAGGTGACCACCTCGTTGGGAGCCGCCAAGTAGCCAAGGTCGTTGGGGTTGTAAAGCTCTGATTCTCGGTAGTGTCCGACGGCACCGCGCAGCTGACCTGAGGTTTTGGCCAAATTGATTCCCCATCGATGCCCCTCTTCGTGTGCAGATGTGTCGCCTTGGGCCATGGTGTTGCGCGCCGCATTTCCACGAATCGCCCAACTGTTGTCTTTGTTGCGGAAGGAGTACTCGGTGCCTTGGACAAACGCGTCTCGACCATCCCCAGACCGCAGGGTGTTGGTGCTGAGCAGGGTGATGAACCCGTTGTTGGGCAGGTTTTGGTCAGCCACTGTGACGTTGTAGGATGTCAATGCGCCGTCACCATCAACGGTGTCTCCGCGTGCGAAGGCCTGAAAGACGCCGATGCCTGTGCTCGAGGCCGTTCGGCCACTGAATTTGGTCGCGTTGAAGAGCTGACCTTCCGAGCCCACACGTCGGCTGTAAAACAATCCCCCCTTGTTGAACAAGTCTGTGCCCTCCAAGAAGAAGGGGCGGTTCTCATCAAAGCGCACTTCATACGGGCTGAGATTGAGGACGAGGTTGTCGGTGACCACCTGTCCAAAATCAGGCACCAACGTCATGTCCACTGTGAACGCATCGCCAATGCCGACTTTGGCGTCGAGGCCGCCATTGACGGGTGCAGCCCATTGCCGGTTCCCTTGGTCATCCACGGCGGTGGTCGCGTAGGCGCTGACGTAGGGAAACAACGCGATCCTCGGAGGGGTGTCCACGCCTTGGATGCCTCGAAGAACCCCGCCTTGGTTGACCATGCCATTCATGGTGGGGTCAAGGGCATTCCAGACCGTTTCTTCCCGCGAACGGCGCACGGTGCGCCAAATGTTCATGCCCCATTCCTGTTCCACCCCTTCAGGCAGCGTGGGCATGCGGAATTGGCTCCAAGGCACCCGAATTTCGGTGGACCACCCGCCGGGATGGATTTGGCTTTGCACCTCCCAAACCCCGTTCCAAGCGTCGTCTGAGCCTTGGGCATTCATGATGAAGTCGTTCAGCGCTCCTCGAGGTGTGGTGCTGAAGCCCACGGCATTGATGCCGTCGTTGTATGGACTGAACCAAATTCCAAACTCATCCGAATTTTCAACACGGTCTCGGACGCTGAGCTGTTGAAGGATGAATTCTGGCGCGGTGTCGTGCATCTGTGCAGCGATGTACAGATTTTGGTCGTCGTAGGCAATCCACACCTCGGTACGATGGGTGGGGGCGCTCTGCGGAAACGGACGACTTTGGGTGAAATGCGTCGCACTCGGGGCCGTTTGCCACACGTCCTCACGAAGCAATCCATCGAGTTGAGGAGGGGTGTCGATGCGAAACGCCGTGGCCACTTGGTTGGTCAAATTGAAAGGCGCTTGGGCCTTCATGCCCCAACTGCACCCCACCAAAAACGTGCCCCACAGGGCGTGTTGGATGTGTTTTCTCAACGAAAAATGCGTTGCTTGTTCAACCAGCTTTGGTAAGCGCGGGCGTTGCGCAAATGTTC
>CAZGQI010000115.1:0-3582 GCA_964527895.1 uncultured Comamonadaceae bacterium | reverse complement strand
GCGTAGACATGGAGGCTCCAGTTTGGACGTACTGCCCTCCGAATGACACCATTGCCTGTGACGAGATGATGCCGACGGTCGAAGAGACTGCACCGTTGGCATCGGATGACTGTGGTGAAGTCGAGGTCATCTGGGTGGGGGATGGGCCGTTTGACTACCCATTCGGCTGTTTGCAGAGTTACACGTGTCCGCGTGTTTATCAAGCCATTGACGCTGCAGGCAATTCCATCATGGATACGCTGGTCATTACAGTGTTGGACACTGTGGCTCCGGTTTTGGCCTATCCCACAGAAGAAGCCTTGGTGATTAATGAATTGGAAGGACAGGTTGTTCCGGCCATCGAGGCATTTGTGATTGACAACTGCGACACCAATGCAGATTATGAAGCCACTGAAACTGTGGTCAGTGAGGAAGAAGGAGTTCTCACCTTGGAACGGGTGTACACCGCCTCAGACGCATGTGGAAACACCACAGTCTTCAATCAACTCATCACCGTGACGCTGGCCTTTGAAGGTTGCACCGACACGGAGGCGTGCAATTTTGACGCTTCCGCCAACTTGGACGACGGCAGCTGTGTGTTCGCCGAGATTTTCTACGACTGCAACGGGGTGTGCCTCAACGATGCCGACGGGGATAACGTGTGCGACGAAAACGAAATTGAAGGCTGCATGGAGCCCGTGGCATGCGATTACGATCCCAATGCCACGGACGAGGGCGAATGCGATTACTGTTCTTGCGTGGGAGAAGACGAAGGAGGGTATGGCATTCTTCTCGAAGTGCATGCCGTTCACAATGAAGGCGAGCTTGCAGGCTTGACGACGTACCGCATGTACGTCACGACTCCCAACGAAAACGACATCATCAGCGCCGTTTACGGAGACAATGAAACGCCTCTGCACATTGCCACCACCACCACGTTTTACCAACACCCCTTTGGGTCCTCGCTGGGAAACAACAACAACCCATTGCTGTACACGGGTTTCCCAGAGTTGGAATTCGACAGTTGGCTGACCATCGGTCTTGACGGTCCGGCGGGTGACAATGAAGTGGCGCCGAGCACAATTGGGGATCTGAACAACGGTTGGATCAGCAACTTTGAAGCCGGGATGAATGTGCTCATTGAGGACAGCATCGGTGGCGCCATGTTTGTGACCAACGATGCCGGGACGACCAACATTGTGTCGGGTGCAGAGCAACAAATCCTCATCGGTCAATTCACCACCGACGGTGACATGTCCGGCGTGGTGAACGTCCAAATGTTCACGGCAGGCGTGGTGAATCCGGCTGATCGATTGACCCTTGAGTTCGACGGTCCAGGACTTCATGAGGCGACCGGCGACATCATTTGTGGATGCATGGATGCGTCTGCGTGCAATTTCAATCCAGACGCCAACAACGACGACGGCAGTTGCGAATTTGAATCCTGCTTGGGTTGCACCGATGAGCTGGCCTGCAATTACAGCACAGAGGCCACGGTCGATGACGGTTCATGCACTTACCCAGAGTTTGGGTGCTTCGATTGTGACGGCAACTGTTTGTCAGATCAAGATGAGGATGGGGTTTGCGATTGCATCGAATTCCCAGGTTGCACAGATCCTGAAGCTTGCAACTATGATCCCATTTACACCGACGATGCAGGCAACTGCTTCTACGCCGAGGAATTTTACGATTGCCAGGGGAACTGTCTGATGGACTCCGATGGCGATGGCACTTGCGACGAGTTGGAGGTGTTGGGTTGCACCGACGACACGTACTGCAACTACAATCCTCAAGCCACGGAAGACAACGGCAGTTGTGGCGAAGATGACCAGCCCAACGATGTCTGTGAAGGCGCGCTGACGCTGACCTGTGGCCAAACCTTGCTGGTCAACAACGAAGAATGTGCCACCTTGGACGACATTCAAGGATGCGCAGATGGTGTGGCAAGTGATCCTACGGCGGGATTGTGGTTCTCTTTCATCGGAACGGGAGATGAAATGACAGTATCGACGTGTTACCCGGGCACGACCATTGACACCTACCTCAGCATTTTTGAGGGAGGCTGCAATGACTTGACCTGCGTGGCTGGCAACGACGACCAAAGCGAACCCAACTACGACGACTTGTGTCCTGTGACGTTTGTGGCGAGCACGGTGGTGATCAACACGGTGGCAGGGCACGAGTACCATGTGTTGGCCATGGGCGTCTACGGCGACGAGGGAGACTTCGAAATTGGACTGGAGTGTGTGCTCGAGGGTTGCACAGATGCCGAAGCCTGCAACTATGATGCCCTTGCAACGGACGACGACGGTTCCTGTGAGTACGCGGAAGCCTACTTCGATTGCGCGGGGAACTGCTTGAACGATGGAGATGGAGACGGCGTCTGCGATGAGCTTGAAATCGAAGGCTGCACTGACCCAAGCGCTTCCAATTACAATGACCTGGCGACGGAAGAGGACGGCTCTTGTCAATACTGTGACTTGTCGCTTTCCATTGAATTGTTGCAATCGCTAAACTGTGAGGGTGACAACAATGCAAGCGCAGAGCTGTCCATCTTGGGCGTGACTTCGCCTGACAGCATTGAAGTGTACCTCAACGATGAATTGCAGGACAGCACGTTGTTTGAGGGATTGACGGCCGGGACGTACACGGTTGAAGTGCTGCAAGGGGCTTCTTGTTCCGCCTTGATCAATTTCACGGTGGAGGAAGGGGCATCCCTTGAGGTCATGGCCCAAGTGACGGATGTCACGTGTTTTGGAGTGTCCGATGGCCAAATCATCGCCATCATGATGAATGGCATTGCGCCCTACGAATTTGTGTTGGACGGACCTGAGGTGGTCATCAACAACACCGGTGTGTTTGCAGACTTGCCTGCAGGCGACTACGTGTTGTTTGCTTCGGATGCGCTTGGTTGCTCGGGCAGCTTGGACATCACCGTGGTCGAACCTGATGCATTGACCTTGGATGCCGTCCTGACAGATCCTGCGGTCGAAGGCGCAGGAGCCATCGATTTGACGGTCGAGGGAGGCACAGAGCCCTATGCATTCGAGTGGAGCATGGGAGGCATGTTCTTCTCAGACGAAGAAGACTTGGGTGGCCTGCAAGCTCCGGCCTCGTACAGCGTCGTCGTGAGTGACGCCAATGGCTGTGAGGTGACAGGAGGTCCCTACGAATTGGATGATGTGTACAGTGTGCTCCACATGGAAGGAGTGCCATTCACTGTGTACCCGAACCCAGCGCGTGATGTGATTCAGCTCTTCATGCAAGACGCCAGAGATGCAGTGATGACGATTTACGACGCCTCAGGCAGACGCATGTGGTCTCGTTCCGTGGAGCAATGGACCGGACGTTTCACAATCGATGTGTCGACGTGGTCCGCGGGAACGTACCACATTCAAGTGGCCACGAACCAAGGTGTGGGACATGCGCCCATCGTGGTTCAACGTTGACCTGCTGCGCATGGTGTCATCGACTCTTGAATACAAAAAACCCCGGCCGCGAAGCCGGGGTTTTTCATGCCCAAAAGCACGGGTCACGATTTGAACGCGGCAATGGCGTTTCGCGTGAAATCGCTGAGCACGAGTTTGCCTGAAATGGCTGCCC
>CAZGQI010000114.1:0-3587 GCA_964527895.1 uncultured Comamonadaceae bacterium | reverse complement strand
CTTTTTGGAACAGGGCGCGTAAGGCGAAGACGAACCCTATCAGATTTTTGCCATGCGAGCAATTCTTACTCCCCTGTTCTTCGTTGCGGCCGCCACCATTTGGGGCCAAGCAGAACTTCCGTTCACCCAAACCCCGCCTCACATCATTGCGTCTGCTGTGGAGGCTTGGTCGTCGAACGCGCAAGAAAGCCATGAAGCAGACGCTCCGGTGGTTTGGGACGTGGCCATGGTCGGTCAACGTGCCACCATTGCTTCGGTGCAGTCAGGGTTGTGGAATGACCCGTCCACGTGGGATTGCAATTGCATTCCTGGGGGGGACGACAATGTGGTCGTCGATCATGAGGTGTCCTTCGACGCCAATGCCGAGGTCAGCTCTGTGCTGGTCTCTGCATCTGGGACGTTGGTTGATTTGGCAGGAGTCACCGTGAGTTTCGACGGCAATTTTGTGGCCTCTAATCCCTTGCATGACATGGGCACTGCCCACCTTGTGGCCAATGGCATCGCAGGAACCCAAATGTTGGCAACCAACATGGCCATCGCCGAATTGAGTGTGCTTCACCGCACTTCATTGACCGTGGTCGGTCGCTTGGAGGTGACTGGCAATGTGACGGTCGACGACGCCACTTTGGAAGTGGCAGAAACGGGCCAACTCGTTCTTTCAGAAAATGACTTTGGCCGGGCCACAGTGATGCGTCCCAATCAAGGCGAGTTGTTGGGTTTGGTGACGCGCCAGCTCACGCTGCCAGCCACTCCCAACCGCAACATGGCGTTTGTGGAACAACGCATCGCCATTGGACTTGAAGGGGTGCGCGTGCAAGATTTGGTGGGCGACATTCCCACATGGGGTTTTGACGGCGCAGACGATCCTCAGGGGTTTGCCAACATCGGCTACTGGAGCGCCACAGCGGACTTCAACTACGCTGTCATTGGCTCTGCAAGTGACTTGTTGCCCGTGTGGGAGGGTGTCTACCTCGCGTTGGCCCCAGCGGAATCGTACACGTTGGATTTCACAGGAACCATGCCCTCGGAAGACATTGTGATGGACATCCCCGAAGATGCCTTCACCGCCTTGTTCGGGAACGCCACAAACGCCAACGTCGATTTGAGCATCATTGGCGACCAACAAGGCGACAACAAGGTTGGTTTGGATTGTTGGAACAGCAACACCCTTCAATACGACCACTACGTCGGTGGGCTGAACACGAATGGCTTGAACAGCACGCTTCAGTCCAACACCACTTGTCAATTTTTGCCCTCAGGCAACACCACCTTGATCCTGCCCAAGACGGGGAATTTGCCCAATGGTTCAGAGGCAGAGACTGTGGTGGATTTGAAGGGCAAATTGGTGTTCTCCACGGAGAACAGCACGGGCTACCGAGACGAAACGGTCTTGGCCATTCGCGAGGGCGCCAAAGTGGCATTCCAAAGCTCAGAAGATGCCATCAACACCTCATCGTTGTACAGTGCGTGTGACATGTACTTGTTGGATGGCAGCGGACACCGAAGCGGCATTGCGCAATTGGACTTTGACCAAGAGCCCATGGCCCAATTTGATTTGGTGATCGGCGCGAATCGTCCCCTGGATGGTCAGTATGTCGTCACGGTCGAGGAGCTGGACTGGGCCGAAGGGTGTGCGTTCATTGTGATGGCCGGCGAAACCGAACCCAGCCCCCTTGTGGCAGGAGAGCTCACCACCGTGAATTTGAATTCCAACGCCAACCACAATTACACTGTGGCCACACTGTTCCTCGTGCCCCCCGTACGTGCTGAAATCACCTCTCCTGGATGCGAAGGTTCAGGGGAGACGGCAATGGAAGTGTTGGCCTCGGGCGATGGACCTTGGACCGTGGCCATGCAAGATGAACTGGGTCACGTTTTGACAGGCGAAACGAGTACCGACGGGATCATCACCACATTTGGCGACTTGCCTTCAGGATCGTACACGTACACCGTGATCAACGAAGGCAGCATGGCGTGCGGTTCTGGAACGGAAACACACACCGTCATTCGTCCTACCCAATTGGACGTGGTCACAGAGGTGACCCACGATTGTGGCCAAGGAGGCGCCATCTCCGTCGCGGTTCCCACGGAAGACGTTTCTTTTGACTGGAACCACGGTGAAACAGGCGCCCTGATCTCCGGATTGGAAGGCGGCACGTACACCGTGGTGGCCACCAATGCGTTTGGCTGCAAAGACACCCTCGATGTGGATGTTTTGTCCGCCCCAGAGGTGTCCTTGACTGCCACCGACGGCGCGTGCGACGGCAGTGTGATGGCAGACATCGAAGTGGATGCCATGCATCCCACAGCCTTGTACAATGTGACCCTCTTGCAAGAAAACGGCCAGCAAGCAGGTTCGGCACTCAACGCCGCCACCCCTTTGTTCTTCGAAGGCTTGGCCACGGGGACGTACACGGTGGAATTGCAGTTGTTGGGAGAATATGGTTGTCCACCAGAACAGCAAGAGGTCACGGTGATCCAACCTGTGCCCATGACACTGACAGCCACGAGCGAAGTTCAGTGCGACGCAACGCACCCCGGTTCCGCAACCGCGAATCTCGTGGGAGGGACAGGACAGGTGACCTACACGTGGTCCAATGGCATGACAGGTCAAGACCTGGTCGAGGCCGTGCCTGGAGAGTACATCGTCACGGTGACGGATGAAGCGGGTTGCCAAGAGACCGCAGCCGTGACTGTGGCCGCGAGCCCTTCTCTCGAGGTGTCCGTGCTTTCTCCTGGCTGTGACGGCCAAGGCGTGGCCGGGTTCAGCATGTCGAGTGACGAAGATGTCACATGGGTTGTGGACATTGTGAATGCACAAGGTGACTTGGTGCAATCGACCACGACACCCAGTGGAGCCTTCGACATGACTGGTCTTGAGAGCGGCGTGTACACGTTGACCTACAGCCATGATGTGGAAGACGGCTGCCCAGCCCAAAACATGGAAGTTCAGTTGATGGAAGCGTCCAACCTGCAAGTTGAGGCCACGGTCACCCCCATGGGATGCGGACAGGTCGACGAAGGTGCCATTGACTTGGTCATCGAGGGCGGCACGGGCGCAGTGAGCGTCGCTTGGGATCATGGCGCCACAGGCGCTTCTTTGGCCAACTTGCCCGGCGGCCAATACTACGCCGTGGTGACCGACAGCAACGGATGCACCAAAAACGTGCGTGTGGAAGTTGAAGACACCCCCACCGTGGAGGCCAACTTCACGGCACCCTCGGGCGCATTGACGGACGGCAACTCAGGCATGACTTTGTCCTTTACGAACACTTCAGAGGGTCACATCACAGGCCAAACATGGTACTTCGGAGACACAGAAACCCCCAACTACGATTACCACGCCACGCACACCTTCGAGGCCGCGGGTGCCTACGACGTGTTCCTGAACGTGTGGAACGACAAATGCAGCCACACCGTGCGAAAAACCGTGGTGGTGAGCCAGGGGGAGAGCAACAGTGACGACTTGGGCACCATGGTGACCCACGTGGCCGAAGGAAATTTGACCGACATCCACGCCCCGGTGACCACAGAGTCAGGATGGATGATGGATTTGGGGCCCGCCGGCGAAGGCATGAAGGTCCACG
>CAZGQI010000113.1:0-3596 GCA_964527895.1 uncultured Comamonadaceae bacterium | reverse complement strand
CGACCCTCATCGGCGACTACGCGGGCGACGGATACACCCACGACGCCCAAGTTGTATCGTACATCGGCCCTGACAGCAACTACCAAGGCAAGGAAATAGCGTTCTGCTGCAACGAGAACACCGTGACCATCGTCGATGTCACAGACCCAACCGACGCCACGATGATCAGTTCTGTAGGGTACGCGGGTTCGAGCTACACGCACCAAGGCTGGCTCACCGAGGACCACAGATATTTCATGAGCAACGACGAGCTCGACGAACAAGATTACGGGGTCAACACGACGACGTTCATTTGGGATGTCAGCGATTTGAGCGACCCCCAACTCATCGGCACTTTTGTCAGCGAGACGTCGGCCATCGACCACAACATGTACGTGTTGGACACCCTCGTGTACCAATCCAACTACCGTGCGGGTTTACGCGTGTTGGATCTGACCGACATTGAAGACGGCGAGCTCGACGAAGTGGCTTACTTCGATGTCTACCCTTCAAGCGATGCGGCCCAGTTCAACGGAACGTGGTCGAACTACCCGTACTTGCCTTCAGGTGTGATTCCCGTTTCGCACATCGAAGAGGGCGTGTTCTTCTTGAAGCTGTCGGACACCTTCGTCGATTACGGCTGCACGGATGCCGAAGCGTGCAATTACGACGCCGATGCCACCGAGGATGACGGTTCTTGCATTGCATTCAATGTTTGCGGCGATTGTGAAGGGGAAGATTTGTACTGCGTAGGGTGTACGGACGAGGCATCGTGCAATTACTCTGAGGTGGCGACCATCGATGACGGTTCATGCTTTGAAATCGGCGCGCCCGCGCCTCAATCGGCTTCACAAACCGTGGAACCTGTCACGTTCACAGCCGAGCCTGCGTCGTTTTGGTTTGAGACCCAGACGTCACCTGATCCTTTGGCGATTGCCGACATGTACACCTTGCCCTTGCTGACCGAAGACGGAAGCGTGTGGGTGGCGCATTCCAATGCAGAATACGATGTGGTGGGAGGCAAAGCAGTACCTGATTTTGACAACGGGCAGCACCACCCCAACAACGCCTACTGCTTGGTCTTCGATGTGTTCCAAACGGTCCTCTTCGAATCGGTCGAGGTGTACTCAGAGGAGGGTGGTTTTCACACCCTTGAAATCGCAGACAATTTGGGCACGGTGGTGGCCACAGCGACCCAAAACCTGACCGCCGGCCAGAATGTCTTTGACCTCGGTGTCACGCTCGACCCGGGTGAAGGGTACCAAATCCGCTCCGGCAGTCCAGAACCCTTCTTGTGGCGCGACGACAACGGGGCCGATGTGGCCTTCCCGTACGACCTTGGTTCTCTGGCAAGCATCACCGGCACCACCATCGAAGGCGACAACGAATTCACGTATTACTACTTCTACTACAACTGGACCATGTCTTCCGCCGACCCGTGCCTTTCCGAGCGCACGGAGTTCACCGTGACTGTAGAGGGAGTTGAGGGCATGGAAAGCCTCGAGGCGCGCCGCAATGTGGTGAAAATGTTGGACGTGACGGGCCGCGAAATCACTGCCCCCAGCAACCAAATGGTGTTCCTGATCTACGACGACGGGCGCGTCGAAAAGCGCTTCTTCGGCGTGGAGCGATAAGGCGAACCCGCCGAGGGTTCATGTGAACGTTCTCCCGTATCTTGTTCTCATGGACTTGTACAAAGCAGCATCGGGCATGTGTCAATTGGCCAACGTGGACATCAACGACGTGGTCAATTTTCGTTTTCGCCGTGGCGTGGGGCAGCAGGAGGTGTATTTGGAATTGCACGCAGGCTCCACAAAAATGAGGTCCTACATCGATGCGCAAGGCAACATCACCGAGGTGGACGTGCGTGAATTGCACGACAATCCCTCTTCGAGCAAGCTCATCGACGTCGCCAACCAATTGGCGAAAGAGAGTGCCAACATGGATGCGTTTCGCTTGGGATTGGACAAGTCATGAGCATGGCTGAACGTCCCGTGGTCTTGTTCGTGGATGACGAGGCCGGCAACCTCACGGCATTCAATGCGGCGTTCCGGCGGGACTTTGATGTACGCTTGGCGCAAGGCGCCCACGAAGCGATTGAAGCCCTGAATCAGGAGCGGATCGATGTGATGATCACGGACCAGCGCATGCCCTCCATGACGGGCATCAATCTGGTTCGGAAGACCAAAGAAACCCACCCCGAAGTGGTCAAGATGATTTTGACCGGCTTCGCGGACCACGACGTGGTGCTCGCTGCGTTGAATGAAGGGTTGGTGTACCGGTTCTTCGAAAAGCCTTGGGTGCCTTCCTTGATTGTGCAGGAAGTCCATGGCGCCCACGCACTTCTGAAGACCTTCCGACAACGCAAGAATCAATTGTTGGAGATGCGGGACAACCTGCAACGCGGGGTCGACAGCGTGGACGAATTGCTGGGACATCTCAGCATCCAACAGGACGAACTGGGCTTGGGCTTGGCCCAAGAATTGAAAGCCATTTTGGGCGGATCTTAATTTTCACCCCCTCGCCCGAAAGGAAAAGAGGTTTCGCATCCGTTTGTTGGCCGATTTTTTGTTATTTTCGAAAGGAATTGAAGTGAGCGCACCGACATGAGTAAGAAACGCCCCTTGGATGCGGTGGATGTGGCCATTTTGAAGGCCCTTCAGCAAGACGCCAGCATGACCAACCAAGCCATTGGGGAATTGGTCGGGTTGACGCCTGGTCCCACGCACTCTCGCATCAAGCGGATGAAGGAAGAGGGGATCATCAAGGGGATTCACGCAGACTTGGATTGGAGGTCCCTTGGATACAAGCTCTTCTACTGCATAGATGTCAAAGTCGAGTCTGACAAGGTGGAAGAGGCGGGATACATTTTGACCCAGGTGCCCAACTTGTGGAACGTGTGCAAAATGGTCGACCCCACCAACGACAGGGAAGTGACGTTCCGGATGTGGTCTGTGACCGATTCTTACGAGACCATGCTTGCCATCATGGGGCATCTGTTGAAGCAGTACGATGGCTTCTGCGACGTGCAAGTGCAGGCCGTGGACATGCTTTCCCGGAACCCGGGCGTGGTGAATGTGGCGCGGGTGTTGCTCAACGAGGATTTGCCCCTTTGGACCCTGCCGAAGCGGGACTGACTTCAGCGGTCATTTGCCCAGGGTCGCGTTGATGCCGTTGACGTAGTCTCTGAGGACGTGCAGTGAATCTGCCACAAATGCACCTTCAAATCCCTCCAGCGGAGGAAGCGTGCCCTTCTCGTTCGCGTCGTTGATGGCGCTCAAAAAAGGACCCGAGAGCGGGAGGTAGCTCCAATGCCAGGCTTCAGGTTGATAGCCCGGCCGAGCGTCGTCCTCCGTGTAGACTTCCACAAACCCAAACCGGCCAGCATGGCTTCTGAGCCACGCCATCACCTTCGCGCCTTCGCTTGCGTCAAAATCCGAAGGCTTGAGGCTGAAAATGTCAACGTCAGTTCCCCAGTGGTGGCGGCTTGTTCCCGGCATGGAGCTGTATTTGAGGATGTCGCGCGCCCGCTCCAAAGGAGCCATGCCCATGGTTTGGGGACGTTTCCACTTGCGGTTCCAAATGGAGGCCTGATGGGAAAAGGGACGCGTGGCGCT
>CAZGQI010000112.1:0-3604 GCA_964527895.1 uncultured Comamonadaceae bacterium | reverse complement strand
GCGATCGCATTGAAAAACATCGATCGCTTCCCATTCTTGATGAGAAACTGACCGCCGGGCCGTGCGAAACCTCTTTGCCCTGCTCGCACGCACCCATCGGTGGTTGCTCTTCCTCGCCCTTTGGGGCGCGGCCTTGGGCTGGATGAACACGACTTACAGCCATCACCGCACGGCGCTTGCGGGGTGGTCCATGCGTGCTTCGGGATCTTGGCTCGATGCTGCAGGTATGGCAAGGGATTGGACCCATCTTTCCGAATCCAATCGACTCGTGATGCTCGAAAACGCGCGGTTGCGAGCCGAATTGGAAACGCTCAAAGAACGCCGCACCTCACCATGGCAAACGGGCGACGCATCGGTCCTTCGGAGCCCCGGTTGGAATGGTTCGCCATGGATGGTGCTCAACCGCGGCGGCAGAGACGGACTGGCACCCGGGGCCGGGGTTCTTTCGCAGGGATTTGCTGCCGGAAGAATTGTGGACACCACCTCCCGCGAGAGCCTCGTCTTGACCTTGGCCCACGCCGACGCACAGTGGAGTGTTCGCATCGGCCGCGATGGGCAGGCAGGAAGACTGGTTGCACGCCAAGGAGATGTGCGTCATGCCTCGGTGTTGGACATTCCTTGGTCGCAATTGGTGCTGCCGGGAGACACCGTGATGACCACGGGGTTTGACGGAGTTTTTCCCGCGGACGTACCCGTAGGCACTGTGGAAGATGTGCTTGGAAACGAAGCCGACGAATTTCAAACGGTGGTCCTCATGCTCGGCGCCGACTACCCCGGCACGCGACATGTCGTTTGGCTTGAAAACTCGCGAAACGAAAGGCTCGACAGCCTGAGTTCCGCACCAACCAACATGCCATGAGCGGATTGCTTCCCTTGTTTTGGACGATGGGTTGGGCGCTTGTCTCCCAAATTCTGCTCTTTCGCTACGGCATCTTTTGGGGTGGATACGGTTTGCTGGCCATCCACATTTACGGCCTGCTGAAAATGCCTGTGGGTTGGCCTCCGACCACGTACCTGTTGCTGTCCGCCATGACAGGAGCCGTCATGGATTTGGTGTGCTTTACAGGCGGAATGCACCTCGCCGCGTCGGTGACCTTGGGCATGGCATATCCGACCTTGACGGCAGCCATGGAGTCGCGAGAAGGCTTGCGTCAGGGTCACGTCTTGGACCCGTACCACGACGGGTGGGTGCGCTATGGCGTTTTTGCGGCCCTGGGCATGGCCATGTACTGGGCGGTGTTGTTCGCCTTGCAAAATGGCTGGTCCCTGATGGGACGCACCCTCGGCCAGACCACCTTTTCGACCCTGCTCAATGTGGGGGCCTTCATGCTCATTCAGGGTCTCCTGAATCGACCCACCCGGGGCGATCAGCGTGGCGTCAGCGCGTACCCATGGAGTTGAATGCCCGCGACTTGGCTGGACGGCAGCGCATTGTGGGTGCCATTGTGCTCGGGGTGGGGTTGTTGTTTGTCTTTCGGTTGTTCCAAATGCAGGTCACCACAAATGAGTGGAAGAACCGAGCAGAACGCTTGACCGAAGAACAGGAAGTGCTTCAACCCACAAGAGGACTTTGCCTCGACCGCCATGGCGAACTGCTGGTCACCAATGTCCCCAGTTATGACTTGATGGTGGTGCCGCGTCACATGGCCGACATCGACACGGCGGCGCTTGCCGCGCTGGTCCAATTGGACCGGGAAGAATTGGAACGTCGTCTTGCCAAAGCCCGGCGCTACTCCCGCTACAAGGCATCTCCCCTCTTGCGTCAATTGAGCGCAGAGGAATACGCCGCCATGTCTCCGGAATTGTGGCGGTATCCAGGACTTTCCATTCGGACCAAACCGGTGCGCGAAAATGTCTTTGGGATTGCCAGCCAAATCGTAGGTGAGTACCGTGAGGTCGACCGCGAAGACATGAATCGAGATGCCCGCTACAGGCTTGGGGATTACAAAGGCAAATCCGGGGTGGAAGCCCTGTTTGAAACCGACCTGCGCGGCACCCCGGGCATCCGCCATCATTTGGTGGACGTCCGAAACAACGTCCGAAACACCCTGACGGACATGGACTCTCTGCCCGTAACCGGGGCCGATGTGACTTTGACCCTCGACGCCGATCTCCAGCGCTACGCCGAGCAACTGATGGAGGGAAAGCGAGGTGCTGTCGTGGCCATTGAACCCGCGACGGGAGAAATCCTCGCGTTTGTCTCTGCGCCCTCGTACGACGGCAACTTGCTCACGGGGACCAGTCGGGGTGCGGCGTACGACAGTTTGGCCAAACATCCGTGGAAGCCACTTTACAACCGTGCCGTCCGTGGCACCTACCGGCCGGGCTCCATTTTCAAAATGGTCCAAGGACTGATCGCCATGGAACAAGGAGTCATTTCGCCGCGCACACACATCGATTGCAATCGCGACATCATCGGTTGCCATGGCGCGCACACGCAAGACGACCTGAGGCGCGCGGTCGTGCACAGTTGCAACCCCTACTTCTACGAAGTCATGAGGCGCATGGTCAATCAGCATCCAGACAAGGACAAGTTTGACAACGCGAGGCTCGGGCTGGGGTGGTGGACCGAACGCATCAAGGACTTTGGACTGGGGACCGACCTGGGGGGACACATTCCCGGGACGCGGTTTGGACTGGTCCCGGACACGACTTACTACAACAACATCTATGGTCGGCGCCACTGGACGTACCGCACCATCTACTCCATCAGCATCGGAGAAGGAGAACTCTTGGCCACTCCTCTGCACATGGCCAACCTCGCTGCCATCATGGCCAACAAGGGGTGGTACATGGAACCCCATCTCGTCCGCGACATCGGCGGCAAGGGCAAGCCCGAATCCCTGCAAGTGCGGCATGAGGTGGGCGTCCGCGCAGAGCACTTTGACCCCATTCTCGACGCCATGCAAGCCGTGATTGAGGACAAAACCGGCACGGGACGCAGGGCCTACACCCCTGGCATCACCGTCTGTGGCAAAACGGGCACAGTCCAAAACAAAAACAAAGCCGACCACAGTGTCTTCATGGCGCTGGCACCTCGACAATCTCCTGAGATTGCGGTAAGCGTGTATGTCGAGTACGCCGGAGCGGGGGGAGATTGGGCCGCACCCATCGCGGGATTGCTCGTGGAAAAATACCTCCATGGAGACGTGCCAGACACAGACCGAGAGCGTCGCGTCATGGGCGCCACGTACCCGTTGGACCCCCAATTTGCACAAGTCGAACCCTCGCAGCCTGCCCCATGAGTTCTCGTCGCTTCAATGTCTTGTCCCAGCTCGATTGGCCCACCTTGCTCGTGGTCGTGTTGCTCGTGGTGTTGGGTTGGCTCAACATCGTCAGCGCAACGGCCGAAGCCGAGGTGGTCTGGGACATGGGAGGCAAAGCGGGCAAACAGTTGATTTGGATGGGCGTCTGCACTGTTCTCTTGGTAGGGCTGCTCGCCGTAGAAGGGGAGTTCTACATTCGAACATCCGTGCTTCAATACCTCGTGGTGCTCTCCCTTCTGGCGGCCGTGTTGGTGATTGGCAAAAAAGTAGGAGGCGCACGTTCGTGGTTTGGGGTGGGAAGCTTCGGCATTCAACCCAGTGAATTTGCCAAGACCGCA
>CAZGQI010000111.1:0-3606 GCA_964527895.1 uncultured Comamonadaceae bacterium | reverse complement strand
CGTCCGCCACGATGTGGTAACGGTAGGTCTCGCTGTCAAGCTGCTCTACCTCGGCCATGCGCATTCCCAGTTCCCGACCGTCCCACACCACATTTCCACACCCACAATCGAAGAATTCTCCTTCATAGGTGCGGTATTTGGTGCATCCTGTGATGCCCATCAAGAGGACAATGGAAAGGCCGAGGGCGGCGCGAACAAAGAAGCGCGGGTTGTTCATGGGTCAGAAATCTGGGAGAAAGATACGCGTCACAGGCCACGGCCGGGCAACGGAGCCTTCCACGGGTACAACAGATGGGGCTGGGCGTCATCCCAAAAGCGGCGAATGGCGGCATCCCATGATTTTTGGAATTCCGAGAGTGGCGTCCCTTGTTCGAGGGCGATTCGGATTTGGTCTGTGCCTGCCAGTTTGTCAAAAAACGAGGGAGAGGTGATGAATCCGTCCAACGATCCTTTCTGATCTGTCCACTCTCGGGCCCAAACTTCGAGCACACTCAAGGTGAAACCCGGCAAGGCCGTCCCCGTCCATGCCCGGGCATTCTCGCGCCACGATGCACTCAATCCCGGCAAAAGGTGTCCGGTGCATTCTTGGCTTTTGTGCTTGGGGTGGGGTGCCGCACCCGGAACAGGCATGGGGGTGAAGGTGTGGTAGCCAAAGCCCAGCTCCGGGTCTCCGACGCATTCAAAAGGATGCGATGTTCCTCTTCCCACACTGACGGCGGTCGCTTCAAAAAGGCACAACGAAGGGTAGAGGTCTACAGACACAGGGGTGGGAAGGTTGGGACTCGGTGCCAACGTCAAGGTGTGGTCGTCGCCGTGGGCCCACCCCGTGCACGGAACCACCTCGGGCCGCCAGCCTTGGGGCACGTCAATCCAACCTTCAGCGCACGCCATCAATGCCATTTCACCAAGCGTCAAGCCATGGACCATGGGGATGGGGAGCATCCCCACAAAGGATTGGAATTTCAAGTCCAAGATGGGGCCCTTCATCTGGTGGCCGTGGGGGTTGGGACGGTCGAGCACAATGACCTTCACCTCCTGGGCTGCACAGGCTTCCATCGCGAGCATCAATGTGCTCATGTAGGTGTAGAACCGCGCACCCACATCCTGAATGTCGAACACCACCACGTCCACCCCGTTCAATTGTTCGGGCTGCGGTTTTTTGTGCTTGCCGTGGAGAGAGTACAAGGTCAAGCCGGTCTTGGCATCGACACCATCTTCGATGTCCGCGCCATGGGCCGCCTCGCCGCGGAACCCATGTTCAGGCGCAAACACATGTTGAACGTCCACGCCTTGGTTGAGCAAGACATCCACCAAATGTTGGTCCCCATCCACGCTTGTATGGTCGCCGACCACCGCGACCTTTTGGTCTTCCAACAAGGGGAGGTAGACCTCCGTTCTTGCGTTGCCAAGGGTGACGGGGGCTTGGCCTTGTGCGCCCAGCGTCAAGCAGGTCAAACAAAGCCCAAGCCACATCAGACCCAACTCATTCATCAATTTCAGGATTCGCTTGGCCACGGTGGCGTCGGTTTTGGCGGAGGCAATGTTGTGCATGGCATTTCTTCTTTTCCCAGGGAGCATGGCGTCAAATCGCGCCAAAAAATCGGGGTCGTCGTCCAACATGTCTTGCAAATCCGGAGGGACGGGCATGCCGTATTTGCTGCGGTCGATGGCAAAGTCCACATGGACCCAGCCGCCCAACGTGGTTTGGGCTTGTTTCAATTTGTCTTTGGAGACCATCACAAACCAGCGACCATCGCCCGTGCCCAACAGGCCACAGTGCCACGTGACGCCGTCGTTTAAGGTGATGACAAATCGCTTGGTGCCTGTGCTTCGTGCTTCTTGCGCCAACGCATCCGGGAGGGCCACAAAGTGCATGTGTCCTTCGCCTTCGAAGCGCTCGATTTGAGCTGAAAAATTCCAAGTTTCGACCATCCTCAGCTCATTCTCAACGTCAAGGCAGGTCGAATTCTTGTGGACCACAAGGCGGGCAGGATCATGGCGACCACACAGAGGCCAAACGCCATGCTTTCCATGGTGATGATCTCCTGGACATCCAGCAGGATCGGAACGGCATCCACGTAATAGGCCTCGGGATCGAGCGGGACAACATGCCATTGGCTTTGCACCAGAATGAGGACGAGGCCCACGCCATTGCCCCACGTAAACCCACGGCCCAAAATGCGTCCTGCATGCCACAAAAAGGTGCGGACCACGGCACCGTCGCTCATGCCCATGGCCTTCCACAAGCCAACCTGGCTTCGACGCTCCAGAATGATGATGAGCAGCGCGCTTGTCATGTTGATGATGGAGATCAAGACCATCAACCCCACAATCACATCCACATTCAAGTCCAACATGCCCAGCCAACTGAACATCTCCGGATGTTGTTGATCCACCCGGGTGGCTTGCCAATCGTACGGGATGATGGAAAAAAGGTGCTCTTGCAGCATGGGCATGTCCTCGAGGGAGGTGGCCCAAACGTCATAACCGTCCACCACTTTTTGGTGGGTGCCTCCAGAAACGGCGGCAACCCATCCTTGGTCTTCTGACCAAGCAAGCGTCACGGAGTCGGTCAACGCCCCACGTCCCACCACCCAAACCGGTTGTGAATCCGTTGGCAAGGATTCCAGCGCCAACGCGCGCCGTCCGCTGTTGCTCATGCCCTCCGGCAACTGGGTCCATCGACCTGCCCACGGGGTGCCGCGTTCATTTCGTCCAAACGCTTGTCCCACCGCCCGAGGCGCGCCGCCGGCGGATTCAAGAAGGATTTGGCCTTCCGCGCCACGTGCCGCGGCCTCTTGGATGACCTTGGCTGGAACCCAAACATTTCGCTGGTCGAATTCCATCAAGCCTGTCTCGTAAACGCCCGAAACCCGAGAGGGGCGGGGCCGAATGTCATCGGGCCCAACGACCACGTACAAAGTCAGGCGATCTCCGGTGTCCAGCTCAAGTTTTTGGGCCAATGGCGCACCAATGAGCACCTGTCCTTTGGAGGGAAGGTCGCCGCGAAGCATCCCTTGCGTGATGCGCGTCATCCATGAGGTGCTGTCCACGCCACGAATCGCAACGCCCTGCAAGGCTTCCGGCGTCTCCACCATGCCGGCGCGTTCATGACGCAACGCCACGTGGGCCACACCGTCCATGTTTCGCAAAGTGTCGAGCATGCCTGGTGACCACGTCAGCCCTCGCGCACCAGCGTCGCTGACGGACACTTGAACATGGCTGTCAAAGCCCACCACAAGGTTCTTGACCTCGTGTTGAAACCCTTGCACTACCGCGGACGCAAGAATCATGAGGGCAACCCCCAAGGCCACGCCTGATGTGGCAATGCGTACCACAGGTTGCGCATTCAGATGGCGGTTGCTCCGGGCCATTCTTTGGGCCAACGTTCTTTCCACGTTCACAGCCTGAAAGGTAAGGAGCCC
Organism: uncultured Comamonadaceae bacterium; assembly: GCA_964527895.1. Lineage (GTDB taxonomy): Bacteria > Bacteroidota > Bacteroidia > Flavobacteriales_D > Sanyastnellaceae > UBA11663. The sequence continues at coordinate 181 of CAZGQI010000111.1, read as the reverse complement.
AAAAGGTGGTGCACAGGGAGGCGGACGCTACTTTTGGACGCATGAACGTGCACGAAAACATTTTGGGAACCATTGGCAACACGCCCATGATTCGATTGAACGCGATTGCAGAAGAGTTTCCGTGTCCGATTTGGGCCAAAGTGGAGTATTTCAACCCTGGCCACAGTGTCAAGGATCGCAT
>CAZGQI010000110.1:0-3637 GCA_964527895.1 uncultured Comamonadaceae bacterium | reverse complement strand
CGTGTTTACTGCGTTGGAAGTGGGGGTGGACTTGCTTGGTGAGCCTCGAAACACGTTGGCGCCAACCAAGGGGTGCTACGAAAAGGTTCCCTGAAGAAACCTTCTGGCTGCGACTCACGTAGAGTGCACGAGAGCGCGTAAGTCATGACTACCAGCATCCTCGAAGCACTGATCCAATTGTTTGCCCTTTTTGCCGCAGGACGCGGGAAGGAGGGCATTGCCCTTGGACGTACTCACGCGGCGAGATACATGCGGAATCAACTTCCCAAGTCGCTTGTCGACGACAGCCTGACTCGCTTCGACGAACTCGTTGACCAATTTCAGCGTATGCCTGGTCAAGGGGAGGAGATGAAGGCCAAGCGACTTGCCAAATTGAGCGTCAAGCTCCTCCGCACGTGCAGCCAAATCAACAAAGGTTTGGAGTGGCACGAAAAGCACGTTGTGCTTGTCAGGCTGTTGGAGTACCTCAGCGAAACCCCTGAAGTCGAGCTGGGCCACTTGTTCCTGAAAACGGTTTCTGAAAGTTTCTCGATCCCAGAGGGCAGATCGAGGGCCTTGGCCAACATGGTCAATGTCGCCGTGGACCAAGCACGAGTGGATGTCCCAGAAGTGTTTGAATTGAATGCCGCCTTTTTGGGCAAACGATTCAATGGCCGCTTGATTGGATTGCACCTCGAAGAGGGCAACTTGTTCCTTCTGCGGACCGCCGATAACGGCATGCAGCGCATCAACCATCAGGATGTTGGCGTGGGCCGGGTCGTGTTGCTGGCTCCGGGCGGAACGTTGAGGGACAGCATGGGAGGAACGCTGTTTCACAGCGAACTCGTGGCCCATCGCCAGAAGTCGTTGTCACCCAAAGGCGGCTTGGCCTTGCGGGCGGAAAACGTCAGCCACTACTTCAATTTCCCGAAGGAGCAAGCCCTTCACCAATTCAATTTTCAAGCGGATGGGGGACAGCTTGTGGGCATCATGGGCGGGAGTGGTTCAGGAAAATCCACCTTGCTCAGCGTCTTGAATGGCACCACTTCTCCCACGTTTGGATCGGTCTGCATCAATGGCGTGGACATCCACAAGCACCCCAAGGAAGTGGCTGGTTGGATTGGCCATGTCCCACAAGAGGATGTGTTGGTTGCGGAGTTGACGGTGCGGGAGAACTTGGCGTTCAATGCCAAACTCAGTTTGGGCGGATGGACAGAAGAAAAGCGTGAGGCACGGATTGACGAGGTTCTTCGTCAATTGGGTCTTTGGGACATCCGAGACTTGCGCGTGGGTTCGGTGTTGGACAAAGTCATCTCTGGAGGGCAGCGAAAGCGTGTCAACATTGGCCTCGAATTGCTTCGGCAGCCCCCAGTCCTGTTCTTGGATGAGCCCACCAGCGGACTTTCAAGCCGAGACAGTGAACAGATCTTGGACATCTTGAAGGAACTGACCTATGCAGGGCAGCTCGTTTTTGCGGTGTTGCATCAACCGAGCTCAGCGCTCTTCAAGATGCTCGACCGCCTGTTTCTTTTGGACGTGGGAGGACACCCCATCTTCTGGGGGAACCCGCTTGACGCCGTGAAGCATTTCAATTCTCTGGCAAGCCGCGTCCACAACGATGAATGCGAGTGCAGTGCATGCGGGAATGTCAACCCTGAACAATTGTTTGACATTGTCGAAGCGCAAACGGTGGACGAATACGGACACAAAACCCAAACACGTCGAACGTCACCCAAGGAGTGGAACGATTTCTACACCGTCATTCTTGGAAATGCGCTGCCACCCGCTCCTGACAAGCAACACGCCATTCAACGCGCAGCAGAAGTGGCCAGGGGGTGGACACAATGGTTGACGTTCTTAAAGCGCGACGTCTTGACCAAAGCACGCAACACGCAGTACCTGTTGATCAACGCCTTGGAGGCACCAGCGCTTGCGCTTTTGCTCGCAGGATTTATGCGATTCACGGAAGCAGACGCTGAATACACCTTTCGGGCCAGCGAGAACATCCCACCATTCCTCTTCATTTCTGTGATCGTCGCGTTGTTCCTCGGGCTCAGCGTCAGCGCAGAAGAAATTCTCAGAGACCGAACCTTGCTTAAGCGAGAACGTTTCTTGCAGGTCAAGTGGCACCATTACGTTCATGCCAAGCTGGCCGTGGTCGCCGCGGTGTCGCTGTTTCACGCATGTGGATTTGTGGCAGTGTCCCATGTGATTTTGGACATGCCTGCATTCGCACTTGAGCACATCCTGGTGCTTTTTGCGGTGTCGTTGTTTGGAAACGTCCTTGGCTTGGTGATCTCCGCGTCCTTTAAAACAGCCAAAGTCATTTACATCGTGATCCCCTTGTTGGTCATTCCTCAAATCATTTTTGGCGGAGCCATCATTCGATTTGAGCGATTCAATGGCGTGTTTACAGATGCAGATGCCGTACCATGGTTCGGAAACATCATGGCGTCACGCTGGGGATTTGAAGCGCTTGCGGTTGATCTCGCACGGAACAATCCCTTTGACGAAAGTCTGGCCATGTGGGATGACCGCGTTTATCAAGCCGGCTGGCGTCGTGATTTTTGGTTGGCAGAGATGAAGCGTACAGAAGACCAAACGCTCGTGTTGATAGAATTGCGAGAAAGCGCCAAAGAACTCAGCGTGTGGGAAGGGAAGGAATTTGCGTGGACATGGTCTTCCGAAGACAAGGTGGATTGGCAGATCGTCAAAGACCGATACAATGCCCACTACAAAAGTGCGTTTGAAGCCCGCTCAGCTGTTCGAGAATCCCTGGCTTCATCGAACGATCTCGTGGCTTTGAAAAATCAAAGTCACAACGATGCGCTTTGGGAGTGGGTCCTTCAAGACGACCGCAAAATTCGCGCCGTTTGGCACAAGGGCAGACTGCTCCAGAAATCAGGACCCATTCACCGTTCGAGCATTGAGCCGGCAGGGTGGGATTCCACAATGTATTCTCCCTACAAAGGATTTGCTTCTTCGACGCTGCCTACGCTGAGCTACAACGTCTTGGTGCTGATGGCCATGAGCGCAATCATGTGGTGTATCTTGTTGTTGCACCCCGCCATGTCGCGTTGGATTACAAGCCTCGTCAGTCGTCTGAAGACGTCTCCACGAGCTTGAAGGGCAATTGAATGATGGCTGCATAGTCTTCCCCGGCCTCTTGCATGTCCTCGTCTTCCTCCTCGTAGTACCAGAACACCTCCGCGTCACAACTGCACAATTCAAGTTTCTTGAGCAAGTCCATGAGGCATTTGGACGAACTCGTGTTGAAGTACTCCAGCTTGACATGCACTTCAATACGGCCTGTGCACGACGTGCAAAAGGATTCCACCCAAGACAGCAAGGGTTCAAAAAACTGGATGGAGTTTTCTGGAATGCTTCGTCCAGACAACGTCAAGGACTTGTCCAATGCAAGGAAGCTCACCTCAGGGGTCTTCGACGTACGTGCAATGATTAAATCTTCCATGACATTCATGATTTTAGGGAGACCTCGACAGTCAAAAGAAACCAAGCGGTATCCGCGGTGCAAGGTATAAATTCTGTGTACACGTGGTCGTGCGAACACACCCGAAGGTCCAAAAAACCCAAGCCCGCTCCGCCTTTTTCAGTGCGCAATCCATGTTCGAGCTTCTGAGGCCGCTGCGTCCTCAAC
>CAZGQI010000109.1:0-3682 GCA_964527895.1 uncultured Comamonadaceae bacterium | reverse complement strand
AAAAAAGATGGCGGCGAACCCGAGCGCTACCTCATGCAATGGGACGGCTCGTTTGACAAGACTCAGGGCGACCCCTACCTGTCCGTGGAGCAAGTCGTGCACCAACTCCCCCTCCCCGACGCCCGACCTGAAATCCCGGAACTCGAGGTCTCTGAGGGCATGCGAAAGCGCCTCAAAGAATGGTCTTCACAAGGCATGTCGCCAAGCGCGATCAACACCATGTTGCAATGTCCGCGGAACTTCGCCTACCGCTACCTCTACGGCATGGGCCAAGTGACCGAGATCCAAACCGCCATGGAGGCCAGCACGCTTGGAAGCGTGGTGCACTGGGTCCTCGAGCACGGTTTGGCCGAAGCAGAGGGCCACGTGTTGCAGGTGCATCATTTGGAAAAGGTGCAATCGGCTTTGGATCCCCTTTTGGAACAGGCCCTCGAAAAGGAATACAACGCGGCACTTGTCAAGCGAGGTGAAAACGTGTTGCAACTGGAAATCGCCCGAACCACGTTGCTCAAACTCCTTCGCCAAGAAATGAAGGAACTGGCCGAGGGCCATCCTGCACCCCACATCGTCAAGCTGGAACAGGAGCTCACCTCGACCCACCATGGCACTGTGGCTGGCACCCTGGGATTTCGGGGATTTGCCGACCGACGAGAGCAGGTCGAAGGCGTTCCGAGGGTTGTCGACTACAAGTCTGGAAAAGTCGAAGCCAAAGAGCTCAAGCTCAAAGGTGCTTGGACAGAACAGCTCGAAGGAGGCGACAAAGGGAAGGCCCTCCAGCTCGTCGTTTATGCGACCATGGTGCTGGCCTCGTTGGGTCCCGAAGCCCAAGAATACGGGGTCTATGCGGCCATCCGATCGGGGCGCAACGTCCGGGAGGGCCTGCTCATGCTCGAGATTGATGGCGAGCGCCTCATCCAGCCCCACCACGCCCAAACCTTCATCGATTGGCTTGCGGGCAAATTGGAAGCGTACGCGGCCGAAGGGAACCGCGTTGTGCACAACTCCGACGCCAAATACTGCGAACATTGCGTCGTCCTGGACCCGAAGGAATCCTTTTCTTTCTAACTCTGCACCATGGGCATCGTCGCCAAACAATCCGCACGAAACAGCGTGGCCTTGGTCACGGGACTTTTGCTGGGCGCGATCAACACGATGTACGTCTTGCCCAAAGCCTTCGAAGGGTTTGAAGAAGGCTGGGGGTTGTTGCGGATTTTGACCGCATGGGGAACCATCCTTGCCCAAGTGCTTGCCCTCGGCGCCCCCAGCGGGATTTTGCGCTTCTTGCCCCACGCCGACAATAAGACACGGGAAGCGTCCATGCTCACCACCCTTTGCTTGCTTCCGGCCGTGGCGCTGGCGGCGGTGGGGGTTGTGTCCACCTTTGCGGGGGCAGATGTCCTGCTGGCCTTGGACGCCAATGCGGGCTGGCTTCTCGAAGATCGCGTGGGGGCGTTTGTGTACATGGGCGGTGCGTATTTGGCCATGTTGCTCCTCAAAGCCGCCCTCGTTCACCGCATGCGCACCGTCGCCGTGACGGTCATCCAAGAGGTCTGGCTCAAGGGCACCTACCTCGCCCTCGCAGTCATGTACCTGCAAGGGCTGATGCCCTTCGAGACGTTCTTTCGGTGGTTCCTCTACAGCTACGCTGCCGCCGTGGTGCTGATGCTGGGCGAAGCTTGGGGTGCCGGGGCCAGGCTGGGAAAACCCGAGCTGCGCAAAGACATCCGTCCCTTCTTCGAATACGGCATGTTCGCCCTGTGGAACAACGGCGCGAGGACCGTGGCGAAAAACCTGGATTTCGTGATGGTCGGGGCATTGCTGGGCCTTGCTGCCGTGCCGCGTTACACCTTCGCCTTTTTCATTGCCACTGTGGTGTCCATGCCCTTGCGTGCCATGTCGCCCATCCTCCGGTCCCTGACATCGAAGGCCGTGGCCGCTCGGGGCGCCGAACAAAGCGGACCTCAACTCCAGCAAGCCGCGCGGGTTCAGCTCGCCGTCACCGCAGCCGTCCTCGTGGCCATTCTCGCTGGCATGCCCGCCCTCGACCTCGCCCTGCCCGAGAATTACCAGGGACTGCAATGGGTCGTCTTGGCTGTGGGCATGGCGTTCGTGGCGGAGGCCTCAGGTGGCACGGCTGGCCCCATTTTGCAGTTCTCCGAGCGCTACAAACTCGCGCTCCCCATCAACCTTGGGTTGGTCGTGATGACCTTGATCACCAACTACGCCTTCATGCAATGGCTGGGCTGGGGCATTGAAGGCGCTGCGCTCGCCACAGGCCTCACTGGGGTGTGGAACATGGGCTGGCGCACCAGCCTGATGTGGCGGTTGTTCCGCATCCACCCGTTCTCACGTCAGTGGTTCTCCGTGGGGGTCATCGCACTTGTGGTGGCTGGCGTGTCCTTCGCTGTGGACATCCCCGTCGGTGCATACGCTTGGGGTCAGCCCGCCCAACTGGCACTCGCCCTGCTTCGCGGTGGGATTGCCGGAGGCCTGGTGTTGGGCGGTTGCTGGGCGTTGGGATGCCTTCCCGAGGTGACCACCGAAATGAAAAAGCGCCTGAACCGAACCGGAACAGGCGCTTGATTCGGTGAGGCCGAAAGGTCATTCCTTGACGCGGTACCACTCTTGGGTGCGGAACAAGAACAGGATGTAGCCCCGGACTTTCAGGGTGTCGTAATCGCCGTCCTCAAACCACATTTCGCAGTCGTACACGCTGCCCTTCTTGGGGTCGCAAATGGTGCCGTCTTCCCACTCCCACTCTTCGTCAAATTCCATGTCGCGGACGATTTCCATGCCCAACACGCGCTTGTCCTTGCGGTCGTCTTCACAGAGGTCACAGTAGGGATCTTGGTCCTCCTCAGGAAGGCGGAACAACTCCACAACCTGGCCATAAAACTTGCCGTCGCGTTCTGTGATTTCAACGATGCTTTTGATGCGACCGGTTTCGTCGTCTTTGGTCTTCCACTTGCCGAGCAAGGGGTTGCTTTGAGCCCATGCGGCGCCCATGCCGAGCACCAAGGCCAAACCGAGGGATAAGAATTGCTTCATGGGTCCAAAGTAGTTCACGGCAACACGATTCCAAATCGCGCCTTCCTGAAGTTGCTCAAGCCCCAGAGCCTGAAAACTTCTCGCGCGCTTCTCGGCGCGCCTTTTCAATGCTTGCATCCAACTCGAACCCGAGAAGCAAAACAGCGCTGTTGGCGTTGACCCAGACCAACGCAAGCATCAGCGTGCCCAGCGAGCCGTACAACCGGTTGTAGGTGTTCAGTTGGGCAATGAAGAAACTGAAGCCCACCGACAGCAACACCATCAGCAGGGTGGTCATCGCGGCACCTGGGGTGGCCGTCCGCCATTTCAAGCGGTCCCAATGGCCCACGTTGTAGAGCAGGGTCACCGAACTGTAGATCAATGCCACGGCGCCCACCCATCGCGCCAAGTTGAACCACTTCAAGGATTCCCCGGGCAACCATCCTCGACCCGACATCCACGTCAGCAAATCGCCACTGAAACCGATCAGCAACACGGCAACACCGAGAAGCACCACGAGCAGGACCAGCAAGAACATGGACCAGATTCGGATGAGCCAGGGATTGCCTTTTTGATCGAGCAATGCGCTCTCATTGAACCCCGACAACACCGCGTGGACGCTGCTCGACGCGTAGTACAGGGTCAGCACAAAACC
>CAZGQI010000108.1:0-3714 GCA_964527895.1 uncultured Comamonadaceae bacterium | reverse complement strand
TGCCCGACGGCGACGACCCTGACACCTACGCCAAGAAGGTGGGCAGCGACGCGTTGCACCGCGCCATTCACGAGGACGCACAGGACTTCCTGCAGTTCAAGACCAAGTTGCTCTCCGACGAGGCGGGCAACGACCCCATGAAGCGCGCGGAGATGATCCGCTCCGTGGTGACGTCCATCGCCGCGATTCCCGACGCCATTCAGCGGTCCGTCTACCTGCAGTCTTCGGCTTCCCAGCTGAAGATGGATGAAACCGTCTTGGGCACCGAGGTGGCCAAAGTCCTGCACGACCAATCGAAGGCGGCGGCCAAACGTGCCGCACAGTCAAGCCCCTACGGCAAGGCCCGCGGCAGCGTGGCGCCTCCGCCTCCAGCCGGCGGCTCTGGATTTCCCGGAGATCCCGGCGCCTACGGGGATCCGGGCACCGCACCCCTTCCCGACCAAGCCCCGCCAGTCGGAGACGACCTCACGCCTGCCATCTCGGAGCGAGCGATCATCGAAAACGACCTGATTCGCGCGCTTTTGGAGTATGCAACCGAGGTGGTCTCGGTGACCATGGAAGGGGAGGAAGGCGAAGAGCCCTCCACCCTCGAGGTGCCGTTTGCCGAACTGGTCATTCACCGCATCGAAGAGGAGGGCATCGAGATCCAAGAGCCTATGAACCACGCGGTGGTGAAGCGGTTTTCCGACGAGTTGGACCACGAACGCATTTTGACCGCAGACCAGCTGGCCCAAGACCAAGACATGGGGGTTCAGCAAAAGGTGGCGGGCGCCTTGGTTCAGCAACATGTGCTCAGCCCCAATTGGTCCCAGCGCCACAAGATTTATCCGGTGGTGGAACGCGACCAACTCATCTCTCTTCTCGAAGACAGCTTGCGTCGGATGCACTTGACGGATTTGCGGAATGCGTCCCGTGAGGTGTCGTCCAAGCTCGAGGAAGGTGGACTCAGCGTGGAGGAGGAACGCGACCTGCTGGCCCAAAAAGTCCAGCTCACCCGTGAGATTCAAGCCACGCTGAAGCATTTTGGCACCGTCATTTTGCCATGAACGATCTCTTCAACACCACCCTGACCCTCGGCCACCACACCTTGACGGTGCTCGAGTTGATGGAGGCCCTTTTGGTCTTCCTGGTGGCGCGCATTTTCCTGGCGGTGGTGCGACGCGGACTCCGTCGGGCGCAGCGGTTGTCGCGCATGGACGAGGGCAAGCAGTTCATTGTCCGCAGGCTCGTGACTTCGGTGGTTTGGGCCTTGGCTGCCATGGTGGCGTTGTCGGTGTTGGGCGTGGATTTGACGGCCCTCTGGGCGGGATCGGCGGCCTTGCTGGTGGGCGTGGGGATTGGCCTTCAAGGGTTTTTCAACGACGTGATCAGTGGCTTTGTGCTCCTGTTTGAAGGAGGTGTGGCGGTTGGCAACGTTCTCGAAGTCGACGGAAAATTGGTGCGCGTGGAACGCATCGACCTTCGGTCGACCCGGGTGGTGACCGTGGCCGGCGAGCTCATCGTGTTGCCCAACTCCAAGGTGGCAGGCGAAGCGGTGGTGAACTTGACGCAGGGAGACAGCGCCATGCGCATCCGCGTCAACGTGGGTGTGGCCTACGGCAGCGATGTGGACTTGGTGAAGCGCCTGCTTTCCGAGGCCATGGCCGAGCAGCCAGAAGTGCGTTCCACCCCTCAACCCGCGGTGTTCTTTCAAGAGTTTGCCGACTCCTCCTTGAATTTCAGTGTGATGGGGTGGTTGGACGATCCTTGGGACCGGATGGGCATCCAAAGCCGGGTCCGAACCGCCATCGACGCCAAGTTCCGCGCCCATGGCGTGACCATTCCGTTCCCGCAACGGGACCTTCACGTTGTGACTTCCCCCGAGGGAGGGCCCGGCGTTTGAGCGCCGCGTCACAAAAAACTTGAGAGAACCTCAGGATTCGCTGGGTCGAATGGCCCGCAAGTGCATGTTCAGCGAGGTGCGACCGCGGAATGTGTTTTGGACCAAGGTGAACACCAAGTCCATTTCTTTCATCCGGCGCACTTCCTCCAACCGGTCGCCCATGCCAAAACCAATGGCCTCAAACCGGCCGTGAGGCACTTCGGTGGTTTGGAGGATGAGCTTGAGGTGTCGCCCACGGTGGCCCACAGTGCGCGGGGGCAGGGCGGCTTTCAACCCGCTGGCCATGAAGACCGGCACACCATTTCCAGGCCCAAACGGCGCCAGCTTGCCCATTTCCTCAAACACCTGAGGGGTCATCGCGTTGAGGTCAATTTCGAGGTGGTAGCTGATGCTTGGTGCGGGGATGCGGCCGTTGACTTGGGACGCGATGCTCTTCTCGATGGCTGCGGTGAAGTCCTTGAGTTGGTCGCTGCGCAACTGCAGGCCCGCCGCCATGGGGTGGCCGCCAAATTGCTCGAGGTAAGACCGGCAATCTTCCAAGGCTTCGTGGATGTCCACACCACGCACGCTTCGCGCACTGCCCATCAACAAGCCGTTCTCTTCGCTCAACACGATGGTGGGCCGATAACGCGCCTCGACCAAGCGACTCGCCACGATGCCAAGCACGCCGCGGTGCCAGCCTTCGCCACACACGACGGTGCAGCAGCGCCCGGCCGGTTGTTCGGCCATTTGGGCCAAGGCTTCCTCGGTCAAGTCCTCGTCCAAATCCCGTCGCGCTTGGTTCATGGATTCGAGCTCGTAGGCGAGTTCGTACGCCGTGTTGTCGTCGGAAGCCATGAGCAGCTCCACGGCTTTGAGCGCGTGCCCGACCCGTCCTGCGGCGTTGATGCGCGGACCCAGCGTGAAGCTGATGTCCCGAACCGAGTTGGGGACGCGGTCGATGTTGGCGACGTGCAACATGGCGCGGATGCCCGGACGCATTGTCTTGCGCAGCTTGCGCATGCCGTGGTGGGCCAAGATCCGGTTCTCCCCCGTGATTTCCACCAAGTCCGCCCCGATGCTCAACGCCAGCAAATCGAGGTGGTCGTAGACCGATGACATGGTCAACCCAATGGTGTTGACCAGCCCGGTGAGCAATTTGAAGGCCACACCGGCGCCCGACAATTCCTTGAACGGATACGCGCAGTCCTCGCGCTTGGGGTTCAGCAGGGCGTGCGTGACGGGCAAGGTGTCTGCAGGCAGGTGGTGATCGCACACGATGGTGTCGATGCCGGCCTCGGCTGCCGCCGCGAGGGCGTCAAAATCTTTGGTCCCACAATCCAACGTGATGATGAGGGTGCATCCGGAGACTTTCGCGCGCTCCACACCTTTGGGCGACACGCCGTATCCCTCGCCATATCGCATGGGGATGTAGGGAAGCACGGGCACCTGAAGGCCCTTCAAAAACGACGACACCATGGCCACAGAGGTGGTCCCGTCCACGTCGTAGTCGCCATAGACCATGATGCGCTCGTTGCGCTCGATGGCTTTCATGATGCGCGACACGGCTTTGTCCATGTCCTTCATCAAGAAGGGGTCGTGCAGCTTTTCCCTGCTTGGGTCCAAAAAATCCTCCACCTCCTCGGTGGAGTTCATGCCCCGTTGAATCAACAAGGATGCAACCAAAGGATTCAGACCCGTGTCTTTTGACAGGCGTCCGACTTCCTGAAAGTCAGGGGCTTTGGAAGGCTTCCATTCGAGGTTGTCCATGGCGCTTGAGGGGGATGTGGAGTCCGGTTGTGTTCCAGTTGTATCTTTCGGCACGTCAAAATTACGCACATGACATCTCACCC
>CAZGQI010000107.1:0-3752 GCA_964527895.1 uncultured Comamonadaceae bacterium | reverse complement strand
TGCATGAACATGTGGGTGATGATTTGCCACGGCTGAAAGAACGGCGAACCAGGGTACGTGCCCGCCAACAGCGGCACGGCCACAGAATCGCCGATGAGTCCCGACCCCAAGTACATGAGCACGTTGAGGATGATCAGGTTTTTGACAACTTGAGGGGTGTTCTGCAACATCAGCGGAAGGGGTTTTCAAGGTCCTCTGCAGCCCAAATCGACAGCGCCTGCCGTCCATCCGGATCCACATTGGGGTGATCGCAAGCCCAAAGGTCGGCCACCAATCGACGCCGTGCTTCCAAGGGCATCGGCGCCTCGCCAGTCAAGGCCGCACGGCTGGCCCATGCTTTCGCCCATTGGGCTTGACGGGCTTCGTGGTCGGTCCACAGGCCATCGTGGTAGGATTCCAAGACCGCATCCAGCGCCTCGCGCACGTGGGCGGTCATGTCTGCCGGCACCGCGCGGAGCTGCACGGTTTGGTCGTCGACTTGGGCCAAATCCATGCCCATGGCCAGCAACGCCTCCCTCGCGTCGGTCAAGGCCATCACCTCGGGCTGCGTCAACGTGATGTCTTCGGGAATCAAGAGCGTTTGGGATGCCACAGCTGCCGCCTCACCAGCGCGCAACCGCGCCATGAAGCGCTCAAACAAAATCCGCAAGTGGGCGCGCCGGATGTGCACCACCGCCACGCCTTCTTCCACGGGCACCATCAAGTACTTCCCGCGCCACTGCAGGATGTCAAGTCCCTCTGTGGAAGCTGCGTCTTCGCGCACCTCAACTTCCTCGGCAGGTGTCTCTGCATCCGGACGGACTGCGGGCTCTTCCATGACTTGGTACAAATCCTTCCAGCCAGCCGATTTGGACCACCCGCCATGGGCTTGTCCCAAAGACGGGCCCGAAGACCGCGTGCCGGATCCCATCCGTCCTCCCCCTGGCGCCGTTGGCGCGCTGGGGGCGTCGAAAGGATTGTAGTTGGGGTTGATCCGCACGGTGGGCTCTTGGACATCCATGCCCGGCTTCAAATCGGGAATGTTCAACCCCACCTCCGCGTCGAAATCAATGGTCGGTGCCACATTGTGTGCGCCCAGCCCGCGCTTGACTGCCGATTTCAAAATCGCAATGATGGGCTGCTCCTCGTCGAATTTGACCTCAATCTTGGTCGGGTGAATGTTCACGTCGACACGCGCAGGGTCCACCGTCAGGTACAGGGCGTACAGCGGATGATGTCCATCCCCAATGAGCCCTTCGTACGCCCGAACCACCGCGCGATGCAGCAGGCCGTGCTTCACAAAACGCCCATTGACAAACAAGAACTGTTCGCCGCGCGTCTTTCTCGCAGAATCCGGCTTGCCGACAAATCCTTCGATGGCCACGACGTCGGTGTCTTCCTGCACAGGGACCAAACGCTCGTCGTGCTTGGGGCCCATGATGCCGACAATCCGTTGCCGAAGCGTCCCCGGCTTGAGCTGGAACAAGCTCGCCCCTTGGTGCGTCAAGACAAACGAAATGCCCGGGTGCGCAAACGCCACCCGCTGAAATTCGTCAACCACATGACGCATCTCCACCGCGTCGGACTTGAGAAAGTTCCGACGCGCTGGGACGTTGTAGAACAAGTTCTTGACGTGAAACGTTGTGCCCGCGGCCCGGGCCTTGGGCTCCTCCCCGACGATCTCCGAGCCATGGCAGCGAAGCACGGTTCCGACCTCGGCCCCTTCTTGGCACGTCGTCACTTCGACGTGGGCAATGGCCGCAATGGAGGCGAGGGCTTCCCCGCGAAAGCCTTTCGTCGCGAGGGCAAACAAATCGTCGGCCGTTTGGAGTTTGGAGGTGGCGTGGCGTTCAAAACACACCCGCGCGTCCTCTGCACTCATGCCGGCCCCGTTGTCCACCACTTGAATGGACGTGCGGCCCGCGTCCACGACGTGCACCTCAATCGAGGTCGCGCCGGCATCGACGGCGTTCTCCACGAGCTCCTTCACGACCGACGCGGGTCGTTGGATGACTTCGCCAGCGGCAATCTGGTTGGCGACGTGGTCGGGCAGAACGTGAATGGTTTGGCTCATCCGTTCGAATGCATGAAGTTGAGAAACTGGCCGTAGTCCTGGGTTTCCACCCAAAGGATGGCACGGTAGGTCAGGTACACGAGCACGAGGGCTACACCTCCTGCGCGAAGCGCCGCCATGCGGCTGGCGCGAATGGAGGCGGCGCGGCGCGCAGCACGTCCTTCCGCACTTCGGCCACCCTGCCTGAATTTGATGGGACGAGGTGCATCCGAGGCACCGTTCACTTCCTCCTCCACACGGCGCTTGCGTTCCTCCCATTCTTGGCGAGAATCAGGCAGGTGCCGGGACTTGAATGCGAAGGTGCGGGGTTCGGTGCGCACGTTCCGAAAAGGGCCGCGAAGTTTGGGCGCTTTCATGAACTCGAAGGTACGGGTGGTCAGGCCTGCGTCCGCTCAAATTCCGTTAACACGGATTCCACATCTCCTCCACCGTAATGGGCGAGCACTTTGCGCAACACGCGCTCCACACTCGCGTCGGGACACGAGGCCCCCGACGTGATCAACACGGTCGGGACGTCGTCCGCGGTTCCTGCGTCTGGCAAGGGTTGGGCGGTGACCTTCATTTGGCCTGAGTGCATGTCAAAGTGATGCACCCCGTCTTCCTGCCACTCCAGTTCGTTGCGCACGAAGAAGGTCGGCATGTGCTCCTCGCAGAGTTCGACCAAATGCGAGGTGTTGCTGCTGTTGTATCCACCCACGACCAAGGCCACATCGGCGCCACCGGCCAACAACGCCCCGCGCGTGGCGCTTTGGTTGTCGTTGGTGGCGTAGCAGAGGGTGTCGCGGGTGTTGGCGAACTCCCCTTCGGGATCGGCGTCGACGGCCTGCTTGATGCGGTCCGCGATGGCCTGGGTGTCCGAGGCAAGCATGGTGGTTTGGTTGACCACCCCCACCCGTCGCAGGTCACGCGCAGGCTCGAACCCTTCTGTCGTCCGGCCTTCAAAACGCGCCCAAAACGCCTCCACATCCGTCCGACCCGCTTCCATCCATTGGGCCAAAAATTCGGTTTCCTTCTCGTCCTTGACCACCAGGGCGTGCCCCGTTTCTGCGGCGTGTGAGAAGGTCGCACGGGTTTCTTCGTGCTTGGGTTTGCCGTGAATGACCACGGTGAAGTCTTTGCCGCCGAGCTGTGCAGAGCGCTTCCAGACCTTCTCGACAAACGGACAGGTCGTGTTGTACTTCTGCACGTCCACCCCGAGATCGCGCATGCGCTGCTCGAGTTCGACGGTCGCCCCAAACGCCGGCACAATGACCACGTCGTCGGCCGTCAGCGTGTCCAGAGACACGAGTTCCTTGCCGAGGGTGTCGTGCAGGAATTGCACGCCGCGACTTTGCAAATCGGCGTTGACTTCGGGGTTGTGAATCATTTGACTCAGCAGGAAAATCCGCTTGCCCGGGTTCTCATCCACCGCCTTGTAGCTGATCTCAATGGCGTTTTCCACCCCAAAACAGAACCCAAAATGACGCGCCAAACGGATGCGCACTGCCCCGAAATCCAATTCGGTCGGTGTGAAGTCTTGTTTCCTGGGGTCCAAGGCTTTGCGTTTGGCCTTCACCCGGGAAATGATGGGGCTGCGGTAAAACTCGGGGATGTCGAAGCTGCGCATGTGGCTCAAAAATACCTTACCCTATCGCAACCTTTTCAAGAAGGCAAACGTTCATTTCACCAAGTTCTTCGGAACAATTCACATTGAAACACA
>CAZGQI010000106.1:0-3789 GCA_964527895.1 uncultured Comamonadaceae bacterium | reverse complement strand
ACCCACGTCTCCAATGCCTTGGGCACCGTGAACGACGTGAAGCACTGGACCTCACGCGCCCATGGCGCGGGCGCCACGGTGTTGGTGGATGGGGCACAATCAGTTCCTCATTTGCCGGTCAACGTGCGCGACTTGGACGTGGACTTTTACATGTTCAGTGGCCACAAGACGTACGGCCCCACGGGCATTGGCATCTTGTACGGCAAGGAGGCGTTGCTGGACGCCATGCCCCCGTACCGCGGCGGTGGAGAAATGATTGGCACCGTCAGCTTTGAAAAAGGAACGACCTACAACGAACTCCCCTACAAGTTTGAGGCTGGCACCCCGCACATCAGCGGAGGCATTGCCTTGGGGGCTGCTTTGGATTGGATGAACGGTGTGGGCATGCCTGCCTTGACGGCCCACGAGCACGAGCTCACGCAACACGCCCACGCGCAATTGGAGGGCATTGAGGGGCTGCGCTTCTACGGCACGGCGCCATGCAAGGCCGGGGTGGTGTCCTTCCTTGTGGATGGCGTGCACCCCTACGACCTGGGCACGTTGCTCGACCAGCTTGGCATCGCGGTGCGCACAGGGCACCACTGCACGGAGCCTTTGATGGACAAGCTCGGGATTCCGGGGACGGTTCGGGCGTCGTTTGGGGCGTACAACACCGTCGAGGAGATCGACCGGTTGGCCGAGGCGGTCGAGCGGGCGGTGTCGATGTTGCGCTGACGCAAACTGGTGACGCAGGGCACCACGATGCGCACACCCGGCGCCTACCTTTGCACCATGGCATCAGTGATCGACGAACGGCAAGCAGAGATTGCAGAAGAGTTCGCCATGTTTGGCGACTGGATGGAGAAGTACGAGCACATCATCTCCTTGGGCAAAGAGCTGGATCCCCTCGACCCTGAAGACAAGGTGGACGAGAACCTCATCAAGGGATGCCAAAGCCGTGTGTGGCTGGCTGCCAAGCGCGGAGACGACGGACAAGTGGTGTTTACCGCGGACAGCGACGCCATCATCACCAAAGGGCTTGCCGCACTCATGGTCCGCGTGCTTAGCGACGCACCGGCGGCGGACATCGCCTCGGCGAAGCTGTCCTTTCTCGATGAGATTGGGTTGCACAGCCACTTGAGCCCTACACGCAGCAATGGCTTGCAATCCATGGTCAAGCAGATGAAGCTGTACGGCTTGGCGTTCACCGCAAGTGCTTGATTGTCAAAAAAAACATACATTTAGGCATGAAGCGACTTGTTTTCATGCTTGCGTTTGTGATGTTTGGCCTTTCCGCCACGCAAGCCCAAACCCTGCCTTGCTCCTGTCTCGACGGCAGTGGAGATGACGTCGTCACCAACACCGATTTCATTTCTCAGGTGCTGACCTACGGCTGGGGAGATTCCATCCCAAGCGATTCCGGCGTGGAGCCTGGCATGTGCGATTTGGACGGGGACGGGACGCGCAATGTGCACGATTTCATCCTCTTCACGAGCGTGCAAAACCAGTACTGTCAGGAGCAAGGAGGAGAAGAGGTCTTGACGCTTGTGGACACCATCCCTTCCACGTTTCAAGGATGGGTCTTGGAGCTGGTGGCCGACCACGATGCGGGCCTTGGCGACATTCCAGCGGGAGCCAAGACGTACCGTTTGTATGCGGATTTTGCGGGGCTCCCTGCGAATGAATTGCGCATGATGGGGCTGTGGGGCGACGAACACGCGCCGTGGTTCATCGAAGCGCCAGGCGGCTTGTATGTGTCGGCGTTTTCGGGGGTAGGCGAAGATGCATTGCCCAGCCAAGCGCTGATCAATCCGCTGTTCGTCAGCGTCCTTCCTGAAGTGGAATTCTCGTCGTTCTGGACGGTGGGTGAGATGTGGGCCGGACCGGCCACGGTGGAAACGCCCTACACCCTCACGCGGGACGCTTCAGGCCAAAGGCTTGACTTTGAGGCAGGCGACTGGTCTTCTGCAAACGCCAGCGGCTCAGGCATGTTGGCGGTGGCGGCATCCATTTGGAACGACCGCATGGTGGTGGACGGCCTGCACTTGATGGGGCAATTCACCGTCCTCGACGGCCAAGCGTTGTCCGGCCAAGCAAGCATGGCTTTGGTGGAGACGGATGGGACGTACGGCAACGTGTTGGGCCTCATGGTGGTCGAAGGCGCGCCCTTTGACCTGACCAACCTCGAAGTCCTCGGCTGCACCGACGAAGCGGCGTCGAATTACGTCGCCGAGGCGACCTACGACGATGGCACCTGCGAGGTGTGTGCGCCCGCCGACGGCGATTGCGATGGCATCGTGGACATCGCCGACTTGCTCGACATGCTGAGCTACTTTGGCTGCACCATGGATTGTGGATGGTCCGACCTCGACGAGGATGGGGCCGTGGGCGTCTCTGACGTCTTGGCGTGGTTGACCGCGTTCGGCGGTTGATTCAACCTGGATTGACATTCACCTGAGCTTGGCATCTACCTTTGAGGCGTGGCCACACCCTCGTCCAAACTCCTCAGCGCTTCTGGTCTCATGCTGGCCGTCAAATTGCTTGGCGCGGCATCGGCGTACGCCTTGGCGTGGTGGGTGAGTCGGCACGAAGGTCCTGCGGCCTATGGCCGTTTTGAACTGGCTTTGACGGTCTTGACCATCGCAGCGTTGGCGGCGCGGTTGGGCCTCGATGGCGTGCTCGTGAAGTGGATGGCGGCGTCCAAGGTGAAGGGCGAGGAGCGGGTGCAAAGGCGTCTTGTGGGGCGGGTGATGCGCGTGACAGGACTGCTTGCCGCGCCTCTGCTGGCGGCTTTGATGTGGGGGTGCTCCCCTTCGCTCACATCCTGGCTCGGGGACGAGACGCTGGCCCAAACGTGGCCCTGGGTTGCTGCAGGCGTGCCGATTCTCACCGTGTGGGGCGTGTCCTCTGAGGCGCTTCGCGGGTTGTCGCGGATGAAAAGCCATGCCTTGCTCCAACCGGGCATCGTCGCCGCGGGTGCAGTCACTTGCATGGTGGGGCTGGGTTGGGGGATTGTCCCTTCCTATGCCGCGTCTCTTGTGGCGAGTGCCTCGCTGGGCGCTGTGCTGCTGTCCATGGCGCTGCCCAAGGGTGCCGAGAAGTCCTCTGCCCTGTCTTCTGAGTGGGGTTGGAGGCCCATGTTGCGAACGGGTTGGCCCATGCTGTTGGGCTCGGCCATGTTTCTCGTCATGAGCTGGACCGACACGTTGTTGTTGGGCCATTTCTTGGAAGAAGACCAAGTGGGCATCTACCGCGTGGCCTTCCGCATGGCGGCCGTGGTGACGTTGGTGCAGGCGGCGGTCAACAGCTATGCGGCGCCCTTGTTTGCCGAGCGTCATGCCACGGGGGACCGCGCAGGATTGAAGTCGGCACTTCGCCAAACGACCCTCCTCAACGTCGCGTTCAGCGTTCCCGCATTTGTGGCCTTGGTGGCGGTTCCGGGGTGGTGGTTGGGGTGGTTCGGAGACGCTTTTGTGGTCGGGTCAACATGTCTGGTGTGGTTGGCGGTGGGACAGGTGGTGAACGCCCTGTGCGGCCCTGTGATGTATTTGCTCAACATGACCGGGCACGAGCGACAGGCCCAACGCATTGTATGGATCTCGGCGCTCGGCAACTTGGCCATGAATGTGTGGGCGATACCGCGATTTGGGATCGAGGGTGCCGCTGTGGCGACCGCCTTCAGCATGGCCCTGTGGAACGTGGCAGCGGCAGTGGCCGTGAAGCGCCTTTTGGGGTTGTCGGTTTGGGATACCATCCGAGGAGGACAAAACAGCACAAACGCATGAGTCAGCACAACCACGACGCGCTGAA
>CAZGQI010000105.1:0-3800 GCA_964527895.1 uncultured Comamonadaceae bacterium | reverse complement strand
CCTTTCCGCAACCACACCCGGGGGTCGTAGTGCTTCTTGTTGGGCACATCCTCCCCATCTGGGTTGCCAATTTGGGTTTGGAGGTATCCTGACTTCGCTTCAACATAGTCCCGGACGCCTGAGAGGAAGGCCCATTGCATGTCTGTGTCGATGTTCATTTTCACCGTGCCGTATCCAATGGCTTCACGGATTTCTTCCAAGCTTGACCCACTTCCCCCATGGAACACAAATTCCACGGGTTGGGGGGGCGTGTTGAATTCGGCCTCGATGTGCTTCTGACAATCGTCCAAAATGCTCGGACGAAGTTCCACATTCCCCGGCTTGTACACACCATGCACGTTGCCAAACGCAGCCGCAATGGTAAAGTTGGGCGAAATGGCACTCAACACTTCATACGCTTCAGCAACCTCCTCGGGCTGGGTGTACAACCGGCTGCTGTCGATGTCGGTGTTGTCCACCCCATCTTCTTCGCCTCCTGTGACACCGAGCTCAATCTCCAGGTGCATGTCGATGGCCGACATGCGCTTGAGGTATGCAGCACACGTTTCCAAATTTTCCGCAAGGCTCTCCTCGCTCAAATCAATCATGTGAGAGCTGAAGAGCGGCTTGCCCGTCGCGGCATGGTGTTTTTCTCCGGCTTCGAGCAACCCGTCCACCCAAGGCAACAGGTTTCGCGCGCAATGGTCTGTGTGCAAGATGACTGAAACCCCATAGGCCTCGGCCAAAGTGTGAACGTGATGTGCGCCTGCAACGCCTCCCAACACCGCCGACTGCTGGTCTGCCAAGGACAACGACTTTCCCGCATTGAATTTGGCGCCCCCATTGGAAAACTGAATGATGACCGGGGAATTCATGGCTTTGGCCGTCTCCATCACCGCGTTCATGCTGTTGCTTCCAATCACATTGACAGCTGGTAGGGCGTAACGGTGCTTTTTCGCGTGCGCCCAAACGTCGGATACTTGGCTCCCCGTGAGGACGCCGGCAGGAAATTGACTCATGTTGTTTTGTTGATTTGGGCGCAAAATTACCACCCACTTCAACGCCCTCCTAATCTCACCGCTGAAGGAGCGAATGACTTTGCTGGGCCAGCAAAAATTCTGGCGAATCTGGGTGAAGGGCCATGGTCCGCTCGTAGGCCCGAATGGCCAATTCTCGGTCCTTGAGATGCTCGTCGTAAATGAATGCAACCAAGAAGGCGCACAGGGAACGTTTGTCAAACGTCGGGTAGCCGTCGTGCACGTCCTGCAGTTGCAGGATGGCTTCGTCAAACTTCCCAGCAGAAATCAACAAATCCGCCCGTCGAAACAACGCCTCAGGCACAAAAGCATGCCCTCCCTCCAAACGCGCAAAATCGGCATACTTGACAAGCAAGGCCTGACGCACTTCGGGTCGCAACTCAGCCCCGTCGAACGCTTGCCGCTCGAGCGCTTGAATTTCTGTCAACATGGATGGCTGTGCCTGTTGGCATGACAGGATCGCCCATGCCCAAACAAGCACGCACAGCCTCGGAACGCCCCCTTTAACCACGCCTTTTCCCTTTGACGGTTCGCATTTTGTAATCCACAGGTACCTTGCCCAAGCCAATGTCCCGCAGTTTGCCGTGAAGAAGAAGACGCTTGGCTGCGGGAATGTGATCCGGAATCATCACCCCGTCGAGGTGGTCATATTCATGCTGTACAATGCGTGCCGCCAAACCCTCCAGCTGTTCTTCCACAAGCTCCCATTGCTCGTTGTAGTACTCCACCCCAATTCGAACTGGCCTCTGGACAGGTTCCCGAATCCCGGGAATGCTCAAGCACCCTTCTTCCATCACATCTTCCTCCTCTGAGGGATCAAACAACACAGGGTTGATCATCACACGTTTGAACGACTTGCAGGCGGGATCTCCTTGATCTCCTTCTCCAAAAGGACTCCCGTCTGCCACAAACAGCCGCAAGGACAATCCAATCTGAGGTGCAGCCAACCCCACGCCGTCGGCAGCATACATCGTTTCCCACATGTCCTCGATCAACGTGGACAAGTCTGGGTGGTCTTGGGCCACTTCTTCAGCTTCTTTTTTCAAAACGGGATCACCGTAAGCCACAATCGCTCGAATCATGCGGCGAAGATAGGTCCTGTGCCCAGTGCAGCTCCTTGCCGCATTACCTTTGCCCTACATGTCGCAACTGAATACGATTCCCGAAGCCATCGAAGCGATTCGCCGTGGCGAAATCATCATTGTCGTGGACGATGAAGACCGCGAAAACGAAGGTGACTTTTTGATCGCTGCACGCCACGCCACACCTGAGGTCATCAACTTCATGGCCACCCACGGACGTGGGTTGATCTGTGCTCCGCTTCTTGAATCTCGATGCACAGAGTTGGAACTCGACTTGATGGTCCAATCCAACAACGCGGCCTTCGAAACCCCCTTCACCATCTCGGTCGATCTCATGGGCCATGGATGCACCACAGGCATCTCTGCGCATGACGCGCCAAGACCATCCAAGCCCTCATCAACCCCGACACCAACCCAAAAGAGCTTGGGCGCCCGGGACACATTTTTCCACTGCGCGCGAAAGCCGGAGGTGTCCTTCGGAGACCTGGCCACACAGAGGCTGCGGTGGACTTTGCCCGGTTGGCCGGCTGTGAGCCCGCGGGGGTCATCGTCGAAATCATGAACGAAGATGGCTCCATGGCGCGTTTGCCTGAGCTCCTCAAGCTTGCTGAGGTTCACCAAATGAAATTGGTGTCAATCGCCGACCTCATTGCCTACCGTCTTGAGCATGAAAGCCTGATCGAGATCACTGCAGAAGTGGCGTTGAATACCGCATTTGGTGCTTTCAATGCCATTAGTTTCAGGCAAACCACCAACGACGTGGATCACCTTGCCTTGGTGATGGGAGAATGGGGGGAAGACGAAGCGGTGCCCGTTCGCATTCATGCCTCCAGCATGGTGGCCGACATCTTTCAAGTGATGGACTTCGGCAAAGGCCCGGAACTGCACCAAGCCTTGAAGCAAATCCAAGCTGCCGGCAAGGGAGCCGTGGTCTTCCTCAACAAGACTCGCCATGGCGGCGGATTGGCCGATGAACTCCATGCTTACCAGGCGCAAAAAGTGGCTCAAATGCAAGGAAGCTTTCCCAAGCTCGACTCCAAAGACCGCGGCATCGGCGCTCAAATCCTGAGGCAGTTGGGCATCAAAAACATGACCCTGTTGAGCAATTCAGACCAGCCCACGGGCGACGTAGGCTACGGATTGACCATTGCCAAGGTGGTCCCCATTCCAAGAGGTTGACCCCCCTTTGCGACCTGATACGAAAAAAGCCTGCACAACGCAGGCTTTTTCATGTCGGCAATGACGCGAACCTTACGCCTTGTCCGCCTTCTTGTCGAATTTGCCGTACTTCTGACGGAACTTGTCAATCCGTCCAGCGGTGTCCACAAATTGGGCTTTGCCTGTGTAGAAAGGATGGCTCTTGTGACTCACTTCGACTTTCACCAACGGATACTCATTTCCGTCCTCCCATTGGATGGTTTCTTTCGTTTCAGCCGCGGATTTGCTCAAAAACGCGTATTCGTTGCTCATGTCTTTGAACACGACCAAACGATAGTTCTCAGGGTGGATGCCTTCTTTCATGGTTTCCAAATTGGGGTGCGAAGATAATGAACGCATCCCAAACTCTCACGCTTTGATCCGGAGAAAAATACCAAGCAGCCAACCGCTGGATGTTGTTAATCTCCTGCAAAACCGTTTCAACTGCCTTTGGTTTTCGAGGGCTCTGCGCGTAACTTTACGACGTTAAAGTGAGTTTAGCGAA
>CAZGQI010000104.1:0-3855 GCA_964527895.1 uncultured Comamonadaceae bacterium | reverse complement strand
CTGCCTCGGTGGCGTCTGTTGCACGTGCCGCGCCAAGTTGGTGGAAGGCGAGGCTTCGATGAATGTCAACTACGCGCTCGAGCCCGGAGAAGTGGAGCGAGGGTATGTGTTGGCTTGCCAGGCCCATGTGGATGGCGAGGGGCCGGTGGTGCTGGACTTCGACCAGCAATGATGGCGTGAGGAGGCGTCGCTGCCGAAGCGCTCCGAAAATCAAGTCGCATGAAAACAAAAAAGGGCTGCCTACAGGCAGCCCTTTTTCATGGTTGACGCAAAGAGATTACTTCAGCTTCACCCATCGTTGTTGAACCATGGCGTTGCCTTGGTTCAATTGGATGATGTAGAAGCCCGCGTCCCAGACTGAGGCGTCCACACCCAAGGTCTCAAGGTTGCTTTGGGCAGCCTGTGTCGTGGTGTAGACGAGTCGTCCTTCGGCATTGAAGACGTTCAAAGCCACAGGCGCATGCGTTTGCAATCCTTTGCTGCGAATGTTCAGCAAGTCTTGCCCCGGGTTGGGGAAGAGGTCCATGCTCAGGGTTGTGGTGACCGATTCTTGAATGTCGTCAGTGTTGTCTGACGTTTCGCAGTCCTCCACGCCAAGTCCCACCATTTGCATTTCATAATCACCTTCTTCCAAAGTCATTGTGCCCGCAGACTCTCCATCCACAAACACTTCGGCAAAGGCACCATTCCACCCGTCTCCGAGGGCGTCCATCATTTCGACCTTGTAGCAGCCTTCAGGCACACATCCTGTGGAGGAACCGGTGTAACCATCCATTTCCATGAGGATGTCTCCGTCCTCGTTGGATACGTTCAAGTTCACCTCGTCGGGCATGGCGCCGCCGTCGAGGACAAACGTCACTTCGAACATGCCTGGGCAGAGTGTTTCGTAAGCGCAGGAGCCGTCGTCAATCAGTGCCGTTGGCTCATAGTTGAGTGCCTCTGGATCGGTGCACCCGTAGATGGCGTCACCGTCAGTCGTGTCTTCACCGCATGAATCGTCCAGGCTGAATTGGATGACCCAAGTGTTCTCGTCTGTCGGCCATTCAGCGTAAACGAGGTCCAAGTACCCCGTGCTCACACCAAACAGTCCATCGTTCCATCCATTGCCACCCGTCATGTCCCCGGTCACCACAGCCGTGTAGCACACGTTGGGTTCAATGCAGATCTCGCCATACAAGCCGCCAAAGTTGAAGACGTCTTGTGCGGAGTACAACATGTCACCCGCGTCAGACACGATGTCGAGGTTGACTTCGGTAATGGAGGTCGACAGGTACACGTACCCGACTTGGCCATTGTCACACACGAAGGGGTATTGACAAGAGCCATCGTCGACCGTGGCCGCAGGGTAGTAGTTCAATGCCTCGGGGTCGGTGCAGCCAGGAATGGTCACTTCACAACCATCGGTGTTCACACCAAGTGCAAACACGGCGTCAAACTGGTCGGCGCCGACACTGTAAGAAGTGACTTCTCCGTCCAAGCTGACGTCGGCACTCCCCAAACCAGGCGTCCATCCGTAATCGTAGAGGTAGAAATTGTAACACCCGTCATTCAAGCATCCGTATGCGGTGGTGCTTTCCTCGGTGTAATCGTACACGAGTTCGACATACTGTCCCAAGTCCGTGGTGAGGTTCCAGTAGAGAGAAACAAAAATGCCAAGGTCATTCAATGAGTCGTTGCCCATGGTTTGGATGATGACCTCGGTTTGGTCATCACTGCATTCAGGAATGATGGCACACGACCCATCGTCTTCTGTGGCCTCGGGGTTGTAGTTGAGCGCCTCGGGGTTCGTGCAGCCGTAGATGGGTTGGTCCGCACAGTCCCCATTCCAAACCACCCATGCATTGACACATTCCGCTTCACAAGCGTTGTTGAAGGTTACATAGTCACCCGTGAAGTAGTCGTAAGCACACACAGGCTCATAGACGTCATCACATTCACAATCGAAAGAGCAGGATCCATCGTCCACGGTGGCATAGGGGTCGTAGTTGACGGCGTAAGGATTGGTGCAGCCTTCCACTTGCAAGACCTCAGTTTCACAGTCCACTCCGAAGGAAATCGCTTGGTAAGATCCACTTTCCAACCCAAAGGTGCCGAGAGAAATGTCAAGCGCGGGAATGCTCACTTCGAGAATGGCACCATTCCAGCCATCACCCCAACTGTCGAACATTTCAAGAACCAAGCATCCAGTGCTGTCTCCAAGGCAACTGTAGGCGACCGACGTGGCGTAGTCGCCCCATCCTTCTCCGCTGAGGAGCACGCCATCTTCGTTTGAGATGCTGAAACTGACCTCACTTCCCCAAACGTCCGTGAGAAGGGTGGCAACAATCTGAAGTTCATCTTCTTCACAATCAGGCACGATGACACAGGATCCATCGTCATCTGTCGCGTCCGGGTTGTAATTGATGGCTTCTTCATCGGTGCAACCGTAAACAGGTTGGTCCGCACAATCACCTTCCCAGAACACCCAGGCCTGGGCGCACTCGGCCTCACACAAGTTGTTGAAGGTGATGTAGGTGCCCGTCAAATAGTCGTAGGCACATACGGGGTCGTAGATGTCTTCACATTCACAATCGTAAGAACAGGAACCGTCGTCAATTGTGGCGTAGGGATTGTAGTTGAATGCAAAGGGGTCTGTGCAGCCTTCGACCTCCAAAATGTCCGTTTCGCAGTCGATGCCAAAGGAGATGGCTTGGTAGTTGCCGGTTTCGAGTGTGAAGGTTCCCAAGGAGAGACCGAGAGAGGGGATGCTGACGTCCAGTACAGCGCCGTTCCAACCGTCGCCAAAGCTGTCAAACATCTCGAGCATCAAGCATCCTGCACTGTCGTCAAGACAGGTGTAGGCGAGGCTTGTCGTGTAATCGCCGAGGGCTTCAGCGCTCATGAGCACACCGTTGTCATCGGAAATGCTGAAACTCACCTCACTGCCCCAGATGTCGGTTTGGAGCGTGGCCACCACTTGCACTTGGTCTTCGTTGCAATCAGGGACGATCACGCAAGACCCGTCATCGTCTGTGGCATCGGGGTTGTAGTTGATGGCTTCTTCATCGGTGCAACCATAAACAGGCTGGTCGGCACAATCGCCTTCCCAAAACACCCACGCTTGGGCACATTCTGCTTCACACGCGTTGTCAAAGGTGACGTACTCGCCGGTTTGGTAATCAAACGCACAAACAGGTTCGTAGATGTCCTCGCAACCACAATCGTAGGAGCAAGAACCGTCATCGACCGTGGCCAGTGGATTGTAGTTGAAGGCAAACGGATCTGTGCAGCCTTCCACTTCCAGGACCTCAGTCTCACAATCCAAACCAAATGTCACCGCTTGGTACGCGCCCACGTCAAGGGTGAATGTGCCGAGGGAGATCCCCAGGTCTGGAATGGTGATGTCGATCACGGCACCATTCCACCCATCTCCAAAGCTGTCAAACATTTCGAGGACCAAGCATCCCGCGCTGTCTCCCAGGCAGAAATACCCGTCAAATGTCCCGTAATCTCCCCATCCTTGACCAGCCAAAATCGTTCCATTGGCGTCGGAGATGCTGTAGCTCACTTCACCGCCCCAGATGTCTGTCTGGAGGGAGGCGACCACCTGCATTTGGTTTTCATCACATTCGGGGACAATGACGCAAGACCCGTCGTCGTCTGTGGCGTCGGGGTTGTAGTTGATGGCTTCTTCGTTCGTGCAGCCATAGACGGGTTGTTCAGCACAATCTCCTTCGAAAACAACGTACGCTTGCACACATGCGGCTTCGCACGCATTGTTGAACGTAAGGTAGTCGCCTGTGAGGAAGTCGTAGGCGCACACCGGCTCGTACACATCTTCGCATTCGCAATCGTACGAGCACGATCCATCATCGA
>CAZGQI010000103.1:0-3869 GCA_964527895.1 uncultured Comamonadaceae bacterium | reverse complement strand
GGCACGACATGGCCGCTGCCCCTGCGCCACTCACCACGACGCGGATGTCTTCGATCTTCTTGTCTGCGAGTTTGAGGGCATTGAGCAAAGCCGCCGCGCTGATGATGGCCGTGCCGTGCTGGTCGTCGTGCATCAGCGGGATGTCGAGCTCCTCCTTCAAACGGCGCTCAATCTCAAAGGCCTCAGGAGCCTTGATGTCCTCCAAGTTGATGCCGCCAAACGTGGGGGCGATCGCCTTGACCGTGGCCACAAACTGGTCGACGTCGGTGGCGTCCACCTCGATGTCAAACACATCAATGTCGGCAAAGACCTTGAACAACACACCCTTCCCCTCCATCACGGGCTTGCTTGCCTCGGGACCGATGTCCCCGAGTCCAAGCACTGCAGTGCCGTTGCTGATGACCGCCACCAGATTTCCCTTGGCCGTGTAGGTGTAGACGTCCTGCGGATTCTCGGCAATGGCCTTGCATGGCTCAGCCACGCCTGGACTGTAAGCCAAGCTGAGGTCTCGCTGGGTGCTGTAGGGTTTGGTCGGAATGACCTCCACCTTTCCACGCCGCTCTCGGGCATGGTACTCCAGGGCCTCTCTCTTCAAATTGTTCTGTTGCATGAATGGACGAAGTTCACCATGAAGGTCGCTCGAATCATCGCCAAATCACCAAAGGATGCACATCACTACGTGCACAAGGTCTCAGCCTTCTGCATGGGGACCATCCCGAAGCATTACCGGGATGGAAAGAACCTGAATCAGTGGATCACAAGGCGCTTGGTCGACACGGCCACACCGTCCACTTTGTACGAGACGAGCCAGATGCCATCCGCCATGTCTTGGACATTCAACCGCTGCGTGGTGACGCCAGCTTGCACCCTTTCCGTCCGGCACACTTGTCCCACCAAGTTTCGGAATTCCAAAACACCAGAAACGGCTTGATTGAAGCGCACAGTCACCTCCTCCGTGGCGGGGTTGGGCAACATGGTTGTCAGTGAAGGGCGCACAGCCTCTTCTGTGACCACGCCCACTGTGCCATCCACCACAAACGTGATGTCATGGCAGGCACCGAGGCTTGGAGGACCGTCCTGGTGAAAACAGTATCGCAACGTCGAAGTCCCTGTGACGCCATTGGGATAGAAATCACTGATGAAGGTGTCGGTTTCTTCGCCGGGTTCAAGGGTCACCAAAAACGCGGGATTGGCAGGAGACGCGTCTGTCCCGAAATTGAAACACGTGGCACCCCAACAAAAACGCTCGTAAGAACCTGGAGCGCCAGAAACATAAGGGTAATTGAAGGGGGAGACGGTGTCCAAGAAGCTACGGGTCACCATCAACTCAAGGGTGTCTTCGGTTTCGTTCAACACATTCCAGTGCGTGTCGATCACACCCACTCCAGAAAGCGTATCCAAAGACACAAACACCGTGTCCGGAGCATTGACCAAAGTCGCGGGAGCCACTTGGGCATGTGTTGTCATCGTGGCAGCACAGATTGCCGCGAAAGCAAACAAAAATCGAGTCGTCTTCTGCATGCCTCAAAGATAAGCCACAGTTCTCCCTTGAAACATGCAACGCACAGGCGCAAGATGGGGTTTGACAAGCGTCGGCTTATTTTTGGCCTGAACCTTGCACCGCTGCACGAAATCTCATCCCATGCTTCGAATCCTCTCCCTCACCTTGAGTTTGCTTCTTTTTGGAGGCGTTGCTTGGGGCCAAACCGTCCCCAACGTCAGCCTCAAAGACATTGAAGGCAACGCTGTCCAAACGGCGGACCTCGTGCAAGAAGAAGGACCCACGGTGTATTGTTTTTGGGCCACGTGGTGCAGCCCTTGCAAGCGAGAACTCAACAACTACGCGGAGCTCTACGAAGACTGGGTGGACGAAACGGGCGTGAAAATCGTGGCCGTCAGCATCGACGACCAACGCTCGATGAACCGCGTGGCACCCTACGTCAACAGCGTCGGCTGGGAGTACGACATCCTGCTTGATCCCAACCGCGACTTCGCCCGTGCACTCAACGTGAACAACGTTCCCCACACCTTCGTTGTCGACCCCGAAGGCCGTGTGGTGTGGTCGCACAACAACTACGCCGACGGCGACGAATACGAACTCTACGAGGAGCTCCTCAAGTTCGCTGAATGAAGCGTCTCGCAATGCAAGGACTGGCCATGCTTGGCCTGACGTTGGCCTTTGCGTCCTCAGGTTGGGCGCAGTTTGGGGAAGACGCTCCTGCCCCATCCGTGTCCGGGAATGTGGGCATCCTCTGGCAATCTTACGCGGAGGATTCGCTGATTGGCGCCGTGGTGCCTCCGTCCAAAACGGGGTACAACGCCTTTGCCAACGTGCTGTACAACCAAGGCAATTTCAGCGCCGGCATGCGGTACGAGAGCTACCTCAATGCTGTCATTGGATTTCCAGGGCGCTTCAAGGGAAGTGGCCTCGGGTACCGCTTCGCCCGCTACAACGACGCCGACCGTGGCATCGACGTGACCATCGGCAACTTCTACGATCAATTTGGCAGCGGCTTGGTGTTCCGGTCCTACGAAGAGCGCAACCTGGGCATCGACAACGCCATGGACGGGTTCAGGTTGATTCTGAAACCCGTGGAAGGGGTGCAAGCCAAGTTCATTTACGGCAAGCAACGGTTTGACTTTAAAGACGGCCTTGTCAACGGACCGGGCGTCATCCGCGCTGTGGACCTCGAGGGCGACCTCAACGCCGTGCTCGCCACCACCACAGGCAACGACACCTGGAAGGCCAAGCCATTGAAAGTGACATTGGGCGCAAGCTTTGTAAGCAAGTTCCAACCTGGATCGTCGTTCAATGTCGACAGCCTTGTGCTCGCCATGCCCCAAAACGTAGGGTCCTGGTCGTACCGACTCAACGCGGTCCGAAAGGGATGGACTGCAGGGGTCGAATACGCTGGAAAAATCAATGACCCGTCGGCGGACAATGGATTCACCTATCGAGATGGGGAGGCCTTCTTGGCCACTTTGGGCTACAGCCAAAAAGGACTCGGCGTCCTGCTTACTGCCAAGATGGTGGACAACATGAGCTTCCGATCTGACCGGGACTTGCGGCTGTTTGACCTGCCGATCAATTACATCCCGGCGGTCACCCAGCAGCACACGTACAACCTTGCGGCCACCCTTTACCCTTACGCCACAGTAATTACGGGAGAGACCAGTGCGAGTGCAGAGATCTTCTACACCATTCCCAAAGGGAGCAAGCTGGGAGGCAAGTACGGCACCAAGCTGAGCGCCAGCTTTGCGGCCGCGAACAGCCTCGACACCACCCATTACGCTTCGGACCAAGTGGAAAGCGTTCTCTACGGCTACGAGCGCAACAGCTGGGGACCGGGCGACGAGCTTTTTGTTCGGGATTTCAACTTCTCCGCGAGCCGCAAACTGAACAAGAAGTGGAAGGCCAAATACACCTTCTATCACTTCGACTTCAACACCCTGACCACGCCTGTCACGACGGACTACAAGGGGATTGTCAACGCCAACATCCACGTCCTCGAGACCCAGTGGAAAGTGAAGCCCAAGCAGAGTCTGCGCACGGAGCTTCAGGGCCTTTGGGTGGGTGCGGACGAGTACAACCCGGATTTGTTGCAAGACAAGGGCCATTGGGCCACTGTGCTCTTGGAGTACACATGGAGTCCACACTGGTTTGCAAGTGTACTCGACCAATACAATTTTGGGAACAACGACCCCAATCAGCGCATTCATTACATCTACGGATCCGCCGGGTACATCAACGGCCCCCACAGACTCAGCGTCGGTTACGGAAAACGACGTGAAGGCATTTTCTGCATCGGGGGCGTTTGCCGCGCAGTTCCTGCATCCAACGGGTTTGAAGTGACGTTCACAAGCAGCTT
>CAZGQI010000102.1:0-3953 GCA_964527895.1 uncultured Comamonadaceae bacterium | reverse complement strand
TCACCGTCGTCGGCCACCTCGTCACCGTCAAGGAAACCGCCACCGCCAAGGGCGAGCGGATGTGCTTCGGGTGCTTTGTCGACCTCGAAGGCGCCTGGCTCGACACCGTGCACTTCCCCGGCGTCGCGCGCGACTTCCCGTTCCGGGGCCGGGGTGTGTACGCTGTGCGCGGCACCGTCTCCGAGTCGTTTGGGTGCCTCAACGTCGATGCCCAGCGCATGGAACGGCTGGCCACGTTGCCCGACCCCCGCTACGCGGAGAACGGCATCATGCCCTCTGGCATCGACAGCGGGCTTTCCACTCGCCGCAGGCAACCGCCCAAAAGCGCCAAAGCCCCCGGGTTCCAAGGCGCCGTCTCCCCTGTTCAGTCCCGCTGAGTGACGCAAATGAAACAGGGCGCCCCTTCCGGAGCGCCCTGCGCATTCGTCATCAAGACGTCGTTTACTGAACCATGATGCGGCGCTGAATCGAACCGCGCGCCGGCACAGTGAATTCCAACATGTAAGAACCCGCGCTCAATGCGCCGATGTCCAACACGTCGCGCTCACCGACCTGCTGCAACTTGACCACGCGACCCGCCGCATCGCGGAGTGTCACAAAGGCGTTGTCCAAGGTCGGTCCGGTCCACACCAAGTGGAGATTTTCGACAGCAGGGACCGGGAAGACCTCCAACGTGCCATCCAGCATTTCACTCACAGAGCTCAGGTTGACGTCCACAATCAAGCACACCTGTTCCCCAGAACAACCATCTGCATTGGTTTCGGTCACGCAAACTGAACCCGCGCCTCCCACGTTCCAAACCACGCTGAGTTCATTGGTTCCGTTGCCTTCCAAGATGTCACCCCCCACCACAGTCCACTCGTAAGTCGACCCGGCTGTGGCAGTATACGTGTACACCTGCAGGGTTTGGGAATAAGGGTCCGTGCTGCCGATGATGTCGTATTGGCTGATGTAAGAGCACAAGGTGTTGTCTTCAATGCCCTCCTCGCTGTAGTTGCACGCCGTCTCATCGTAGCAGCTGTAACCCAAGCATGAGCAATCCTCTTGGATCACATCACCCTCCGTGAGTGTAATCATGTCGTCACAGCTTTCCCCAGGGAAGAAGCAAGAGCTGTCCTCGATTGTGGCGGTCTCGTCAAAGTTGCAAGCCGCTGCGTCTGTGCAGCCCGCACACGATTCATATTCACACGAGTCGTCGTCATCGGTGGCGAATTCGTCAAAGTTGCATGCACCTTCATCCGTGCATCCGCCCACCTCATTTTGATCGCAAATGCCATCGCCGTCCACGTCGGAAATGCACTCTCCGTCACAACCGTAAATGCCATCGTCGAACACACAGCTGCCATCGTCCGTCGTGGCGTTGGGGTTGTAGTTGCATGCCCCTTCGGTGGTGCATCCTTCATGGAGAACTTCCAAAGCCTCAGGACAAAACTGTTGGACCTCATTTTGGTCTCCGTTGATGTAGACCTGACCGCAGGCCTGAAGGGTGAAATCGCTGCATGTGGTGACACGCGCAACCAACACCTTCAAATCGTCTCCAGCCACCGCGTTGACCGGCCACTCGCCGGTCTGGCCTGTGATGTACAGCGAGCCATTGTCAATGTTCAACCCTGAACACAAATCTGCCGCCATGCCCATGCCAATGTTGGAAGGCAATTGACCCGCGTCGTCAGAAGTGAGCATTCCAATGGTCCAAAACGAGTCGTATTCATAATCCGGAAACGCCGCGAAAAATGCGGGATTGTTGCTCGCATCCACCACGATGGACGTGGTTGCAGGGTTGTGACAACCGCACGGCGCATCAATGCCCATCGTCGGCGTTCCCAATGCAGCGACGTCAGAATAAACAGCGCCCAGCACGTCATCAGGATTCGTGAAATTCGCAAACACATTGTACACCCCGTAGTAGGCCAAGTTTTCCAAGGGGTCGCCGACCTCAGTCTCCCAGAGCATCGTGTCCAACTCCGCAGTGTAGCCCGTCATTTGGGCTTTCGCTTGGAAAGAAAAGCCGAGGGCAAGGATGGCGCCACACAACGCAGCTGGGGACAGAATAGTCAAGTGTTTCATGGATGAATGTTTGAACGTTGCAAAGTAACCTGAAAACAGCAGAATGTCCCCGAGAGGTGCAATCCCCTTCTTCGCCGTGAACCCACAACGGCATTCGTCGACAGAAATAAGCAATTGAGATAATGTTATAATAGTTTGGTCGGCCTTTTGTAGGCAACATATATTGGTGTTGTAAACTGTTATTGTCATGCCAACTCGACCGCTTTATGCAGGGCTTGGTGCCCTGTTGTGTGCTCTTTCCATTCAGTGTGCCGCGCAATACGCCTTGACCGTGGAATCCTCCCCTGCCGTGGGTGATGGGGGGACCGTGTATCGATTTTATGTGAATGCGGAAAACCCCGCCGACAAATTTTCCGCGGTGTATGGGACGGACGTCGACAACATCCAAATCAACACTCCCTCGGACATCTTCAACAGTCCTTTCAATGCAGGTTGGAATGCGTCGGGCATCAATCCTGCCTTTCTTTCCGCGTTTCCCGATCTCGCAGACGACAGCTACGCCACCATCGGGCTCTCCGGACCAGCATCTCTTGCAGCACCAGGCTCGGCAGATCCGGCCTTGGTCGAGGACGCCACTTTGGAACCCACAGTTTCCGATTACTTCATCTCGGGTGGTACGGCATTGAACGTGAACACCTTGACTGGGGCATCTTGGTATGTGTTGAACACCGCCACCAACGCCTTGCCTGTCGACGGCCGTTGGCTCGTGATGCAAATCACCACCGCCGGCAGCATCTCTGGCGTCTTAAACTATCAGGTATTCCCGCTCGGCGAGGGCGATGACCAAATCCGGATCACCAACAGTTTCGACGGAGAAGGCACCTTCCCGGCGGCCGATGTTTGGGGGTGCACCGACCCGTCCGCATGCAACTTTGACAGCAGTGCCAACATGGACGACGACTCCTGTCAATTTTGCGGTTGCGACACCTCTTCCGGCTACACGCTGACTGTTCAAGCCAGTGAAGCGACGAACCCAAGCTTGACGCGTTACCGCTTTTTCGTGGACATGATGGATGCCTCCGACACCTTCAGCGCAGTTTTTGGCAACAGCGAGCAGCCCTTGATTGTCAATGTGCCTAACGGGGCGTTCAACACAGGCTTCAACACCAGCTGGAGTGCCTCAGGACTCAACCCTGCGTTTTTGGCCCAATTCCCAGAAATGGCCGACGACACCTACGCCACCATCGGGCTGACGGGACCTGCAGCGACGTCCGGCATCGCCGGCGCTGCGGACCCTGGTTTGGCCGAAGACCCAGACCAAAGCATCACTCCGTTCTTTTTGACCAACGACGCCACGCAACTCGTAGCGAACATGGTTGTGGGTTCCTCATGGTTTGTGCTCAACGACGCGGGCAACGCGCTGCCCAACGAGGACCTTCAGGTGATGGTGCTGCAGGTGACCACCTCCGGCAACATTTCAGGCCAAATCAACGTCCAAGTCTTCCCCATGGGTGAGGGTGACAA
This sequence comes from uncultured Comamonadaceae bacterium, assembly GCA_964527895.1. Classification (GTDB taxonomy): domain Bacteria; phylum Bacteroidota; class Bacteroidia; order Flavobacteriales_D; family Sanyastnellaceae; genus UBA11663. The sequence continues at coordinate 422 of CAZGQI010000102.1, read as the reverse complement.
TGCACAGGTCCTCAACTTCCTTTTCGACGGCACGGGCACCTTCAGTTCGGAGGGTTCTGGCAATGCGTGTGGATGCACGGACCCCACTGCCAACAACTACGACTCCGAAGCAGAATACGACGATGGATCCTGTGAATTCACCATTCCAGGGTGCACCGATGAATCGGCCTGCAACTTCAGTTCAACCGCCAATGAAGACGATGGTTCCTGCCTCTTCGAAGATGCCCTCGGGGAGTGCGGCGGGGCATGCGCCAACGACGACGATGGCGATGGCGTCTGTGACGATGTCGATGACTGCGTCGGTACCTACGATGCATGTGGCGTCTGCAACGGGCCAGGCGACATCTACGAGTGCGGATGCGCTGACATCCCTGAAGGAGACTGCGACTGCGGAGGAAACCAACTCGACGCCCTTGGGATTT
>CAZGQI010000101.1:0-3955 GCA_964527895.1 uncultured Comamonadaceae bacterium | reverse complement strand
AGCATTGACGCAGCCCACATGGTGGACAAGAAGATCGGATACATCAAGGCCAGCCGATTCGCGAAGACCACCATGGATGAATTTCGCGATGCCATTCTCTCGCTGCAAGATCAGGGCATGAAGGATCTGATTATGGATTTGCAAGGCAACGGTGGCGGCATGTTGCGAACGGCCATTGCCATGTCAGACGAATTCCTCAGCGACGACAAACTCATTGTGTATACCGAAGGCCGCGCCTTTGAGCGTGAGGACACGTTCGCCCAATACAAGGGCCTGTTCGAAAAAGGACGGTTGGTCGTGCTCATCGATGAAGCCTCGGCCAGTGCCAGTGAAATCGTTTCTGGCGCCGTGCAGGATTGGGATCGCGGACTGGTGGTGGGACGACGCAGCTTTGGCAAAGGTTTGGTGCAGCGCCCCATGCGATTGCCGGATGGAAGTGCAGTCCGACTCACCGTTCAGAAATACTACACGCCTGCCGGCCGTTGCATTCAAAAGCCCTACGACGACGGTGTGGAAGCGTACAGGAAAGAGAAGTTTGAGCGCTTTGAAAAAGGGGAATTCATGACGTTGGACAGCCTGGACTTGCCCGACAGCCTCATGCACAAAACGCGCATTTTGGAGCGGGAAGTCTACGGTGGAGGAGGGAGTTTGCCCGACTTGTTCGTGCCCTTGGACACCACCTTCAACTCTCCCACTTTCTCGCGCATCCTGCGGAAGGGCTTGTGCAGCAAATACGCCTTGGCACAAGTCGATGCCAACCGCACCGCATGGGAGACCCGCGCGCGCTCCGAAGATGACTTTGTCGCGAACATGACATTCAACGATGACGAATTAGCTGCCTTCAAGGATTACGTGGCCCAAGAAGGCGTCGAAATCGATGAAGAGGAATGGCGTCGCTCGCTCCCCGCCATCGCGCTGCGTCTCAAAGCCTTTTTTGGGCGAAACATCTTCGAAAGCAAAACCTTTTATCGCGTCATCGGTGGGCTGAACGAGGCCTTGCAAGAAGCCATCCGCGTTTTGAACGATGGAACGTTCAATGCTGCCCACTTGGCACACAAGACGTTCTAAGTGCCGACCTAATTTTGCATCATACATCAATATCCCAAAACATGCGTTTTTCATTCACCACCCTGACTTTGGCGGCCTTGCTGGCCGGATTTTCTGCGTGCACGGAAGGCGGCTCCAATGAAGTCACCTCAAAGGCCGTAGAATCCACAACTACAGAAACCCCCGTCAACGGCAAGCCCGAAAAGTACGACCCCGCCAAGGACCAAGCGGAAGAACCTGCTGGCCCGACCACAACCATGGTGTTCGACACTTATGAGCACGACTTTGGAACCTTGGAAGAGGGAGATGCTGTGACGCACATCTTCTCCTTCACCAACACTGGCAGCGAGCCCCTCATTCTCGACAAGTGCAAAGGCTCTTGCGGATGCACGGTGCCCCAATGCCCCAAGGAACCGATCGCCCCTGGCGCCAGTGGAGAAATCGAAGTCAAATTCAATTCCAAGGGCAAGAAGAACAACCAGACCAAAACTGTGACCATCAACGCCAACACGGATCCAGGACAAACCATCCTGAAAATCAAGGCGTTTGTCAATCCTGCTGAAGCGAACTGATTCGCACACCGACACAAAAAAAAGGCACCCACATGGGTGCCTTTTTTTTGTGCCTTGCACTCGCCTTGCCAGACATCATCCGCTGAAAGACATTCAGCGACCTCCGACCAAGCTCACTGCAACAACGCGTCGATGTCCTTTGCCAATTCGTGATCCTTCCGAGTCACCACGCCACCGGCATCATGGGTGTGCAACTCAATGCGTACGTAGCTGAACGTGTTCACCATGGTTGGATGGTGTGCGTGGGATTCCGAAAGGAAAGCCACTCTCGTCATGAAGGTGAAGGCCTCCTGGAAATCCTTGAACCGAAATTCTCGAATCAACCGGTTGTCGCGTTCTGTCCACATGGGAAGGAATTTGAGACCAATGTACACGAAAAGGCGTGGTCATGCCACGCCTTTTTCGAATTGCATCTAGGAAGGGAACTCAGAGAAGGCCTTCCTCCGAAGCATCCCCACTTTCTGCGGATGGACCTGCAGAAGGAGTTTCAGTGGCACCGGTTTCGACAAACATGAGCAGTTCTCTCATTTTTTCAGCCTGTCGAATGTGACCGTTGCGCTCGTAGCCGTAGGCGACATTTCCAATCAAACGACGGATGATGTCCACGCTTCCACAGGGACCACAATTGCGCTCGTCTACAGGGAGCTCCAAATGACTCAAAAACTCGCTAACCTCCGCCTTGTTGATGACTGTGCCCTGGCTGAAGGGGTTGATGTAAAACAAGACTCCTCCAGGCGTTTGGTTGTCCGGCTGGTTTGACTCGTGATGAATGTGGTGTTCGTCACAATAGCACAGGATGAAGTGATTTGGGAGATTCACCCCGTGAATTGGTAAGTCCAAATCCTGTGCCAAGCTGAGATACAAAATGCCCAAGCCCAGTGGATTGCCTCTCTGCTCACGCATCACCTCGCCAAGCAAGGCTTGCTTCGGATCTGGATGACCACTTTTGGCGTTGGTGAATCCCTCAATGTCATACAAGACGTGGTTCAAAATGCGCACCTGCTCCAATGCGGTGAGTTCTTCGTTCAGCTCGAGCCACACGTTGCGCTTGAGCTTCTCGTACTCCGCCCGAAGGGCATCCATGTCCAAGAGGGGATCTGCCGCCTTGTGAACCCAGAGGGCCCCTTCCAACGCGCTTTCTGCGCCCGAATCAAACCAGTCGCGCAATCCGTTGTGCACAAACGCACCGTGCAACCCTTCCACGAGTTCGTCCATGCGCCGCTCATGCTCCGCACATTGCGCATGGGCTTCTCGAGACTCGAGCAAAGCCGGTAAAACAGCTGTTCCTTTCGCCAACAACTGGTCTCGCACATGGAGATACACTCCTTCGTCGGGATCGTCCAGAAGTTGGATGAGGGCGTGGATTTCGTTGGGTTGCATGACGCTTGCAGATTGTGAGGGTGCAGTCGTTTCCAAAGCTACCCGTCCCTTTCATGCCTTCTCAAGGGCCACTCATGCAGTTTTCACATCCATTGTGTTAATGGCCCCACAAACCATTGGGGTCACGCAGGTTATCTTTCAAACATGCCCGCGGCCAAAGGAACTTCCCCTTTCGTGACGGATCGAATGCGTCTGACCTATGCATTGTGGTTCACCATGGTGTTCCTCGTGAGCATTTGGGGTGTCTTCATCTTGAATGATGCCCTCGAACTCGGCTGGAGAAAGCATGGCGTTCACCCAAGAAAATGGGACGGCCTGAAAGGCATTCTGACCTATCCCTTCCTGCACGGCGACTGGGGGCACCTCTGGAACAACACCATGAGTTTTTTCACGCTCAATGGATTCTTGTTCTACTTCTACCGATCGATTGCGCTGCGCGTGTGGCTTTGGTTGTTTTTCGTGAGTGGCTTGATGCTTTGGGGATTGGCGGTGGATGGAAACCACATTGGTGCGAGCGGTCTCATCTATGGCCTGGCTGCCTTCCTGTTCACGAGTGGGGTGATTCGAAACAATCGCCTGCTGCTACGCGTGAGCTTGGCAGTGGCGTTTCTCTATGGCGGCATCGTCTGGTGGATGCTCCCCATTGACGATCACGTCAGCTGGGAAGGTCATCTGAGTGGTGCCGTTGTCGGCACCATGCTTGCCATCCTCTTCCGGCGTCAAGGCCCCAAGGACCCCGTGTACATGTTTGAGCGAGAAGACCCCAATGCCCCGCTGCCTGAATGGTGGATGGCTGCGCATCCTGAACATCCGGACACCCTGGCTCAACGCGAACGCGAAGCGGAGGAACGTTCGGATGAGGCTCGCGATCAGGCAGATTCAAGCCAAAGCACCACCACGCGACCGCCCCATTTTGGGCCTTCGACGGTGAGTTGACTCAGTTGTTGAGCATCACC
>CAZGQI010000100.1:0-4038 GCA_964527895.1 uncultured Comamonadaceae bacterium | reverse complement strand
GGTACTTGCAACACCCATGGATGTTGGCGTAAGCCTCGTCCGTGGCCTTGTACTTGTCGGTGTCGTGGCCCACGCCGGTCGCCAGCTTGTGCAGACTTTCCTCGTTCCACTTCTTGGCCTTGTAAACCACATGAATCTGATGTGATTCCAAGTTGTAGTCTGCCGATATGATGCCTTTCTGATCAAATGCTTTTTCTATGCGGTTTTCGCACATCTTGCAGAGCCCCGAAACACCGAATGTTACGTCAGCAGTTTGCGCATGACCAAAGAGAGCACTCATCGTAAAGAGGGCGAAGAGGTTGACCTTAAACACGAAGCAAAAGTCCTAACACTCCACTCAATTTGCTTCAAGTGGCATCAAAAAATTCCTTAAACCGGATAGGCCTTATGCTCAGGCCTTTCCAACCCTGAAGAACCACAGAGAGACCTCCCAAATGCACTAGGAAGTTCATCAAATCAGCGAGCAAGACTTCGCGATTTTGTTTCAAATCCCCAGGGCACGAACTGTCAAAGGATGGAGGGTCAGTCCTCATGCCTGTAGGAGCACCTCATCCCCATGTCTAAAGTCGCCCAAGAATCCTGAGTTCGCGAGTATGAGATTGGATCACCGTTGGCGTACACTGTCGTCCTCAGATTCTCGGCAAGCCACTCCTGGTTACCAATCTTTACTGTCTTGTAGGTGTACCCATCTGCAGTCGGTGGTCCTCCATCGCATCCAAATAACCCCAAGACAAAAAATGCGAAGATGAACTGACGAATCATCTCAACATGGATTTGACCACCCTTTCCGGATAGATGACTACATCGCGAGCATGAGACAGAAGCTTTTCTGGCAAGGCCTGACGCTTGGATTGATGCATGAATGCCGCATGAATCGTTCGCAATGGCAAGTCTCATTTGATATCAGTTTGAAACCGAAATTAAGGAGACTGTGAGGGAGTGAGTCGTCATGATGTTACTCCTTCTCCACAGGTTGTAGATTTCAATCAACAAAAGTTTGATTTTAATGTTTGTATTCATATTGTTGCGAACCATCTCACAATTCATGAATCAAATCGTCCGCGAGTGCCCCACTTGCGGAGCAGTCGTTGTCGGCCGTTCTGACAAGCGATTTTGCTCCAAATCCTGCCGCAACCAGAGCAGCAACGCCACCCGAAAAATGTGGCGAGAGCGTATGGCTCCATACGTCAATGCCTTGCTGAAAAATGCGAAATCACTGGATACTTTGCTTGATGGACGCAACGAAGTTGAAGTAACCAATTACGATCTGATGCTCGTTGGTTTTGACCCGATGTCACCTCAACAGAAAGGCTTCAGCTTCACAGATGGAAGGGAGACGATGGCCCACTTTGGACCGTACGTTTTGGTCACTATTTCGAGAAATAAATTTATTATTAAAAATAACAATTAAATGTCTGAATTTTTCATTGAAAATTGCCTTGAGCCCGTGCCAGACCTGCGATTCGAATTGTCGCAAAAAATGGAAGAAAAAACATCGCTTTCTTGGGTCTTGCTCGGCACCGCCTTTGCTCTGACCTCTGTTGCCATGGCGTTGCACAAGGCCAACAAGCGCTCGGAAGCGCTTCACGCACACCTTGAATCGCTTCAAAGCGCCAACCGATGAAGCGTTTGTTGTCCACGATGGCAAGAGCACTGGGGCCGGATGCCCTTGACGCTCTCGTCTCCGTCATCCAAGATGCTTTTGACGGCACTCCGAATGTGCCTGAACAAGCGTGGATGGCGTTGGACAGCATCATGATGGAGTTTGGTCTTTCGGCTGAAGCAAGACATTCGGTTCATGATGTCGTCCACACCGCCATCCAATGGGAGGACGTGCTCCGAGACGACCAAGTGAAACTTGCTTCTGATGTACTCGGGACGACGAAGACCAATGCCTCCGACATTCCGTCCGACTGGACGCATTGGCAGACGTGGGTGATGGAGACGATGTGGACGGGCTGGGAATTCACCCTGCACATCGATCGACTTGGGCAGGTTGGCATCTCACGTCCCTACCTGCCCGACAAAGCACCGTACTCTCCGTGCTTGACCGTGGACCTTCGCTCCCTGCTCCCAGCATCATTCTTGCGAGCTGACTGCCCCCTTTCCCATCAAGCCGTCACCGTTCACGAATCCGCGGCCGTTCAGGCAATGCGGCAAGAGGACGTTCGTTCTGTTCATGTGCACGTGAACGATGCAGGCCAGCCCCAGCGATTGGACTTGGAACATGAGCGCCAAGCCGTTCGTGGCCACCGGTTGGAAGAGTTGCTTTCCAGAGACGGGTTTGAAGACTTGACCCTGAAAGTGCAGAACGGCCAAATCGTCCACGCACGTCACATCACCAAACACAAACTCGCATGACCCCGGCACTGAAGACCTCAGGCCTTTCGATTTCTGCTGAGCTCCACCGATGCGCGGAGAGCCCGGCCGTCTTCCATTCCCTTGCTTTCCATTCAAGAATGCACTCAAATCCTCAATGACCATGGCGAAACGTACAGCGAAGAAGAAGTCCGCGCGCTCCGTGACTGGATTCAACTCATGGCAACCCTCACGATCCACTGCATGGAGCGGGCCGAGGTCCGCCGTGTTGATGGCCAGGGTGAGCAGTGACGAACAGGCCAAAGGCTATTCGCTGGACATCCAAGAGGAAGCCTTGCGGGCCTACTGCTCCCGCGAAGGCATCCTCGTTTCCACGCTGTTCCGCGAAGACCACAGCGCCAAAGACTTCAATCGCCCCGAATGGGCGAAAATGATGGCGTACCTGAAAAAGCACCGCGCTGACGTCAACCTCCTGCTCGTCACCTCATGGGACCGCTTCAGCCGGAACCTCACGGACGCCCTCATCGAGCTTCGCAAGCTTTACGAAATGGGAATCGAAGTGTGCGCCATCGAGCAACCGCTGGACCTTTCCATCCCGGAGTCCAAGGCCATGCTCGCCCTTTACCTCGCCATCCCTGAAATCGACAACGACAGGCGCTCCATGAAGATTCGGGGTGGCATGCGTGCTGCCTTGAAAGATGGACGTTGGTGTCGCGTGGCCCCAAGGGGTTACCGCAACAGCCGCGACTCGCTCAACAAGCCCATCATCGTCCCAGACAAGACGACCTCCAAGGCCGTCAAGCACATCTTTGAGTTGGCTTCAGAAGGAATTCCCCAAGCCCAACTGCTTCACGAAGCTGAAGATCTGGGGCTGACGCTCAGCCGCAACGGGCTGTCCAAGATGCTTCGGAACCCCGTCTATTGCGGAAAGATTCTCGTGCCTGAAGAAGGCGACGAACCAGAGGTCATCATCAAAGGCAAACACAAAGGCATCGTCCCGGAATCCACCTTCGACCGCGTCCAAGAATTGCTTGCGGGTCGCAAGTCAGGACCGCAGGTTCGCACCTACACCAACCTTGACGATGAGATGCCCCTCCGCGGGGTGCTCTCATGCTCCAAGTGCGGAGGCAACCTGACAGGCAGTCGATCCAAAAGCAAGTCTGGAAAGAGACACGCCTACTACCACTGCAACCACTGTCGGAAGGAGCGTCACCCGGTGGCCAAAGCCAACGACCACATGGCGCAACTCCTGAGCCAATTCAAATTCAAAAAGAGCACCAAGGCCCTCTACAACGCGGCGGTGGAAGCCCTGCTCGGCGAAAGCAAGGAAAAGCGAATCAAAAGCAAGCGACTCGCTTCAGCCTCCATCAAGAAGCACGAAGCGCGATTGGCCAAGCTCCAAGATCTTCTGGCCGACGGAAACATTGACCTCAAGAGCTACCAGAGCATGTCCAAGCGGTACAATAAGGCCCTTCATCAGGCCCACGAAAGCCAGCGGAAATCGGCCGAAAGCCAAGGGGAGAAAACCACAATTGTCGAACACCGCTTCAACCTCCTCGAGAACTTGGGGAACATTGTGCATCAAGGAGATACGAAGAGCATTCAGCGCGCCATTCGCACGATTTTCCCGGACGGCGTCAGTTTTGACGGAAACCAATGTCGAACACCCCGTCTGGACGAGGTGCTGCGCTACAGCCTGCTTGTAGACAACGATTGCGA
>CAZGQI010000099.1:0-4119 GCA_964527895.1 uncultured Comamonadaceae bacterium | reverse complement strand
GTGTCGGCATCGAGCTTGGCGGTCATTTCCGTTTCAATGAATCCAGGGGCAATGGCGTTGCATCGGATGTTGCGGCTCCCGAGTTCGAGGGCCACGGACTTGGTGAAGCCCAGGATGCCCGCCTTGGAGGCCGCGTAGTTCGCCTGGCCGGCGTTGCCTTGCACGCCCACGACAGAGGAGATGTTGACGATGGAGCCAGAACGCGCTTTGAGCATGGTGCGCATCACTGCCTTGGTCAGGTTGAAGCAGCTCTTCAAATTGACACTGATGACGCGGTCCCACTGCTCCTCGGTCATGCGCATGAGCAGGGTATCGTCCGTGATGCCCGCGTTGTTGATGACGATGTCGACCGTGCCAAAGGCTTCAACCACTTCGCCAACGAGACGCTCGGCGTCGGTCATGCTTGCGGCATCGGACTGGAAGCCCTTGACGGTGCCCCCCCCGGCGCTGAGTTCCTTCTCGAGGGCCGCTGCGGCTTCGGCCGAGCTGCGGTACGTGAACGCCACTTTGGCGCCTTGGGCGATGAATTGTTGCGCGATGGCTTTTCCGATGCCACGTGACGCTCCGGTCACAATGGCCACTTTTCCTTCAAGGAGCATAGAATGTAGGTGTTGGTTCAATCAGGGTTCAGGTCAAAGGGGGCGTTCCTCAGTTGGAAGGAACGAGGTCTGCAGCTTCGGCGATGAGTTCGGCAATGTCCTTCACGTCGATGGACGACTCGCGCTCGGCGTTTTTCACGCCGTCGGTCATCATCGTGTTGCAAAAGGGGCAGCCTGTCGCCACGATGGCGGGGTTGGCATCGAGCACGTCGTCGGTGCGTTCGTGGTTGACTTCGCGGTTGCCTTTCTCGGCTTCCTTGAACATCTGGGCGCCACCGGCGCCGCAGCAAAGGCCGTTTTGCTTGCAACGTCGCATCTCCACGAGCTCGGCATCGAGGGTGGACAAGACGTCCCGTGGGGCCGCGTACTCTCCATTTCCACGGCCGAGGTAACAGGGATCGTGGAAGGTGATGCGACGGCCCTTGAACGGGTTGCCGTCGGCCACCTTGAGGCGGCCTTGGTCGATGAGGTCGCGGATGAACTGCGTGTGGTGCATCACCTCGTAGTTGCCGCCGAGCTCCGGGTACTCGTTTTTGAGGACGTTGAAGCAGTGCGGGCAACCCGTGACGATGCGCTTCACTTCGTAGCCGTTGAGCACGGCGATGTTTTGGGCGGCCTGCATTTGGAACAGGAATTCGTTGCCTGCGCGCTTGGCCGGGTCGCCGGTGCAGCTTTCTTCCGCGCCGAGCACCGCAAAAGGCACTTCACAGTGGTGCAGAATGCGGGCAATGGCCTTGGTGATGCGCTTGGCGCGGTCGTCGAAACTGCCTGCGCACCCCACCCAAAACAACACTTCAGGGGTCTTGCCCTGGGCGGTCATGTCCGCCAACGTAGGAACTTGAAACGTGCTCATGATTCAGGATTCTTGGGTCCAATCTCCACGGCTCGCGGCGGGGAAGGCCCACGGCGCACCGTTGTTTTCAATGTTGTTGAACATGGACGTGATGGACTCTGGCGATTTGCTGTCCTCCATGATCAAGCTGCGACGCATGTCGAGCACGATGCCCATGGGGGAGATGTTGACGGGGCACGCTTGCACGCATGCTTGGCAGGACGTACATGCCCAAAGTTCTTCTTCGGTGATGTAGCTCCCGAGCAACGTTTTGCCATCGCCTTCCCACGTTCCGCCATTCGCGTCCCGCTGCTTGCCGATCTCTTCGATGCGGTCGCGGGTGTCCATCATGATTTTGCGAGGGGAGAGGAGCTTGCCGGTTTGGTTGGCGGGGCACTCGCTGGTGCAGCGTCCGCACTCGGTGCAGGTGTACGCTTCCATCAACTGCTTCCAGCTCAAGTCGGGGGCGTCCTTGGCCCCAAACTTGACGGGCGCCGCATCGGCCTCCGGCGCAGGCGCGGCAAACGGGTCCGCGTTGGGGTCCATCATCAGGTCCACTTCCTTCTTCACGGCCGCCATGTTGTCCATGGCCCCTTGTTCCGTCAAGTCGCTGTAGTACGTGTTGGGGAACGCAAGCAGGATGTGGAAGTGCTTCGAGTACGTGACGTACACCAAGAAGGTGAGGATGCCCAAAATGTGGAACCACCACATCCCGCGCTCCACGGCCACCACTCCAGCGTCGGTCATGCCCTCGTACAGAGGCACGAGGAATTGGCTGATGGGGAATGATCCAGCCACGATGTAATGATCCAAGCCTCGGCCCTGCGCAATGCTGTCGGCCGCGTTCATGCTGAGGAACGCGAACATCAACACCACTTCCGCAATCAAAATCAAATTGGCGTCCAGCGTCGGCCAGCCACCCATTTCGGGCGACTTGAACCGGGCCAAAGCCATGCCATTGCGCCGCACAAAGAACACAACACAGGCGAGCACAACCAGCGCGGCCAGCACCTCAAACGTGCCAATCAATACGTCGTACAATCCGCCCAATCCGGCGAAAGCGCGGTGGGTGCCAAACAAGCCGTCGACAACGATCTCCAGCAATTCGATGTTGATGACCACAAACCCCACGTAAATGAGGATGTGCATGATGCCTGCCACGGGGCGGGCGACCATTTTGCCTTGGCCCAAGGCCACGCGGGCCATCACCTTCCAGCGGTCGGCGGGTCGGTCAAAGCGGTCGACGTCTTGGCCCATCAAGATGTTCTTTCGGATGATGGCCACCCGGCGGGCAAAGAGGCCTGCACCTGCGGCGACACACACCGCGAAGAGAAGTTGCGCAATCATGGATCTCAGTCGTTGGAAGAGGAACCGCCCTCTTGGCCTTCAAGTTCGTCAGCAATGATGTCTCGAAGGCGCATGAGGTCCTTCTTTGAAAATTCGGACTTCTGCTTGCGTCCAATCAAGTTGACCTGAACGTATTTCCAGGGGTGCATTTGGAGGTCGTCGAGCAACAGCTGGAGCTCGAGGTTGGTGGTCACCAAACCGTCGTGGAGGCTGTCGCTTTGGACAAGTTTGCCCAAAGAGCCTTCGCCGGCAGCGATTTGGCCTGTGATGGTGCTCACGTCCTCCAGCGCTTGGTTGGCCTTGGCCATGGTCGCTGCAAATTCAATGCGCGACAGTGAATCGCTCAGGGTGCTGAAGTTCGAAATGGCGTTCGTCAGGTCCCCGCTGCTCGCATTCAAGGTGGAAGTGAGGGAACGCACGTTGGACATCACGCGCTTGAAGTTGCTTCGGTTTTCCGCAACCGTGCTGTCCAGGTTGGCCGCGGTGGTTTCCAACGACTCCACGGTGCGTTGCACGCTCTCGAGCGCTGCGGGAAGTTGGCTGGTGGCCTCGCTGCTGAACACGCTTTCAATGTCCAAAATGACTTTCTCCACCGATTTGATGAGGTCGGTGGTCTTCCGCTGCAAGGGTTCGATTTGCTTGGCCACTTGCGCTGCGATGTCGTCTTCCACGTTGTCAAGCAAGGTGTCTCCGGACACGGCCGACACAGGGGAGTCTCCACGGTCGATGCGGATGGCCTTGGTGCCAAACAAGTCCGAGCTGTGGATCATGGCCACGGAGTTGGAAGGGAAGAAGAGTTTGGGATGTTCAACCCCAAATTCCACGAGCAATTCGCCCTGGCCCCCTTCCAAGAATTCAATGCGGCGCACCTGTCCGACTTGGTAGCCATTGATGAGCACGGGGTTGCTGACCGCCAGTCCAGCCACGTCGTCGTACACGGCGTAGTAGGTGTTGCTTCGCGCAAAGGGGTTGAAGCCTTTCAGGTAGTTGACCCCCAACACCAGCAGCACGATGCCCGCGACGACGAGCACCCCAATTTTGAATTCTGACCGAAGTGTGTTCACTGCATTGGGAGGTTGAGCATGGTTCGGGCACGAGACATGGGGATTTGGGTCTCCCCGTCAAACGCCACCACAAACGCCCCTTCAAATCCTTCCGCGCGAAGGGCCTTTTTGGCTTCATGCGCTTGGTCGGGGTGGGCGTGGTGGCCCGTCACATACTTGTACAATCCATGACGAATGTAAGGTTTGGCCTCGGAGTGCCCGCGCAAATCTGGAGAATCTGGGGGCAAGGCCGATTCCGCAGTCAGAATCTGCACGCCAAACCACACTTCGGAGCCCA
>CAZGQI010000098.1:0-4134 GCA_964527895.1 uncultured Comamonadaceae bacterium | reverse complement strand
CCACGGCTGCACTTGGGTCGTAATTGCAGGCCTCGGAATTGGTGCAACCTCCGCATGAACTGTTGTCGCCGCCACACTCGCCGCAGTCGTCATTGACGAGACAGCTGCCGTCGTCGAAGATGGCCTGTGGGCTGTAATTGCATGCCGTGGGGTCGGTGCATCCATTGTCGGGGTTGAATCCAGTGGGGTAGCCGTCCAAAACCAAGGTCCCGGAGGACGTGGGGTCCAGATATTGACTGACACCGAGGCCCCAGCTGACATCAAAGCGGCCGTAGTAATCGTATGCGCCGTTGTTGACGGATCCCGAACACGCGGCAGCGCCGCCATAGAGCTGCCCAATGATGCGGTGATCTTGGTTGAACAGGGGAGATCCTGAAGATCCCGGTTCAGTCACCCCCAGTTCCCATTGGTCAATCCACCAGACTTGGGCCCCAGCTGCAGTGCTGGTGTAGGGGGCGTCGTCTTCGAAACAAATCTTTTTCACGTCACCCGAAGGGTGGTGGATGCCTACGGCACTGGTGTGGTTGGCAGAGGACGCATCCCATCCGGCGTATTCGACATTCCAAGATGAAGGAGGCGTGGAGCTTAGTTCAATCAAGGCGACATCAGAGCCCCCGTTGTTGACGAGCAAAGTGCCCCCTGAAATGCTGTTGTTGGTTGGGCCAGTGCTTCCAGAACAGGTGGCGCTCTCGTGGTTGAAGTAATACGTCCAAGTGTTGGGATTGCCCAAACAGTGGTTGGCGGTCAAGAAGTATGGCGTGCCGTCGTTGGCGGTGTTGTTGACCAAAGCTCCGGAACAAGCGGCAAATCCACCGTTGACAATCAGTGCGACCGATTGATTTTCCACTTGCCAATCATCACCCTCGGGACAATTGACGTTGATGTTGCAAGCCCCACTGTTGCCAAAGGGACCCATGGGAAGCATTTGAGCTTGAAGCTCTGCCTCACGACGAAGCAAGGAGCGGTACCCTTGGACGACTTGCGAAACTTCAATGATTCCATTCGATGGGTTGTCGAGTGGTTCACGGTACTCAAGAACGGCGCGTTCTCCCTCCACCAAGCTGAGTGCCAATCCTTGCCATTCTTTGACATTCAGGTGGTTGAATGCGCCAATGAAGTGGGTCCGAGCCCCATTCCAAACGAACAATTCTCCACCTTTGGGCACGACAAACTTGGAGAGGTAGAAGCTCCAACTCTTGGCCCCCTCGGCTTCAACCGCAAGACGCCAGACACGAAACCCAAATTCTTCGCTCCATTGTCCTGCATTGTCCATCGTCCAGTTCACGTCATGCTCAATGCCAAAACGCCAGGGGGCGTCCTTCATGGTGGCAGTCACGGCATCTTCGGCGGCGAGTTGTTCGAGGTCGAGCGACTCGAATGTGTGCCAAGACAGCGGTTGGCTCCAAGGGGCTTCCCAACCCAGTGGCTGCCCGCCTTGACTAAGTTGTGCAATCCCTTGAATGGGGAAGCCTACAAGAACCAGCCAGCCAAGCTGAACGAGAAGGTTTTGACGGAGAAAAAGAAGCATGGCTTTGGAATTTGGTGTCGTGAAAAGGGGGCTCTACGGCCTGAAAATAGCGGAAGCGCCAAGAATGTCTTTGGATTTATCATGATAAATTCTGAGTTTACCGACCCAACATGAAGATTCATCGGGCATATGCGGCGGGCCAATCTGGGAGCCGGACGAGCATGGGAATCCTGCAACAAATGTGGATTCTCGGGTGGGCGGCGGTCGGCTGTCCGATGTTTTGTCTCGGCCAAACATTTCTGAATGGCGATGATGCCGAGGTGTTGTTCACCAACCACATTGGAGGTTACTTGGGGCATGGTGTCAGCTTTGCCGATTTCAATGGAGATGGATTTGATGACCTGACGTTCACCCAATTTGAGGGGAATCTTTTGGCGTATGCAGGAGATGGTGCGGGTGCCTTTGCGCCGGTCGACCTCGGGATTGGCAACACCATGGGGGAACCCAAATGTCCTTTGTGGGTGGATCTAGACAACGATGGCGACCAAGATTTGCTCGTGTCCCAGCGGCTCGCACCCAACCGCATCTACGCAAGAATGCCCGATGGCTCATTGCAGATGGTTCCAGGAGGCGGGGGCTTGGAAGGGTCTTCGCTGGAGCGTACCTACGGCGCATCCGTGGCCGACTATGACAACGATGGACTGTTGGACGTCTACTTCAGCCAATATCACACGCCACAAACCAATTCAGAGCCCAACCGTTTGTACCGGAATGTGGGTGGTGTCGACTTGGAAATCGTGTTTGAAGAGACGACGGAATTGGCCGGTGTGGGCAATGGTGTGAAGCAATCGTTTCAAGCCTCCTGGGTGGATGTGGACCGAGACGGTTGGCTCGACTTGCACGTGGTCAATGACCGAACTTTTTGGCCAGACGCGCTCTACCGCAACCAGGGAGATGGCACGTTTGTGGACATGGCTCCAGCATGGGGCATTGACATCGGGGAATATTCCATGAGCACGTCTTTTGCCGACTTTGACAAGGACCTCGACTGGGACATTGTGGTGACCAACGGGGCCAATGAAGGGAACAGCTTTTTGACATGTGTGGGTGAGCCTTTCGCAACTGCTGATGCACTGGGAGAAGTAAACCTTGCATATCAGGAGGTGGCGGAGGAGGCAGGTATTTTGTTGGACAACCTGGCTTGGGGCGCGGTCTGGTTCGATGCAGACAACGACACTTGGTCCGACTTGTTCATCGCCACGGGCACCTCATTGTACTCTAATTATCCTGACATTCTCAACCTGTATGCCAACAGCATCAATGGCTTCTTTCTGAACAACGAAGGGGAGTTTCCGATGGTGAATGCGTCTGTCAATGTCTTCACGGACAACGATGTGACGTTTTGTGCGGCAGTGGCCGATCACAACCAAGATGGGGCCTTGGATTTTGTGTCACATCGAATCGGCACACATGCTCGACTTTTGAATGGGGTGCCCAATGGGAACCATTGGATTCAAGTTTCACTCGTGCCGGACCAAGGGAACGTCGACGCCATTGGTGCGCGTGTGACCGCTTGGGTGGATGGCCAACCTGACATGCGCACAGTGTTGTGTGGTTCGGAGTACATGAACCAACACAGCCGGCGATTGCACTTTGGGCTTGGACAAGCCACAGCGGTTGACAGCGTTGTAGTGGATTGGACTTCGGGAGCCTCGACAACGGCTGTGGGTCTCGCCGCAAATCAACACCATGTGCTACATGAATGGATGGCCGATCAAGGGGGCTCCGAGGGGCATGGGTGCACTTATGCCGTGGCGTGCAATTTTGATCCTTCTGCCACGGTGGATGACGGCACTTGTGATTGGTCCTGTGCCTGTGGTGAGGGAACCATTTGGAATGACCTCACGGGAATGTGCGAAGTCGTTTGCACCGCCGATCACAACGGCGATGGTGTGGTGGGGTCTGCGGATTTGATTGTCTTTTTGACGGTCTTTGGCCTTGCTTGTCCCTGAACGGAGTGCCCACACGGGTTGCATGGGTGGCCCTTCGACAAATATCTTCGCGAGAAAGAATGACCCATGGGACGCGCATTTGAATTTCGGAAGGAGCGGAAAATGAAACGTTGGGCGGCGATGTCCAAAATTTTTGCCCGACTCAACAAGGACATCATCCTGGCCATCAAAGAAGGTGGAGGCATTGCGGATCCTGACACCAATGCGCGCCTTCGTGCAGTGTTGCAAAACTGCAAGGCAGCCAACATGCCCAAGGACAACGTTGAGCGTGCCATCAAAAAGGCCACAGACAAAGACACCTCCGATTACAAGGAGGTGACTTTTGAAGGTTACGGACCCCATGGGATTGCGGTGTACGTCGAGACTGCCACAGACAACAACAACCGGACCGTGGCCAATGTGCGTTCCCACTTCAACCGCGGTGGCGGCCAATTGGGGACCACAGGTTCTGTGGAATTCATGTTCAATCGGATGTGCTTCTTCAACGTTCAAGACAATGGGGTGGACCTCGACGATTTGACCTTGGAACTCATTGACGTCGGTGCGGAAGAGGTTGAGCGCGATGAGGAAGCCAAGCAAATCATTGTCTCTGGGCCATTCGAGTCCTTTGGCGGGTTGCAAAGCAAATTGGAAGCCGATGGGTATGAGATTGTC
>CAZGQI010000097.1:0-4179 GCA_964527895.1 uncultured Comamonadaceae bacterium | reverse complement strand
AAATCAAGAAGTCGATTGAATCCGCCTACGGCGTGACTGTGACCTCTGTGCGCACTGTGCGCGTAGATGGCAAAGCACGCCAGCGCTTCACCAAGACAGGTGTGGTCCGTGGCCGCACCAACGGTTACAAGAAGGCCATCGTCAGCTTGGCGGACGGTCAAACCATCGATTTCTACGACAACATCTAAGCCATGGCACTCAGGAAATTCAACCCGATTACCCCAGGCATGCGCCACAAGGTGCTCTCCAAGTTTGAAGAGATCACCACGGACAAGCCTCACAAGCCATTGCTTGAACCCATCAAGAAGTCTGGCGGTCGCAACAGCGACGGCAAGATGACCATGCGTTACCGCGGAGGGGGACACAAGCGTCGTTACCGCGTGATCGACTTCAAGCGCAACAAGCACATGGAGGCGACCGTGTTGACAGTGGAATACGATCCAAACCGTTCAAGCAACATTTGCTTGGTCGAGTACAAGGACGGCGAGAAGCGTTACATCATCGCGCCTGAGGGCTTGAAGCCCGGCATGACGATCAACAGCGGAAAGAACGCCATCCCTGAAGTGGGTCATGCCATGTACTTGTCAGACATTCCGCTCGGTACCATCGTGCACAACATTGAGTTGCACCCTGGCCGTGGCGCGAACATCGCGCGTAGCGCAGGTTCCTACGCACAGCTTGCTGCCCGTGATGGAAAGTACGCTGTGTTGAAGCTGCCAAGCGGCGAGACACGTCAAATCTTGGTGACGTGCTTGGCCGTCATCGGTGCCGTTGGCAACAGCGAGCACAACTTGCAGGTCAGCGGTAAAGCTGGTCGCAGCCGTTGGTTGGGTCGCCGCCCACGCGTACGTGGTGTGGTGATGAACCCTGTCGATCACCCCATGGGTGGTGGTGAGGGTCGCTCCTCCGGTGGACACCCGCGTTCACGCAACGGCATTCCTGCCAAAGGCTTCAAAACGCGCAACAAGCGTAAGGCCTCCTCTAAGAACATCATTGAACGTCGGAAGAAGTAAGACATGGCTCGTTCACTCAAAAAACCCCCATTCATCCACTACAAGCTTGCACAACGCGTTGAAGCGATGCAAGCCTCTGGAAAGAAGTCCGTCATCAAGACCTGGTCTCGTGCCAGTACGGTTACGCCTGACTTCGTGGGTTTGACGATTGCCGTGCACAACGGACGTCAATTCATTCCGGTATTCGTGACAGAAAACATGGTTGGTCACAAGCTTGGCGAATTCTCGCCGACGCGCACCTTCCGTGGTCACGCAGACAAAAAAGACAAGAAGCGCTGAGTCATGGGAGCACGTAAAAGAATCGCCGCAGAAGCACGCAAGGAGGCGCTGAAGAGCACCGCCATTGCGAGCTTGAACAACTGCCCAACTTCGCCACGCAAGATGCGTTTGGTTGCGGACACCGTCCGTGGCAAGAACGTTTTCGAAGCGTTGAACGTGTTGCGTTTCAGCTCACGCGAAGCCAGCATTCGTTTGGAGAAGCTCTTGCTCTCTGCCATTGCGAACTGGGAAGCCAAGAACGAAGGTCAACGTCCTGAAGAGGCGGATCTCATCGTTCGTGAAATCAAAGTGGACAGCGCCCGCATGTTGAAGCGTTTGCAGCCCGCCCCTCAGGGTCGTGCGCACCGCATTCGCAAGCGCAGCAACCACGTGACCATCATTGTAGACAGCGCCAAGAACTAATCATGGGACAGAAGACGAATCCGATCGGCAATCGCCTTGGTTTCATCCGCGGATGGGACTCCAATTGGTATGGCGGCAAAGACTACACGGACAAGCTCGTTGAAGACGACAAAATCCGCACGTACCTGATGGCCCGTTTGCGCAAGGCAAGCGTGTCCAACATCATCATTGAACGCACCCTCAAGCTCGTGACGGTGACCATCAAATCAGCCCGTCCCGGTGTGATCATTGGAAAGGGTGGCTCTGAGGTCGACAAGCTGCGCGAGGAGCTGAAGAAGCTCACTGGCAAGGACGTTCAAATCAACATTTTTGAAATCAAGCGTCCTGAGTTGGATGCCCGTCTCGTTGCGGAGAGTGTTGCTCGTCAAATTGAGGCGCGCATCAGTCACCGCCGTGCCATCAAGATGTCTATCGCGGGAACCATGCGTCTCGGTGCCGAGGGCATCAAGATCAACATCGCAGGTCGCGTGAATGGCGCGGAAATCGCCCGCAGCGAAAGCTACAAGGAGGGGCGCATTCCTTTGCACACCTTCCGTGCTGACATCGACTACGCGTTGGTGGAGGCCCACACCACATACGGCCGCATCGGCATCAAGTGCTGGATCTGTCGTGGTGAAGTTTATGGCAAGCGTGACTTGTCACCTGTTCCACCTCAAAAGAAGGATCGCGGCGACCGTCGCGGTGGTGCACCTGGCCGTCGTCGGGGCCCTCGTTCCTAATTGAATGCAACGCTGAAGAGTTATGCTACAGCCAAAACGTACCAAGTTCCGCAAAATGCAGAAAGGCCGTGTTCGCGGCCTCGCACATCGCGGAAGCACCGTGGCTTACGGTTCGTTCGCCATCAAGACGCTCGAGGTGGGTTTCATCACCTCTCGTCAGATTGAGGCGGCACGTATCGCCATCAACCGCTACATGAAGCGTGAGGGTAAAGTGTGGATTCGCATTTTCCCAGACAAGCCCATCACATCGAAGCCTGCAGAGGTTCGTATGGGTAAGGGTAAAGGTGCTCCCAGCCACTGGGTGGCCCCCGTCCGCCCTGGACGCATCATGTTCGAAGTGGATGGTGTCCCTATGGAAACCGCACAAGAGGCCTTGCGTCTGGGAGCTCAGAAGCTTCCCGTGAAGTGCAAGTTTGTTGTTCGCCCAGATTACGCAGGATCATGATTGCCAACACTGAAATCCGCCAATTGTCCGACAAGGACTTGCAGGAGCGCATCGACCTCGAGCGCGACGCATTGGCCAAGCTCCGTTTCAATCACACGATTGCGGGACTTGAATCACCCAAGGCCCTGTCCGAGAAGAAGCGTGACATCGCCCGTTTGTTGACTGAGCAAAACGCTCGTAAAAACGCCAACTGAGAGAAATCATGAGCACTGAAGCAACTACGCGCAACCTCCGAAAGGAGCGCATCGGCATTGTGACGTCCAACAAGATGGACAAGAGCATTGTGGTTTCTGTTGAGCGCAAGGAGAAGCACCCCATGTACGGGAAGTTTGTCAAGCGCACCAAGAAGTTTGTGGCCCACGATGAGGAGCAGACCTGCAACATCGGGGACACCGTACGTATCATGGAGACTCGTCCAATGAGCAAGCGCAAGTGCTGGCGATTGGTGGAGGTTGTCGAGCGTGCGAAGTAATCGGAAAAAGACTGAACGATGATCCAGCAAGAATCCCGAATGAAGGTCGCTGACAACAGCGGAGCGAAGGAAGCCCTTTGCATCCGTGTGTTGGGAGGCACCAAGCGGCGCTACGCGTCCCTCGGAGATACAGTGGTCGTGGCTGTGAAGAGCGCGACACCCAACGGCAACGTGAAGAAGGGTACTGTGTCCAAAGGAGTGGTGGTTCGCACCAAAAAGGAAGTGCGCCGTCCCGACGGTTCGTACATCCGTTTTGACGACAACGCCATTGTGTTGTTGAACGCAAACAACGACATGCGTGGAACCCGCATTTTTGGTCCTGTGGCTCGCGAGCTGCGTGAAAAGGACTTCATGAAGATTGTTTCACTCGCACCTGAGGTGTTGTAATCCACGAAGCATGTTCAAGAGAGTAAAAGTTAAGAAGGGCGACACGGTCAAAGTGATTTCCGGCGGCAACCGCGGCAAGGAAGGCACAGTGTTGTCTGTGGACCGCAAGAAGGACCGCGTGGTGGTTGAGGGTGTGAACATCGTCACCAAGCACGTGAAGCCCAGCCCCACCAACCCCCAGGGCGGTGTGTCCACTGTGGAGGCCGGCATCCACATCAGCAACGTCATGGTTGTCGATGGTGCAGGCAACGCCACACGTGTCGGACGCCGTCGCGGAGACGACGGGAAACTGGTCCGTTTTTCTAAGAAAACCAATGAGGAGCTGAAGTGATGAGCTACATTCCACGACTCCAGACGCAATACGCGGAAGAAATCGCTCCTGCTTTGAAGAAGCAGTTCGAGTACACGTCTGCCATGCAGGTGCCGCGCATTGAAAAGATTTGCTTGAACCAAGGTTTGGGC
>CAZGQI010000096.1:0-4181 GCA_964527895.1 uncultured Comamonadaceae bacterium | reverse complement strand
CGTTGCCGTCGTGCTAGAGCTGTTTCCGCAGTCGTCTGTCGCCGTGAAGATGACCTCCACCGTGCCAGTCAAGCCGCAGTCGTCGCTCAAATCACCCAATTCGTAGTCGTGTGACCACGTGATGTTGCCGCAGTTGTCCGTGGCAGCAGCGCCACCGTGGTTGTTCAACCAAGCGTCCAACTGAGCTGAGTTGCTCATGGCGTAGTCGTGTCCAGCACATTCGTTGGACGCGTCTTCAGCCTGCACCGTGATGACGGGGTTCGTGGTGTCCACAACGTAGATGGTCTGCGTGCACGTTGCCGTGTTGCATCCGGTATCCATGGTCGTGTACGTGCGAGTCACCGTGTAGGTTGGGTTGCAGTTCTCAGCGGTCTCCATGGACTCCTCCAAGCTCATGACTTGACAGTTGTCCGATTGGATTGGCGTGTGCTCAATCAAGGCGATGTCGCTGTTTTCAGACACACCCTGGTTGAAGTTGTTGGTTGTGACCAAGGCGAGGCCGTCGAAGTTCACACGGCGCGCGTCAGGCTGGCCGGACACAGTCGTCACAGAAGTGATGCTGCGTACCAAAGAACCGCCGCTGATGCGGGTCAAGCCGATCTTGTCACCTTCTTCGAAAAGACCTGGGAGCGCAGCCACCAACGCAGCGTCCACGTAGACGTAGTTGCCTGTGAAGCGGTTGGGGTCGTTGGTTGGCCATGTTCCCGCCCCAGTGTTTTGGGCGATGGCTGCCAATGGCGCGACAATCTCGTTCTGACCAACTGAAGCGATCAGGCTGCATTCCACAGTGCGGTCTTCGCTGCACGTGATTTCTGGCGCAGTGGTGTCAAGCACGGTAATGGTCTGCACCACAGAAGTGGAGTTGCCACATGCGTCGGTTGCAGTGAAGGTGCGCAACACCTCCCAGTTGCCTGGGCAAGTCGCGTCTTGCGTTTCGCTGTCGCTGTAAGCCACAGTGGCACCGCTTGCACAGTTGTCTGACGCGGTCGCCATCTCTGTCATGATGTCGCCATAGCACTCCACAGTGTAATCTGCAGGGACAGACGTGAACGTTGGAGCGATGTCGTCGTGGACCGTGATGACTTGGGTTGCCTCAGTGGCATTGTCGCAGTTGTCCGTGATGGTCCAAGTACGCGTCAATGTGAACTGGTTGGGGCAAGTCATGTCCATGACCTCTTCGTACATCAAATCGAGGTTTTCGTCAACCAAGTCGCTGTACGTGGGGTGCAACATCACAGTGTCTTCCACGCATGCCACGGTGTAGTCCGCAGGGACGAAGTCGAACACAGGTGCGTCGTCGTCAATCAAGTTGATGATGACTTCTGCTGTTGAAGCGTTGCCGCACAGGTCGGTGATCGTCAACACACGCAAGTACGTAGCAGATTCGCTGTTGTACATGGGGTGTGGCTGGTTGGCACAACCGCCAGAGAGCGGGAAGTCCTCTGCGGTGCACGTCCAGAATCCGCTGCAGTCATCGATGTATCCGATGGGGAAGCTCTCCCACTCAGAATCCAAGGGGTATGCCCAAATCACGTCTGGTGGGTAAGCACCCTCCACGTCGTATTCCTCTGCAGGAATGGAGATTTGGCCTGGGCCCTGGTACACGGGAGGAGTGTTGTCCACCACAGTGATGGTCTGCTGGATTTCGGAGCTGTTGCCGCACTCGTCCGTCAGGGTGTACGTGCGCAGCATGGTGTAGCAACCCGTGCTGGACACAGCTACGTCGATGGCACCTTGTTCGCTGATGAGCGAATCGGCCTCCACGTCCCAAGTGACCGTCACGCTGCTGCAGAAGTCACCGTAAGAGAGCGTGCCAAAGATTTGGTCAGGCATGTCGCGGTATTCCGCGCAATCCACGGTCACTTCAGAATCGCTTCCGTAAGGAGCAGTGTCGTCCACCACAGTCACAACTTGCGTGTGCTCAGTGCTGTTTCCGCAGTCGTCCTCCACGTACCAGTGGCGCGTGATGACGTAGCGGTTGTCACAATCGCCAGCCAAGGTGTCCGCGCTGAAGATCACTTCAACCTCTGAACAGTTGTCCGATGCCGTCAAGACAGCTGCATCGTCAGCCTCACAGTCGAGGGTGATGTCTGCAGGCAACTCCTGGTCGAAGCTTGGCGCTTGGTTGTCCTGGAGTGTGATGACTTGATCGCGTGACGTAGAGTTGCCACACTGGTCGGTCACCGTCCATGTGCGGGTGATCGTGCGTCCGCCGCTGGCAGCGTCAGCTCCGCAATCCACCGTCGTCACCTCCACGTAGGAGATCTCGAGGTTTTGATCAAAGCAGATGTCGCAGTTGTCGTTCGCAGTGGGCTCGCCACCGGTCACTTCCACAATGTAGTTGGCGTCGCAGTAGTCGTTCACCTCCATCACGGTGTCCGCGGGGAAGTACACGAATTCAGGAGCGATGCTGTCGTACACCATCACGGTCTGCTCGTACTGAGAGAAGTTGTCGCAGTTGTCCGTGGCAGTCCAAATCCGGTGCCAAGAGCCGATGCAGCCGCCGCTGGTCAACACTGCTGAGACAGAGTACTCGAGGTCCTCATCGCAGTTGTCCATGGCCTCAAACAAAGGCAAGTGGCTGGCGTCGTTCATCAACTCCTCAGTGGCGTTTTCGCAAGACACGAGCTCCGTGTAGAAACCTTCGTTCCAGGTGGGCTCTGTGGTGTCGACGATGATCACGGTTTGGGTTGTGGATGACGTGTTTCCGCAAGCGTCCGTGGCCGTGTACGTCCGAGTGTACACAGGGCCAGCGCATGTCTCGTTGCCGGACAGCGAGTCGTGCCACGTGACGATCACTGCGCCACCACCGGCAGCGTAGAGCTCGTTGAAGGTGCAGTCGTCTTCCACTTGGAATGCCGTTTGGTCAAACCAAGGGTTGGAAGCGTCGCTGATTTCCACTGTGGAACCTGCGCCAGAACCGCTGGCTGAGGTCACCGCGTAAGAAACCAGGTCTTCACCCTGATTGCTGTCGCCCAAGTAGGCGCTGCATTCGATGTTCAACACAGGCGTAGCTGTGATGACCGGAGCTGTGGTGTCGCTGATGTTGATGGGGTAGCTGATGGTCGTGGCGTTGCCGCAGTTGTCTGTGGCCGTCACCGTACGCGTCACCGTGTAGCATGTTCCCTCACCCAACACAGGGGTAGAATCGGTCCACTCCACCTCCACAGGTGAGCTGGTGTCGTCGTAGATGGTGGACCAGTTGTCGTTGAACGTAGACGTCCAAACACCATCCTCGCCTTCCGTCCAATCACGCAACGCGCAGTCGGTGATGGTGAGCGGGTACAAGTCAGAAGCGCTGTACTCGTCGCAGTCGATGAACATTTCTTCAGCCATGACCACAGGAGCTTCCTCGTCGATCACGCTCAAAATCTGGTCGAACGTGGTCACGTTTCCACAGCCGTCAATGGCGGTGTATGTACGAGACACGCTTCCTGGGTTGCTGCAAGTGCCGCTCTGCAAGTCCTGCGTGAACGTCAAGCTCACCACACCAGAGCAGTCCTCTGCAGAAGCCTTCATTTCGTTCAAGTCGTCGCAAGACAGAGTGTCTTCCAATTGGGCTGCAATCACAGGACCTTCCGTGTCGGTCACGGTAATGGTCTGCGTGCACACCGTGGAGTTGAAACCGTCGTTGGCGATCCACTGACGCTCCACCACCATGATGTAGGGGCAGTCGTCAAGCTGGGTGTTCACTTGCGTGAACTCAACGGAACCGCAAGCGTTTGCAGGCTCGTTGCAACCTTCGTAGTAAGGATCCCAGTTGGCACAGTTGTCCGTGACCTCCAAGCAGGGGACAGGGAAAATGGCGTCAATCGCATCGAAGCTGCCGCACTCAAGGGCAGACAACTCGATGGAGATGTCTTCAGGGCAAGACACAAATTCGGGCGCTTGTGTGTCGTTCACAGAGAAGGTCTGCGTCAACGTTTCGGCAGAGTTCTCAGCGAGGTTGAACACACCATAGGTCGCCTGAACAAACTCCTCACCGCAGAAGGTGTCGAAGAAGACGGGGTTGGTGACATCGGCAATCACGTCGCCAGAGAAACCGGCCACAGGTTCACCATTGAACACACCTTCCCATCCGAACCAACCGCCGAAGCCGTCGTTGCAGTTGTGGTTGTTTCCTCCTACACCGAGCTGGAATCGCTTGTTGAGCGACACAGGCATGTGGTTCAAGAAGAGCA
>CAZGQI010000095.1:0-4332 GCA_964527895.1 uncultured Comamonadaceae bacterium | reverse complement strand
GCCCGCAACACGTCCTTCCAGCTGCCCGCAGAAAACACCCGGGGCAGTTCGCTCGCGCGAACGAAAGCGTCCAAGGACAAGTTGGTCCCGCCGGCCATGCCGCGGGGTGCCGCCTCTGCGTACCATGCGGCGTCGAGGTGGGTTTGCCGCAACAAAGCGGTCGCGCCCATCAAAGAGCTGGGGTAGTTCTGCGAAGACGACCCTTTCCGGAAGCTCATGTGGAACGAGGCATCCGGGGCGAGAAGGGCTTCTCGGGGATCTTCGAGGGGCAGGACCACCGCGCCCGTGCCGCGGACCACCCCGTCTTGCACGTGGGTCAACACCGCGCCAAATCCCGCCTTGCGCAACGCCTTGGCCGCATCGGCGGAGGGGTCGAACACCGCCGCGGCTGACGTTTCTGGCCGAACCGCTTCGTTCCAGCCGTACGCGCCTTTCTTGTCGCTGAGGTCTTGGGGCGTGCGTGACCATCCTGCGCTTTGAGCCTCGGGGGTGCCGAGGTCGCTGTGGATGTCCACAAACGAGGGGTACAGGTGGAGTCCCGTC
Source organism: uncultured Comamonadaceae bacterium (assembly GCA_964527895.1). Taxonomy (GTDB): domain Bacteria; phylum Bacteroidota; class Bacteroidia; order Flavobacteriales_D; family Sanyastnellaceae; genus UBA11663. Next base: position 3,789 of record CAZGQI010000095.1, on the reverse strand, counting down.
ATGTCGAGGCGCATCGCCGGACCGTCAAACGAGGTCGTGGCGGAGGGGCCTGCCGCGACAATGCGGCCGCGGTGCAAGATGACCGTGCCGTCTTCCAGGGTGGTCTCGCTGTCGAGATGCACCGTGGCGTGTTCCAGGACCGTGGCGACGAGCGCCTTGTCGTGGGTGCCGTTGACGGGAAAGGTGGGATCTGTGGTTTGGGCGTGGAGGCTGGTCACCGAGACCAAGGCGGTCCATGCACCAACCACACTTGCAAGCAGCAGACTTGGAAAATGTCGCATCAGAGGAGGTTCAATTCAAAATCAGGCGTGCCGGGTGCCAAAAAAGGTCATGCCAGGCCCCGTGAAGGTACATCGGATGGTCGGGGCAACGCAGGGCCAAATGTACCTTTGTCCACGATGGCAACTTCACGCATTCCCACCAGCGTCTACGCTGAAATGACCCCCAATCCGGCGGTCATGAAATTCGTCGCGGACCGCAAGCTCGTCCCAGGCCAAGAGCAACTCGAATTCCGTTCGAAGGCAGAAGCCATGCTCTGCAGCCCTTTGGCCACCGAGCTGTTCAACTTTCCGTTCGTGACCAACGTGTTCATCAGCGGGTCGATGGTCAGTGTGACCAAAGACGACAGCTTGGGCTGGGAGATGATTGTGCAGCAACTTCGGGAATACGTGCGCGAATGGCTCATGGACCACGAGCACGGCGTGGAAGCGGACAAGCTGGCGGAGGCCATGCCCCAGTTGGGAACGCCTTCTGCCGATGCGCCGCCTCAAGCTCCTGCCGGCTTGGATCCAGACGCGGTGAAGTTCATCGCCGAGGAAGACATCGTACCCTCGGAGCATGACGACACCATCAAGCAACTTCTGGAAGAATTCGTGCGACCTGCGGTCGAGCAGGACGGCGGCGCCATCGATTTCAAGGCGTTCAAAGAAGGAACCGTCTACGTGCACCTTCGCGGGGCGTGCTCCGGTTGCCCATCCAGCACCCAAACCCTGAAAGGCGGCATCGAGCAGTTGCTCAAGTCCAAGATCGACGCCGTCGACGAAGTCGTCGCCCTCGGCGTGTGATCAACTTTCCGCGCGCTTGAGCGCGTCGATTTCTCCCCGCAGCGTGTCCAGTGCGCTCCGCAAGCTTGCGGCCGATGCAGGCTGACCATCCAAGGCCGACGGCAGCTCAAAGCTGAGGTACGCGGCAGCCCGCCACACTTCGATGACATCGTCCCCCGCGACGGCGTAGGGAGCGAAGGCCGGATTGTCGCTGTGCAAGACCAAGCGGCTGCCGCCTGGCAAATCGTTCTCGATGCGTTTGAAGACGACCCCGTCGTTTCGCGTCACCACAATGTGCGGACGCAATCCCCCCACGCTCATCCAATCGTCCACATACTGGCAGAGGATGTAGCTCCCTGACGGGATGGGCAGCATGCTGTCGCCTTCGATTTGGAACATGCGGTACGTGCGGTCAGGCGCCAGTTCTTTCAGCGGCAGGCCAAACGTCGGCAGCTGCGCCACCCACTCCGGATCGCCATAACCGTGGGCATAGCCCGCGGCCGCCTTGACCGGCACCACGACCACGCGCTCGTTGTCGTGCTCTGTGTCGACCGACACGGTCAGAATGCGCAAACCGTCTCCTTTCACGCGTTCCGAATTCACCTCGGCTTCTGAACCGCGCACGAGCGCGTCGACGGTGATGTCAAAACATGCAGCCATGTCGATGAGCACGGAGAGTTTGGGCTCCGATCGCCCCTCTTCATAGGCCCCAAGGGTGGGCCTGGTCAATCCAAGTCGTTCTGCCAGAGCCTGTTGTGTCCAGCCACGCGCTTTCCTCAGCGCTTTGAGGTTTTCAGCCAATTTGCTTTGCATGGCGCCCAAGATATGAGCATTGCTCGAATGTTGAGCAAAGTGTCGTTTCCTCGAAAAAATCCACCCCCTCGTCGAATTATATAATATTTATATCGTATATTTATGTTCGATAACAACGAATAACCACCATGATGCGCTGGAATCTCCTCACCCTTGGCTTGCTGCTCACGTCCATGAGTTATGGCCAAAATGTCTGCGGCCCCAAGGCTTTGCAGGCCCTTCATTCGGCCCACCAGCACGGTGCCTCTTGCCCCGACGTGGGCTGCCCTGGATTGCAGGGAACGGGCGTCGACAGCCACACTTCTGTGGGCACACCCCATTGGTACTCGCCTGCGCCTGGACCGCGCAGTGCCATCATCAATTTGGAGTTTGGGCCTTTGTTTCCAGAAGAGGCCAAGCCCGCCGTGGAGCGTGCGGTTGACATTTGGAGCCAATCGATCGAAACGGTGGTCCCTGTCAACATTCAAGCGAATTGGGATTCTTTGCCGCCCAACATTTTGGCGCAAGCAGCCCCCTACGAAGTGCTGAATAACTTTGAGGGCGCCCCAGAAGCCAACCGGCAATACGCCGTCGCCTTGGCCAACCAATTGGCGGGGCAAGATTTGAATCCTGCGGCGCCGGACATGGTGGTCAAATTGGCCAAAGACACCGAATGGTACTTCGGCTTGGACGGGCAAGTGCCAGACAGTGTGTACGACATGGTGACGGTGGCCCTTCATGAAATGGGCCACGGCCTTGGCTACCTCGGAAGCGCCAACTACAATGGAACTTCTGGATTCCTCGGGTTCCAAGGCATTCCCTTCATCTTCGATCAATTTGTAGAAGAATCAGACCAAACTTCTGTGCTCGACTACGTCAGTGGCACGGTCACGTTTGGCGAGGTGTTGGAAAGCGACGCCCTGTTTTGGAATGGAGAGAATGGCGGAGAAGCCCACGGGATTGGACGCCCTCGCTTGTTCGCGCCCACGAATTGGGCGCCTGGGGCAAGCTTTTCGCACTTGCGCGAAAGCTCCTACCCCGAAGGAAATGCCAACTCGTTGATGACGCCCTTTTTGAACACGGCAGAAAGCATTCACACGCCTGGAGCCGTATCCCTCGGCATGATGCAGGACATGGGGTGGAATTTGCCTCCCGTGTTGTGCAGTTTGGGCGAGGTGGTGACGTTGAACCAAACCGCGTGCAATCCACTCACCAACACGTACACTCAGGTGTTGCAGGTGACGTATGAAAACGCTCCTGAAACGGGCAACCTCGTGGTGAATGGCGTGAGCTTCCCCATCACGGGCAGCCCGCAAACGGTGTCGTTGACGAATTTGACTTCGGATGGAGCGCCCGTGGATGTGAACGTGTCGTTCTCTGAAAACCTGGATTGTTCCTTGACCGCGCCCGCGCTGTTCACCGCGCCTGAGTCGTGCTGCGTGTTGTTGCGCCTGGCGGAAGTCAATCCTGAGGCCAAAACCGTGACCGTCCGCAACGTCGCAGACTGCGAAGGCGGGTTGTCGGGACAGGTGATCAAGTCCGGTGGCGCACAGGCGTTCCTCACCGATTTGTTGCCTCCCGGGGTGACGTTGGCCGCAGATGCGACATTGACCATCAGCTGGCCCGACTGGCCCGGCAATGCGGCGGGCGGAGATTTGACCTTGCACGACCAAGTGGGAGCCTATGACGACTACGTGCAGTGGGGCACCCCCGGCAACGTGGGCCAGGTGCTTGCCAACATTTACAACCTCTGGACGCCCAACACCTACTTGGTGGGACTGCCTCCGTACACGTACGAAGGCGACCCCTACGCGAACCCTGCCGAGCAAGGCGTGGAGTACTGGAGTGCGGTGCCGTTCCCGTGTGCCATCTTGGACATGACGGTGGGTACCACCTCCGAATGCAACCCCTTGGGCAACGTCTTCACGCAAGAACTGGAGTTTGCGTTCCAGAG
>CAZGQI010000094.1:0-4346 GCA_964527895.1 uncultured Comamonadaceae bacterium | reverse complement strand
CCAACCTCGACCTCTCGTCCATGGAAGCTGGCATTTACCTCGTGAACTTGAACGCTGGTGGCGAAACCACCACCATGCGCGTCACGAAGCAGTAATTCTGCCATCGAGCAACGACTTGAATCCGCGTGGCCTTCGGGCTGCGCGGATTTTTTTGTCCCCTCTCGGACCGTGGGGTATCTTAGGGTCGCTGCCTCCTGGTCGCAGCACGAAACCTCACTTTCATGAAACATGCATTCATTGCCCTTTTGGGCGCCCTGGTTGTCAACCTTGGTTGGGCGCAATTGCCCGATGGCACCATCTCCCCAGACTTCACAGCGACCGACCTCAATGGGGTGGAACACAATTTGTACAGCTACTTGGATTCCGGATACCAAGTCATCGTAGACTTCAGTGCCACATGGTGCGGCCCTTGTTGGAACTACCACCAAAGCGGCGTTCTTGAAGAACTCTACAATGCACATGGGCCCAACGGGACCAACGAATTGAGGGTCTTTTTCATCGAGGGCGACGACAACACGACGCAAGCAGACTTGGAGGGAACAGGGCCATCCACCGCAGGCAATTGGATCACGGGGACTCCCTATCCCATCATCGACAACGCGGGCGACATTTTTGCCGACTTCGCCTGCACCTACTACCCCACGATTTACACGATTTGCCCCAACAAGATCTTGACGGAGTCTGGACAGGCCAGCATTGCCGGACACGAAACCATCTTGAACTCGGCCACCTGCATGCCAGCTTCATTGGCGAACGACGCCCTGTTGATGGATTATGTGGGCGAAACCAACGCTTGTGGAGACAATCCAGCAGCCTTGGCGGTCCGGCTGATGAACAACGGTTTGGACACCCTGACCGCTTGCACCATTCAAGTGTCAAAGCTGTTGCCTTTCAACCAAACGGAAGTCCTTGGCAGCGCCGATTGGGAGGGTGAACTTGGCACCTACGAGTTCACCACAGTGGAACTCCTTGACGCCCAGGTGGACGGAGAGACCATCTTCGTGTTTGACATTGTGTCCACGGACGACAACGAGGGCAACAACACCACCCAAGGCACCGTGTCTGGCGCGGAGGAAGTGAGCAACAACCTCGAGGTACGCATGAAAACAGACGGGGCACCCAATCAATTGGGATGGACGCTGGCGGATCCCTCAGGGACCGTGCTGGCTTCCGTGATGCCCGGCAGCGAAGACCTTGAGCCCACCACAGAGTACACTTGGGATGTCACCCTTCCCGAGTTGGGGTGTTACGTGTTGACCCTTTTGGATGAGGGCGGTGATGGCCTCTTCAACAATGCCACCTCCATGGATGGCGTCGGGTTTCTCGAGGTGAACAGCACAGATGGAGAGACCATCCTCGACCAAGACATCTTCTATCAGGAATTGGATGCCTTTGCAGAAGTGTCTTTTGACCTGGAAGTCACCAGCATCACTTCTGTCCATGAAACCCATGTCATCTCGGGATGGAAGGTGTTTCCAAATCCGAGCCAAGACCTCGTGACCGTGGACATCACATTGGCACAAACGGCCCCTGTGACGCTCACATTGTTCAATGTGACTGGCCAAGAAGTGATGCGCGTGCATTGGGGCGACATGGCGGCGGGACAACATCAGCGTGTGTTGGACGTGTCTTCACTCGATGTAGGCGCGTACCTCGTTGACATGCGCGTCGGCACGACACAATCAAGCCAGATTCTTCTGCACCAATGAACGTCAACCCTCGTTTCACCTTGGGCATTGCGGCCCTCTTGGGGCTGAGCGTGACCTCATGCGACACCTTCGAAGACCCTGTCATTGGGGTCATTGCCCCTTGCGATGCGTCCGAAGCTCCTGCCTTTGAGCCGTTGGAGACAGACATCCAACGCATCCTGATTGAAGACTTTACCGCGCATCAATGCGGCAACTGTCCACCCGCAGCGGTGAAAGCTGCCGAGCTTTTGGGAGCGCATCCTGACCACATTGTCCCCCTGGCCATCCATGCCGGAGAACTCGCAAGCACCAACGTGGACTACCCCACCGATTGGACCTGCGACGAAGGGGACGTGTTTTGGGAAGACTTGGAATTTCAATTGAACCCCATCGGCCGCGTGAACCGCCTCAGTGACGAAACCAATGTTCTTGTGGTGGACCAGTGGGATGCTGCAGTCGACGACCTATTGGCCGCCTCTCCAGCTGCAGGCTTGCAAATGGTCGTGGACCAAAATGCTTCCACCGGCGAATTGACCATCCACGTCCACACCACCTGGTTTGCAGCCGTCGAAGGCCCGGTACGTTTGGGCCTTCTCGTGGCAGAAAATCACATTGTGGGGCCCCAGTTGTGGTATCCCACGGTGGACCCTCCCGGACCTGGATTGGTCGAGGACTACGACCACGAGCATGTGCTCCGCGGCAGCGTCACAGGTGCAAAAGGGCTGGTTGTGGCTGACAACCCCGAAGCCGGCGATGCCCACCAAGAGTGCTACACGTTCGCATGGAACAATGCCTGGGATGCCACTCAATCCGACCTCATCGCCGTCTTGACTTCAGACAATGGCAGCGTGATTCAAACGCTCGCCGTTCACGTCACCGAATGAACATGCGTGTTTGGGCTTGCTTGGCGTTCTCCCTGACCTTGGCATGTGAAAGTCATGGCCAAAATGATCCATGGCTTTTCAACGGAGGGTACACCCTGGGTGTGACGGCGGCACAAGTGCGGGGGGATGGCATCGAAGGCTTCAACAAGCTGGGGCTTCACGCTGGAGCCGTGGTGGAAGTGCGCCAGTTCCGCGATTTGGGCTTTCAAATCGGCCTCCTCTACAACCAAAAAGGCAGCCGAAAAGTGCAAAATCCCAAGATTGACGATTACACCAACTGGGGCTACAAATTCACGTACGTCGACATTCCCTTGACCGCGGTCTACGACTTCAAAGACGGCTACACGGTCGGCACGGGGTTGCAGCCAGGCGTGTTGATTGGCGCCTTTGAAGACGGGTTGGCGAGTGGCGTGTCAGATGGCGAGTGGGAACCGACAAGCCTGCCCATTCGAAGCTGGGAATTGAGCTGGGTGGTTTGGATTGGGATGCGTGCGGACGAGCGAGGAGAGTGGTTTTTGCGCCACACCCAAAGCCTGCCGGGCATCGTGCCCAAGCCAGAGTTGACAAATCCCAACGTCCGCTGGGACGACCGCATGCAAAACCTCACGGTGCAGGTGGGCTACACCAAGCTGCTGCGCGCTTGGAGCGACCGATGACCGCGAAGGTCAATCGTCTTGACGCTGCACCCCGTCGAGCACCCCGTCCAACGTGACTTCCACTTCACGCGCCGCTTTCTTGAGCGCCATCCAAGGTCCATCCATCAAGGCCCGAACCTCCGCTTCGATGGCATCCATGGCCTCTTTTGCAATCTCCAACTTGCGCTGGTCGTTGGCCGTGGCGCCTTCTCGGATGTCGGGCATCGCGTCGTAAAGCCGGCTCATGACCCGAACCGTGACGTGGTCGTACCCCACAAAATCCTTCGGCATCCAAATCATGTCGTGGATGGCCGTGATGCCTTCTGCGACTTCTTGGTGCAAGGAATCCACCACCGTGGTGGTCGAATCGCCCAGATGCGCCCAAACACCCGACATCGCGTCCATCGCCTCGCCGGCCGCGGCCAATTCTTGCATGAGGTCTGCGAGGCGTTCCACTTCCACGTAGGTGCGCTTCATTTGGGCCACACCCTCCTGGTGCTTCGCAGCGTCAAACGCGGTTCTTGGGTCGTGCACCCACGTCATGTCCATGGAATCCACGTGGGTTCCCAAGGTGAGCACCGCAGTGTACGTGCCCGGCGCCACAGAAGGACCGCCGCCCGTGGGCTTGTCTTCCTTGTCGAGTCCGCGACTGGGCCAACGAATGCCATCTGTGTCTCCGCGCCAGGTCAAGGTTTGCCAGCCCGGTTCGACCTCCCGCGTCATGCGGCGAAGGGTGTCGCCTTCGGCGGTCAAGATGACCACCTCCATCTCGGAGTGCACCTCGGCCGTGTCCGCTTGCACATACACGTGCCCGTGGGCATTCCTGTTCCGGTTTTCACCTTCCCAAACGTGGTCTGCCATGAAGCGTGAACCCGCGGGACGCGGACGCGGCACCTGGTAGCCGGACGCCGCGTCAAAGGCCCGGAAAGTGGTGTTGAGCAACGCTGCCCCTTCGTTGGCCAACGCACGAAGCGGAGACAAATCCTCGATCACATACGCCGCGCGGCCAAAGGTCCCGAGCACCAAGTCCCCCTCACGTTCCTGAATCGCCATGTCTCGCACAGGGACGTTGGGCACGTCGTGCGTCCATGGGCGCCAGTTTGCGCCGCGGTCCACGCTGAAATACAAACCTTCCTCGG
>CAZGQI010000093.1:0-4449 GCA_964527895.1 uncultured Comamonadaceae bacterium | reverse complement strand
TTGTCGTTGAAGATCCAGTAGAAGTTGCGGTCACCGTAGAGCGGCACGATGTCCTCGCGCTTCCGGTTTTTGCAGTCGATTTCCTGCAAGAAGTCGTACCAAGGGTAGTCTCCATTGTCTGGAGAGTAGAACCCGTCACCGTCGTAGTCCTTGAATGGAGCGAGGTAGTAGTCTTGATTGGCTTCCGTGTTTCCGTGCGCAGGGTAGTCGCGGAAGTACGAAGGCATCGCGTATCCGTCAGGGAATTCTTCGTCGACCGTGCCACCTGCGACGGCGTCGAAGTATTGACGGTGACGCTGTGCGTCTGAACGCGTCGACACAAAGAATTCGTCGTACTGGTTGCAGACTTCTGCGTCGATTTCAGCCGAGCCGTCGTTGGTCAATGGACCCGTCCAGTAGTCGTTTCCTCGGCCACGGAACGTCAAGGCTGCGAGCTTCAACTGTTGGTCAGGGCTGATGCCGCCCATCCACAACGCGCCGGCGTAGAGGGAGCTGATGCCGCCGCCCTTGGGCACTTCGTAAGAAGCTTGGCTCGTCGCGCGGTCTTGCCAGAGCGATCCACCGGTTTCAATCAACGCGCGAACGTTGTTCCATTCGAGGTCGCGCAGGCCAGTGGCCGGTGCACATGCCGCAGCGCGAAGGGCGGGCTGGGTGTTGCTGCCGGCGGTTTCACCAGGGGTTCCGGCGCCCACGTATTTGTACCCCCACGCGGTGGAGGCGATCAAACACAGGGCGGAGAGTGAGAGAATGCGATTCATGTTCTTGCGTGGCATGATCAGAAGTCAAACTTGACACCGAGACGCACCGTCCGAGGCAATCCCAAGTTGAAGGGGTTGTCCACAAACATGCTGTAGTAGTTGCGGAAAGCGTTCGGGTCGTTCTGGCTGTTGATGAGCGGTTGATATTGGGCGGCAGCGAGGTAGCCGTCGTCGTCCGTGACACCTGTGAAGCGGTACACGCCGTTCACGTTGCGGGTGTTCAGAAGGTTGCCGATCCAGAGGTAGACGTTGAGGTTGGTGGTCTTCGCCTTTTCACCTTCACCACCGTGCGTGATGGTGAAATTCTTGTCGAGGTTGGCGTCCAATCCAAACTGCCATGGAAGGCGGCTTCCGTTGATCGATCCCTCCGTAGATGGGCTGATTTCACCCGTGATCGGCGTGGGAATCACACTTGCGGTGTAAGGCGTGCCCGAGCCGAGGTTGGCGATGAAGTTCAAACCGGTGTTGGCGAAGAGCTGACGTTCCTTGCCGCCAATGTTGGCCACGGGTCCGTTGTAGCTCTCACCCGATCCGTAACGGTAGTCCACGTTCGCCACAATGCGGTGACGTTGGTCGTAGTTGAACGGGATGATGGAACGGAGGTTGGGCAAGCCCGCGTTGATGAGGGCCAAGGCCGTCTGGGTCGTAGAACCGGTGCCGTCCGCGAATTGCAACGTGTAGTTGGCGTTCAAACGAACGTTGCCGGTGCGACGCAAGTCGTATCCGACGGTGAAGCCTTTCACCGTCCCGAAGTCGAGGTTGCCAAACGCGCGGTACGGACGTGGGTACGCACCAGTGAAGTTGCGCACCTGAATCATGTCACGCATCTCCTTGTAATACGCAGAGATCTTGAGGCTGGACGTCTTGGTCAACACTTGCTGGAAGCCCAATTCGTAGTCGATGGTCTTCTCAGGACGCAAGTTGGGGTTGGAAATCAAATTGTTGCGGCTCTCCAAGAAGAGGTAATCAATGGGAGAGAAGCGGTTGCTTGAGGTCGGACGCTGTGTCAAGATGTCGTAGTGCGCGAAGAACACGGCCTCGTCACTGATGTTGAACGAGAACGAGATGCGAGGCATGATGTTCACGGCAGGGTCGTAGTCGCGGAAGGCCTCGGACGTCAACTCAAACGGATCGTCGCCGGTTGCGTTGTCGTTGGGCTTCAACCAAGGCGCAGGGTAGGCCGTGTTGACCGCGAGGATGTCCGGGTCCGAGATTTCCGTGCCCTGGGCGTTGTACCAAGTGTCTCCGCTACGGTAACCGACAATGGCGCTTGGGTCTTCCAAGGCGTCGGTGTACACGGTGAAGTCATCCCCGATGTTGTCTGGAATGACGTTGTTGCCGCTGAGCTGGTCCACCAACGTTCCACGGATGTCACCCACACTGTAAGACTGTCCGACCACGTAAGGGTCCTTCAAGACAGGCTGGTTGGCGTCGAATCGGTCGACACGCAGACCCACGTTGAAGATGATGTCGTCAAACGTGAACTTGTCCATGATGTATCCCGCGATGTAAATCGGTTCGTAGGCACCGATGGGACGGGTGTTGTACCCTGCATCGTTGGTTTCGGTGAAGAAGTCTTCGATGGTGGGGCGATTGTTCGTCTTGTTCCCGTAAGGGTCGTAGCCGCCGTAAGAGACCAAGTTGGAACCCTGGTTCAAGAGGTCATCCGCACCAAACATGTCCAACGAGTAGAAATCGGGATCGATGGCGTCGATGTTGATCAACTCACGGTCATCTGCACCAAGTGCCTCGCGGAGGTTGGCGTCAAATTCGAACTGGTTGTCACCCAAAAGGCGGTCGTACGTCACGTAGTAGTCCGTACCCACGTTGGTCACCGTGCTGTCCGACGTGTCGATCTCCTTGATGTGGGAGTTGGCCGTCAAACGGGCCAACGTCCACAACCCCACAGGGCTGAGGTTGAAGAAGGCGTCGCGACGCTGCTCGTATTCAAAACCGATCTGGAGGGCGTGGTCGCCGATGTCACCAGAGCCAGCGGCACTCACACGGAACTGCTGGTCGTTGAAAATGTTGTAGCTGTTGCCCTGTTCGCCCACATAGCTCCAAAGGCCGTAGGTGTCAGACGGATTTTGGCCATTCAACAACGCGTTGCCGTTCTGGACCTCCAACAGGCTGGAGTAGGCACCGGGCTCAAACTGTGGGCCGCCTGGGCCGAAGGTCACACCTGAGTTGTTGTCGAACAACGAGAAGAACTGCGTGTTGATCGCCGCCAATTCAGGGTTGTACTGCGAAGCGTCGAAGGTCACGAGGGTGTCCTGCCATCCGTTGTGGACATAGCGTCCAGAAGCGTCGTTGTAGCGGTAGCTGTTTTGCTGGAAGACGTCAAACTTGCCGACGTGGCCGTAGCGGAAGAAGTTGTCGCCGTGGCTGATGTCTTGGCGCTTGAAGTAGCTCTGGCTGTAGTCGGCCATGATGGAGTAGAAGACGTTCTTCAATCCACCGCTGCTTCCTTCCCCTTCTTCATCCACAAAGCGCTGAGAGAACTTCACGTATCCGCGCCAGTCGAGACGAGAGGTTTGGTTGTTGTTCTCCCAGTTCATCAAAGAGCGTTCGCGGTCAAACTCGTTGTTGAGCTGCACAGAGCCCGTGGCTCCAAACGTCAACTGGGTCGTTTCGTTGGTCGCCACATCGAGCTTGGCGACCAAGTTGGCAGACTGGCGAGAGGCGTTCAAGCGGGTGGGCACGCGGATGAAGTCGTCTGCTGTCAAGAAGTCGGCATTGAACAACGCACCGTTGACGTCACCAGACGAACTGATGTTTTGGCGCAGGGGGTTGGCGAGCAACGAGTCGCGTGCGGCATCCGTCATCCGGTAAACGCCGTCCAACGTGGGACGCGTGTCTGCTTCGTAAGTGTAGTTGCCCGACAAGAACAACCCGAGAAGAGGATCGGTCTTGTTGCCCTCGGCGTCTTTGCGCCACGCAATCGGGCCCGAAGCCGATGCCTCTGCAAGGTTGTAGCCGAATCGGTCAAGGCCGTAGGCGGTTTCGCCAAGGGGAAGGCCAGAGGAGATGACTTCACCACCCCCAAACCAAGAGCGGCTGGAGTTCCGAAGCGAGATGTTGATCACACCCCCTGTGGCGTCACCGATGTTCGCGGGGATGCCCCCGGTCACCACCTGGACTTCTTCAATGGCTGATTTGGGAAGGGCGGAAGAACCGCGGACCTTGATGCCGTCGATGTAGTACCAGGTGGAGGACGTACGTGCACCGCGGATGCTGACGCCACCGTCTGTTCCCGCTGTGCTGGCACCTGCCACGGTTTGGGCGATGCTCGTGGCGGAACGGCCTGGGAGCTTGTCGATGTCTTCACGGCTGACCGTGCCCCCAGAGGCACCACCGTCCTTGTCGATCAATGGCACCGAGTATTCGACTACCTCAGCTTCTTCCATCATCACACCGGCACCGAGCTCGGCGTTGACGAACTGAATCTTGTTGGCCGTGATTTTGACGCCAGTCACCTTTTTGGCTTGGTAGCCCACAAAGCTGACGAGGACGTCGTACGAGCCCGGTTGAATCGGCTTGATGGTGTACTCTCCATCGAAGTCGGTGTTCGTCCCGGCCACTTGGTTCCCGTTGAGGAACAAAACCACACTGGCAAAGGGGAGGGCGTCTTTCGAATCGAAGTCCGTCACGCGTCCTTTCAGCGTTCCTTGGCCCACTTGCGCCACCGCGC
>CAZGQI010000092.1:0-4520 GCA_964527895.1 uncultured Comamonadaceae bacterium | reverse complement strand
GCGATGGATTGTCACTGTGCCGCCTCGCATGGGCATGGACCAAACTTTGGCGTTTCATCACGAGCTTCAGGCTGCCGCGAGGCGAAGTGGGGTGGGGCGATTGATCTGGACCTCCTCCACTTCGGTCTACGATCCAAACCAATCAGGCGTGGTCGTCGAGGAGAACGAGGGGCATCACCTTTCGCGGCACACTGGGGTGGACATGTTTGCGCTGGAAGACATTCATCGCAAAGGTGGAGTGCCCTTTGTGGCGTTGCGTTTGGGTGGATTGTTTGGAAGAGGGCGTCACCCCGTGGCCGCCTTGCTCAAACGGGGGACTGTCCAAGGCAGCGATGGTCATGTTCAATGGGTTCATGAACGCGATGCCGCGGAGGCATGCGTGTTTGCGGCAGTGCATGAAGAGAGTCTTCCAAAGGCCATCAATGTGGTGGCTCCTCAAGTTCGGACCCGGCGCGAGCTCATCATGTGTACGAAACATGCAGCTTCTGAAGTGGAGATGATGGCAGGTGGGGTGAAACGACGGGTGTCTTCTGAAGCCATGATTTCCTTGGGATTTGAGTTCAATGTGCCAGATCCTTGCGCATGGGTCAAAGCGGAAGGCGCCCTCACCGAGGAAGGGTATTGGAACGGGCCTTATGGGCCCTTGAATTGGACCAAACACGCTTCAAAGGGCGGATTCAAAGGCTGTGCTTTGATGGTTCACGGCTACAAGGGCTTTCGAGAATGGGGGTTGTGGCGGGGCTTGGCAGAGCGATGGGCACAAAGTGGATGGGAGGTGTACCGCATGGACTTCTCACACAATGGCCATGTGGCGCCGTTCCATGAAGATTGCCTTGACACCGAAGTTTGGAGCCAAAACCGGCATCACATCGAAGCGGAAGAAGTGGCTTTTGCGTTGACGCAATTGGCCCAAAAGCACCGTCAAGTCATGGTGATGGGGCACAGCCGAGGTGGCGGGATGGCGCTGTTGGGCGGTCGAAAGTTTGAGGAAGAAGGAGGGCAGTTGGCTGGTGTCGCATGTTGGGCGCCGGTTTCCAATGTCTTCCATCGCTTTCCTAAAGGTGAGGCTTTGGCACAATGGCAAGCATCGGATCGGCTCGAGGTTTTGAATGGCCGCACAGGCCAAATTCTGGTGCACCCCTATGCGTTCTACCTCGATGCCATGACACGCGCCTCCGAATTGGACATCCAATCGGCGACTTCTTCTTTGTCGTGCCCCGCTTTGGTGGTGCACGGCACCGCAGATGACGCGGTTGCGTGGCAAGAAGGGAACGACATTGCGTCTTGGGCGGCCAGGGGAACTTTTGGGCTCATTGACGGGGCCAATCACGTGTTTGGAATGTCCCATCCGTGGCAAGATGCCTCGACATGGCCAGAGCACCTCAGCCAAGCCTGGGAGGTGCAAGCTGCATGGCTGAAGTCATTGACATCTCATTGAACAGAAACGGCCAACAATGAAAAAGCCGACCCAAATGGGCCGGCTTTTTGTGTATTCGTGTTTTGGGGATCACTTCTGGATCACCAAGCGCTGCGTCAAACGCTGGCTGCCGCTGGTGAGTTCGAGAAGGTAGATGCCGTTGTCCAAGTCGAGGTTCAGCTGTGCGCCACCCACGAGGTCATTGCGACGCTCCTCCAACACCACTTTTCCATCGAGCGCAAGAACGCGCACAACGGCGTTGTCGAGGTTGGCCTGCACGCGAACAAAGTCTTGTGCGGGGTTGGGGCCAAACGTGCAGTCGAGACCTGCCACAACTTGGACGTTGTCCACCACGGGGTCCGTCACATCTACGAGGACATCGTCGATGTAGTACGTCGGGACGTTGACCCCGTCGCCGGCGGCGTAGAAGTTCACACCTCCGATTTGAAGTCCGTCGTAGGGCACCTGTGCGAGATACACATCATCGAGGTACAAGTGCATGAGGTCGGAATCGGTGTCGATGTAGTGCGTCACCTTCAACCATGCTCCGGGCGTAAATGCACCCGTGGCCACAGCCACACCGTCCACGTTGTAGTTCACCGTGCCGTCCGCGTTGAGGTTGCACTCAAAAGCCCAGTCCGTGCCTGCAATTTGATTTTCCTGCACGTTGTAGTAGCCGGAATTGCCTTCGGGGATGAGCATGTTGAAGGTCACTTCATACGCACCTTCAAGACCAGCCACGAGCACGATGTCCATGGGGCCGCCTGCCACGGCACCGAAGATTTTGATCGACTGGCTTCCAGAGAGCGCAGCTTCGTCGGTGACTTGGGCGTCCATGTCGCCACCTTCGTTGCCGGCGGTCCATACGGCCCACGCAGGAGCGCCTTCCACGGCGATGTAATCACCCACGGCGTAGCCTTCGAAATCCTCGGAGTAGAGCTGGGCTTGGAGTGCTCCTGCAGTCAACAGAAGCGCAGGGAGAAAAATGTTCTTCATAGAAAAGGGTTTGAACTAAAATAGTGAATCGTGCGGGCAAAATAGGAATCATGGCTGACGAATCCCGAACATTGCCTCATGAATTGGGAAGGCAACGTCAGGAAAATGGATTCACATGTCGATGACCACGGCACGGTTTCTTACCTGTGGCGCGGCGCGGACATTCTCCATCCATTGCAAGAGGAGTCGGTGAATGCCTGGGTCGGGAAGCAGGTGGAAATTGTGTTTGAAGGAGACATCCATTGTGTGGCGACCGGCAAGCGCATCAAAAAGACATACGGGGAAGGCCTGTCTTACGATGCGTTCCTCAAGTCGCCTCTGGCATGCCCGAGCATCATCCGACCTGAACTCAGTCGCATTCACGAGGGCATTGCCCTGCGCGACGAGGCGTGGGAACGGGCGAATCACCTCCAGCCGCATGTGGTCTACATCAGCCAAACATCGCACCTCAAGGTTGGGGTGACCCGGGCCACCAATGTGCCTTCCCGTTGGGTGGACCAGGGTGCAGTGGGGGCCATCGTGTTGGCTCATACGCCCTACCGTCAACTCGCTGGCGAGATTGAAGTGGCCTTGAAGGAAGTGATGTCAGACCGGACCCAATGGCGGGCCATGCTTCGGGAGGTGGCCCTCGATGAAGCGGCTTTGTTGGAGGCCAAAGAGGAATGCATGGACACCTTGGGGATGGCGTACGAATCGTTTTTTGAAGATTCAGACGACATCACGGCACTCTCTTTCCCCGTGCTCCAACATCTTGACAAAGTCACAAGCAGCAAGCTTGACAAGCACCCTCGCATTGAGTCCAAACTCATCGGCGTCAAAGGGCAATACTGGATGTTCGAGAACGGTCAAGTGTGGAACGTCCGTTCGCACGCCGGGTATCGCATTTCTCTGTCCGTAACTTGAGGTTGTCTTCGGAAAGGGAGCGCGAGAAACGTCAATTGAGCGAGGGGTCGCTCGGGGCGTTGGCGATGTGGTCATAGCCGTCGCCCATTTCTGAAATCAAACGTTTCCAGTACATGTCGTTGTCCTCGTCGGTGCGCATGATGTCCGAGGGATTGACGTCCGCCACAAACCACGATCGGCTCCGAATTTCCTCTTGGAGCTGCGCTGGAGACCAACCGCTGTACCCAATGAAGAATCGAATGTCTCGCGCCTTCAATTGTTTGGCGAGAAGCATGTCACGGATTTGGTCAAAGTCCCCTCCCATGAAAACCCCTGGCATGACAGGGATGCTTTCCGCGATGTCTTCCCGGGTATGGAGGTAATACAGGTTGCTGTTTTTGACAGGGCCACCGACGCTGATTCGGGCGTTGAGTTTGGGAAGATCGTCCATCACCTCATCGATGTCGATGTCAACATAGTTGTTGAGTACAAACCCAAAGCTCCCTTCTTCATTGTGCTCACAAAGCAAGACCACCTTTCGTCCGAAGTAAGGGTCGTCCAGGAAAGGCTCACTGAGGAGCACATTGCCGGGGGCAGGGGTCGCTTGATTGCTAGGCGTAAATCGAATCATGGCAGATGACGGTGAACCGTTCGTGGGGTGCGTTGCGTCTTTCTCGGTACAAAGTTCCGTCAATTGCATGGATGATGCACCACTTCAAAAGTTCGGTTGTGATTTTGATGCTCGTGGGGGTCGGTTGTCACCCTGCCGAACGCCCACAATCCACCTTGTCCAAGCAAACGTGGTCTGTGGACAGTTTGTTGCATGCCAACCACACGCCGACGTGGGAAGATGCCGTCCACATGGCCACCGCGTTGGCCGACATCCATCCACGTGCGACAATTCACGAAGTCGGTGTCAGCGATGTTGGGAGACCGATTCACGCGCTTGTGTTGACGGGAAAACCGGCTGAGGCGTCCGCGCTGCGCGAGGGGGTGAATGCACGGCTGGCAGCCCAACCTGACAGCGTGGTCCGCGTGTTGGTCAACAATGCGATTCATCCGGGGGAGCCATGTGGCGTGAACGCGAGCTTGGCGCTGGCGGCTTCGTGGCTGGAGAAACCCGATCACGAGGGTCATCCTCTGCGCAGTGCAAGTTGGGTCGTTGTGCCCCAATACAACGTTGGGGGGGCGTCCCGTCGCAATTGCTGCACCCGAGCCAACCAAA
>CAZGQI010000091.1:0-4609 GCA_964527895.1 uncultured Comamonadaceae bacterium | reverse complement strand
CGTATGCTGAAGTCCCGAAGGCTGTGGCCGACGAGATTATTCAGAAGGGCAAGGGCGACTAAGCCCGAAAGAATAGGCTCGCAAGGCCTACAACAAGACAAGTAACCATGTGTCTAATCCCGCAAGGATTAGACCAACAGTCCCGAGGAGGACCATAGTGGCTAAGGCCAAGTTCGAGCGGACCAAACCGCACGTCAATATCGGTACGATCGGTCACGTCGACCACGGCAAGACCACTCTTACCGCTGCTATTTCCAAGGTGCTCGCAGAACGCCACCCTTCAGACGTCAACGTGTTGCGCGACTTCGCATCCATTGACTCAGCTCCTGAAGAGCGTCAGCGCGGTATCACCATCAACATCTCCCACGTGGAGTATGAGACCGAGAAGCGTCACTACGCACACGTTGACGCCCCCGGTCACGCCGACTACATCAAGAACATGATCACCGGTGCCGCACAGATGGACGGCGCAATCCTCGTGGTTGCCGCTACTGACGGCCCGATGGCGCAGACCCGTGAGCACGTTCTGCTCGCCAAGCAGGTGGGTGTTCCTTACCTCTTGGTCGCGCTGAACAAGTCCGACATGGTCGACGACGAGGAAATCCTCGAGCTCGTCGAGGTCGAGGTTCGCGAACTGCTCTCCAGCCAGGGCTTCGACGGCGACAACGCTCCTGTTGTTCGCGTGTCTGGTCTCAAGGCTCTTGAGGGCGACGCCGAGTGGAGCGACAAGATCATGGAGCTCATGGCTGCCGTGGACGACAGCGTCCCCGACCCCGTGCGCGACAAGGACAAGCCGTTCTTGATGCCCGTTGAGGACGTCTTCACCATTACCGGTCGTGGAACGGTTGTTACCGGCCGCGCCGAGCGTGGAACCCTGGGAATCAACTCGGATGTCGAGATCGTCGGTATCCGTCCCACCCAGAAGACCACCGTTACTGGTATCGAGATGTTCCACAAGCAGCTGGACGAAGCATGGGCCGGCGAGAACTGTGGTCTCTTGCTCCGCGGTACCAAGCGTGAAGATGTTGAGCGTGGACAGGTGGTTGTTGCCCCCGGTTCCGTGACTCCTCACACCAACTTCGAAGGCACCGCCTACATCCTCGGTAAGGATGAGGGTGGGCGTCACAACCCGTTCTACACCAACTACCGTCCCCAGTTCTACTTCCGTACAACTGACGTGACCGGTGTTATTTCGTTGCCTGATGGCACCGAAATGGTGATGCCCGGTGACACCACTGACATGACCGTTGAGCTGATTCAGCCCATCGCCATGGAAGAGGGCCTCAGCTTCGCCATCCGCGAGGGTGGTCGTACTGTTGGCGCCGGAACGGTGACCAAGATCATCAAGTAGTTTCCTACGCGAGAAGGCCCGGGGTTCGCCCCGGGCCTTCTTTCGTTTGGCGCCTCACTTCCCCGCAGATTCGGGATTTTTGGCGCGACACGCCCGGGTTGCGCGAAATGCCAGCCTGTGGGATAGTTTTCAAGGTTCAAAACGCCAAACACTCGTGTTCGGCTCACTGCCAGGTAGTGCATAGGTTCGCTCTCGCGAATTCCCCTAGGCCGCAGGTAGCAGAACACAACGTCATCGACATTCCGATGGTGCGGCGCTCCGGTGCCGGCGCCGGGGTGTGCCGAGGTGTGTTGACAGAAGAACAGTGGTGTGTGTGGCCCGGTGAAAGCCAGGTCGCCTATGAAGTGCCCAGCGGAAGCTGCGCGCGAGTGAGAGAAAGAGATAACCATGGCGGGACAAAAAATCCGCATCCGACTGAAGTCGTATGACCACGCAGGTCTTGACGTTTCAGCCAAGAAGATTGTTGACACGGTCACCCGAGCTGGTGCGTCCGTTGTTGGTCCCGTTCCTCTCCCGACGGAGAAAAACGTTATCGCTGTGATTCGCTCGCCCCACAAGTACAAAGACTCTCGCGAGCACTTCGAGAAGCGCACCCACAAGCGTCTGATCGACATCATTGACCCCACGCCAAAGGCTGTGGATTCCTTGATGCGTCTTGACTTGCCCGCCGACGTCAACATCGAAATCAAGCTTTAAGGAATAGCGATATGTCTACTGTTACTGCAACGCGGGGAGTACTGGGCACCAAGCTCGGTATGACCCAGGTGTGGGACGAGAACAACATCTTGGTTCCTGTCACCGTTATCCAGGTTGCCCCCAACGTGGTGACCCAGATCCGCACCCAGGACAACGATGGCTATGAGGCCATCCAGATTGCTTCCGGTGGTATTGACCCCAGGAAAGTGACCGCCCCTCTCAAAGGACACTACGAGAAGGCCGGTGTGACCCCCCGCCGCCACGTCACCGAGATTCGCACCAACGACTCGGCCAACTACACGGTGGGACAAGAGCTCACCGCTGAGGTTTTCGAAGCCGGCCAGCTGGTTGATGTTGTTGGTACCAGCAAAGGTAAAGGTTTCGCGGGTGTCATGAAGCGTCACAACTTCAAGGGTGTCTCCGCATCGCACGGTGCGCACCGCAACCACCGCAAGCCCGGTTCTATTGGAGCTTCTGCTACGCCTTCCCGTGTTTTCAAGGGAATGCGGATGGCGGGTCGTATGGGTGGTGACCGCGTGACGGTCATGAACCTCCACGTCCACGCCGTTGATGCTGACCGTGGCTTGCTGCTGATCAAGGGAGCCGTTCCCGGTTCCAAGGGTCGCCTCGTGTTTGTTCGTAACGCACGGAAAGGGTCCTAACCATGGCTACCTCCATTGACGTTCTCGACCAGACTGGAAAGAAGTCCGGTTCGGTTGATCTGCCCGCAGAGATGTTCGATGTGGTCACCAACGTTCCCCTGATGCACCAGGTTGTCGTCGCACAGCTTGCCGCTGCCCGCCAGGGAACTCACAAGGTGAAGCACCGCGGTGAAGTGTCCGGTTCCGGACGCAAGCCTTTCAAGCAGAAGGGAACCGGTCGCGCCCGTCAGGGTTCGATTCGCGCCCCCCAGCACCGTGGTGGTGGAGTGGTGCACGGTCCGATTCCTCGCGACTACGCGCAGCGCACCCCGAAGAAGATGGTCGCCAAAGCACTGTTGTCGGCACTCTCAGATCGTGCCCGTGCGGGCCGCATTCACGTAGTGAAGGGTCTTGGCACCGACAGCGCGCCTTCGACGAAAATCGCGGCGGCGCTGATTGCCCAGACAGCTCCCGGTTTCAACGTGTTGGTGGTTGTCGGTCGCGACGATGTCAACGGCCAGAAGAGCGTGCGTAACCTCCAGGGTGTCCACGCCGTTCACCCCGACCAGCTCAACGCGTATGACGTGTTGAACTCCGATGACATTGTGTTCACCGCCGAAGCCTTCGAGGCGTTCGTCGCGGACAAGTCTGACGCGAAGGAAGGCAAATAATGACCATCCACCAAGCTGCCTGGAACAAAGACCCCAGAGATGTTGTCTTCCGCCCCATCGTGAGCGAGAAGAGCTACACCCTGATTGACCAGGGCAAGTACACCTTTGAGGTTGACCCCCGCGCAACGAAAACCGAAATCAAACTGGCGATCGAAAAGATCTTCAAGGTGAAGGTTTCCGGTGTGAACACCCTGAACAAGATGGGCAAGACCCGTCGCACCAAGTTTGGAACAGGAAAGCGCAAAGACACCAAGCGTGCCATTGTCACCCTGTCCTCCGGTTCCATCGACATCTTCACGGCTGTCGGCTAGGTAGGAAGTAGAACATGGCTATTCGCAAATACAAGCCGACGACCCCCGGTCGTCGTGGCTCTTCGGTTGCTGATTTCCAAGAAATCACCCGGAGCACGCCCGAGAAGTCCCTGCTGCGTCCGCTGCCCAAAACTGGTGGCCGCAACAACCAGGGTCGCATCACCACCCGTCACATCGGTGGTGGCCACAAGCGTCAGTACCGCGTGATCGACTTCCGTCGTAACGACAAAGATGGCGTCAACGCCAAGGTCGCCCACATTGAGTACGACCCCAACCGCACCGCGCGCATTGCGCTGTTGCACTTTGTTGATGGCACGAAGCGCTACATCTTGGCTCCCAACAAGCTCCGTCAGGGCGACATCATCGAATCGGGTGCCAGCGCTGACATCAAGCCCGGCAACAACTTGCCTCTGCGTAACATCCCCGTGGGAACGGTGGTTCACGCCATCGAGCTTCGCCCCGGCGGTGGCGCAAAGATGGCCCGTTCCGCAGGTGCCGCTGTCCGTTTGGTCGCCAAGGATGGCCCCAACGCGCAGCTGCGGTTGCCTTCGGGTGAAATTCGCAACGTGGATGCTCGCTGCCGCGCCACCATTGGTGAGGTCGGCAACGCCGAACAGGCCAACATCAACTGGGGTAAAGCGGGCCGCATGCGTTGGAAGGGCGTTCGCCCCACCGTTCGCGGTGTGGCCATGAACCCGGTGGATCACCCCCACGGTGGTGGTGAAGGTAAGACCTCCGGTGGACGTCACCCTGTCAGTCCCTGGGGCCAGGCAGAGGGTCGTACCCGCTCGGCTAAGAAAGCCAGCAACAAACAAATTGTCCGTCGTCGCACTGTCGGCAAGAAGCGCTAGTAGGAGAGTAAGACATGCCTCGTAGTCTGAAAAAGGGACCCTTCGTGGATGAGCACCTCCTGCAGAAGGTCGTGCGTCAGAATTCCGC
>CAZGQI010000090.1:0-4618 GCA_964527895.1 uncultured Comamonadaceae bacterium | reverse complement strand
AGGTGGCGTCCGCTTGCTTCCATGCTCGAGGATCGCCAGCAGGAGTCCACAGCGCGAAGGGATCGGGACGAACCACCGTGACTTCGCCGAACCGCTCCAGGCGTTGGCCATCACCGGCATCGAGCAAGGCGTAATCGCGCCAATGGGTGGGGAGAAATCGGGTCGTCATGCGGTCGCAAGTTCGGCCACAAGCCGCATCTTTGGTGCATGGGAAGGAAAGGCGGTCGCAGTCCACGAGGCAACAAGTTTGTAGGGGGAAGTTCCAAGCGCAGTGGCAAAGGCCAACGCGGCATGCATGGCGCAGAAGATTATGGCTCTCCCCAAGACCTGCGCAAGGCCGTTCTTCGCGTCTTTCGGCAGCGCTCCGACAAGGCCCTCAATCACAAACAGGTGTCAGGTGCACTTGGCATCTTGAATCACGACGTGCGCCGCGCGGTGGTGGCCCTGATGGAAGACTTGGCGGAGAAAGGCAAGCTCGAAGACCTCGGCCGCGGCCGTTACGTGTTGGCCGCGTCAGAAGTTCAGGAGCAGTCGGGCACGGAAGGCACCATCCAAATCTCGCGCATGGGCACAGGCTTTGTGCGGATGCCCGACGGCAACGAAATCCGAGTGCCCAAGGCCCAAACAGGAGACGCCTTTTGGGGCGACACCGTGGAGATTGAGTGGTGGCAGCGGGGCAGGCGCACCACGCCACGCGTCAAGCGCGTGACCAAACGCCTCCGCGAGCACTACGTGGTGACCGTGACGCTTGTGCGCGACTATGGCTTTGGGAAGCCCTCCGACCAGCGCATCCACACCGACTTTTTCATCCCCGCCCGTCACTTGGGCGGGGCCACGGAAGGCGACAAGGTCTTGGTGACCCTCGAACAATGGGACGATCCCCGCGATCAGCCCATGGGGCGCGTGGTCCAAGTCCTGGGCCAGGAGGGAGAACACGAGGTGGAGATGCACGCGATTTTGGCTGAGTTTGGGCTGCCCTATCAGTTCCCTGCAGAGGTGGAGGCGGCGGCCAAGGAATTCCGCGCCAGCGACCCTGAAAATCCGCACGGACTCGACCCGAAAGAGGTGGCGCGTCGCCGCGATTTCCGCGAGATCTTGACCATGACCATCGACCCGGCGGATGCCAAAGATTTTGACGACGCCTTGAGTTTGCAAAAACTCGAAAACGGCAACTGGGAGGTAGGCGTTCACATTGCGGACGTCACGCATTACCTCACCCCAGGATCGGTCTTGGACCGGGAAGCCGTGCAGCGTGCGACCAGCGTCTATTTGGTCGACAGGACCATCCCCATGCTCCCGGAAGTCCTCTCCAACGACTTGTGTTCGCTGCGCCCGCACGAAGATCGTTTCGCGTTCAGTGCGGTGTTTGAAATGACATCTGAAGCTGAGGTGGTCGGAAGGTGGTTTGGCCGCACGGTCATCCACTCTGACAGACGCTTCGCCTACGAGGAAGCCCAGGAGCGCCTCGAAACAGGGCAAGGCGACCGCGCAGATGAATTGAAGGTCCTCGGCGACCTTGCCACCAAGCTGCGCAAGAAGCGTTTCAAGCGCGGAGGCATCGACTTCAACACCGAGGAGGTGCGCTTTCAACTCGACGAGGCGGGCAAGCCGCTTCGCGTGGTCATCAAGCGCATGAAGGAGGCGAACAAGCTCATCGAGGACTTCATGCTTTTGGCCAATGTGGAAGTGGCGCGATTCCTGGCCAAGGTCCACCCCGAGAAGCAGACGCCGACCCGTACTGCGGTCTATCGGGTGCACGACCGTCCCGATCCTGAGAAATTGAAGAAGTTGCGGGTGTTTGTGCGGCGGTTTGGCCACGAGATGCCCAAACCCACACCCGGCAATGCCGAGTCCCTTCTCCGCGACCTGATCACCGCCACCGCCGGCACGCCCGAGGAAGGCACGGTCAAGACCATGGCCATCCGGACCATGGCAAAGGCGGAGTACAACACAGAGAACATCGGCCACTACGGCCTTGCCTTCCCTTATTACACCCACTTCACGAGCCCCATCCGTCGCTACCCCGATGTCATGGTTCACCGGCTTCTGCAGCACTATCTCGATGGCAAGGGAAGTGCGGACGAAGGCCCACTCGGCGGCAAATGCCACCACAGCTCCACCATGGAAAAGCGTGCGGCCGAGGCGGAGCGCGCGAGCATCAAGTACAAGCAGGTGGAGTTCCTTTCCACCCGCATTGGCGAAACCTTCAAGGGTCTGGTCAACGGCGTCATCGGGCGTGGCTTGTTCGTCGAGCTGGACGAGAACAAATGCGAGGGCTTCGTGCCCAAAGAATCCTTCCCGTGGGACCAATGGGCCTTTGACGAGGACCGTGTGCTTTTCGAAGGCCTCCGCTCCGGCACCAAAATTGGCCTCGGTGACCCCATCACGGTCCGCGTCGTTGCGGCGGACCTTGCCAAGCGTCAGCTCGAATTCGAGTGGCTCGAAGACGACGGGGAAGCGGTATGACCTTTTGAAAAGGAGGTTGCGATGCGCCTGCGCTGTACCTTCGCAGGGACGCGCCCTTAGCTCAGTTGGTCAGAGCAGGAGACTCATAATCTCTTGGTCGCAGGTTCAAGCCCTGCAGGGCGCACACTTCGAAGGGCCCAAACGCTTGCAAAACGCAAGGGCTTGTGTATCTTCGCGGTCCGTTTCAACGGAAGCGGAGCTGAGAAGGGCATTTAGCTCAGCTGGTTCAGAGCGCTCGCCTCACACGCGAGAGGTCACTGGTTCGAGTCCAGTATTGCCCACAACCCAAAAGAAGCCCCGCACGCAAGTGCGGGGTTTTTTGTTGGCTCGTCGCAACAAAAAAAGCGCGCTGTGAAGCGCGCTTTTTTTCTGGGCATTTGGCTGGCTCAGAATCCGTAGCTCACGCTAAGTTGGAAGTTGGGCAGTACACGGCCAAAACCAAACGTGTCTCCAATGTTACTTGCAAGGTCTCCAGTGCCTGTGATGTTGGGTCCACCCGTGTGCAAGGCACCAACGTCAAAGCCCACTTGGATGCCCTTGACAGGCTTTGCACCAACGCCGACTCCGAGGTATCCGACGGGGTTGTTTTGGTATCTCACGTTGTACGTGTGGCTCGCATCTGCCTGATCGGTCAGTGTGCCTTCGATTCCACCAATGCCGATGCCAGTGTTGACTCGAAACCAATCGGCATCGTCAAATGGACGGTGGTTGATGAAAAATCCAACCCAGTTGGTTTCGCCTGTGGCATCGAATGTGACGCCGCTGACTTCTGGACTTACGGGATTGTCTCCAGAGAAGGCACCGATGCCAACAAAAAGGCTCGTTTTCTCAGAGAGATTGTGGGTGAGGTTGAGGGAGGGTCCAAACGGGCTTATGCCCAAACCGACGCCGTATTCAGCGAAGTCTGAGGATTCCTCTTGGGCAAAAGAAGGGCAGCAAGCCACGAGGGCTGCCGCAAGGACAAAAAATACATGCTTCATCGTAAAGGGTTTTGAATGAATGCCTTAAAGGTGAGCTGTCCATCGTTGTCAAATGTTGGCTCCAGGTAAAGTTTTCGACAAACCCTATGGGATTTAAGCGAAAAAAGAGGGGCAAGTGCTCAAGCGTGAAGGTGGTGCCCATCAACGGTGCAGATGGCCGTGCGGTACGACGCGTACCACTCTGCGTGGCCCTTCGTTTTGGCCTCGCGATGCAACGGATGCCGCGACCATTTCGCCACAGATTCATCGTCTCGCCAGTAGCTCATGAACACCGTGCCCTTGTCGCTGCTGGCGTATTCGTGCCCGAGGTAGCCATCCATACCCATCGCGACGGCGAGCGTCTCGTCGTCCATGCGGCGGTATTCGGCCAGCTGCTCCGCGCTCAACCCTTCTTTGAGGTGGTGCACAAACACGACCACCTTGTTTCCGGGCTCGAGTTGAACCAATGGGTTGGGGAGGATCATTCGGCGGTCGGAGTTTCGCGGAGCTGACGGTAGGCGGAGGCGAGGTCGGAGAAGACCTGGGTGAAGACGATTTGGCCTTCCTCGTTGAAATCGAACGACTCGTAGATCCAAAGCTGCACGGACCGGCGCTCGCTGCTGTCCGGCGCCATGCGCGAAACTTCCCACAGGAACATGCCGTTCACGCTGCCGTTGGGCAACTGCGTCTCCGGGTTGACGCCCGGCTGGAAGTGCAGGTCTCCCACGATTTCGTAGTCGAACTCTCCCCAAAACGCGTCGTACACCCCTTGCATCTTCTCCCGCGAAAGGATGGTGGGTGCATTGACGCCTGTGCCACGCCACACGGCCGTTTCGGCAAACTCGGCCCAAAACGCCTCCCCGTCCTCCGCCTCAAAGGCCCGGAATACGCGTTCCACGGTTTCGGCATTTCGCACAAACGTGAGCGAGGTCGGGTCGGCCGACGAACAGGAGAACAGGCCCAGCGCGAGTCCAAGAGCCGCCACGCCTGCAGTGAGGTGCATCTTCATGCCCCCAAACTACGAATGCGTTGCATCTTTGCGCCCGCGACAAACACGCGCATCGCGTGAATCACGGCCCCGTAGTTCAAGGGATAGAATAGGCGTTTCCTAAACGCTTGATCCAGGTTCGAGTCCTGGCGGGGCTGCAAGCCGCCCTTGGCTTCGCACGGCGAAGCCGTTGCGCTCGTCAGAG
>CAZGQI010000089.1:0-4633 GCA_964527895.1 uncultured Comamonadaceae bacterium | reverse complement strand
GACACCCTCGGCAACACCATCCAGAACAGCCGCAACCTCAGCCTCAACACGCAGGCCAACTTCAAGAACTTCTACAACAAGGTGCCGTTCTTGAAGGAGATCAACAACAAGCGCCGTCCGCGTCCCTCCAACCGCGAGGTGAGCAACGAGAAACGCGACGGCTTTGGCAACATCATCGACGAGGAGGAGAAGGAGAAGAAGGAGTTGAACATCGTGGAGCACGTGTTGCGCTTTGCGATGGGTCTCCACACGGTGAGTGGCACGTATGCACGGAACGAAGGCACCATGCTTCCGGGGTATGCGCAGCAGGCGTCGTTCGCCGGGTTTGACCGCAATTTCACGGCGCCGGGCTTGCCGTTCTTGTTGGGACACCAAAACACCGACCTCTACGGCAACGGATTTGGGGCGGGGACGTTTGCGCAGGAAGCCGCCTCGAACGGGTGGCTTGTGCAGCAGGCGAACTTGAACAACCAATACACGGAATCGTACAGCGAGAACTTCAATGTGCGTGCGAACCTCGAGCCGATCCGCGACTTCAAAATCGAGCTGACGGCCAACCGGAACATTTCGCGCAATTACCAGAGCTTCTTCCGCTACGACGACGACCTGCAGGACTACGTCAACGAGTCCGCCAACGAGACGGGGAACTTCACGGCCACCGTGTTGACGTGGCCCACGGCGTTCGCGGACGACGACAGCACGTACACCAACCCCGTGTGGCAGAATTTCTTAACGAGCCGCCGATTCATCTCGGAGCGCCAAAACGAGTTGAACTACAACGACGAGCTCAATGAAATTGGGTATGCGCCAGGGTTTGGCCCCATCAGCCAAAACGTGGTGGTGCCCGCCTTCATGGCGGCCTACCTCGGCCTTGAGGCGCAGGACGTGCCTCTCGATGTGTTCCAGGCGCCTGTGCGCCCCAACTGGCGCGTGAGCTATGACGGCTTGTCGAAGAACCCGACGCTGAAGAAGACGTTCAAGCGTTTCAACCTCAACCACACCTACCGCAGCACGATGTCGTCTGCGTACACCACCAACCTCGGTTACGAGGGCGATGAGCAGGGGCGCCCCACCGCCACGGACCAAGGGGAGTACCAAGACTACATCAGCCAACGCCAGTTCAACACGGTGACGATTTCCGAGCAGCTGTCGCCGCTTGTCGGGGTGGACATGAGCATCAAGACGGCGAACGACAACGAACCGCAGATTCGCGTGGAAATCACCCGAGACCGCAACGTCAACCTTGGCTTGTCCAACTACCAGATCACAGAGACCAAGACCAAGGGGGTCGTGATTGGGGTTGGCTACAAATTTGACGACGTGCCCAACCCGTTCTTGAAGACGTACGGCAAGCTGCCCATCAAGATGCTGAAGAAGACGGATTTCTTGGTGCGGTGTGACATCAACATCCGCGAAAACAGCACGGTGATTCGCAAGATGGTGGAGCAGCAAAACCAGGTGACTGCAGGTCAGCGGTTGGTGTCCATCAAACTCAGCGGCGACCTCGAAGTCAGCGACAAAATGACCCTGCGGGCCTTCTACGACCAGCAGATCAACAAGCCCAAAGTGTCGACGTCGTTTGCGACGACCAACATCAGTTCGGGCATCGCGTTGCGCTTCAATTTGACGCAGTGATTTGGGCCTGGATGGGTGAACAAATTGGAGGGCGGAGGTGTACCTTCGTCGCATGAACATTCCAGACAACCTGAAGTACACCAAGGAGCACGAGTGGGTGCGCCTCGAAGGTGATGTGGCCGTGATTGGCATCACGGATTTTGCCCAAGGCGAATTGGGTGACATTGTGTTTGTCGAGGTCGAAACCGTGGACGAGACGTTGGCGGCCGACGAGGTGTTTGGCACGGTGGAAGCGGTGAAGACGGTGAGCGACTTGTTCATGCCCGTCGCCGGTGAAGTGGTCGAGTTCAACGAGACGGTGGAGGACGATCCTTCGCTCGTGAACGACGACCCCTACGGGGAGGGATGGTTGATCAAGGTCAAGGTGAGCAACGCGGATGACGTTGCGGCTTTGCTTGATGCCGAGGGCTACAAGGCCCACATCGGCTAAACCCCACGCGTTTTCATGTCGACAGGCGTCCCCCAGAGTGCGGGTTCCCGCGTGTGGGTGGTGCCGGCATGCACCACAGCTGTTTTGGTGGGCATGCACATGCTCCCGGGTTCGGATTTGGACGCCGACACTTGGTGGGCGGCATGGCACATGGACAAGGTGCTGCATACGATTGCCTTTTCTGGATGTGCCCTGACGTGGGCCATTGCCCTGGCCAAACAACGTCGCCTCCAAGGGGGGTGGAGGCTGGAACAAGTCTTGGTGGGGGGGGCGCTCGTTTTCGGCATGGTCCTTGAAGCCATGCAAGGAGCGTGGATGTCCGGACGAACGTTTGATTGGATGGATGTCGTGGCCGATGTCGTGGGAGCGATGAGTTCCTTGGGCGTCTTCTTCGGCATCTTTGGTCAACGACCGGGCAGAATCGCAAGCGATTGATTAATTTCACCCCCTCAAACCCCGTCTCATGCTTCGCAGAAAGACCCCTCAAGCCGACCTCGAGAACAAGCGCTCCACATGGAGGGCCCTCGGATTTGTGGCTTCTCTCTCCTTGATTTTGTCCGCCCTGGCGTGGACTTCTTATGATGTGGCCATCACCCGTGCCATTGACTTTGAGGCCGACCTGCTCGAGGACGAGGAGATTCCCGTGAACGTGGTCACCCCACCGCCACCGCCGCCTCCACCGCAGCAGACGACCGTGATTGAGATCGTGGACGACGAAGAAGAAATCGAGGAAGAGTTGGAAATCGAGGACATCGAACTCGACGAAGACACCGAAATCGAGATCATCGAGGACGAGGAGGATTTTGAAGAGGACACCCCTTTCATGATCGTGGAGAACATGCCGGCGTTTGGACCGTGTTTGGGAATGCGTGGTGACGAGCGCCACCAGTGCACCCAAATGGAGATCATCAGATACGTCAGCAGCAACACCAAGTACCCGCCCATCGCCAAGGATGCAGGCATCCAAGGCACGGTGTTTGTCTACTTCGTGGTGGGCAAAAACGGAAAGGTGCGCGACGTGAAGGTGCTTCGTGAGGTCGACCCACGTTTGGACAAAGAAGCCGTACGCGTGGTGGAGAGCTTGCCAACCTTCGAGCCGGGCCAACAGCGCGGAAAGTCGGTGTCGGTTCAGTACACCATCCCGGTGAAGTTCATCATCCGGTAACCGTAAACCAGGAGATTTCTTCGAACCACCCATCTACCGCGAGCAGCGTGTAGAGTGCAAAGAGGAGTGCCCCCCAAGGCATTCCTCTTTTCGCATAGAGGTAGATGCTCACGACGTCAATCACCATCCAGTAAAGCCAGTTGGTGGGATCGCCTTGAATCATCCACCACGTGCCCACGACGCTGAACACCGTGGTGAAGGCGTCGAGTTGAGGCATGCTGCTTCCGCGGCGGGTCAGCCAAGGGACTGCGAGCCACCACGCGGCAGCACCGGCTGCCAAAGAGAGCAGGTGCGGTGCCCAACCGTGGGTCTCGACGACCCACTCCGAGGTGCCAAACAACCACGCCCCGTATCCCGCCATGGCCAAGTAAAAGAGGTGCAGCAGCGTCTCGGCTTGCAGGTTTCTGCGCCAGCATGCCCACCCCAGGCCGACGGCGCCGAGGGCCGCAAAGAGGTAGGCGAGGGGCAAGGTCCCGTTCAGGTAGAGCCACGTGTAGGCGATGTTCAGAAGGACGCCCAGGACTTCTGCCGCCCTCACCATGGCCACTGACTCAAGACGTGTTGCAGTCGTGCCTCAGGGGTGCTTCCCTCTGCCACGATGTGGGGCCGGTGCTTGAGGTGGGCGCGGTACTTCGTCTCAAGGGCAAGGCGATCTTCCAGCCTGGGCAAGGTTCGAAGGGGATCCTCCTCCCACGTTGCGAGCACAGGACAAAGAATGTGCAAATCCACCCGCGGATTGGGCGGCATCAAGGGGTGCCAACTGAAGTCGAGCTCCGCTTCCGACCACAACCGCAACACCAGGTCTCCCGTGTCGCAAATCACCCCAGGATGTGCCGCTTGGGCTTGGGCGGCGGCGTCGGTTTGGGATTCGTGAAGCGCGTCAAAGGTGGATTCGGAAACGTTCCCCGAGAGCACGTCGTTGTGGGTCCGCGCATGCTCGGGCACCCAAGCCCAACCCAAGTGGGCAGCCAATTGCTTGGAAAGGGTGGTTTTGCCGGAGCACTCGACCCCGGTCACAACGACCCGGCGGAACGGCGTTGTCAAAACTTCACTCATTCAGAGGGGTACGTTTGAAATCCGGCGTCGAAATCACAATCACACGGCTCAGAGAAGTTCAATTGCACCTCGGGCAACAAAGCGGTGAGCATGTCTTGCTCCTCCACGGTCATTTCGTTGTGGAGGAGGTCGAGGATTTGGAGTTGTGTGAGGTTGCCCAGAGACGCAGGAAAGGAAGCCAAGAGGTTGCTCCAAAGGCTGAGCACTTCCAAGTCCGAAATGAGGTCGATGTCCAGGGGAATGCCTTGGAGTTCATTGTCCCCCATGCTGATTTGCGTCAAGTGTGGCATCCGAAGCAGGACCTCCGGAAAATCGATGAACCGGTTGTGGTCCGCCACCACCGCCTT
>CAZGQI010000088.1:0-4658 GCA_964527895.1 uncultured Comamonadaceae bacterium | reverse complement strand
AGAAGGCAAACGTTCATTTCACCAAGTTCTTCGGAACAATTCACATTGAAACACATGCCCGGATGGAAAATGCGCGTGGGACTCGTCCTCCGCGTAGAAGGGACCTGAAAGGAGGCTTCGGCCTCCTTTCTTTTTGCCCCAAACTCAACGGGCGCTGTCGCGTCGTTTGGCCAGCCCCTCGGCATTGTCAAACGCGCGTTTCAAGGCATCGTCCCACAGTCCCTCGCTCCGCTTCGCCACAAAACGCACGTCTCGGACGATGTCCGCCTGGGTCGAGGTTTGGAAACTCAACTGGTCGTAGGCGAGGCGCTGTATGAGCACCGACTGCAACTCGGGGGCGTAAGCGAGAAACGGCCAGTCTGCGGTGTTCACCTCGACGTGGATTTGGTCCGATTCACTGAGCCACTCGAGGGTCCACGCGTCGAGTGCAGGCACAATGTCCGCACAGTCGTTCAACCCAATGTTCATGCGCCACGCAATCGCCTCACGCACCCAACGTGCGTGGGCCTCGCCTTGGGCTGGCCAATCCGGCGCACCCGC
The DNA here is from genome assembly GCA_964527895.1 of uncultured Comamonadaceae bacterium. Lineage (GTDB taxonomy): Bacteria > Bacteroidota > Bacteroidia > Flavobacteriales_D > Sanyastnellaceae > UBA11663. The sequence continues at coordinate 4,118 of CAZGQI010000088.1, read as the reverse complement.
GCACGTCCAGCACGTCCAGCACCACGGACCCCAAAGCAACAGTGCGGCAACGTGCATGACTCAGAGCGTCAACTCGGTTTCCACAAAGCGAATGCCGAGGTCGGCGAGCCCCTTGAGCAGGGGGTCGTAATAGGTCTTGGACATGGGCACGTCGACCCCCGTTGTGCCAAACGTCCCCGCCATCAGCGGCTTCACCGCCAGCGCCATGGGCAAGCCCACAGTGTCGCTCATGGCAGTGAACACGCTGTCCTTGCCCTCCAAGCTGAGGCTGCTCGTGCGCGCCTTTCGGACGCCGTTCATTTCGTAGTCAAACCGGTGCCACATGACAATCATGTCCCGGTCCTCCGGACGCAAAACCCACTTGTCGGTGACGAGGGCCTCGATGATTTGGGCCGGGGTTCCTGAAGGGTCTGCAGGTCCAGACGCTGCGTCGAACAGGCCCAGCCAATCCAAACGATCCAAGGCCTCTTCTGTGGCGCCCGTCACGCGCTGGACCGCTTCCCTGACGTCGCGGCCATGCTCGGCCTCGGCGGGCAAGAACGACCGTGTCCAGTTCGCCCACGACACGCCTTGGGGCCAGGTCAAGCTCGCGTCGTCCCGCACCATGCCCAACTGCACCAGCACATCCCAAGACTGGCTGAATCCGGCGCTGCGGAGCGTGCCTCGAACGAGGGTCTCCACCTCTGCCAAGCCGTACAATTCTCGGTATCCGAGCGAATCGCGGTTGGGGTAGCCGTCGTAGCGGCGCCCATCCACTTCGATGGACGTCAACGTTTGGAAGGTGCGGTGAGGCGGCACGACCCGCACGCGGCCCTGATCGAGGAAGGTCGCGGTCCCTCCTTGGCCAGCAAGCACCACGTTTCTGGGGTTCCAGCTCAGCTTGTAATGCCAGGGGTTGTCGTCGGAATCCGGCGCCACCAATCCGCCGCAGTAAGATTGAAAACCGAGCATGCGCCCTCCTGCCTCCCGGATCTCGTCGATGACTTGCATGGCGCTCATGTGGTCGATGCCCGGATCCAAGCCGAGCTCGTTCAAGACCAACACCCCAGCCTCCCGCGCCGGGCCGTCCAGCGCTTTCATCTCCGGCGAGACGTAGCTCGGGGTGATCACGTTGACCCCCGCTTCGATGGCCACCTTGGCCACGTCCACGTGCATGAAGGCCGGCAACATGCTGATGACAAGGTCGGCCTGTGCGATGCGGGCATTCCGGTTTGCAACGCCGTCGGAAGCAAGCTGAAACGCATGGCCCCGAGGATGACCACCCACCTTGGATTGGGCCGCCTCCAAGCTCAAATCGCCCACGTGAATCTCCCACCCCTCTTGGTCTGCCTGACCGAGCAAATGCGCGATCAAAGAAGAACTGCTGCGCCCTGCACCGAGGACCAAAATCACCTTGCTTTCTGCCATGCATGCAAGGTAGCACGACAAGGTTTGGCACGGGCTTTGCCCCGCAGGGATAATCCCTACCTTCGAGGCTCAACTTTTTGAATCCCATGACCACGTTCTTCAAGCCCTCCACCCACCGATTTGTCTTGGGTCTGCTCACCTTGATCCTTCTTTGTGCACTCCCCGCCTGCAACGGTTCCAAAGCCTTCGTGAAGCGAGGTGCCAAAATGGAAGAAGCGGGCATGATGCCCCAAGCGGCCAACCTCTACTACACCGCGGTGGTGAAGAAGCCCTCCAACATCGATGCGATGGTCGGGCTGAAGCGCACCGGACAGGTCGTGTTGGGTCAGCACATCGCCACCTTTGACGAAGCCGTGGCGTACGACATGCGCGAGACTGCCCTCGACGCGTGGCACGACGCCGAAGCGTGGGACGCCAAACTCGAGGCGGTCGGCGTGGATTTGGCCTTCCCTGAAGCCAAGCGCGCGATGTACGAGACGGTCAAAAACGCCCACCTCGACGAGTCCTACCGTCAAGCCAACATCTTGCTCGAACAGGAAATGTTCGACGAGGCGCTGGCCGAATTTGACGCCATCCTCCAATTGGACCCCACATACCAGGACGCCCCTGCCCTGCGCAACGTGGCCTTCTGCGAGCCCCGATACCGCAAAGGCGTGAAGGCCCAAGAGGGCGAACGCTTCCGCGAAGCCCACGCCGCGCTCTCCGAACTGACCAACACAGACCCCGATTACAAAGACGCAAGCCAGCGCCTGAGTGACGTACTGGAAGAGGGGCGATTCACGGTGGCGCTTGTGGACTTCAAAAACGGTTCGAGCCGTTTGAACCTCGAAGTCAAAATCCAGTCCCTCGTCGAGCAAGCGCTGATGGGCTCGGAAGACCCCTTCTTGAAGGTGGTGGACCGGGAGAGTTTGGCCTTGATCCTTCAGGAGCAGAGCATGGGCATGAGCGGCCTCACTTCTGGCGGCGATGTGGAAATCGGCAACATGCTCGGCGCCAAGGCCTTGCTCAAGGCCACCATCACCACCTGCGACCACCGTCAGACGCGCTTGATGTCGAGCTACCAAACGGGCTACGAGCAATACAAAGTGGAGCGCGTGAACGAAGAGGGCAAGAAGTACTACGAGACCAAGTACCGTCAAGTGCAGTACCGCGAGTTCTCGCAAGACGCGTCGATTGACATCACCTGCACCTTCAAGTTCATTTCCACCACCACGGGGGAAGTGGTGTCCTCCAACACCCTCTACGGTCGGGCCTCAGACAACATCCGCTACATCGCGTATGGCGGCAACCGCAACAAGTTCTACCTCGGCGGTCACTCCGGTGCGCGCACCGGCTCTTCAGGCCGTGCAGACCGAGATCGCTTGCTTTCCGCACGCCAAGCCATCCGCAGTGCCGATGCGTTGACCGACGAAGCCGGCCTGGCCTTGGCGTCGCAAATCCAACGCGCCATTGAACAAGAATTGCTCACCCTCGTTCCCTGAGTTCATGCGATTGACGTCCCTCTTTGCTGGTTTCTTGTGTTTGGTGACGTTGGCCGGATGTGCGGGTTCCCGCACTGCGGTGGCGCCTGCACCAAGCTGGACCTTTGAGTCCCCAGTCAAGGCAGGGTATTACATCGGCATCGGCTCGGCCTCGAAGCTTGCTCACCCGCTGGATGCGGATGCCGTGGCCAAGCAACAAGCCTTGGACAACCTCTCTCGCGAGATTCGGGTGCAGGTGCAGTCCACCTCGACCACCAAGAGCCTTCAGGTCAACGATTGGCTCTCGGAGTCATTCAATTTTTCTTCTGAAAGCACCACCAATGAAGATTTGGAGGGCTTCACCTTGGTGGACACGTACGCCACGGAAACCGAGGTGATGGTGTACTACCAGTTGAGCAAGGCCGAGCACGAACGCATCCAAGAGGCCAAACGACAAGCCGCACTGGCCCTTTCAATGGAGCACCTCGAAACAGCCCGCGCCGCACGTGGCCTTGCGCAAGTGCAACAAGTCGTGGATGCCGCAATCCGTGGGTTGGACGTGCTTCGCCCCTTCTTGGACAAGCCTCTGGTTCACGTGGCGGCAGACGGCACGGAGACTTCGGTCCCCCTCGAATTGGTCGGCTTGCTCGACGATTGTGTGGCTGGACTTCAATTGGCGAGCGCCGACTCTTCCGTCACGTTGAACGTGACGGACGCCTTCCGCGGAGACGTGGTCGTGACGGCGCTGCTCGACGGCAAGCCTGCCCCCAACGTGACGTTGTCGTACCGCTACGACCGCGGCGAGTTCCCCACGCGGGGCGAAGCCGTCACCAACGCCCAGGGCGAGGCGACCATCACGCTCGAGAAATTTGAACCTGGGAAGCGTGGCACGGCACTCGAAGTTCGCGTGGAGCCCAAGGCTTTTGTGCAAGGACTTCCCCTCATGCACCCCTTCCGACAAGCCGCAGAGGGGCTGCAAAGCGCCCCCCTTCGCGTGGAGGTGATCTTGGCCCCCATTGAAGTGTCTTTGCGCATCGAAGAGCGGGCGTTTGGGAAGAAACGCGACCAGACGATGCTTGCGCCGGCCATCCAACAAGCCCTCCAATCGACCAACGTCTCGATCCTCGCGGCAGATGCCGATGCAGATATGATTTTGACCGTGGAAGCCGACGCCCGTCCCGGCGGCAGCGGACAGGGGTTCACCACCGTGTACACCGACGTGGTGGGCACGGTCACCAACCGTGAAGGTGA
>CAZGQI010000087.1:0-4722 GCA_964527895.1 uncultured Comamonadaceae bacterium | reverse complement strand
CCCATCGCCAAGCACGTTCGGGAGAAGTACCCCGACAAGTGCTCCTGACCGGAATCACTCGCAGGACTGACCGAACACCGACAACACATTCAGCAGGTCACCGACCGTGACTGCACCGTCTCCATCGACGTCGTTGTTGCATGCATCGTTGCAACCAAATGACCCGAGAATGGACAGGATGTCTCCGACAGTGATGGCGCCATCTCCGTTGACGTCGGGCGGACAGGTCAGCACCTCAGAGCCGCTGACCACGCCGTCGCAGTTGTTGTCCAACCCTTCACTGGTTCCCGGCGCGCCGGGATACACGTTGGCGTTTTCATCGTTGCAGTCTCCGGTGTCCAAGGCGTAATTGTTGGACAAATCACACACGTCTGCCACGGCAATGTCTCCTCCGATGCCGTCGCCATCGAGGTCGAGGTACACCGTGTCGAACGGGAAAAAGCAGGACCCATTGTCCACCGTGGCCACGGGCTCAAAATTGCATGCATCCGGCTGGGTGCACCCTTCAATGACACCATCCAACGGACACACCTCGCCCAAGGCAAAGGATGCATCGTACGTCACCGCAGGGCCCGTCGACCACCCGTTGTACAAGGCCACAGACCACGTGCCTGACCCGGTCAATCCGGCGTCCGACAGGTCCACGGAGGCTGAATACGTGCCGTTGACGGAATTGGCCCATTCTGCAGGCCAAATCTGTTGGTAGTTCCCCAAGCTCGTGCAGCCCCCTGGCGTGCTGTTGTAGCCTCCGAAGGACACGCAAAGACCTGTGGGGTCGGTCACCGTGACGGCCATGTCTCCAGGCCAAGCTCCTCCAGAACCTGTGAAGGTGAGGGTGATGTCGAACGTGGTGGCTGCCGGATTTCCCGACGCCTCAAAGGAGAACGGCGCGCTTGTTTCTGCGCCTGACAGGGTGGTGGTGATCACGCCCTCTGTGCTGCACTCGCATCCAAATCCCGGGTCAGGCAAAAAACAAGACCCGTCATCCAGGGTGGCGGTGGGCTCAAAATTGCACGCCTCTGAATCCGTGCATCCGTAGCAGCTGAAGTCGCAACTTCCATCGTCATTGGCTGCCGTTGGGTCAAAGTTGCACGCGGAGGCGTCGGTGCATCCACACAATTCTGTGCATGGCTCTGGCAAGTCAGGGAGCAGCAGAAAAAGGCCTTCCTCAATGTGGCTGACTGCCACCACGCCAGACGCGAAGTAGGGGTAGTTGGACCATGTGCCATTGAATTGTGCGGCGTCGCTCGAAGGGTAGACGTCAAAAAACGCCACCTCCTCCGCATTGGGCGCGTTGGAGACATCCAGCAACCTCAAGCCTGCACGGTAGTTGGACTGGTAAGCGATGCCGTCCTTGATGTAGAGGTTGTGGTCGATGGCCGCTGTACTTGCTGTGTAAGTTCCCGCAAGGAAGGGGTTGTCCAAATCTTCCACGTTGAAGAAATAGGTCCGGGTGTTCACACCCGATTGCGTCTCGTCCAACTCATCACCAACCACGAAAAAGTGGTGGTCTTCCGTGAGCCACCCTTGGTGGGTGTAGCCCGAGGTGCTGTAGCCTTGTGCAGAAATGAGGGTGGCATCTGTGGGGTCAGTCACATCGACCAGCGTGATGGTGTTTTCATTGCACGCAAAGGCAATTTCCTTTCCCTGGTATTGGGCATCGGGACCGATGTAATTGACCACGTGAGCGTCGTGGGTGTACCCATCCTGCGAAAAGGTTCCGAGGATGGTGGGTTCGAGCGGACTGGAGATGTCGACAATGTGCAATCCGCCGGAGGCGGTGTTGGTGCCGACGCCATAGGCCCGGCCTGACGCTTCGTTGATCACAATGTTGTGGGCGTTGCCAAATCCAGAGTAGATGGCGTCCGCAGAGAAGTTCACCGGCGGATTGTTGACGTCGCGAAGCTTGGTCAGGTCAAAGACTTGCATCCCATGTCCTCCGGCCTCGGACACGATGAAAGCGTGGTTGTCGTAGACCTTGATGTCTCGCCACAAGGAGGAGGTGGTGTTGGTGTTGAGGTTCCCGAGGTACAGAGGAGCGATTGGGTTTGAAATGTCAATGAATGCCGTCCCAGTCGTTCGCCCGAGAATCACGTATTCTTTGCCATCCAAAGGATCTGTCCAACCCCAGATGTCATTCATGTTGCCTCCCCCCACTTGATTCGTTCCGAGGGTCGCCAACAGGTCTACGTTTTCGCAGGGATACAAGCCCGCTGCCAAGCCGTCCACGCAGGGCGATTGGGCCAAGGCAACTTGCGCCAGCGTCATCCAAAGACCTGCAAAGAAGAGATGCAAACAGGAGTGGTGGTTCATGATGTTGACATTCGTGGTGGGCGTCAGCCGCAAGCTTGTCCAAAGGCTGACAAAAGGGCGAGGATGTCGCTGACCGTGGTGGAGTCGTCGCCGTCAAAATCCACCGCGCACCCTGCACTGCAACCAAACTCCCCCAGGGCCAACAAGATGTCTCCGACTCCCACAAACCCATCTCCGTTCAAGTCTTCAGGGCAGCCGGGCGAGGTGTCGTTGGTGATGTAGATGACTTGGGCGGCCGAGGCCGTGTTTCCGCACCCATCGGTGGCCGTGAACACTCGAAAGATTTCATAGGGTTCAGGGCAGGGCCCGCCGACAATGTCCAAGCTCACCGACACAGAAACCTCTGTGCAGGCATCCACGGCAGAGGCGTTGTCCAAAGGGAAGTCCCCCTCGTCGCATGTGATGGTCAAATCGGCAGGCACGAAATCAAACACGGGCGGTTCTGTATCCACGATGATGAGCTGCTGGACAAACGTGCTCGTGTTGCCACATCCGTCCACAGCGGTGTACGTTCTCAAGATTCCCGAGCCACCGGTACAGCCTCCCGTCCCGTTGAAGGTGTCCTCGTAGGTCAACGAGGCCACACCACAGGGGTCGGTGGGTTCCGCCAAGGCGCCTGGTGTGCTGCCGCAATCAATGTTGGCCGTTGCGGGGGTTCCCGTGAAGTCGGGCCCCGTGGTGTCGTCGTTGGGCAGCGTTCCGTCGTACAGCCACGCCAAATACACCAATTCAGGATGCGCGACGTAGGGGTTTTTGTTGCCTTGGACTTGGTTGATTTTGGTGTTTCGGCTGATCTCCGCGGCGTCGGGGGGATCGTTCTCGTGCCAATCGTACAGGGTTTCCAAATCCCCGCAAGCATCAATGCTGGTGCCCTCGTTGGGGTACATGGTGTAATAGTAGAAAACAGCACGGGCCACATCTCCTTTCTTGGATTCACGGGGCTCCCAAAAATTGCTTGAACCCTCTGACCAGTTGTCGCTGTTGGCGGGCTCGTTGCTGGTCGAGGTGTAAGTGTTGCCGTTGACCCCATACCACTGCGCTTGGCTGTCGTTGATTTCGCTGTAAGGGTCATTGCCGCGCGCGCTGTTGGCACTTCCATGACAGGGACGCAGAATGTAAATGTCACTGCGCATGGGTTCGGATCCACCGAAAAAGCTCTGAGGCACGATGTGTTCCGCATTGATGGGGTTGGGGTACGTCACAAACCCACCCGGTTGTTGAAATCCGGTGTAGATGCACTCCACGTTCCCGTTGCCCAAGATGTCGGTGTACCCATACATCTGCCGGCGCCCCTCGTTGTAGCCAAGCTGGTCGTGGTATCCGTCGTACCAGTTGCTCTTGAGCCAGGTCCGCAGGTCTTGCAGGTAAATGCCACTCGGCGGGTTGGGCTGGGCGGCGGCGCCCAAGGCCAAAAACATGCCCAACGCCAAGGTCAAGCATGGACGCAAGAGGTTGGAGTTGTGGCGAAGGATCATGGCAACGGCAGATTTGAAGGGATAAGAAAGATACGGCATCTCGTGCGAGTGCGTGGGCTTGCCCCCTTCAGTTCTGACGCGAAGGGGGTGCAGAGGTTGCTTGCGCTTGGCGTGTTCACCCTTTCTTGAGCAGGCCGTCGACGCTCCAACGTCCGCCACCCAATGCCGCGACTGCGGCAAAGCAGACCAGGTACAGCAACGCCAGTTCTTTGTCGCCAAGCGGGTCGCTTCCGTGGACCACAAAGGCGGCGACGCCCATGGTGAACGCCGCGGGAATGGCGGCCAAGCGCGTTTGGAGCCCCACAATCAACAGGGCGGGCGCCACCAGTTCAGCGAGCACGGTCAGGATCAGCGAGATCTCCGGTCCGAGCCCCATGAAGTCGAAGAACTTCACGCCTTCTTCGGAACCCCATTGGTCGAGGAGGCGCTGGAATTTGGGCCAGCCGTGGGTCATCATGATCCCCGAGGGCACGACGCGCAGCAACAGCAGGCCCGCGTCTTGGATGGATGTGTTCATGTCAGTCAGGATGAACCCTTAATTTACAACCCAAACTTCCTCCCATGCTTCGATTCTCTGCTTTCTTGATGCTCGGCGCCCTCCTCCTCACGGGCTGTGAGTTCTGCGAAACGCGCGGCACCATCACGTTTGACAACACGCGCTTGTTCTGCAACTGCGACATCGAATTCCCCAACGGCGACGAGTACGTGGTTTTCGCGGGCGAATCGCAGACCTACGACTTCTTCGCCGGCAGCCACACCTTCCACATCAACTGCGGCCCCAATGCCTACGGCAACACTTGGACCTGCGCGCTGGAGGATGGCACGCGCGACGTGTCCTTCGACGTGGACTGCGAAGACCAGCTGTACTTCGACCTCGACTTTTGACCTCGCTGCGCGCCCTTTTGGTGGCGGTCGGGGCGAGCCTCGCGCTGTC
>CAZGQI010000086.1:0-4733 GCA_964527895.1 uncultured Comamonadaceae bacterium | reverse complement strand
AAACAGAGCAACGTGAACCACCAAGGCGAACTCATCCAAGCCATCCGTGCACAAGAAGGCCGCCGCGGCCCCCTCGGACGCACGTTGCGCCTGTCCAAATTTGTCTTGGGCCAAGCCCACCTTGCCCCGGAACGCAACTTCCGAGGCTACCGCGCAGCGCTGCGTGATCTGGCGCGCGCCGAACATTACGCTGCAAACCCGACCTTCGCGCCGCAATCCCTTTTGAGATGACCGCCCTTACGACCTCCTTTTTCCCTCTTCAAGTGTTGAGTTCCCTGGCTTCGGGTTGGGATTCACTTCTCGTGTTGTTTGCACTCAACCTGACCTCTTCGCTCGTGGTGGTCCGGCTCATTTACCACATGGCTGCGAAGCGCCGGGATTACGTGTTCACATTCATGTTGGTCTCCACCGCCGTGTTCCTGTTGTGTCGGTTGTTGGCAGGCGTTGAAATCGATTTGGCGTTTGCGTTGGGCCTCTTTGCCATTTTCGGAATCATTCGATACCGCACCAATTCCATTCCCATCCGGGAAATGACTTACTTGTTCATCGTCATTACTCTGGCGGTCATCAACGCGCTCGCCCCACTCGCTGCGACATGGATCGAAATTGCCTTGGCCAATGTCCTCATTTGGGCCCTCTCTTACGTCCTTGAGCGGCTGTGGTTTGTGGAACACCTCGCCACCAAAATGGTCATTTACGACCGGATCGATTTGCTGCACGAGGGAAGGCGATCCGAACTCATCGCCGATTTGGAGCGCCGAACAGGCGTGTCCATTGTCCATTTGGAAATTGGGAAGGTGGACTTGTTGCGCGACACGGCCAACTTGAAAATCCACTTCTCTGCAGACCAAGAGCCTGGTCACTTCGAAGAGACTCAGGCCTGAGCTTCGAGGAGCACCACCGCGTGTGCGCTCACCCCTTCTTCTAAGCCTACAAAGCCGAGCTTTTCCGTGGTTGTGGCCTTGATGCCGATGCGGTCCATGTCCACACCCAAGATTCCTGCGATGCAGGCCCGCATGTCGGGAATGTGGGGCTTCAATTTGGGGCGCTGAAGACACACCGTGGAGTCCACGTTGGCCAATTGATACCCCCTGGCTTGCACGAGAGCCCACGTGTCCCTGAGCAAGATCTTGCTGTCAATGCCCTTGTATGCCGGATCGGTGTCCGGAAAATGGGTGCCGATGTCACCCAAGGCCAAAGCGCCAAGCAAGGCATCGCAAATGACATGCAGCAACACGTCGGCGTCGCTGTGGCCCACGGACCCTTTTTCATGAGGAATCGTCAGACCTCCAATCACCAAATCCTCCCCCTCGGCCAACTGATGAACGTCGTAGCCGTATCCGATGCGCAAGTTCATTCTTCGCCGTTGACGTAGTCGGCCAAATCAGAGAACTGCAAACGAAGCGAGAATCGAAGGGTGTTGGCCAACGGGTTCTGTTGCGTGGTGCTGATCAGGTAACTGAGGTCCACAGTGAACACGGTGTACTTGACGCCCGCACCCAACGTCACAAATTGGCGATTGCCCTTGCTGAAGTGCTCAAAAAAGTACCCCGTTCGAAAGGCAAACACATCTGCAAAATTGTATTCGAGGCCTGCGCCCAAATTGACCTCGCGCAATTCTTCTTTGAGGCGACTGCCTTCAAGCACGGTGGCCGTCCCCTCGCTGTCAAAAGTCACGATGCCGGGTGCGTCGTAAAAACTTTGGACGATGCCGGTGGCCACACCCACATTGGGGTCCATGCCGCTGATGATTTGAGAAGGGTCGTCCAAGGCATACACGGGCTGGGTCGGAACCAACAACTTGTTCGCATCCAATGCAATGGTCAAGCTGTTGTAGTCGTCAAACTCCGTTTCGTAGGCCGCGCCAATGCGCAGGTTGCTGGGAATGAAGTCGCGGGCAGCGGTCTCGGTGTAGGACATCTTCGCCCCGAGGTTGCTCATGTTCAATCCCATGCTGAACGTGCCGTCCTTCTCGCCCCAATCGGCCTGATCGTTCACGTAGTACATGCTCAGGTCCGCCGCCACTGAAATGCCTGGTCGACTTTCTGCGCCTTGCACTGCGGTCCCGCCCGTCAAGTTGCTGTGGATGAAACGCGCAGAGAACCCACCGCTGAATCGGTCCGAGAATTTTTGGGAGAAGCCCCCGTCCAAGCTGAGTTCCGCAGGTTGGAAGTCACGAATCGTTGTGCCGACTTCGTCGGTGAAGGTGATGTTTCCCAGGCTGAAGTAACGAAGCGCCACCCCGTAGGCCTGACGCTTGTTCAAGCGGCGCACCGAACTGACGTACGCCAAATTCATGTCGTCCACCAGGGCACGCAGCCACGGCGCATAACTCAAGCTCATCTCCACTTCGTTGGCGGAGAAGGCCATTTTCGCGGGATTCCAATGCATGCTGTTGGCATCGGGGGACAAGGCCACGCCCACATCGCCCATCGCCCCGGAGCGCGAGTCAGGCGCAATCATCAAAAACGGCACGGCCGTGGTGATGGTGTTCAGCTGGAGCAGCTGTGTGGGGTCTTCTTCCACAATTTGACCCCATGTCTTCGAAGGGGACCAAAGGGTCAGAACCGCAATCACAATCGCGGTGGTGTTGAGGAGTTGCTTCATCGTAGAGCTGCCAAAGTTAATCATCGGTCCTTGGTGTCATTGGGGTCGAAGAACGACCAACTTGTCCGCGTATTGTGCGGTTTGGCCAAATTCATTTTCCCACGTCACGCGGAACACATACACGCCTGGGGGTACGCGCCCTCCGGAGGAAGGTTTCAAATCCCAGGTCATCACGTCGTCACGGAAGCCCAAGACTTCACCCTCAAACGTCTGTTCGTGGACGCGTTGACCTTTGATGTTGTGCACAGACAGGGTCACCTTGGCCTCTCGACAAGCCTGGTTGCCCGTCATCCGGAAGGTCACTTGCTCATGGGCGGGATTGGGGTACGCCAGCACTTCCAACAAGGCCACTTCCAGGGAAGAGGCAACGACAAAGTGGGTTTGGGCTGTCGCACTGTTGTTGGCCACATCCCACACCTTGAGCTCGAGGTGATGCTCCCCTTCGCTCAGGTTTTGGAAGGGAAAGCGGATGCTCCCGCGCTGGTAGGTGTCCAAATCGGAAACGAAGTACTCGTTCAGCACAAAGGGCCGGCTCGCATCGCCATCCAAAATGGCTTTCGCGTCATGCCCAATACCGTTGCCTGAAGTGTTAATGCCACTTTCGTCGAAAATGCGGGCGAACAACCACGGGTCTTCATGAACCACATCGCCCCCCTTGAACAACGTGTCGTTCATGAACAGGTCGACTTCGGGACCCTCGTCGTCGAGCGTAGGATTGTCCGAGGTGCCTCCAATGATGAAGTCCTCGGTGTATCCATGGGCATCGGTGTCCTCCGACAGGGCATAACAACTGATGCGGCCCGGCCCGTAAGCGTAATTCAAATCCCGTGGCACAATGAATCGGAATTCAAACGCTCCGTCCACCACAGAGGCCAAGCCCTTGTGCAAGATGTTTTGAAAGACCTCATAGGTGAATGGGCCCTCACTGGCGTCATTGTCCAGCGTCGTGACCGAGGCGCGTTTGTCGAACACCGTGGGCACCACCACCCCGATGAAATCCGTGAGTGTGTCGCCTTGCGCGTTTCCGACGAACCCGCGCACAACCACTTCGTCTAGCGAACGCATGGTGTCGGGCACTTGGGTGAGGTACACGCGCTCCGAGGGATAGGCCAATTCGAGCGCCGGATCGCCCATCAAGCTGAAGTTGCGGCTGTTGGTGTGGGAGCTGATTTGGTCTGAATTCTTGGTGTCGCGGTAAATGTCTCCCAAACAACGCCCCTGTGTGTCGTCAAGCGCCGTCTCAAAGAAGGCGCGATTCACTTGTTGGTTGCCCGAACTGTAGACCGTGCGGGTCGTGGTAAGCAAGGCCACGCCGCCCCCCTCCGGATTGAACAAAATGGCTTCCCCCGCAGAATACGTCTCGGGGTCGTCGTACCTGAACAACTCGCACGTCGCTGTCATGAACACCGGCAACCGCCGCAGGTTGGTCCAAGCCTCGATGGTTTCGAGGTTCAAAATGCGCTCGTGGGCCCAGCCACGTTCCCCGCCATGGCCGATGTAATTGACAATCAACGCGCCCTCGTCCACGCGACGCGCGATCTCTGCTGTGGCGTCGTCGTAACGCTCTCCGCCAGGGGTGTTGGTTTGGACGTAAGCGTCGGGATACACCTTGACCACATCGTATTCGTTGTGATTGGTCCTCAGCGTGTTGCTGTGCTCCTCGCTGTTCTCCATGTAGCGGTGACCGTCCTGGTTGTTCCCATCTTGGTCGTCGGAGACAAACAACACCCGGTTGCGCCAAGGCCCGTAAGTGCTCGTGCCGTTGGGGTCCAAACACGAGGCCGCGTCCCCCGTCACTTCATCTGCCCCCATGTACGTGGCAACCTTGCCCACCACAGCCTTGGCCGTGGCCAAATCTGTGGCCGGAATGCGTCCCACACCCAATTGCAGCAACGCTTCAGGCTGCTCCCCTTGCCCTTCTGCCACCAAGGCGAAATAGTCGTCCGAGATGTAACTGGTCGTAGTTTGCAACGATTCTGACGAATAGTGCCCCACAATGGTGGTTCCCTGGCCTTGCACGTTCCGGTTCTCGTAAGAAGCGTCTCCCATCAAGGTGAAATACCGCGGCGCCTGAATGGCCCCATCGCTTTGGGCAGCGCGGTCGGTGAGCATCATCCTCAACATTT
>CAZGQI010000085.1:0-4862 GCA_964527895.1 uncultured Comamonadaceae bacterium | reverse complement strand
GGTGGCATCCTTTCCGCAGCCATGGATGGCCGCAAGGCGGCACGGGCTGCAGTGGACTCGATTGGTTAAGTGCGTTTGGGATGTTTACCGTTGTGCCGTTGCCAATTCGGTTTGAAGTTGTTCCAGGACGGCGCGTGCCTCCTGCACGCTGACTTTGGCACCGTCCACCTCGGCCACGACAAAGGCGTCGGAAAACCCGAGATCCACGGCTGATTTCAGATGCTCGCGTGCTGTCTGCTCAGCGCCAACGCCCTCTGTGAGATAGCGGTGGGTGCCGTCGTCTTCAAGACGCTGCTCGATTTGGCCCATTTGAAGATAGGCGTTCAGCACTTCAACAGGAACCCCTGCGCTGTAGCGTCCAAGCTGCACATGAAACGTTACTTGCGCGAGGTGGTAGGTCGTTTCTGCCTCCTTGACGGCTTCTTCGCGTTGAGCCTCCCACATGGCTGCTTCTTCCAAGGTGATGCGCACCCCGTTGCGGTACGCGGTCACAAATGCGTCGGAGTGGTTGGCGACTTTCGCGGCGTTCAATGCACGGCGTGCTTCACTCAACCTGGCATGGGACGACCCAACGTGCAATGTCAAACCATGCTCTCCAGCAATGGCTTCCACCTTTTCATGCGTGTAACCCGCAGTGGTGGGGGCAAACGCGGCGAGATAGGCACCATATTGGATGCGGTAAGAAATGTCTGGGTTGTAGATCTTTTCGCGCAGGTCGTGGAGAAGCTTCTTCTCGGTTTGAGCCGCTGTGTTGCCCGTGGAACTGAGCATCTCGGCCATTTGCGCTGCCGTCAATTCAGACACAATGGTTGCGCTGTCTTGGGCAAAGGTGGTCGGGTCTCCTTTTTCGGGGGCATACAACGCCTTCCACTCTGCAAGAGAAATGCTCACGCCCTGTTCGTTGACGAGCAAGTCCGGGCTGTTGATTTCAGCATCACGGTGGTCTGGAACGCCGTCCAAATCCGTGTCGATGGCGCATCCGTGCTTGTCCACAATGGCCCCGGGTTCGGTTCCGCCACAAAGGTCTTTGACGTCCTTGATTCCGTCGCCGTCTGCGTCATCGCCAAGGGCCAAAAACGCTTCGGGCAACAACGTCTTCAAGTACGCCTTTCCCTTGCCGAGTTGGAAGCCAATCCCGGCTTGGGCAGTGGTCCATCCCAAGTCGCCTCCTGGAATGGCGGTGACCGCCACGGTGGCGTGAAGTCGGCGCGTCAGTTGCAAATCGACCCCCATCCGAAGTGGCGTGGCCATGTGACTGGTTCTGTCAAGCATGGTTTCGTACACGTTGTCACGCGCCAAAGGTTGGGGCAGTTCTACGTCTGGCATCGGCGTGGGCTGTTCCATTCCATACAGCAGGCCGTCATTCCAGAGGTGATAAGTCTCACCATTGGCAGCCTGAGCATCCAAATGACGCGTGGTGGTTTTCCAACTGACCCCGACACCCGCCCACGGTCGAATGGCATGAGATTCTGGAGAAAACGGCGTGTATCGGATCGCGGCGCCGACGTTCGACAAGGTCTGGCGTTGCGTGGTCACTCCCTGGTCCATGAAGGTTCGGGCGCGGATGCAGTCCAAATCAACGGTAAACGTCGCGCCCACAGGTTGACTCAGAGACGCACCTTGGCTCAATGTCGCATTGAAGTCCTGGGTGTAGGTCGTTCCTGACAGCACACTGAGGCTGGGCTGGGCCATCACCCCGCCGGATACGCCCATGGCGACAAACAAGGCTACCAGGCGAAACTTTGGTGAGAGTGTAAGCAATTCCTTCATGAGAGTGGAAATAGGGTTGTCACGCCTTACGTCCCACACCGGTTGAAGGTTACACCAAGCCGGCAAGTTTCCTTCCCACCAGGGTTCCAATGGCCACGCCCATGCCGCCCATGCGCACTCCGGCATGCAGCCCATGACCCAGCGATTGGACGATGGGACCACGCGTCGCCCCCACGCCCAAATGACCTTGCCAGTGGTGCGCCACCTCGAACGAAGACGCACCCACCACATGGGCTGCAGCCCAATCTTGGAGGCGTTGAATTCGTTCTTTCTCGGAGCAAGACCAGTGCCGCCCCCCGCCAATGAGCACGCGACCGTCGATTTCTCTGGCATACACGTAACCCCGATCGTGATGGATGGTTTGGGTCAATTTGAGTCCCTTCAAGGGGTGGCTGACGATCACCGTGTTTGGCGCGGTTTCAACATCCAAATCGAGCAATTTCGAGGCCCAACCGTTGGTGGTGACCAGCACGTGATGGGCACAGATTTCGCCGTCAAGGGTTTCCAGGGTCCACTGGCCGTGGTGTCGAGACAAGTTCACAACCTCGTGTCCTGCCAGAAACGCAATCTGGCAACGTTGGAGTTGGCGTCGCATCGTCGTCGCCAACTTGGCCGCATCCAGGTCGCCCTCAAGGGGGCTTGCGATGGTTCCTTTGAGTCCGGTCAAGCCCGCATCTTGACCTGATTTTTGTTCTTGGAAGGGCACCTGCCCAAACACGTCTAACAGGGCCTCGTTCAACGCAGGCAAGGCCTCGCGGCATTGGTCCAGGAGTTGGCCGTCGGCAAAGGCTTCCAAGGCGCCACAGGGGCGATATCCAATGGCCTCGTCGCCCCACGCATTTCTCAACGCGTTCAAACCTTCCCAACGCATGCCGACCAGATGGGCCATTTCGTCAGTCCCCAGCTGATTCAAATCTTCAAGCAGTTCGGAGGGACTTCCAAAACATGCAAAACCCGCGTTTCTCGTTGTCGCGCTCCCCAAGGTCTTTCGGTCTACCACGACGATGTTCCAATTGGGGTAACGCTCCCGCAGGTGCAGTGCTGCACTCATGCCAACGAGGCCGCCCCCCACGACCACGGCATCGAGTTCTCGGAGCCAACCCTTTGTTTCCCAGTAGCTGAATCCTGGGGTGGGCGCCTGAAGGTTTGGCGTGAATCCCGTATTTTTCGGCTGACCTGACATGATGCAAACCTACGCGACACCCCATTCCATGAAGCTTGTTTCCCTCAGACACGCCTTTCTCGTGTTGTCCATGATGAGTTGGGCAGTCTTGGGTCTTGCGCAATCGGGGTCTTTGGTGGTGAGTGGCAACCTCAAACACGAGGAAACCAAACAACGATTGGACAACGTCACAGTCGCGGTGTTTCAAGGGGGGGAGGCGTTTGACGAAATCGACGTGGACAGAAATGGCAAATACTTTCTCGATCTGCCCCTTCGGAGCGACTACGTCATCGAATTCCGCGCGGAAGGCATGGTGTCCAAGCGCGTGGCCATCAACAGCGCCAACACGCCAGAGGATGAGTTGACCGATGGATTCATGTTCGATTTGGACATGTCGCTTTTTGATCGAATGGAGGGGTTTGACGAAAGCATCATGGAAACGCCCATCGGCATTGCCACCTTCGACGAACGAAGCGGCCGCATCCAATTTGATTTGGACCACACGAACGACATGCGGCGACGCATCGACGATGAATTGGACCGGTTGGCCGATTTGGCCGACGACCTGGAAAGGGCGCAAATGCGGTACGACAACGCCATGGAGGACGGTGAACGTGCAGAAGCGCGTTCACGTTGGGAAGATGCGCGAGATGAATACGAAAAGGCGCTCAAGTTCAAGCCTGGAGACGCGACTGCACAGAACGCTTTGGGACGTGTGAATGCAGAGCTCGACGCCATTCGTCAAGCTGAAGAGGCAGCTGAAGCAGCTGAAGCAGCCGAAGCGGCCGCAGCTGCGGCTGAAGCGGCTGCGGCAGAGGCAGAGGAGTCGGCGCGGCGTGCTGAAGAACAAGCTGCTCAAGAGGCTGAAGAACGCGCGGCAAGAGAGGCTGAAGAGGAAGCTGCCCGAGAAGCCGCTGCCCGAGAAGCCGCAGAAAGGCAGGAATCGGAGGAGGCTGCCAGCGCGGCTGCGGCTCAGCGTGAATCAGAAGGAAGTCTAAACGGGACGTCCAGCCAAGACGCAGACCGTCTGGCGGATGAAGAATCCGCAGCATCCGCACGGCAGGCACAGCGCGATGCCGATGCCGAGGCGCGTCAATCCCAAATGGATGCCGACGTTGCCCAACAACAGGCGGACATCGATGCAGACCGCCTTGCACGGGAGGAGAGACAGCAAGCGTGGGAGGCTGAGCAAGCTGCGAGGGAGGCAGCAAAACAAGAGCGCCGCGCCCAAGCCCAAGCTCGTGCCCAAAGCTTTTCCCAACGTTCAGGTCAGGCAGAGGACGAAGCCGAGGCCTATTATCGTCAAGCCTTGGTTTCGGAGCGACAAGCCATGGCTGCCGAGGTTCAAGATGTCAAGGACGACGTTCAAATGAAATCGGAGAGGTGGAATGCCGAGGCCAACGACCGCGCAAAGGATGCGCGCAGGGAGGTTCTCTCCTTGGATAACGGACGTGGGGGAAAGACAGGACGAGACGTTCCGGGTGCTTACCCAGGCAAGGAAGAAGAGCATCGTGCCATTCGCGCAGCCCAACTCGCGGAAATCGAAGCCTTGAAAGCCTCCAACGAGACGTTGCGCTCGGGCAGTGCCTTGAAGTTGAAAAATGCATCCCAAGATGCCATGTTGGACATGGACATGATGGTCGACGCGTCCACAGAAAGAGGCCAAATGGTCACGTTGTCACCCGAAGATCGCGACATTCCTCAGGGAGTTCAGGAAACGAGCTACGACATCCAAAACGGTTTGGTCATCATGCGCACCGTTCGGTCAGGCGACGTCGTCAAGCGTTACCGCAAAGTGGTGATGAAGACCGGAACGTACTACTTCTGCGGAGACCGAAGCATCACCGAGTCGCTTTGGGATTTGGAAACCAACTCGTCCTACGACTGATTCATGGGGCTGGCACGCAAAGCCATCCTGTACACGCTCCTG
>CAZGQI010000084.1:0-4883 GCA_964527895.1 uncultured Comamonadaceae bacterium | reverse complement strand
GGTGCTGAAATTGGTAGACAGGCATGGTTGAGGGCCATGTGTCCGTTAGGGCGTGTGGGTTCGAGTCCCACCCTGGGCACGAAAAGCGAGTTGCTGCAAAGCGCTCGCTTTTTTTGTAACCCAAGTTGCACAACGGGGTTTGGATTTTGTCTTCGCCGCGTACCATCTTGGGAACAACTTGGTCCTTCCATCATGACATCTCCTACACCTTCATCTTGGCACGCAGACGCGCAAGAGCGCTTCACAGGCATTTTTGAGCCTGAGTTGCTCGACCAGATTTTGTCTGCGGGCCAGCACATGGTGGTGCCCGAAGGCACCATGCTCATGGACGTCGGCCAAACCATGGACGCCATCCCCCTCCTGCTGGAGGGCGCCATCAAAATCCTGCGTCTCGACCAGGAAGGCGACGAAATCCTCCTGTACTTCTTGGAGTCAGGCGACAGCTGTGCCTTGTCCATGGGAACCTACATGGGCAATGCGAAAAGCAGCATCCGTGCGGTGACGGAGCGACAAACGTCACTCATCATGATCCCGGTTCAGATCGGACAAGAATGGATGAAGCAATACGACACGTGGTCGTCGTTTGTGCTGGAGAGCTACCAAAGCCGGTTGGAAGAAATGCTCGAAGCCATCGACGCGCTCGCGTTCATGGACCTCCCCACCCGGTTGCTCCGCTACCTGACAGACAAGGTGAAGGTGCAAGGCGATTTGACCTTGAACACCACACACCAAATCATCGCCAACGACCTTCACACCTCACGCGTGGTGGTGTCACGGCTCCTGAAGCGGTTTGAACATGAAGGCAAATTGAAGCTCCACCGCAATGCTGTGGAAATGATTGGCTTCTGAGGCAACGCAACCCGCGTCACACGTCCACTTGCTGTGGACGGCTACCTTTGCGCCACACCAACGATTGCAAAGCGTGCGCATTCCCGAGTTTTTTCCAGCAGCCACCTGGCTCCCCTCCTACACCAAGTCGGACTGGCGTGGAGACTGGCCCGCAGGATTGACCGTGGGCATCATGCTCATCCCCCAAGGCATGGCCTATGCCATGATTGCCGGGCTTCCCGTGGTGTACGGACTGTACGCTGCGCTGCTCCCCCAAATCGTCTATGGCTTCTTCGGCACGTCGCGACACCTTGCGGTGGGTCCCGTGGCCATGGACAGCCTGCTCGTGGCTGCCGGCCTCGCCGGCATGGCCGTGGCGGGCTCAGACGACTACATCGCACTCGCCTTGTTGCTGGCCTTCATGATGGGGGGCTTGCAGTTGGGCATGGGCGTGTTGAGGCTGGGATTTTTGGTCAATTTCCTTTCGCGGCCCGTCATCAATGGCTTCACAAGCGCCGCAGCCTTGATCATTGGCTTGAATCAACTCCCGCATTTGCTCGGTGTCACCAGCAAACGCAGCAATCGGCTTCCGACGCTGCTTGCTGACCTCGGAGAGGCCTTGCCCCACACCAGCGCCGCTTCGTTGGCCGTGGGTGGATGCGCCATCTTGGCCTTGGTCGCCATGAAACGATGGGCACCGAAGGTCCCCGCGGCCTTGGCCGTGGTGGTGACGGGCATCTTGACGTCTTGGCTTGTCGGCTTTGAGGCCATGGGCATTGCCGTCGTCGGTGCGATCCCGGAAGGCCTCCCTTCTTTTGCCCTTCCAGCCTGGAGCATGGCCGATGCCCAACACTTGCTGCCCACCGCGTTGACGTTGTCGCTTGTGGCATTCATGGAAGCCATCAGCGTCGCCAAGGCCATGGAAGAGCGCCACGACTACCACGTGGATGCCAACCAAGAATTGCGGGCGCTGGGATTGGCCAACCTGCTCGGCTCCATGTTTCAGAGCTACCCCACGACCGGCGGATTCTCCCGAACGGCGGTCACGGAACAAGCTGGAGGCAAGACCCCTGTGACGGCATGGGTTGCCGCGACCGTCATCGGGCTGACACTCTTTGCGCTGACCCCGCTCTTTTACCACCTGCCCAACGCTGTGCTTGCCGCCATCGTCATGGTGGCGGTGGCTGGATTGGTAGACCTGCGTTACCCCTTGACGTTGTGGAAACGAGACCGCGTCGAAGCCGCCATCCTTGCCCTCACCGTCCTCGTGACCCTGACGGTCAGCCTGCCCATGGGCATCGGTGTAGGCGTGCTGTTGGCCCTGGCGCTCGCCGTCCAACGCATGATGGTGCCGCATGTGGCGGTGCTCGGGAACGTCGAAGGCGTGTACCGAAATGTGACGCGTTTTCCCCACGCGAAAACAGACCCCGATGTGTTGGTCGTGCGCTACGACGGTGCCTTGAACTTTGCCAACCAAGCGCACTTCAGGAGCACCATGACCCGTCTCGTCCAAGACAAACGTCCCCACCTTCGCTTGGTCGTGCTTCAAGCCGACACCATGTCCTATTTGGACGCCTCCGCCCGCGCCGCCATCCACCTTCTCATCAAAGAATGGCAAAGCGAGGGGCTCAAACTTTGCATTGCCGGGGCGATCGGACCCGTTCGAGATGCCCTTGCCGCCGACGGACTTTTGGACAGCGGCGCGGTCTGTTTTCAACTCAATGTCGACGATGCGCTGACAGAATACAGGGCCCCGGGCTCCGTGCCTCAATCGCACCAAGACATGGCACATCAGCACAGCTGAACCCGTGCCATCCAGGTTGCACACATGTGTGACTTGGGTCCACTTCAATGACCGTCTCCCACCCTACTTTTGAATTCGAAATTCATCCCATGGAAGTCAAGCAGATTTACACCGGTTGCCTTGCCCAAGGCGCGTACTACATCGAGAGCAATGGAGAAGCCGCCATTGTGGACCCCCTCCGCGAGGTCCAGCCCTACCTCGATTTGGCGAAGGAGCGCGGTGCCACCATCAAATACGTGCTGGAAACCCACTTCCACGCCGACTTTGTGTCGGGGCATCTGACCCTTTCTGAGAAGACGGGCGCGCCCATTGTGTTTGGTCCCAATGCGTCCCCGGAATTTGACACCCATGCGGCGACCGACGGCGAAAAACTCAAACTCGGCAACGTGGAGATCGAAGTCTTGCACACCCCTGGCCACACCATGGAAAGCACGACCTACCTGCTGCGTGACGAAGCGGGCGAGCCTCACGCCATTTTCTCAGGCGACACCCTGTTCTTGGGCGATGTGGGGCGTCCCGATTTGGCCCAAAAAAGCGAGCTCACCATCGAGGACCTCGCAGGACACCTGTTTGACAGCTTGCGCAACAAGATCATGACCTTGCCCGACGACACCATTGTCTACCCTGGGCACGGTGCGGGATCGGCGTGCGGCAAGAACATGAGCAAGGAAACCGTGGGCACCCTCGGAGACCAAAAAGCGACCAACTACGCCTTGCGCGCAGACATGACACGCGAGGAGTTCATTGCCGAGGTGACCGACGGGCTGTTGCCCCCTCCGGGTTACTTCCCCATGAACGTCGCCATGAACAAGAAGGGCTACGACAGCATCGACCACGTCATGCAGCGCGGCACACGGGCGCTTTCGCCAGATGCCTTTGAGGCGGCGGCCAATGAAACCGATGCAGTGATGCTCGACATCCGCGCCACGCATGAATTCGTGGAGCGCCACATCCCACGTTCGACCTTCATTGGCCTCGCCGGAGGATTTGCACCGTGGGTGGGCGCCATGATTGTCGACGTCAAGCAGCCGATTTTGCTCATCGCCAACGAAGACCAAATTGAAGAAGCCATCACCCGCCTTTCTCGCGTGGGCTTCGACAATGTCCTGGGCTACCTCGAAGGCAGCGTTGAAGCTTGGGCCGCGGCTGGGAAGGAAACGGACAGCATTGAAACCGTCGATGCCGAAGCCTTTGCCAGCGTCCTGAAGTCCACTCCCGAAGCCAAGGTGGTGGACGTTCGCAAAGACGGAGAATTCCTTGCAGAACACGTGGACGGAGCCATTCATGCCTCCCTGGAATTCTTGGGCAGTCACATGGACCGCATCCCCAAAGACGAGCCCTTCTACCTGCACTGTGCAGGCGGCTACCGCAGCCTGATTGCGCATTCCATGCTCAAGGCACGCGGTTACCACAATGCGATTGACGTGCTCGGGGGATACAAGGCCATCGCGGCGACGGATGCGCCCCGCACCGATTACGTCTGTCCAAGCACGCTGAAATAAGTTTGCGCCCACCTTGGGGAGCACATTTGTTTCTCTAACTTTGCGCCCCCACTTACCCGGGTGGCGAAATTGGTAGACGCGCAGTCTTCAGGCGGCTGTGCCTTCGGGCGTGCTGGTTCGAGTCCAGTTCCGGGTACAGAAAAAACCTTGCTCCCTTCGAGTGAGGTTTTTTTGTGACCTCATCCCACCCAAAACCGCGCCCATCGTGGCCGTACAGTTCGCTCCAAGTGTATTTTTAAGCCGTGGTGCAGGGAGAAGCTTTTGGTGCCCAGTCTGGGCAAGTGCCCGCGCTGATCAAGCGTGAGGGCCAGCCCGTGGTCATTGGTGGCCCTTGCAGCGCCGAGTCACGCGAACAAGTCCTAGAGACCGCACGTGCCCTCGCACAACATGGACACGTTCATTTCATGCGCGCCGGCTTGTGGAAACCGCGCACCCGTCCCAACAGCTTTGAAGGAAGAGGCGTCGAGGCCTTGCCGTGGCTCATGGAGGCCCAACGCGAGACGGGACTGCACGCCATGACGGAGGTGGCCACCCCTGCGCACGTGGAGGCTGTGCTCGAAGCGGGCATGACCGCCATGTGGATTGGGGCGCGCACGACCGTGAGTCCGTTCGCCGTGCAAGCCCTGGCCGACGCCCTGCGTGGCGTTCAAGCCACAGTGCTGGTCAAGAACCCCATGCACGCCGATTTGAAACTCTGGATGGGGGCCATTGAGCGCATCGAACACGCCGTGGAAGGCGAAGTGGGCGCG
>CAZGQI010000083.1:2893-4949 GCA_964527895.1 uncultured Comamonadaceae bacterium | reverse complement strand
GCTTTCACCCATTGCAATTCCACGCTGTGGCTGGTCTCCAAGCCCAAATCAGGGTCCCCCCGCTCCTCCCGGAAGCTGTCGTGGTGGTTGCCAAACGCAAGCAGCTCCGCCAACCCCGGAGCCCGGTTGCCACGGAGCACATGCAGGCCCAAGGTGCTCGTTTCAGAGGCACGCCATTTGGCCCCCATGGCACCCGAAATCATGGCATACGCGCGCGTGCCGCCCTCGGCCAATGCGGTGACGTCGGCCAAGGGTGGACGGGCTTCCCAAGTCAGTCCATGCACGTCCCCGCGCACCGACGCAGAGGGAAACCAGGCTCCCGCGTCGCGAGAGACCTTGGCGTAAAGACCGCCGCCTTGGATGGTGGCGTCGGGAATCAACTGCTCGGACGTGGCAATGAGTACCGAGTCGTTGCTGTTGGTCTTGGAGTAGCCCTGGCTGCCCAGGGTCCAATCCCAGCCGCCCTCTCCGGAGCGCGACGTACGGACGTCAAACCGAGAAGACCGGAGGCTCAAATCCAGCCGGGTGTAATCGATTTCGTTCTCCTCTGTCAAACTGTCGGGACCCACCACATCCAGCTCTTTCCGGTGGTTCAATTGGTAGCTCAAGGTGGGATGCCACTCCCACAAGCCCGTGCGGAAATGCGCACCCAAAGTCAGCATGTGGTCCCCGGATTGCTCGGTGCCTCCCGTGCCCACGATGCCCGCGGTGTTGTAGCAGGAGCTGTACGCGCCTTCCCACGTGCCCCAATCGCGCAGGTACCCAAACCGGCCCTGAGAATAGAATTGCCGCAACGCGGAACCGGAGGCCCGCTCTCCGGAGGGGAGGGTGTATTCCCCGAACCGATTCACCCCCGACAAAATCACGTGGTGGGCTTTGGCGCTTCGTTTTTGGGTCATGACGCTCGCCTGAAAGCCCTCCGTGTTGCTGTGGCCGGTGAGGGACAATTGCGTCAGCCGGCCCACCTCTGCCAGCGGCCCTGTGGGCACAACCTTCAACACTCCCCCGTACGCGTCGGGACCGTATTGCAAGACCTCGGGTCCGCGGATGACATCCATCCGCGACACGCCTTGTTCCGGGAAGAAAATCCCATGTCCTTCTCCCCACGCCTGGCTTTCAACGCGGGCATTCAAAAACAGTGTGGCCACGCGCAACCCCGACAGTCCGCGCAACACAGGTCGCAACATGCCAGGACCGGCTGACATCAAATGCACCCCGGCGACCGATTTCAAGGCCTGAATGCGTGACGCTGCGGGGACCGCGTCCAAGGCTTGCACCTCCAATTCCCGGATGTCCGCCACCGTGGCCCCGTGTGGACGGTCGTCCTGCGACTGAATCACCGCCTCAGTGAGCGTTTGTGTGACCTTGGAAAGGACCACAACCACGTCTCTGTTGGGCAACGTCAATTGTTGCTGGGTGGTTTGGCATCCCACATGCGAGACCACCAACACCAGGCGGTCGAGGTCGCCCAAGGCATCAAAGAGGAATTTGCCCTGCCTGTCGGTGATGGCCACCTTGTCTTGCGCCTTGCAAACGGCATCGGATATGGGCGTCCCTTGTGGATCCACCACCACGCCGGACAGCACTTGGGCTTGGACGAGGGTCGCCCAGAACACCCCCAAAAGCCCGATTCCGATCCGTTGACGCCAATGCATGAGGCACAAAAGTACCCGTGCCCCTTGCCGAAAGGCTTGCTTGAATTGTCACATCTGGGTCAAAGATGCCAGCCTCGTTCCTCGCAGACTTGGCGATTTTCACGAAGGTCGGTTGGTGATTCCTCGGGCGAACATGTCAGTCAGCCGCCTTGAATGCGGACCTTCATCCCACCTACGACCTCGACATCATGAAAACCTTCTTGCTCCCCACCGTCTTGGGCGGTGTCATCTTGTTCTTTTGGCAATTCCTCTCCTTTGCGGCCATCAACCTGCACGGAGACGCCCAGGAATACACGCCGCTTGACCGCGACATCTTGGCCCATTTGGCCGAACTCAATCTGGAAGAAGGGATGTACGCACTGGGGAGCCCCTCCCCGGAGGAGCGTGCAGATCCCGAAGGC
>CAZGQI010000083.1:0-2793 GCA_964527895.1 uncultured Comamonadaceae bacterium | reverse complement strand
CATGAAATCCACCCTCGCCTTTCTCGGCACCGCCCTCGTTTTGTTGGCTTGCCAGCCCTCGCACACAGACGCTCCTCCTCCCCCGCCACGTGCGGTGTGGTCCCTGGCCATTCACGGCGGGGCCGGGCACTTTGGAGAAGAAGACTTGAGCGCTGCACAACAACAGGCCTACACGGCCTCCCTTGATGCCGCTCTGTCGTGGGGGCAAGCCCAACTCGACCAAGGCGCCAGCGCCGTGGATGTCGTCGAGGGTGTGGTGCGGTTGATGGAAGATGACTCCCTGTTCAATGCGGGACGTGGCGCCGTTTTCACCTCCGAAGGCACCCACGAATTGGATGCGTCCATGGCCGATGGCACCTCGCGAAATTGTGGTGCCGTGACCGGGCTTCAGGGCTTCCGGCACCCCATTTCCGTGGCGCGGGCGGTGATGGACAGCAGCGAACATGTGTTCTTCAGCGGCCATGGGGCGGGCGTGTTTGCCGCCTCACAAGGCGCCGAAACCGCGGAGCCTGGTTGGTTTGACACGCAAAAGGCGTACTCGCGATATCGGCGTGCAGCCAAGCGCGCCGGGGATGAGCCAGTGCCGCTGGAAGAGAAGCGTGGCACCGTCGGGTGCGTGGCCATGGACAAAGAAGGCCGTCTGGCCGCGGCCACATCCACTGGAGGCATGACCTACAAGCGTCACGGCCGCATCGGCGACAGCCCGATTGTCGGTGCGGGCACGTGGGCAGACAACCGCACCTGCGCCATCTCAGCCACAGGCTGGGGCGAATACTTCATTCGAACAGGGGTCGCGCAAGACATTCATGGACGAATGCTGCACGGAAAGCAATCGCTTCAAGAAGCATGTGAGGCCACCATTTTTGACGAAATGGGCGCCTTGGGTGGCGACGGCGGTGTGGTTGCGGTCGACGCGCTCGGGCAGGTGGCCCTGGTCTTCAACAGCACCGGCATGTTCCGCGCTTCCGCTGTCAAACAAGGGCAAGACGTGGCGCGAGACGTGGCGATGTTTGGGCCTTACGCGCGTTGAGGTTCAGCGCGAACGGCGAGACCACGCCCAACCCAGCCAGCCTCCAATCATCAGCACCCCGCCCAACGGCGTGATGGGTCCAAGCGCGGCGCGCCATCCTTCCCCGACCTTCAAGGTCGCAAGGGTCACGAGGCCCATGATGCTGCACGAGAACAAGACGGTGCCCACCCACACCGCATCCAGCGCAACTTGAGACCGACGTTCATTTGAACTGTGGGAGGCGCCAATCAGGCCTGCCCCCATGACAAGGAGATACAGGCTTGCCGTGCCCCAAGAATCCAATCGCTCGGGGGTCATCACAGACTCGAGAGCATGCGCGCCCAAGGCGCCACAGGTCGCGCCGAGTGCGAGGAAGAGGGCGCCTGCGATTTGGCCCCTGCGAAAAGGTGCTGAGGAAAAATCAGCCACGCGTCAGGATCTCCTCGGTGTTGGTCCGAATGGTCTCACACAAGCCATCCAACGGGAGGTCATTTTCATCCACCCCAAACGGATCTTCGATTTCCTCCGCAATCAACTCCACACTCACGAGGATGTAAAACACCAACATCACCACGGGCACCGCCCACCAGCCGAAGGTCGTCACAAAGCCCAGTGGGAGGGTCACCACGTACAGGAAGATGAATTTCTTCATGAACATGCTGTAGCTGTAGGGAATGGGGGTCTTGAGAATGCGTTCGCAGGCACCGAGGATGTCGACCATGCGCTCGAGGTTTTGGGAGACCAACCAATGTTGTTGGGCTGTCCAGTCGCCCGCGGCAAGCCGCTTCATGGCTTCACGCTCCATGGACTGCGCCCATGCATTGGGCGCGTGAGCTGCCGAGACAAAGGGCGCGCCCTCGGGTCGCAACGGCTCCTCGGGTTGGGAAGGGCGCAGGTGATCCCGCAGCGCTTCGACAAAACCGGGGATGTGGACACGGTAAAATTCTGCCGTGGCCTCGTCTGCGCTGAATTCACGCACGCGGGTGGCGAGGGTGCGAGACACGTTCACCAATCCGCCCCACTGCTTTCGCCCTTCCCACCATCGGTCGTAGGCGGTGTTGGTTCGGAACACCAAAAAGAGCGAGAGGACAAATCCGAGCAGCGAATGAACCACGTTGCTGAGTTTTACGGGCGCCTCGAGGTAATGCAGCTCGACGTAGCACACGCCCGCGCTCAGAGCGCCCATGGCCAACAACAGCGGGAACAACTTGCGAAGCACTTGCCGGCTGTAGGCGGCGAAAATCAAGCTGAACCAGCTCTTCGGATTGTATTGAATCATCGGGAGGACAGAGAAGCGTTGAAGGCAAACTTAAAGACCTCGGGGAGAGGACTCAAGTTTGGTCTGTCAGCACCTTGTAAGTGGGGTCCTCGAAGTGGTTGACTTCAATCAAATCGTCGGCCTTGTCCATGAGGCGACGACAGTCTTCGCTCAGGTGGCGGAGGTGAACGGTTTTGCCCGCCTCCTCATAACGCGAGGTCAGCCGGTTGAGTGCCTCGATGGCCGACATGTCCACCACGCGACTTTCGGCAAAGTCGATGACCACATGCTCTGGATCTCCAGCGACGTCGAACTTCTCGGCAAACACCGTCGTGGAGCCAAAAAACAATGGACCGTAAATCTCGTAGTGCTTCCACCCGTTGTCGTCCACACGCTTCCGCGCACGAATCCGGATGGCGTTGTCCCAGGCGAACACCAGTGCCGCCACAACGACCCCGAGCAGCACGGCCAACGCCAAGTTGTGCAGCACCGCCGTCACCAAGGTGACCAGCACCATGATCAACAC
>CAZGQI010000082.1:0-5199 GCA_964527895.1 uncultured Comamonadaceae bacterium | reverse complement strand
TTTCGTTCAACACAAGCCCCACTTGATCGCCGCAGGCCACGGCTTCAAATTGTGGGCTCGCACTGGCTGCGCCAACTCCGTTGAAGGGCAGGTTGTTCAGCGTCCAATCGTAGCTGAACTGCGCTCCGGAGGGGACGCCAAGTGGAGTCACCGATTGCCCTTCGCATGTCTCAGGAAACGAAGCCTGTGCCGTGGGGCTGGCCACGACTTCCACAAGGCCTTCGATGGCGTTGCCGACGCAGCCAAAGTCGTCCATCGGCAATGCTGAAACCACGAACTGTCCGGCAAGAGGAAAGTTGTCGCCAGTCAAAAGCAAAGGGGTGGGGGCGCTTGCGACGTTTTCCAAAAGTCCATTGGAACCGTCGGGCAAGGTCCAGGTCACGTCAATGCTAGCGCCATTCTCGGTGGTGTTTTGGAGAATCAACCCAGCGTCCGCGTTGGCACACACCGTGGCGTCATTGTCAAACCAATTGATTTCAGGCATCGGGTTGACGCCCACCTCGAAGTTGAGTGTGTTGGTGCATGACGTGCCATCAGCCCACTCAGAAGTTTGGGTGATGGAGCCCGTGACATCCAATTCAAACGACTCCCACGTCAACGTTTCTGCAGATGTGGAGCTGGGAGGAACGGTGGTTGACCATGCGAACGTCTCCTCAGGGTCACCATTGGAGACGTTGTCCAAGGTGAGGATCAAGGTCGATCCCTCGCATACCAAGTTGTCGTTGATGCCACCACTCACCAACAAATCAATGTTTTCCGGGGTGTGAACCACTTGCGTGATTTCAGCCGTGTTGCTGCATGATGCCTCCTCTCCGAAGAGGTTGTACGTCAACGTGATTTCTTGCGAACACAAATCGCCATCTGCCGGAGTGATGTAGGTGTTGTTGCCCAAACCGGTGCCGCCATTGCTCCATACTGCGGTGGCCCCTGGCAGAGTCCCCTCTGACATGGCGTACTGAGATGCGTCAAAATCACTGAACACCTCGGCATCCTCGTCCACGCAAATCGGGAGGGAACTCAGAGAAAATGCAGGGAATCCCACAACTTCAACCTGCAAGCTTTTGGTCACAGCGCCGCACTGGTTGCTGGCCGTAGCCTCAAAGGTGTATCGTCCGACTCCCAGAGCGCCAGAGTTGAAAGACAAGCTGGCACTTGGACCATCACATGCTTCTCCTTCCACGTCATTCACTGCGTCGGAAAACAGCACAGTTCCCAAGTCGTCCGCGAAAGTGTAGGACAAGGACATGGGTACTTCGCCAAGGGTGTTGGACGCCACGGCGCCGATGGTCGAGCCACCATCGCACAACAAGACGCCGTTGGGTTCTTCTCCCGGACCAGCGTCAAAGCCGCTCAGCACAGGAGTTGAGGGTGCATCCGCCACAATGACTGTGGTCGGAAGCACGTTCTGGCTCGCATTGATGCTGTAGATGATGTAAGGTTCGACCCCCACGGTGAAGCAACCCTCCACCAAAGGAGAGAAGGTCAGGCTTGTAGACCCAGACCAATCACTGAGCGTGCTTCCGAGCGTTCCAAGCTGCAGGAAATCACTGAGGTTGGCGTCCGTCAGCAAAACACCGTCATGCGAAAGGGTCCAGGGAACGTCAACAACCAGGGTAGGGTCGTTGTCAAATCCAGCGAGCGAGAAGGTGATCTCCGCGCTCAAGCACGACGAGGCGCCGCTTGATGGCACAATGGTTGCAGGGGGCAGGGCCGTTTCCAATGCTGCTGTGGCAAGCAAGCTTTGGGGCATGACCAAGCACAGGAAAAAAGTCAACACCAATCCGCCCATGGCAGAGCCTTGAGAGACTGGGTTGAAGCGGCGTGTGAATCGTGGGTTCATTCAGTTCAGGAATGTTCAGTCAGGCAAGTTACGGAGGACAGGTCACGCACCGAAAACTCCGACAGAGAAGTTGATGGCAACTGGGACATTCAGGTTCCTCTACAAACATGACGCTTTTCAAGTGCAAAGTGTTGATTCCTTCATCGTCAAAGGGGCCCAAGCACCTCCTTGTACCCGCTACCTTGTCGTCCAAATGTCTAAATCATCCACATTCATGAAACATCTTACGTTTTGTGCATTCCTGTTCGCAGGATTCACAACTTTGGGTTTGGCCCAATACGACTTGTCGATCGAGTCGTCTCCTGCGGTGCAAGAGGGATTGACCACCTACCGCTTCTATGTCAACATGGAAGATCCGACCGACCGCATGAGCGCGGTGTTTGGAAATGATGAAGCAGGATTGTTCATCAATACGCCAGAAGGGGCCTTCAATAGCCCGTTCAACTCGAGCTGGAATGCGTCCGGCATCAACCCCGCTTTTTTGACGACGTTCCCCGAATTGGCGGATGACACCTACGCCACCATCGGTTTGACCGGGCCGGCGTCCACCTCCGGGGTGGCCGATGCCGCGGATCCTTCTGTTGTGGAAGATGCAGCCCAGCCCATCACGCCCTACTTCTTGACCCCAGGTGCCACTGCTTTGGAAAGCACCACACTCACGGGTTCCTCTTGGTACATTTTGAACACCGCCGGCAACGGTTTGCCCAACGATGACATGCAGGTGTTGATTTTGCAAGTGACCACCGCGGGCGGGGTGTCAGGCACCCTGAATTACCAGGTCTTCCCCTTTGGACTTGGAGAGAACAACACTCTGGTTTCCTCGAGCTTCAACGTGGAGCCCCAGGAGGATGTGCCGGGCTGCACTGACCCAACATCCTGCACGTACGACCCCGAAGCAACCCTGGATGACGGATCGTGCGAATACCTCGATGCCATAGGCGTGTGCGGCGGTGACTGCACAGAAGCCTCACCCGACAGCCCCACGGTTTGTGCTGGAGATGAGGTGTATGGATGCATCAACCTCGATGCGTGTAACTATGATCCCAATGCGAACATCAGCGACGGCTCATGTGTGGGCACGCCTGATGGATTTTGCGATTGCGAGGGCATGGTGCCAGACACCGACAACGATGGAGTTTGTGATGAGGACGAAGTGTTTGGTTGCACCGATGGCTTGGCTTGCAACTACGACGCAGCGGCCACCGAAGAAGACGGTTCTTGCGAGTACTGCTCTTGTGCCGAAGATGCATTCACGTTGTCTGTGGAATCGTACCCTGCCCAGCAGGAAGGTCTCACAACGTACCGCGTGTACGTGAACACCATCAGCAGCACGGATCGACTGAGTGCGGTGTTTAGCAATGCAGACAACCCACTGACCATCAACGTTCCGGAGGGCGCTTGGAACAGCCCAGCAGCCACCACGTGGAATGCATCCGGTGTGAATCCTGCGTTGTTCGTGGATTACCCCAACATCGTGGACGATTCCTATGCCACGATTGGATTGGATGGACCCGCGGGCCCGCTCGGTCCGACCTACGCCGACCCCACGTTGGTGGATCCGGAAATGGTGTTGACCGATTTGTTCACCACCGACGGTGCCATGGGATTCACTTCTGACACCGATCCAGGCTTGAGTTGGTTTGTCTTGAACACGGCGGAAAATGGCCTGCCCAATGACGACGGCCAAATCTTGGTCATGCAAATCACGACCGCAGGCAGCATCTCCGGCACGCTGAACTACCAGGTTTTCCCCCAGGGCAACCAAGCCAGTGACATCACGATGACGACCTCGTTCGACGGTGTCGGCACGTTTGGTCAAGTCAACGTGTGTGGATGCATGGAGGAAAATGCTTGCAACTTCAACCCGGATGCCAACTACGACGATCCGGAAGATGCCTGCGAATACGACTCTTGCAATGGTTGCATGGACATGGAGGCCTGCAACTTTGACGAGACAGCCACCATTGACGATGGCACCAACTGCGAGTACCCCGAAGCTGGATTTGATTGCGAAGGCAACTGCATTGACAGCAATGCCAATGAGGTGTGTGACTTTGACGAAGAAGGATGCACGGACATCATGGCCTGCAACTACGATGCACTCGCAGCCTTTGACGATGGGTCCTGCACATACCCCGAAGAGGATTACCTCGATTGCGATGGCAACTGTTTGAACGACGCAGACATGGACGGCATTTGTGATGAGGAAGAAATTCCAGGTTGCACAGATGAAACGGCGTGCAACTACAACGAAACGGCCACCGACGAAGACGGCTCCTGCGAATACGCAGAAGAATACTACGACTGCAACGGGGATTGCTTGAACGACGCGGACGGCGATGGTGTTTGTGACGAGCTTGAGGTGTTGGGTTGCACCAACCTCGATGCGTGCAACTACGACGAGCTGGCCACAGAGGAAGACGATTCTTGCATTCTCATCGGCGATGCTTGTGACGATGGCGACGAGAACACCATCAACGACACGATTGACGAAAACTGCGAATGTGTGGGTGAAGTCGAGGATGGCGTGACAGAAGCACGCATCGACTTTGGCATGTTCCCGAACCCTGCTTCAGGAGAGGTGACCCTGACGGTTGCCAACTTCCACAGCGGGGTGACCCTCCAAATCATGGACGGCGCGGGCCGTGTGGTTTGGGCAGAGCAAAACGTGGCCCTTCAGGGCAACACGGTGCTCAACTTGGCGGGCCTCAGCAGCGGCACGTACAACGTCATGCTCAGCGACGAGCGTGGCGTGAGCGTGAAGCGCTTGGCCATCCAACACTGATCAAGGATTCCAGAGGGTTTAGGCCCCAAAAAAGGATTCATTCAACAATCTACTTGAAAGCCTGGGAAACGTCCTGGGCTTTCTCTTTTCCCAAAAGGGCGGTTGAGGGTGCCTTCGTTTATCTTGCCGACGAATCACAACCAATCCTTTCCATGAAGCATTTGTCTCTGGGAGCTATGCTGCTCTTTTTGGCCCAAACAGTGTGCCACGCACAATACGACATGACCGTTGAAGCCGCCCCTGCGGTGACAGAGGGCTTGACCACGTACCGTTTTTACGTGAACATGCAAGACCCCACAGACCGCATGAGTGCGGTGTTCGGCAACGACCAAGCAAACCTCCTCGTGAACACGCCCGGTGGCGCATTCAACAGCGCATTCAACAGCTCTTGGAACGCTTCGGGCATCAACCCCGCGTTCTTGGGTGTGTTCCCCGACTTGGCGGACGACACCTACGCCACGATTGGATTGACAGGCCCTGCGTCCACTTCGGGTATTGCGGGAGCTGCCGATCCTTCCATTGTGGAGGACGCCAACCAGCCCATCACGCCTTACTTCTTGACGCCTGGAGCGAC
>CAZGQI010000081.1:0-5255 GCA_964527895.1 uncultured Comamonadaceae bacterium | reverse complement strand
TTCTACCTGTGAAGGTAGGGTGGAAGCCCCCCTCAGGGCTCAGCTTTTGGGGCATGAAAAACCCCGATTTTTCCACGAAAAAACCGGGGTTTTCACAGGATTGTGAATAGTTCGTCAGAAGGCGTAATGCACGCCTCCCAAAACCTGGAACCCTTGGACCGGGAATCCACCCCAAGTGGCGTATTTGGCATTGGCGATGTTGGCGAACGTCAACCATCCACCGAGGCGGTCGTTGTAAGTGTAATTGCCCGTGAGGTTCAAGTCGAGGAAGCCAGGCAAACGCAATTCGTAGTCGCCTTGATCCAAAGGCGTGGTGTCGCCATAGTTGGCGCTTCGTGTCACGCTGTAGCGTTCACCCACGTAAGACGCATTGGCTGTGATGCTGAGTCCCTCGATGAGGCGGTACGTGGCCGAGGCGTTCCAAGTGGTGTTGGGCAAGTTCCACGCGCGGTCTTCGGAGGGCAACGTGTAGCGATGCAGCTTCAGGCCACCTGTGAACGACCAGGCAATGCCAAGGTCAAAGGCGGCTTCTCCGCCGACGGTGCGCACGCCCACCGTATCGTACACGGCATTGAACGAGGCAAAAGAAGCCGTGTCCCCTTCGAAGGTGGGGCGGAACAGCACAAAGTCCTCGTATTGGGCCGTGCTGAAGAACCCGTGAAAGCGGAACACCGTGGTGATGGTGCCTCGGATGCCTCCTTCGAGGGCCAAGCGCTTGTTCGTGCTGCGGAAGCCTTGGAAGTCCACAGGCTGCGCATTGATGGTCGAGGTGGTGGTCAGGGTGGTGGGGGCGTAGAAGGGATTCTCCTGCGTCAGACTGTGGAAGTTGTTGGCCTGCAGTCCACCGCCGATGGAGGCGTAGGGGACAAACAAGTTGCGCAGCAAGTTCACCGACACCTCTGCCCGTGGGTACAAGTGGAAGGCCTCTCCAAGGCCGTCCCGGGTGGGTTGGTCCGCGTCGATGGCCACGCCAAGCCCTGCACGTGCGGAGAGGGCGCCGCGACGTGTCGAGACACTGGGTTCGAACGCCACCACGGCCTGGTTGGAGGTTGCAGCGGTGTCAAGACCATAGCGGTCGAGTTGAACGTCCAAATCCAATTGTCCTTTCCACGCGCCAAAGAACTGGGTGCCCATGGCCTCCACGCGCACGCTGCGCTCGCGGGCATCGCGGTCGCTGCCCAGCCAGCCGAGAGACACGTTGGCGGAATGGTTGAACGCGGTGCTGTCCTTGTGGTGGCTTTTGAAGTTGGCCTGAACGTGGCCCCGAGACCAAACGACCGAAGGCGCATTCAACGGCGTGAAGGCCGTGTCCACAGCCAGAGAGTCAAAGCCGTACAAAAGCACTTGGCTGCGACCCGCGGAGGCATTCACAGAGACTTTCTCCTTGCCGATGAAGCGGGAGGCCCAGGCATCGAGGCTGTTGTCGTTCAGCCGGCCTGTCATCAGCGAGGAGGGACTGTTGGTGGCCGCGTGGTGAAGTGCCGTGCCCCAGCTGCCATCGCGGGAACGCAGGTCCGTGTAGCTGGCGTCGAGCAGAGTGGTGCCACGCGTGCCGACGGCGCCCCGAACGTAGCCGCGGTACAACCGGGACAGCGAGGGATCCACGCGCAGGCGGGTCGCTTCGACGGGCGTCATGGTGGGCACAAACTGCAGGCGCTTGGACAGCAGTTCGTAGCTCAATTGGGGCTTCTCCGCAGAGAGCTGGCGTGCCGTAGGCCAAGAACTCAGCTTGACCGCGTCACGCACCTCCATTTGGCGACTGCCGACGAAGGTGACGTCCATCTCCAAGGTGTCCGCTTGACCGAGTGCCTGCGCGCCTGCCATGAGGACGCCTGCGGCCGCCATCCAGAGGCGAGGGGTGTTCGAATTGAGGATCATTCGTCGTTGGATTCGGGTTCTTCGTTGGGGGTTTCGTCGCCGTTGGTGTTGGTGTCGGGCGCGTTTTGGGCTGCCTCGAGGGCATCGATCTCAAACAGCAAATCAGACACGGCTTCTTGCACATCCGGCGCTTGCACGTTGGCCAGGATGCTCTCAGCCGTGGCACGGGCTTGGAAGAGGTCGTTCAGGCCGATGTACGTCGAGACCAGCAGCAGGAATCCCTTGTTGCGCCACGTTTCCTGTTGGTAGAAGTTCTCAATGAGCCCAAACAGCATGGTCTCACAGCCATCGTAGTTCTCTGTGTTGAACGCGTGCTCGGCGAGGAGGTATTGTGCCTCAGCGCCGGCGCTGCCGCCAAAGGTCACGAGCTCGTCGAGGTCCTGGAGCACTGTGCTGTGCTGACCTTGGTTGCACGCAATCCGTGCATTCCAAAGCTTGGCCGTGCGGCGGATGTCGTCGGGCGTTGCGGGGTCGTACATCACGCGTGCTGCAAAGTCGGCGGCTTGGTTTTCTTGTCCGAGGAGGTAGTGACAGCGCATTTGGCCGATGGCAGCTTCCAGTCGGTTGGTCTGGAGCATGGCCACTTCTTCGAGGGTCTCGTAGTGGCCCAAGGCTGCGCGGTGGTCGCCGGCATTCCACGCGATGGTGGCGGCACCCAAGGACGACGCTTCGGTGAATTCTCCGGCGGGCATGGCAAGGACGGCGACGTACGCCGTGTAGGCTTCCTCTGGGTTTCCTTGCTCAAACTGGCAGTTGCCCGCGTAGAATTGGGCTTCCGAGATGTAGCGACCGGCAGGGTATTGACGGATGTACTCCTCAAGGCGGGGCAGGGCTTCTTCACACCGGTTCTCCAAGGCGAGGTAGGAGGCAGATTCAAAGATGCGCTGCTCGATTTCGTCGCCATCGAGGCCCACGGCTGCGGGCAAGTTGTCGAGCAGGCCACGGCGAATGAGCAAGGGCTCCACAATGTTGTAGGCGTCGGCCGCCACGTTGTCGTTCCCGTAATCGTTGCGGATGCGATCCCACAGGGCAAGCACCTTGTCTTCCTGTCCTTGCTTCACACCGACCAAACACAATTCCACCAAGGCTTGCTTGGCCCTTGGCGTGGCGCCAAAGTCGTCGACAAGGCGAAGGAGTTTGGTCTCGGCTTTGTCGAGCTCGTCGCGTTCAATGTGGGTCCGACCCGCTTGGAACAACGCCTCCACGACCAAACGGCTTTCTGGGTGGTCCTCGAGGAGTTGGTTCAGTCGGGTCAATTGACCGGCCAGGTCTTCATCGAGTTTGGAGGACATGGCCCGTTGGAACAAGGCGTAGTCGAGGGGCTTGACGCCGCGCGCCAACACGCGGTCGTAGTACTCCGCGGCTTGGTCAAAGGACTTGAGCGCGTAAAAGCAGTCTGCCGTCCGGAGTTCGGCGTCGCGCATGCGGGACGGATCGTCGTCGGGGTTGGTCTCCAAGTAAGACCGAAACGCCGACAGTGCATCCGTGTACTTTTCGCTTTTGTAGTGGGCGTAGCCACGGGCGTAGTCCGCATCGTTGTGCAAGTCGCTGAGGTAACTGCCTGGGGTGGTGCTGAACTTGGCGTACGCTGCAGCAGCGCCTGGGTAGTCTCCCTTGTTGTAGAGAATCTCACCTTCCCAGTAGAACGTCTCCGCGTGAAGTTGAGGATCGACGTTGTTGGCCCGGGAGCGCTTGAAGAACTTCAGTGCTTGCGAGAGTTGCTTGTTTTGGAAGAGCTCCACGGCGCGGTTGAAGGCGAGCAGCTGGGCTGCAGCGCGCACGGTCTCGTCCGGGTTCGTGATGTTGTCCAGGGCCTTGAGGGCACGCTCGTAGTCGCGGCTGGTCATGTGGACCTGCAACAAGAAGCGGTAGGCTTCATCGCGTCGAGGGGAAGAGGGGAACTGCTCGAGGTAGGTTTCGAAGGCCACAATCGCATCGTCAAACGGGTTGAACGAAAGCTCGTAGGCCAGCTTGGCGTAGTGAAAGAAGGCGTCCTCTTGGATGTCCAGGTCAAATTCCGGCGTGGAGGCCGTCTTGAAGGCTTGCTTGGCCCGCGCACGGTCGCCCATTTCGAGGTAGCAGTCCGCCATGTGGTAGGCGGCGTTTTGGGCGAGTTCATCTTCGCCGTACGTGGCGAGGGGAAGGCAGTCGAGGGCGCCGCGCCAGTCGCCAAGGCGGTAGCGCGTGTAGCCCACTTGGTAGGCAAACTCGGGGTTGCGACCTGGACCGTCCGTGCCATCCCACGCCAATTCGAGGTAGGGCGATGCCGTGTCGTAGGCTTCGTCCCGGTACCAGGCATCGCCGAGCAAGTGCGCCACCTCAGCCACGCTTTCATCGTCAAGGCCACTGGATTCGTCCAGCAGGGGCGGCGCGTATTCTTTCAATCGGTCCCATTGTCCCAAAGCGTGGTACAACTGGGTGATGTACAAGGGGACGAGCTCTTGGAAGTCGGGGTCGTCGGCAATCTTTTCAAACCCGTCCAAGGCCACTTGGGGTTGACCTTTCAGGTAAGCGATGTGCGAGAAGTAGTACTGGGCGGCAGATTGGAAGTCACCTTCGACCTCGAGCACTTCGTACAACGGAACGCGCGCTTTCTCGTACTCCTCACGCTCGAAGTAGCAGTGTCCCAGCTTGAATCGATACTCGTCTCGGCGGGGCTTCGCCAGCTCGCGGACGCGGATCTTGGTGAATTTCTCTGCGGCAGTGGAATAGTTCTTGCGCTTGTAGTGGTAGTTGGCCAACTCCCAGCGCGCCTCCAAGGCGAGGGGGCTCTCGGGGAACTTCTCCACGAACGACTCCACGCGGTACACGGCGTCGCGGTGGTACAACGCCAACGAACTCATGGCGGCGTAGTAGTTGGCCTCGACGTAGGCGTCACTGGATTCGCTTGCGGCCGCAGCCATCAACGACTCAAACTCGTGAAGCGCCAGGGCGTACTGCTGGTTTTGGTAGGCCTCAACAGCCCTTTGGTGTGCCACGTGCTGCGGGTCGGTGGACTCCGACCACTGGGCCAAACTTGCCGCAGAGGACAAGGCGACAACCCCCAAGAGGGCTGTGCGAGATAGGAAGGTTTGCATGGTGTGCATGGATTCGCGCGAGTTCCCTCAAAGCTACCCTCGCCAACTGCGGACATGGGGCAGGGTGAAGGATGGTTTTCAACGCGAATCCGTGCAGATTTCGCACTTCAAATGGACACCTCTTCACAGAAGATGGGAAGCGCTGTACGCGTCCCGTGAGCGGGCCCGAAAGGTGGGGCGGCGGCCCATCAAACTCAGTCCATCCAACGGAACTCTGTGCGGCGGTTGACGCGCCTGCCTTCGGGGGTGGCGTTGGTGGTTTTGGGCTGCGACTCGCCGTGACCTTGGGTGGTCATTCGG
>CAZGQI010000080.1:0-5258 GCA_964527895.1 uncultured Comamonadaceae bacterium | reverse complement strand
GGTTGGTCCCGCTTGAAACGGAGAAAACCTTCAGTCGTTGGTCCCCACGGGGATTTTGTCCGTGGCCATCAAGTAGATGCCAACGACAGGCAGCACAGCCAACACGCCGTGGAAGACGCTGATCATGGTCCTTAGGCCTTCGGTGAATTCGGGAGGCGTTGGCATGATTTGAGTGAGAAACACGCCAAAGATGTTGATGGCGGTCAAGCTCAAGAATGTCTTGATTCCAAAAGACTTGAAAACCTTGGAGCCGTCGTAATTCAATTTGTTGGGAAAGGCCAAAATGGCTTGGACAATCCAAACCAATGCCACGGCAAGCCGTTCCATTGAACCCGTCTCCATGTACTGACCCAACTCATTGGGAACCACAATCAAGGCATACAACAAGTATCCAAGAAGAAAGAAAAAACGTTGACGACGGATGACGCCGTACAAAGCAACCAGAACCGGGATGCCCGCAACAAGTGCAAGTATGTTCATAACAGAGAGATTTAAGGTGTTGCGTTAAAGCTATGAATCTAAGGGGGTTATTTTCTGATCGAGCCTGCAGAACTTCTCCAAGTCTCTTTGTGCGTGACTGTGAAAAACAATTTGATTCTCAGAGGGTTATAGGAGCATGCTGCAAAACCTGCTCTTCAACCTTGCCCAACGCACCCTGAATCCTGAAGTCCGTCGGCGGGTTGAAGGGACCTTGGTCACCACGGCTCTCGTGTTGTTTGGACTGCATTTGGCCCTCTATGGATTGCACGCGTTGTGGGGGCTGGGTCTGCCTGATTCC
This sequence comes from uncultured Comamonadaceae bacterium, assembly GCA_964527895.1. Lineage (GTDB taxonomy): Bacteria > Bacteroidota > Bacteroidia > Flavobacteriales_D > Sanyastnellaceae > UBA11663. The sequence continues at coordinate 4,480 of CAZGQI010000080.1, read as the reverse complement.
CTTTTTGCGCACCCCCTCCAAACGCTGTACACCCCCTTCTCTGTCATCTTGATTGCCGAGGTGTACCTGTTGGTGTACTACTTGCCCACTTCCTTCGCCCGGTCGCTCGGCAAACAGGTCGAGATTGTGGCGCTGATTGAGATTCGGTCCGTCTTCAAGGACCTCGACGCAACCTCTTCTTGGCCGTGGGAAGCCGCCTTCTTTCCCCACATGTTGTCGGCCCTCGTATTGGGCGGAATGCTCGTGCTCTTCTACCACCTTCTTCCGCGACGAAAAGCGAGGATTGAAGAATCCGAATTGAAGCAATTCGTGCGCTTCAAAACCGCCCTCGCTGGGTTGCTCGCTGTGGCGTTTGTGGTTCTTAGCGTGTACAGCTTGGGGACTTGGCTTTGGGAAATTGTCACCACCCCCGACCACCTGCACTCCGACTTGAACCACGTCTTCTACAACGAATTCTTCACGGCCCTGATCCTGGTCGATGTCCTGTTGTTGGTCGTGTCTTTTCGGTACCTCGACGACTTCGGCATGGTCCTGCGCAATTCGGGATTCATCGTGGCCACCATTCTCTTGCGCCGCGCACTTGGCATCGAACCTTGGCACGCCTTGGCTTACGAAATCACCGCCGCCGCCCTCGCAGTCGGCATGCTTCTTCTCGAACGAGGGTTAAATGCGCGAGAGTCTGGCCTGCTCGTGCAGGAATCCAACTTGGACGTGCCGCCCAATCACTCGCAGAACGAACTCAATCCCTGAGTTTGTGGCCTGGCGGAAAAGCATCGCGTGACCCGGTGTGCACCACTTTCCAACCCCTTGTTGAGGTGTGGGTCAGGGTGAAGGTGGTTTCGAACGGGGTGCACAAGGGCTCCAACACAAAGAACACCTTGCCATGAATGTCGCCTGCATGATTGAGGTCCATGGCCAAACGTTGAATCATTCGCGTGTCGCGCCGGATCACCTTGATGTCCAGTTGAGAAAATGACTCCACCTCCCATTGAGAAGGGGGAATTTCCTCCATGGCACCCAAAAGCGTCAGCGCATGTGGCTCCTGAAAGCGCAACGCGACTTTGCCAAACATGCTGTCCGTCGAGTAGGAAGAGACCACCCAATCCCCGGGGTCCATGTCGAGGTCCAAAATCAAATTCCATGCACCCTCGGCAGCCGGTTCCAGGGCGACGTCCAACTGAAAAGGCATCGCCTCCTCTTGGGGAGATGCGCGGCTCCCAAGCGTCATCAAAAGCGCAAAACCGAGTACAAGGCGTGCTGAATTCGACGTGAATGGCATGGTGGCAAAAATAGCGCCTTTTCCAGCGAGGCGCGGCGGCGAGACTCCGCTGAACATCCCATCCAACATGTTGGTTATCAAAGCATGACTCATCAGCCCCCTGCCCCTTACAACGTTCCTTCGGTGTTGCACGGAACCCGCTTTTTGGTGAACGGCCAACTCGAATCGTGGACTGGGCCCTCGAGCGAAGTGCGAAGCCCCATCATGACCGAACTGGATGGCGGCGCCGAACGCACCCTTCTCGGATCGGTGCCCGACCTGCCCGCAGAAGAAGGCATCCGTGCGCTGGAAGCCGCATGTGACGCCTACGACCACGGGCGGGGTCAGTGGCCCTCTTCCTCAGCGTCAGACCGCATTGAGGCCATGGAGAAGTTCATTTCCTTGATTGAGCCCAAGCGCGACCAGGTGGCCGAACTCCTGATGTGGGAGATTGGCAAAAAGCGCAGCGACGCAGAGAAAGAGTTTGACCGCACCATCGTGTACCTCAAAGACACGATTGAAGAGTACAAGAATCTGCACCGTGAAGGCAGCCACATCAGCCAGGTCTCGGGCGTGCTTGCCCAGATTCGTCGTGGGCCGCTTGGCGTGGTGCTGTGCCTTGGCCCCTTCAACTATCCCTTGAACGAAACGTTCTGTGTGCTGTTGCCTGCCATTTTGATGGGCAACACGTGCGTCTTCAAGCCCGCCAAATACGGCGTCTTGCTCATGGTGCCTCTGCTGGAGGCGTTTGCCGAGAGCTTCCCTCCGGGCGTGGTCAACATTGTGTTTGGGCGAGGCCGCACCCTGGCCAGCCCCATCATGCAGTCGGGCCGCGTGGATGTGCTCGCCCTCATCGGCAACAGCAAAAGCAGCAACGCCTTGATTTCGCAGCATCCCAAGCCCAACCGGGTGCGACAAGTGCTGGGGTTGGAGGCCAAAAACCCCGCCGTCGTCTTCCCCGATGCGGACCTTGAGTTGGCCGTGAAGGAATGCGTCAAAGGCGCATGGAGCTTCAACGGCCAGCGCTGCACCGCCCTGAAAGTGGTGTACGTGCACAAAGACATCCGAGAGAAGTTCCTCGAAGCCTTCGCCCGGGCCACCGACAACCTCGTCATGGGCAGCCCCCTTGTTGACGCTGACATCACCCCCCTTCCCGAGGTGGGCAAGGTCGAAGCCATGCAGGCCTACATCGACGAAGCCGTGGAGAAAGGCGCCTCGGTGATCAACGGCCGCGGCGGAACTGTCGAGGGCAACATGATGTTCCCTGCCATCCTCTACCCTGTGGACCGCAACACCGCCATCTTCAAGGAAGAACAGTTTGGCCCAGTGTGTCCTGTGCTGGAATTTGAGGACTTCCACGACGTCCTCAAGGACATCGCAGAGAGCGACTACGGGCAGCAAGTGAGTGTCTTCACCGCCAACCACGAGACCGCGGGACGCGCCATTGACCAACTCGTGAACCAAGTGTGCCGAGTCAACCTCAATGCGACTTGCCAGCGAGGACCCGACACCCTCCCCTTCACGGGCCGAAAGGACAGCGCCGTGAGCACCTTGAGCGTCAAGGCCGCCCTGCGTTCGTTCAGCATCCGGACGCTTGTGGCGTGCAACGCCTCGCAAAAGGACCTCGTCGAAGGCATTGTCGCCGGAGGACACTCCGAGTTCTCCAGCATGAATTACCTGCTCTGATTGGGGCTACTTTCGTGGCATGACGTCACGTGTCTTCCTCCTGGCCGCCCTGTGCGGTGCATTTCTTTCTCCCCAGGCCCAAACCCTGCCCACCCCAGACCAACTCGCCTTGGGCGAGCTCGTCGAACTCGCAGCCACCCACCCCACGCCCAAGGCGCTCGTGGCTGTGGCGCAAGGCCACCCCGTGGCCCTCGTCCACGGCCGTGCCACCGTGGGATTCATTGGGCGCTTGAGTGCCGACGTCTCTGAATCCGAGTGGCGTACCTGGGCCGCAAACCACGCGGCCGTGGATGCAGGTGCGTGCCGCTCCGGCATTGCTTCCTTCCGGGTGGATGCGTACGACTTGGACGTGATTTCGGAGTTGCCCATGAGCCTGGTGGAGCTGGCCTCCCGTGCGGTCCCAGATGTCAACAAAGCGCGCTACGGCACGCGCGTGGACAGCGTTCATGCGGGCCTCGATTTGCCCCAACCATTCCATGGTGACGGCGTGCTCATCGGGGTGCTGGACTGGGGCTTCGACTACACCCATCCCATGTTTTACGACACGGCGATGACCACCTCGCGCATCCGCGCGGTCTGGGACCAGTATCGTCAAGCCGGGCCCGCCCCAAGCGGGTATGGATACGGCACGGAAGCGGACCTCCCCGAGGACATCGAGGCGATGGGCAGCGACACCGCCAACGTGTACAGTTACTCTACGCACGGCACGCACGTGGCTGGCATCGCAGCTGGGGGTGGTGCCGATGTGGGATTGACCGGCATGGCACCCGCGGCAGAATTGCTCTTTGCGACGCTGATGGTCGACGAGGCTGCAGCCCTCGACGCGTTTGAGTGGATGGCCGGTGTGGCGGAGGCCGATGGCAAGCGTTTGGTCATCAACAACAGCTGGGGATTGCCCCAGTGGGGCACGCCCGACGGCACCGCATTGAGCAACCAATTCATCGATGCCCTGTCGGAGGATGGCGTGGTGTTCGTCAGCTCCAACGGCAACAACGGCGACAGCAACTTCCACATTGACCACACCTTTGCCGGTGTCGGCGACACCATCCGCTCCCGGGTGCAATTCTACCCGTTGTCGGCCAACCCCAATGCTTGGGGTCAAAACCTGACCCTCTGGGGCGAGCCCGGCGAGTCGTTCAGTGCCGGCTTCCTGCTCACCCAAGGCGTGAGTTCCGTGGTCGGCACCAGCCCGATGTACAACACCGCGGATGGACCGTTGGTGTTGGACACCCTTCACGTTGTCAACGACGACACCCTGATCTACGACATCGCCATGGAAGCGGCCCACCCCAACAACGGGCGCCCCTTCCTGCAAATGCGCATCCACAAAGGCTCCTCCAACCTGGCAGTCGTGCTGCAAGCGGCAGCCGAAAGCGGTCGTGTGCATGCGTGGAACCACACCCACCTCTCCAACAACGTGGGCAACTGGGGCCAAAACTTCCAAGCCGCCCAATCCACATGGCTTGCGGGGAATCCCTACTACGGCATCCAGCAGCCCGCCTGCGGGCACAGCGTCATCGCGGTGGGGGCGTACAG
>CAZGQI010000079.1:0-5291 GCA_964527895.1 uncultured Comamonadaceae bacterium | reverse complement strand
CGTCGGTGAAGGACCAGTTTGGGGTGTCTTTGGAGCCCGAGGTCAACCAGGTGGGATTGCGGGATTGACCCCTCAATACTCCACACAAGGGTGGTAGGGTGGCCGCGGATCGCGGCGACGGGCAACATCCCAGAGGTATTTCACGCTGAATTCATGCGAACCCGCGGTGCCAAGCACGCCGAGTCGGTTCAACGTGATGTCGTAGCTGTAACCCATTTTGAAGTCCCGGTTGCCAAAGCCAAACACAAAGCTCAATGCATCCACGTCCATGCTTCCATCGACGGCGGCCTGCACGGGCAGACCACGGTACCACACACCCAACGTGAACAGGCTCATGTCGTAATAAGCACCCAAGTCCATTTGGTTGCGGTCGCCCTGTTGCATGTACTTCCAAGACACGACGACGTCCCGACGAAACCTTCCGCGTGGACCGCGGGCGAGTTGAATGCGTGCACCGCCATGTCCGGTGTAGAGGATGGCAAGTTGTTCGGGCAGGGCGGGGTTCAAGCTCACATTGGGGGAGGTCAAGTGGTTGGCAGACGCCCCAAACCACACCCGCCGCGACAGCAACATGAATCCTGCGCCCATGTCCATGTATTGCGTCCCCACGCCTAACCCTTGCTCGAGGGAGACATCGGCAAAATCGCGCAGGATTTGGTCCATGAACACGAGGTTGCTCATGTCGATGCTTCGCGCACCAAACCCAAGCTGCATCCCCGTCCTCAAATTGAGGCGACGTCCCAGTCGGAGGTTGTGTGCCGCTTGCCCCATGAATTGAATGCGGTTCAAGGCACCTGCACCCGCTTGTTCATTGCTCAACACAAAGCCAAAACCCATCCGCTTGTCCAGCGTAGGTCGGTCGTAGGCCAATTGAAAGCCCGTAAAAGCCTGAGGCAGTCCTGTCCATTGCGTTCTGTACAATGAGGCCAAACGCGCCTTGCCCGACACCCCGGCGTACGCAGGGTTGAAGGATGTGGGTGCCGCATTGAATTGCGTGAACTGCTGATCCTGGGCGTGCGTCACAGTCCCGGTCGTGCAGAGGCACGCGAGCACAGCCGCTGCGGCGGCGAGCTTGGAAATTGGGGACATGGACAAGCGCATGGGGTGAATTACGAGAGATCGAAACGAAGAGTTACATCAACGGGCCAGTAAGGTCACGTTGCCGATTTGCTGAAGCCGTTCTCCATTGCTGAGCACAGCTGTGGCTTTCCAGGCGTACACGTCAGTGGCGGCCAATTGGCCTTGGACGTACCCGTCCCAACCGATCCCGACGTCGTTGCTGTAAAAGATCATTTCACCCCACTTCGTGAAGACCATCAACTCGTACGATTCAACACCGGCGTGCATGGGACGGAACACGTCGTTGTCGTAGCTGTAGGCGTCGTAATGCCCGCCAGTGGAACCCGTGGAGCTGGGGGTGAAGGCGTTGGGGAAGACCATCATGCCTCCTTCTTCTGCCAACACGGCCTCGGGCAAAGTGAACGTCGTCTCACAGCCCCAAATGTTGTTGGCGGTCAACGAGATGTCGTACACCCCCGCCTGGAGGTATTCGTGGATGGGGGTTTCGGCCATGCTCGTGGCCCCATCGCCAAAGTCCCAAGTGTACTGCGTCGCATGTTCAGACAAGTTCACAAAGTACACGGGCTGGCCAGGCACCATCACGTGGTTGGGGTTCAGTGAGAAAGCGGCCTCCGCAGTGGGGAACACCTCCACCACGGCCGAGTGAGATTCCACCAGTTCAGACCCATCGAATCCCTCCACATACAAGGTCACGTCGTACACCCCAGGCTCATTGAACACGTGCACGGGGCTGTCGTCGCTCCGAACAGACCCATCCGAGAATTCCCAACGGTAGCTGCTGGCAAATGTACTTTGGTTTTCGAACTGCACAGTCAGGGGTGCACACCCTGCACCTTGCCCTGTGAATCCAATGGTGGGGCTGGGCGCCACAATTTGGACTGCGGTGCTTGCCACAGAAGAGCAGTAGCCGTTGTCCACCTCCAAAGAGATGTCAAAGGTTCCCCATGTCTCGTATTCGTGAGGCTCTGGGTGGGCATCATAGCTCACCTGGCCGTCGCCAACCGTCCAGTAATGGCTGGCACTTTCTCCAGCTGTGGACGTGTTGGACAACGCGACCGTGCTCGCGGGAAAGGTCATCTGGGTTGAGCTCGTGACAAAATCGGCCGTCGGTGCGGCGAACACCTGCACCGCGACCTGTGCGGTGTCGGTGCAACCGTAAATCGACTCGGCGATCAAAGACACGGTGTACACTGCGTCCTCTCCAGGGGTGGTGGTGAAAACGTGACTGGCATGGGTGGTGGCGCTTTGGCCTCCGTCCCCAAAATCCCATGTGTAACTGGCCGCGCCATCACTGAGATTCAGGAAATCCACTTCGAGAGGCGCACACCCCGTCAAGCCTCCTTCAATGTGGGCTTCCACTTCGGGCAACACCTCGATGTACGCCACGTCTTGGCTGCTGCACCCCGCGGAAGTGGATGCGGTCAAGACCGCCGTGTAGGTAACCACACTGGAGGAGGGGTTGAAGTAGTCGACCGTGTGTTCCGCGGCGGGTTCTTCACTGTTGAGTCCTGTGCCGTAATTCCAAACGTAGGTCTCGCCCCCTACACTTTGGTTGCCAAACGTCACTTCGAGGGGGTAGCATCCAGACTGATCCAAAATCTCGAGGTCGGCAATGGGTGTGGCGTGAACTTCAACCACATGACTCGTGCTGTCTGCACATCCGTAGATGCTGGTGACATGCAGCCCAATGGTGTACGTGCTGCTGGCATCTGCAGGGGTATCAAACAGGTGGCTCGGTTGAGCACTTGAAGATGTCGGGCTCCCATCTCCAAAGTCCCACGTGAAGGTCCCATTCGCATTGGTGCTTTGATTGACCAAAGTGAGGTTGAATGGCGCGCAAGCTGGGACGGGAGGCAGGAAATCGGCGGTGACTTTGGGGTACACCGTGTGTTCGACCGAAGACTGCGCTTCGCAACCAAAGAGCGTGGTGGCAGTCTGCACAATTTCCCTGACCACAGGTTCGTAGTTGGGGTTGTCAAACACATGACTGGTTCCGGGGGCGTTGGTGGGGCCTTCACCTTCACCCCAGTCGACGGTGACCACATCGGCGTGCATGCTGCCATCGACAAATGCAATTTCAGTTCCGGCACATGCAGCCATTTCGGCCAACGCGAAGTCTGCCACAGGTGTGTGGTGAACAACCGCAGTGAAGGTGGATTCGGCGTGACATCCAAAAGGAGAGGTGACGCTCAATCCCAATGCCATGGTGTCGTCTTGGCCCTCAACCCCCACAAACGTGCGTTGAAGGTTCGCACCTGCAAACGTCTCGCCGTCGGGCAAGGTCCAAACAATGTTGTGATTGCTCGCACCAGCGTAACCCTCTGCCGTGAAGTCGGCTTGCCAAGGCGCGCAGCCTTCGAGCGCACCCACGGGGTCAGCCACGACTTCGGGGTAGACCTCGACAGCCAACGTGTGCGTGTCGGTGCATCCGCCTTCCGCCTCCACGGTCAGGGTGACTGCACGCGCGATCATTTCAAACCCTTCGAGTTCGAAGGTGTGTTCATGGGTGACGCCATCCAGACCGACTGCGGTGGTGGCATCCCCGTAATTCCAAGCGAAGGAAGTCGCACGTTGGCTCATTTCATCAAACGTCACGGTCAGTGGGGCACACCCACTCTGAATGTCTGCCGTGAACTCGGCCACGGGGCTGGGATTGACGGTCAATTCGCGAGACACGCTTCCGGGACAACCAAAGCTGTTCTCCGCTTCCAGGGTCAACGTGTACGTCGCTGGGGCGTCTGTATCGTTTTCGAACACGTGCACAGGATTCGGGACCGTGGAGCCGGACGTGCCATCGCCAAACGACCACACGTGGGCATACGCACCCTCCACCACAGGCGCCATCATCGTGAAAGGTGCGCAGGCTTCGTCCTCCTCGAGCACCATGTTGAACACGGCTTCAGGATTGACGTTCACGACGGAACCTGTGGTGTCGTGACACCCGTTGGCGGCGAAGGCAATCAACTGCACAAACTCCGACTGAAGGAATCCAGTGTTGTTGGTGAATACGTGTGAAGGGACTTCATCCTCCGAAAAGGTGCCGTCTTCAAAGGACCACTGATAATCTGTGGCGCGTTCGCTTTGGTTGTTGAAGACAGGACTGAAAGGGGAGCATCCTGCCGGAGACACGGCAAACGACGCGTCCGAGCTCGGCAGGGCGCGCACCTCCAAGGTGGCTTCCGTCGCACACGCAAATTCATTCACAGCTTGGGCCGTGATGTCGTACACGACTTCCTCCGTTCCGTCACCGAGGTAGGTGTGGGAAACCATGTCCCCGTTTGCGCCATTGTCGTCGCCAAAAGCCCAAACCACCTCGCCTGTACTCGTCGCCACAAAGTCCACGTGCAGCGGGGAACAACCCGCCTCGATGTTGCTTGAAATCTCGAGGCTGGGCGTTTGGCGCACCGTCACCGTTTGGGTGATTGTGGCGGCACAGTGGGGGTCATTCACCTCCAACGCGACGACGTGGTCGCCTCCTTCTGTGAAAGTGTGATTGGGGTGGCGCTCGTCGGAAGTTCCCACCGCGCCAAACGTCCAATTCCAGGCCACCAAGGTGTCGTTTCCTTGGGGCAAGCTCAAATCCGTGAACGCTGTGGGTTCACCTTCACACACCGCTCCGGCGGTAAAGCTGGCCACAGGAGAGGGGTGAATGTCGACCGTCTCATTGACCATACGAACGCAGCCATTGCCTCCCGTCACTGCCAAGCCAAAAAGGTGGCTTCCCAAAGTGGTCAACGCGATGTTCTCCACTTCTGGACCCGCCACGGTGCTTCCGTCGGGCAATGTCCATTCGTACAAGACGCCCTCGCGGATGGATTCTTCGGCATCCACGATCAGCATGTCGCATCCGTCTGTGTCAGAAAGCACGAGGTTGGCTTGTGGTTTGGGCTGCACTTCAATCTGGTGCACCACTTCAGCGGAGCAAGAACTCGACTCGTTGTCCAACCCCACTTGCACGGTCAAATCGTACACGCCTGGGGAGTTGTATGTCCAAATCATCTCGCCCGTCTGGGAAGGATACCAGTATTGATCGGTTCCGTAGAAATCCCATTCAAACCAGTCGGCATCAGCAGCGGTCGCAGAAAATTCCAAGCGCTCTCCTTCGCATGCCAACGTCGGTCCTGTGATGTCGGCGGTCAAGGGCTCACGAACGACGATGGTGATTTCTTGCTCGTCGGTGCCGCAGTAGTTCTCAATGGCGAGGGAAATGG
>CAZGQI010000078.1:3479-5321 GCA_964527895.1 uncultured Comamonadaceae bacterium | reverse complement strand
GCAGGGCTGTCCACCACGTGGATGCCGCACTCGCGCATCACGCGCTTCTTGGCTTCGGCCGACTCGTCTTCGCCGGACACGATGGCGCCCGCGTGGCCCATGGTTCGGCCCTTGGGTGCCGTGACGCCCGCGATGAAGCCCACGACAGGCTTGGTGCCGTTCTCCTGAATCCAACGTGCAGCCTGCACTTCGAGGTCACCGCCGATCTCGCCAATCATCACAATGCCCTTGGTTTCGTCGTCCGCCATGAGAAGCTTGACCGCCTCGAGGGTGGTCGTGCCAATGATGGGGTCACCGCCAATGCCGATGGCCGTGGTTTGGCCGAGGCCTGCCTTTGTGCACTGGTCCACCGCTTCGTAGGTGAGGGTGCCCGACTTGGACACGATGCCCACGACACCTGGCTCGAAGATGAAGCCAGGCATGATGCCCACCTTCGCTTGACCCGCTGTGATGATGCCGGGGCAGTTGGGGCCGATGAGGGTGCAATCGCGCTTGTCGATGTAGGCCTTCACCTTGACCATGTCCGCCACGGGGATGCCCTCGGTGATGGCCACGATGACCTTGATGCCGGCGTCCGCCGCTTCCATCAACGCGTCTGCCGCGAATGCGGGCGGCACAAACACAATGCTCACGTCCGCACCGGTCTCTTTCACAGCGTCTGCGACCGTGTTGAACACGGGGCGATCGAGGTGGGTTTGGCCTCCCTTTCCAGGAGTCACACCACCAACCACGTTGGTGCCGTATTCAATCATTTGGCCAGCGTGGAAGGTGCCTTCGCCTCCTGTGAAGCCTTGCACAATGATCTTGGAGTCGCGGTTGACGAGAACGCTCATGTCCTGTAGGTGTTGGTTTGCGGCGAATGTGTCGCCTTCGTTTGTGAATGCGCGGCAAATTTAGGCCAAATTCGCGCCATGAACTCCCCCCTTCGCGACGCAGTTGACGGTGCCACGATTTGCGCCATCTCCACCGCCCCTGGTGCAGGGGGAATTGCCGTGGTCCGCATCTCCGGCAGCGATGCCCTCGCCCTTGGCTCCAAGGTCTTTTCCAAGCCCCTCGACGCCATCGCGGACCGCTCTGTGGCGTTCGGCCGATTCCGCGACGCAGAAGGCACCGTCCTCGACGAAGGACTCGCCCTCATCTTGCGCGGCCCTGGTTCCTACACCGGTGAGGACACGGTGGAATTCAACATCCACGGTTCGCAGTTCATCCAGCGCGAGGTCATGCGGGCGCTCATCGAAGCGGGGTGCCGCCAGGCCGGTCCCGGCGAATTCACCCAGCGTGCCTTCCTGAACGGCCGTCTCGACCTCACCCAGGCCGAAGCCGTCGCCGACCTCATCGCCGCGGAACACGCGGGCGCTCACCGCCTCGCCCTCGACCAACTTCGAGGCGGCTTCGCCCGCGAGATCAACGCCCTGCGCGAAGCCCTGATCGGCTTTGCAGGCCTGCTCGAACTCGAGCTCGATTTTGCCGAGGAGGACGTCGAATTCGCCGACCGCGAACGATTCGGCGCCCTGCTCGCCGACCTCCTCTCCCGCGTCGGCCGCCTCGCGGACAGTTTCGCGACCGGCAACGCGATGAAAGAAGGCATCCCCGTCGCCATCGTCGGCGCCCCCAACCGCGGCAAGTCCACCCTGCTCAACGCCCTCCTCGGCGACGACCGGGCCATCGTTTCGGACATTCCCGGCACGACCCGTGACACGGTGGAGGACGCCTGCACCCTCGACGGCCTCCGTTTCCGGTTCATCGACACGGCGGGCTTGCGCGAAACCGAGGACGTCGTCGAGGCTGAAGGCATTCGCCGCGCCTTGGCCAAGGCCTCCAGCGCCTCCACGGTCCTGCTCC
>CAZGQI010000078.1:0-3379 GCA_964527895.1 uncultured Comamonadaceae bacterium | reverse complement strand
ACCCTGTCTTTGAGTGCCTCAACCGGCACAGGCCTGGACGAGTTGCGCCAAGCCCTGCTGGACCAACACCGCGCCGACGACCAAGGGCACCAACTCGTGGTCACCAACTTGCGACACTTCGAAGCGCTCACCTCAGCCAAGACCGCGCTCCAAGCCGTGCGCGACGGACTCGGCAACGGCATCCCCGGAGACCTCGTGGCGGTGGACGCACGACAGGCCCTGCACCACCTCGGTGCAATCACAGGAGCCGTGCACGCCGATGACATCCTCGGCCACATCTTCTCCCACTTCTGCATCGGGAAATAAAAAGCCCGGACCTCTCGGCCCCGGCTTTTGTCAAGGTCACGTTGACCCTGAAGGTTTGGTCATCGCTGGATGGCCAAGCGTTTCACGCTCACGCCCCGCTCGTCGCTGAGCATCACGTTGTACGTCCCGCTGCTCAATCCTGACAGGTCGAGCACCTTGTTGCCTTGAAGCGCCATGTTCTGTTCGGTCCACACCAGGCGGCCTGCGCCGTCCAAGATTTGGACCGTCAACCCTGTGTGGAAACCCGTCACTGTCAAGGTCACCTCACCCGTGGTCGGGTTCGGGAACATGCCAAACGCCAAGCGAGCCTCTTCGACACCGTCTTCGACTTCACCCACGCACTCGCAGTTCTCGTCGATGGTGTCGTTGACGGTGTTCTCGTCGCCGTCGTCGCACGCGTCGCCAGTCAAGATGCAAGAACCGTCGTCTTCGGTCGCCAACTCGTCGTAGTTGCAGGCCTCAAGGTTGGTGCATCCCGCCACTTCAAGCTCGTCACACACCCCGTCGCCGTCCGCATCGTTCAAGCAGTCGCCATTGCAGTCGTAGTACTCCTCAGCGTATTCGCAGGAGCCGTCGTCGTCGGTCGCCAGCTCATCGTAGTTGCACGCCATCTCGTCGGTGCATCCCGCAACTTCAAGCTCGTCACACACGCCGTCGCCGTCCATGTCGTTCAAGCAGTTGCCATCGCAGTCATAGTAATCGGCAGCGTACTCACATGAACCGTCGTCGTCCGTGGCCATGTCGCTGAAGTTGCACGCCTCCATGTCGGTGCATCCCAACACTTCGAGCTCGTCGCACACGCCGTCTTCGTCCATGTCGTTCAAGCAGTTGCCTTCACAGTCGTAGTACTGATCGGCGTACGCACAGGAGCCGTCGTTGTCTGTGGCATCCATGTTGAAGTTGCACGCAGTTTCGTCGTCGCAGCCCGCCACTTCGAGCTCATCGCACACACCGTCACCGTCCATGTCGTTCAGGCAGTTGCCGTTGCAATCGTAGAACTCTGCAGCATACTCGCAAGAGCCGTCGTTGTCTGTGGCATCCATGTTGAAGTTGCAGGCATCCATGTCGGTGCAGCCCAACACTTCCAACTCGTCGCACACGCCGTCGCCGTCCATATCGTTCAAGCAGTTGCCATCACAGTCATAGTACTCGGCAGCGTAATCACAGGTACCGTCGTTTTCGGTTGCAGTCTCGTCGTAGTTGCATGCGGTCGCGTCGTCACAACCCAACACCTCCAACTCGTCACACACCCCGTCGCCATCCATGTCCATCATGCAGTTGCCTTCACAATCATAGTACTCTTCCGCATACTCGCAAGAGTCGTCCTCGTCTGTGGCATTCGCATTGAAGTTGCAAGCCAATTCGTCCTGACAACCAGGAACTTCGAGTGCATCGCAAATGCCGTCCAAATCCACGTCAGACTCACACACACCCTCACATGTGTAGCCGAATTCTGGGTAGACGCAGTTGCCCGCATCGTCGGTCGCCTCTTCGCTGTAGTTGCAGGCATCCTCGTCCGTGCAACCCGGCACTTCAAACTCGTTGCAAATGCCGTCCATGTCGTCGTCGTTGACACACTCTCCTTCACAGTCGTACGGGAATTGTGCGTACTCGCATGAGCCATCGTTGAAGTCCACGTCCGCGTCGTAGTTGCAGGCGTTGGGATCGTCACATCCAAACACGAAACATGAGATGAAGTCGCAGCTTCCATCGTCAAACGTGGCCGCAGGATCGTAGTTGCACGCTGGGGTTGCAGTGCACCCATAGATGTCGTCGGTGTCGCAAATGCCGTTGCCATTTTCATCCGCTTCACAATCCCCGCCACAGATGCCGATCGCATCGTCAAACAAGCAGGAATCGTCATCGCAGCTCGCCCCCATGTCGTAATTGCAAGCCGCTTCATTGGTGCAGCCTGCGTAGGCATCGCCACCGCAGTTTCCGCAGGCATCGAGGTATTGGCATGAACCGTCGTCGCATCCTGCACCCATGTCGTAGTTGCATGCCATCTCGTCCGTGCAGCCTTCATACGCATCGCCGCCGCAGTTGCCGCAGACGTCCTCGTACAAGCACGATCCGTTGTCGCAGCCTGCCCCGGCGTCGTAGTTGCAGGCGCCAGCATCCGTGCATCCAGAGTAGCTGTCACCACCACAGTTGCCGCAGCCGTCGAAGAATTGGCAAGAGTTGTCGTCACATGTGGCGAATGGGTCAAAGTTGCACGCGGTCACATCCGTGCATCCCAACATGCCATTGCCTCCGCACTCCCCGCACTCGTCGAGTTGGTTGCCATCGCAATCGCAGTCGCCCTCGGGGATGTCGGCACAGCCGCACTCGTAAATCTCACCAGGACCGTTGCACACGCCACACGCATCGAGTGTGCCCACGCAGTCGTCGACGTCATCACACACACCGTCCATGTCTTCATCCTCAGCACAATCGCCACCACAAACGCCGATCGCATCGAGCTGGTTGCCTTCGCAGTCGCAGTCGCCTTCTGGAATGTCAGCGCATCCGCACTCGTAAATCTCACCAAGACCGTCGCAGATGCCGCACGCATCCAGCTGGTTGCCGTCGCAATCACAATCTCCTTCTGGAATGTCCGAACACCCGCAATCGTAAATCTCACCTGGTCCGCCACACACACCACAGACATCCAAGACCTGGCAGGAACCATCGTCAAAGGTGGCGGAGGGATTGTAGTTGCACGCTGCTTCGTCCGTGCAACCTTGCACTTCGCTGTCGCAAACGCCGTCACCGTCCACATCTGCTTCACAGCCACCACCACAGTTGCCCAGGACATCCAGTTGGTTGCCGTCGCAGTCGCAGTCGCCGGCGGGGATGTCTGAACATCCGCACTCGTAGATCTCGCCTGGACCGTTGCACACGCCGCATGCGTCGAGCTCGCCCACGCAGTCGTCGACGTCGTCACAGATGCCATCGGCATCGGCGTCCGCAGCGCAGTCACCACCACACACGCCCAATGCGTCGAATTGGTTGCCGTCGCAGTCGCAGTCGCCAGCAGGGATGTCAGAACATCCGCACTCGTAGATCTCACCTGGGCCGTTGCACACGCCGC
>CAZGQI010000077.1:0-5357 GCA_964527895.1 uncultured Comamonadaceae bacterium | reverse complement strand
CCGCCTGCTCCGGCTCTGCCATCAACATCGAACTGTCCGAAGTCACCGTAGACGACGGGCTGGATTCTGGGGATCTTCAGTTCACCTGGAGTGCCAGCGTCGCAGGACAACCTGCTGCCGTGACGGGCACCGGACTGTCCATCGCAGTCACCCCAGAAATTGACGAAGTGGCTTTCCAAGATTTTGTGGCCCCTGAAATGCTAGATTTGAGCTTGACAGCCACCATTGAGGGTTGCGCTTCCACCGCCGAATGGAACGCGCTCACTGCTGTATACCCACTTCCCTTGCGCGAGGCAGACAACAACAACGTTTGCACCGGGCAAGCTTGGGAAGCCAACATCACTGGATGCGAAGTGCTGACTGTGTATGGCGAGGCTCCAAATCCGGACATCACCTGGACCCTTGATGATCCTGCAGCTGGGGTGGACATCGTCCTGCCACAGAGTTACATGCAAGCACCCACGGGTCAAACGCAACAGACTTTTGACTTCTACGCTGGTGTGACCTACCAAGATGTGGGGTTGACTTGCTTCAATGAAAAGCCCTTTGGATTGTTCCGGCGACAAGCCCCCAATTTTGAGGTGACTGGGGAGGACAACAGTGGACCTGTGAACGATCTCGTCCTTTGCGAGGGACAGGTGGTGACGTTGAACTCTTTCATCAACCAAAACGGAGCCAGCGAAGCCTTTTCTTGGGCCCAATACGAAACAGACAGTGACGGAAACCTCGTGCTCACGCCTCTTTCAAACAACACCTCCACTGCCCTCTTCATCGATGTCGAGCCCGTTGCACCCTACGATCAACCCACTTTGGTCGAAGGAGTGGCCTACGTCACCTACACCTACAACCAAGCTCCTGGCTTTGAATGCGTGGTGGAAGATCCTTGGAGTTTTCAGGTGTTGCCAACGCCCACAGTGGCTTGGAATGTCACGCAATCCCACGTTTGTGACGGTGACGACAACAACATCGGTGTGAGCCTCGCGGAGGGTGCCACTTCGCTCAACGGAGAGGGATTCACCTGGGAATGGGATTGGAGCTCAAGCACCTTCAACAACACCCTCACGACCTCCGACCCAAGCGACGAGGCCATGGTGGAGGCCCAATACGAATTCACGCTCGACGGCATGTTTGAACAAAACATGATGGTCACGGTGACAGACAGTTACGGCTGCATTTCTGATCCGAGCAGTGCGAGCTTCATGGCGCTTGAGCGCGCTGAGGTCGACTTGGAACGCGTCTTTGTCTGCGCCGACGACACCTTGGAAGTCTTGGCTTCTGGAGGAGACATCTACACATGGAATGTGGACCTTGGCACACTTGACGGGGCGCTTGAACCCGCCGTGTACTTCCCCAACTATGTGGCCACCGGAGACTCTTTGCAAACCCTTGTCCTTTACAATCCCACCCACGGGGACATTGTGGAAGTGACTGGCGCACTCGTGTACAACGTCGACGAATCCACCACGGTGACGTGTGCCGCGAGTGAAGACATCAACCTCGTGGTGTTCGACATGCCTGTGCTCGACGTGTCCTTTGTGGCGGACCCCGCCCCCTACTGCGAGGGCGATGTGGTGTCGTTTGAAGATTTGAACACGGACGGAGGCAGCGTGGTCTACGACTACTGGACATCGACTGGGTTGGATGACATGCAGGTGTCCAACACCACGACATCCTTTGCCCTTCAGAGCCCGTCGACAGTCTTTGAAGTGACCAAGTATGAAACCAATGCCATTCAGGGTATCCAGACCATTTGCAGTGTGATGGCCACCGAAACCTTTGAGGTGATTCCCAACCCCGTCATTTCACTTGACGGCACCGCGGGCATTTGTCAAGATGGCACGGGTTCCGTGGTGTGTGAGGTGAGTGATGCCGACAGCGACTTTTTGTATGCTCCCACTTGGACGGCCTCTTCCAATGCCGACACGACGATGGTGAACCTCGGTCCCACTTCATTCGCATTGGATGTCATGTCCACCGAAGGCATCACGCCAGAATCCCAATCCAACCTCGTCTTCTCGGTCTACGTCAAAGACGACAACGGGTGCACCTCTGAAACGATGTCCCTGGACATGCAGGTGTTGGCCACGCCCATTTTGGACATCACCGATTCGTTGCTTGAATCACATTGCTCACCCGCTGAAGACTGCATGCAGGTGGCGCTTTTGAACGATGACCTCACTGGGGTCGATGTGGTCTACTTCTGGGACAATGAGCCCGGCAGCGCCAACAATGGAATTTGCGTCAACTTCCTGAATCCCACCAACTGTCCTTTCGCGGATTCCACAAAGGTGACCGTGCGTTACGAGCACACGTTGTTGAATGGTGAAACGGTGTTCTGCCAAAGCACGGCCATCGACAGCACCATTGTCAACCCCACGACACAGCCGAGTTTCTCACTTGAAGTTCCTCAAGCGTGCTTGGACGTCAACGCCCTGAACTGTGTGCCAGTGGTGCACGACACGTCGGCTTACAACTTGTGCAGCGATGACAGCTTGAGCTTTGAATGGTTTGTGTCCCCGTTGGGAGAGTTGATCCAAAACAACTTGGTCACGGAGGACTTGAATTCCCCGTTCCCCTCCATTTGCGTGGATACCGCTGGGGTGTTGAACCTCGTGCTCGAAATCACAAACAGCTACGGATGCGCCCAAACCACCTCGAATGTGCCCTTCACGGTTCATGGCTTGCCGGTGCCCGAACTGACGTTCGAACAACCTTCGATTTGCCTGCCAACCACGGTCTCGATTTTGAATTCGTCTTCTGGTGCTTCGAATTTCTCCATGTCGATTCCAGGGTACCCGACTTACGAAAACTTCCTCTCGCCTTTGGTTTTGGACGTGGAATTCCCCGGCTATTACAATGCCGAATTCACGGTGTCCAACACGCACATCATCGATGAACATGAGTTGACTTGCTCTGTGGAAACAGAATATGTGAGCGCGTTCGAAGGACGGACCCCGCCTGTCGCTGAATTCGTCGTCTTGCCCGACACGATCATCGATTTCGTGAATCCCGTTGTGGAGTTTGTCAACCTCTCGGAAGGACAAACTGAGAACATTTGGTCGTTTGGCAACGGGGAAGGATCCAGCGAATTGGACCCTGAAGTGGAATACGAAGCTGCTGGATTCTACAACGCGCAGTTGCTCGTGAAAAATGAATACGGCTGCACAGACGTGTATTCTCAAGAAATTGAAGTCTTCACCGACTTGTACATCTATGTCCCCACGGCATTCACACCCAACAACGACGGTCTGAACGACGCGTGGCTGCCTTCGATCATCGGACAAGACATCATTGCCGACTATGAATGCTCGGTGTTCACGAGGTCCGGCGATCGCGTGTTCTACACGACGGATCCCAACAAGGCTTGGGTGGGTGGAAATGACCTCTCTGGCGAGGGAGCCCATTTCTCCAGCGGTGGCGAAGTCTTTGCGTGGCGCATTTCCATCAAGAAGAAAGACGGCCAGGGTGCCAAGACTTACACAGGACAAGTCACCATGGTGCGATAAGGCGAGGTCATGAGAGCGTGGTGGGCTTTTTGGTTTGGGGTGTGGATCGCAGGAAATGTCTCTGCCCAGTCCATCGTCACCCCCTTGGGAACCAGCGAAGAGAGCAGACTTCGCGCCCCGGTTGTCAGCGACGCGGATACGGTTTACAACAAGCACGAAACCCTCATCAATGTGCAGTTCAGCCAGGTTCAATTGAGCCAATGGGCTGCAGGCGGACAGAGCTCGGCAAGCCTCATTGCCAAGCTCGACCAGTTCTGGGAATATGATGGCACCCAATTCGGGTGGGACACGGAACTGCACGCCGCGTTTGGGCTGCTTCATCGGCCAGATGAGAACGTCATTCTGAAGACTGACGACCGCATTGAACTGGCCTCCAAACTCGGATACAGGCTCAAGGACAAAGGCGCACTCACCGCGCTTGGGAGTTTTCGAACCCAAATGGCTCCAGGGTTTGCCACCGTCAACGGGGTCCCCGACCCTTCGCAAGTGACGTCCCGTCTCATGGCCCCGGGGTACCTCGTGGTGGCCCTCGGGCTGGATTTGAAACCGACTCCGACCACCACCGTGTTCCTCGCCCCATTCACCTCCAAATCCACGTATGTGCTGGACGACTCGTTGTCAGCCGCTGGCATGTTTGGGGTTGCCCCAGGAGAACAGGCGCGGCACGAGGTTGGGGGATACATTCGACTCGGACTGAAGGAGCAAGTCACCGAGAATGTCACCTATGCCGTTCGCCTTGACCTGTTCAGCAACTACCTCGAAGAGCCCGAAGCTGTCGACATCTTTTCTGACCACGTTTTGACCTTGAAGGTGAACGATTGGTTGTCGACCACCCTGGGTCTCACCTTGATCTACGACAAGGACGTCGAACTCGTGTTGCGTGAACCCGATCCCGACATCCCTGGTGACCTCGGTGAAATGGGGCCTGGTGTCCAGCTAAAACAAATCCTTGCTGTAGGTTTGTCCCTGAAATTTTCTTGACATGAAAGCTTTTGTGTTCCCGGGCCAAGGTGCCCAGTTCTCCGGCATGGGGAAAGACCTCTATGACGCTTCGCCACAGGCGCGTCAGCGCTTCGAAGAAGCCAATGACATCTTGGGCTTTGACATCGCCTCCATCATGTTTGAAGGGAGCGACGAAGCACTCAAGCAAACCAACGTGACGCAGCCTGCGATTTTCTTGCACTCTGTCATCCTGGCTGAGTGCTTGGGGGATGCGTTCCAACCGGACATGGTTGCCGGGCATAGCCTGGGTGAGTTCAGCGCACTGGTGGCTGCTGGAGCGCTCCAGTTTGCGGATGGGTTGCGTCTTGTGAGCGCCCGTGCCAACGCCATGCAAAAGGCGTGCGAATTGGAGCCGTCGACGATGGCTGCCGTGCTCGGGTTGGAAAACGAAGTTGTGGAAACCATCTGCACCGACATCGATGGCGTGGTGGTGGCCGCCAATTACAACTGCCCAGGGCAACTTGTGATTTCAGGTGAAGTTCCTTCAGTGGAGGCGGCATGTGCCGCATTGAGCGAGGCGGGTGCACGACGTGCACTCATGTTGCCCGTAGGCGGCGCTTTCCACAGTCCTTTGATGGAGCCTGCGCGCGAAGAGCTGGCTTCCGCCATTGCCCAGGCAGACATTCAAGCTCCTCGTTGCCCGATTTACCAAAACGTCAGCGCAGAACCCACGATCGACCCTGATCTCATTCGCCAGCAATTGGTGTCTCAATTGACCGCGCCTGTGCGTTGGACCCAAACCATGCAAACCATGATTGCAGATGGTGCCTCTGAGGTCACCGAAGTGGGACCTGGCAAGGTGTTGCAAGGCTTGTTCAAGACGGTAGACCGCGCCTTCCACACCCACTC
>CAZGQI010000076.1:0-5432 GCA_964527895.1 uncultured Comamonadaceae bacterium | reverse complement strand
TCTTGGTGGACGAGTACCAGGACACCAACTTCGCCCAGTACCTCATCATCAAGCAACTGGGTGCGGTCCATGAGAATGTCTGCGTGGTGGGAGACGATGCCCAAAGCATCTATGCCTTCCGCGGCGCCAACATCCAGAACATCCTCAATTTCAAAAAGGACTACCCCGAGGCCAAACTGTTCAAACTGGAGCAGAACTACCGCTCCACCTCTCACATTGTGAAGGCGGCCAATTCGGTCATCGCCAACAACCGAGACCAAATCCCCAAGGAGGTGTGGACCTCCAACGCCGAGGGCGAAAAGATCAAGGTCTTCCGTGCGACCTCAGACAACGACGAAGGACGGTTTGTGGCGAACCGCATTTTTGAGGTTCGCGGCCACGACCAATGTCAATACAAGGACTTCGCCATTCTGTATCGCACCAACGCGCAGTCGCGGTCCTTTGAGGAGAGCCTGCGCAAGCTGAACGTCCCCTACCGCATCTACGGCGGCCTGTCGTTCTACCAGCGCAAAGAAGTCAAGGATCTCCTGGCATACTTTCGCTTGACCGTCAACCCCAACGACGACGAAAGCTTCAAGCGCGTGGTGAACTACCCTGCACGAGGAATCGGCAAGACGTCCATGGACAAGTTGATCGCCTACGCCGCCGGAGAAGAAATCAGCCTTTGGCAGGCCCTGCACCCGGAGGATGGCATGCCCCCGGCGCCGTTGAAGGGTGCGGCATGGAAAAAGCTGAGCGACTTCGTGGGCATGGTGGCGGCGTTCTCGGCGGAGGCCAACCAAGCGAATGCGCATGCCGTCGGTTTGGCCATTGCCAAGCGCTCCGGATTGGTTCATGCCTTGTACTCTGACAAGACCCCTGAAGGTGTGGCGCGTTATGAGAATGTGCAGGAATTGCTGAACGCCCTGCAAGGCTTTGTGGAGAATCCGCTCAACGAAGAAGCCCAAAGCCTGTCCGACTTCCTCATTGATGTGGCGCTCCTCACCGACGCCGACAACGACGACGACGACGACAACAAAGTCAACCTCATGACCGTGCACGCGGCCAAAGGCCTCGAGTTCAAGCATGTGCACATCGTGGGCCTCGAAGAACAACTGTTCCCCTCTCAAATGGCCATGGAGAGCCGGACGGAGTTGGAAGAGGAGCGCCGTCTGTTCTACGTGGCGCTGACCCGGGCCGAAGTCACCTGCACCCTGTCCTACGCTTTGACGCGCTTCAAGTGGGGACAGGTCATGCAAGGCGATCCGAGCCGGTTCCTGGAAGAAATCGACGAGGACTGCATTGTCCTGCCACAAAATGCCCCGACCTCGCGCGGCCCTGTGGACTTTGCGCAGGCCCGTTCCCAGTTCCGCCAAATGCCGACGGGATCGGCGCCGAGGTCGTTTGGGCGCCTGGCCAGCAAAGCTGAGCCCAAGCCTCCCTCCCGCCCCGGCAAATGGTCCAGCATGAAGGAGGCGGCCAAAAATGCGCCTGCGGCTTCTGCCGCGCCCTTGAATCCCGGCACCGAACCGGACGCCAAACCACGCACCGATGGCCCATCGGTCATCACGGTCGGGGACACGGTCATGCACGCCAAATTTGGCAAGGGGAAAGTCGTGGCCTTGGAAGGAAGTGCGCCCAACGAGAAGGCCACGGTGTTCTTCCCTTCGGTCGGCCAAAAACAGCTGCTCTTGAAATTTGCCAAACTCGAAGTCCTCGGATGAAGCCCTTCCTGACCTTCCTGGCCTTGGCCTCCCTGCTGCTCTTCGGCTGCGAACCCGAAGGACAAGACATCGCCTTCGAAGTGAATGTGATGCAATGGGCCAACCCCGACCTCCCGGAAGTGGGCGCCACGGTGGTGCTCGAAGAGCAACGGCTGACCAACGGGGTTCTGAACTCGTTTTTCACGGAAATCGAGCGCGCCACCACCCCCGAGAGCGGTGTCGTGGCATTGCAAACGGTCCGGAGCAACGTGCTCGCGTTGCGGATTCGGGTCGAACAAACCGACTGTTTCGATGAAATCGTCGACCTCAACCCAGAAGACGTGATGACCGACGGCACGCCCAACGTCTTCGACGTGTCGGTCATGCCCCAGTGCCTTGTCAACGCCACCATCGACAACACCTCCTCGCCTTGCCCCAACTACAACATGAACTTCAAATGGACGCCACGCGAGGTGGAGGGTGCCGCTTCTGACGTGCGCTTTACATGCAACACAGACTGGCAAACGGTGGGATACGGCGACACCGAGAATGCCGTGTGCTACATCACCGGTGGAACGTGGTTGCTTCACAGGCGCTTTTGGGGGTGCGTCGACAGCAACAACTTGGATTCGGTGTGGTGTGCCCCAGGCGGGGTGGTGATGTTGGACTTGGACTGACCGGCACCACCCTTCTGACATCCGGCGCGGAAGCCGCACCCCAGCGTGCAACTGAAGCCCTTCTTTCGAGGTCCTTGCTTCAACCTCGCATTACCTTTCCCGCATGAACCTGCACCACCTTGCCCGCCTTGCCTTTGCGTTTGGACTGGGCCTGACCACCACCGCAATGAGCTTTGGCCAAACCCCCAACGCCCCCCTTCCCAAGGGCATCGGCGAAGGGGAAATGATGCAATGGCTCGCCCACCCCTTGGAATTGACCAACCCCTCGACCCTGCGTGGCATCCCCACCCCTCCTCCGGGCAGCAACATCCGCACCGCCGCAGAGTGGGAAGAAATTGAAGTCCTCACAATCACTTGGCGGGACTTCCCTTGCATTTTGAAGCAGATCACAGCTGCGGCCGTCCAAGAATGTCGCGTGGTGATTTTCTCAGAAAACGTCAACCAAACCACCAACTACCTCACGGCGCTTTCTTGTGGAGGCCCTGTGCCCATGGACAGCGTGGAAGTGGTGGACGCCGAGTCCAACAGCATTTGGATCCGTGACTATGGCGCCAACACCGTGTACAAGGAATACAACGACGGCCGTGTGTTGGTGGACTGGTTGTACAACCGCCCCCGCCCCGACGACGACGCCATTCCAGATGTGTTGGCCGACCACATGGGCCTTGACCTTTACAGCACCATCGAGTCCCCCGGCGATTTGATGAACACCGGCGGCAACTGGATGAGTGACGGCTTTGGCACGGCATTCGCCTCCGAACTCATCCTCGAAGAAAACGGAGGAGGCACCAACTGGTGGACCACCTTCCCCGACCACACCGAGGCCGAGATCGACGAAATCGTCCAAGCCTACCACGGCATCGACACGTACGTCAAGATGGACGTGCTTCCGTACGACGGCATCCACCACATCGACATGCACATGAAGTTGCTGGACGAGTCCACCCTGCTCGTGGCAGAGTACCCCACGGGGGTGGCGGACGGCCCCCAAATCGAGGCCAACCTCCAGTACGTCCTGAGCAACTTCACCACGAAGTGGGGCACGCCTTTTGACGTCGTCCGCATTCCCAGCCCGCCCCAGTACGGCGGTGGCTACCCCAACCAAAACGGCGACTACCTGACCTACAGCAACGCTACGTTTGTCAACAGCACCATCCTGTTGCCGACCTACTACGAGCAGTACGACACCACGGCGATTCGGATTTGGGAAGAAGCCATGCCTGGGTACAACGTGGTGGGCATCGATTGCGACTCTGGCAACGACAACATCATTGCGCTGAGCGGCGCCATCCACTGCATCACCCACACGGTGGCTGTGGAAGACCCCCTGATGATCAGCCACCTTCCCTTGAACGACACCGAGGACACCGACAACGCATACGTGGTGAACGCGGAACTCAGCCACCGCTCCGGCATCGCCAATGCAACCCTCAGCTGGGCCACCAACCCCGAAGGACCGTGGAACGACGTGCCCATGACGGAAGCAAGCGCCAACGACTTGTACGCCGACTACGTCGCCAACATTCCAGCCCAAGCCGAGGGCGCGCAGGTGTACTACTACGTTACCGCAGAGGCCAACAGTGGCAAATCAGGTGCCCGCCCCATGCCCGCCCCCGAGGGATGGTGGTCATTCCGCGTGTTGGGTGAGTCCAGCAGCCTTGACAACGTGGACGCCACCACGCCGTGGCAGGCGTTGTACCCCAACCCCGCCCGGGCCATCACCTGCCTCGAGTTGAACCTTCCCCAGGCGACAGAATGTCAAATCACCTTGCACAACGCCTTTGGCCAGCAAGTCGCGCTGTTGCACGACGGCACACTGAACCGTGGCGTGCAGCGGGTCTTCCTCAACGCCGCAGAATTGGCCACGGGGCCGTACTTCGTGACGCTGACGACCGCGCAAGGCACCCGCTGGACCGAGCGACTGATGGTGGAGTAACGGCCGGGTCAGACAACCGACCACAAAAAAAGCGCGCCTTGATGGGCGCGCTTTTTTCATGCTTGGCCTGCAACTCAGTCTCGGCGTCCCAACAGACGCAAGAGGAACAAGAACAGGTTCAAGAAGTCCAAGTACAAAGAAGTCGCGCCCAGCAAGGCGAGCTTCGTGGGCGCCACGGCACCGTACTCCACCCCTGCTGCAATGCGCTTCAAGCGCTGGGTGTCATATGCCACCAGCCCGGTGAAGATGAGCACACCCACGGCGCTGATGACGAAGTCAAGCATCGAGCTCTTCATCCACCAATTGACCAAGCTCGCAAGGATGATGCCGATCAAGCCCATGAACAGCAAGCTGCCCATGCGGGACAAATCCACTTTGGTCGTGTATCCGGCAATGGCCATGATGGCGAAGGTGCCTGCAGTGATGAGGAAGACCTGGGTCAGGCTGCCCATGGAGTACACGTAGAAGATGCCCCCGAGGCTCAGCCCCATGGTTCCGGCAAACGCGAGGAAAATCAACGCGAGCGAGGTCACGCTCAAGCGCTGCAACCCAAAGTTCATGACCATCAAAAATGCAAAGGGGGCCAACAACAGCACCCATCGGCCCATGCCCTGCATGACCGTGAGGTAGAGTTCGCTGGCCGCCGCATAGTACGCTGCCGCCGCGGTGACGGCCAATCCGGCGACCATCCAGGTGAACACAGTGGACATGAACGACGAGACCGAGGTGCCCTCGAGCACGCCTGCATCGTTGAATTGCGGCTGGGCGCCGCCAAAGATCTTGGGTGGTTGTTCCATGGACCAAAGATGCACGCTGTCGCGTCATCGCCCCGAATCCTTGACCAAAATTCACACTTCGCCTTGCGGCGACACGCCTTTATTCCCCGCCGTAGTAGTCGGCGTAGTTGTTCTCCGTCTCGTACAAACGGATGTGATGGAGGTGACAGCCACGGTCGGCGATGGGGCCCTCAAGCTCCTCCCAAATGGCGATGATCAACACCTCGGTGGACGTCTTCTTCCCCTTCAAAAAGGGCACGTCCAAGTTCAAGTTCTTGTGGTCGATGGGGTCCTCGACCTTCTCCTTGATGATGTCCTTGAGCTCCTTCAAATTCATGCAGTAGCCCGTGTCTTCTGCGGG
>CAZGQI010000075.1:0-5460 GCA_964527895.1 uncultured Comamonadaceae bacterium | reverse complement strand
TGGCGGCATGGTCTTTCAACACACGCTCGCAGGCCTGTTTGGTCCAGCCGTAAGGGGACTCAGCTTCTTGAAACGGCGTAGACTCATCCACCGGCACGACTTCAGGCTCTCCGTAGACGGTGCAGCTGGAGGAGAACACCACGTTTCGAACGTCGAACGCACGGGCGACCTCCAAGAGTGTCCCCAAGCCACCCACGTTGTTCGACGCGTACATGGCCGGTTCCGCGACGCTTTCCCCGACGGCCTTGTGGGCAGCAAAGTGGAGGATGCCTTGGATGGGGGTTCCCGCTTTGGCGAAATCGCGAAAAAGGGAGTCAAGCGACGAAGCGTCTCGCACATCGATTTCATGGAAGGGCACCTCGTGGCCACAGAGTTCGCGGACCCCATCCACCGCCTGCATCTCTGAATTGTGCAAGTTGTCCAACAACACGGGAGCGAAGCCGGCTTCGTGCAAAGCCACCGCAGTATGGCTGCCGATGTATCCGGCTCCGCCGGTGACCAACACGTGGGTCTTGGGGGTTGGGCTCATGGTGCGAATCTACACCGCACCACGTCGGATGTAACTTTTTTCTGCGCGAACGCGTACTCCCGGCCATGGACCGTCATTATGATTTGACCTATCTCAATCAAGTGTTTCATGGGAATGAGACCATGGTCCAGGAGATCGTGCAGCTCTTTTTGTCTCAAGCGCCCCAGTTTGGGCGAGACATGACTGCGTGCATCCGACAATCTCGGTGGGCGGATTTGCACCCCTTGGCCCACAAGCTCAAATCGAGCATTGGCATGCTTGGCATGGCTGGCTTGATGCCGATCGTGCAGGACATCGAGCGCATCAGCAAGTTTGGGGAAGACCCCGGTCTTCTCCCGGAATTGGTGTCTTCATTGCACGGCGAATTGGAAGTGGTGTGTCAAGTCCTGATGGAAGACTTAAATGAGACCTTTGTGGACCGGGATGCGCGGTACAAAGGTCTGCGTCGCGCGTAAAATCAGGCAGGGGTTGAGCGTACCTTCGGACCATGGTTGGGCCGAAGGATTCGCTGTTTGAACTTTCTCTTGAAGAGTGCCACGAGCACTTCACCCAACCTCAAGAAGGTGTGGAAGTCGTTCGGCCTTGCACCTTGGGCGATGGCATTGAGCAGTGGACGGCAGAAGAAGTCGAGCATTGGAGCCAAACGTGGGATGACCAACTGGCCGAGCGCTGCGGACTTTGGGTTCCAGCTTCCGGAGCTGCAACCCGGATGTTTCAATTTTTGCGAACCGACGAAGAAGCCCAGCAGACTTTGTGGGCGGCTGCAGACCGACTCGCGCTTGGGCAGCGCTGGAAAAAAGCCGTCCAAGCGAGGCTGGGCGCTGTCGCAAGTGCCCAAGCGGCGTGTGAGGTGTTGTGGACGGAGATGTCCCATGGACGCATGCCCAAGGGACTGGTGCCTTTTCACGGCACAGGCGGTAACACGGAAAACGCCTTCGACGCGCACCTTTCCTTGTGGCGGATGCTGTTTCCTCACAAGGCCCAAGTGTGGTTTACCGTGCCTCCAGACAAGCAACAGGAAATTGATGCGCATTTGGCGGCGACGGCGCCTGAAATGGCCTGGAATTTGCCCCACCAGCAGCACACAACAGACCTTCCTGTCTGGACGGCGGAAGGAACCTGGCTGACTGACGAATCTGGAGAACTGGTGCGTCGGCCTGGCGGGCATGGCGCATTGCTTCCTTTGCTGCAAGAGGTGAGTGTGCCCTTCGTGGTCATTCGAAACATCGACAACGCACCTTCTCCGAGCCGGCGTGAGCTGCGTGCCATGTGGACCCGGGCCATGCTGAGTGCAAGCCACGCGTGGTCTCAAGAGCGAGATCGGATGAGGGAAAGCTTGAAAGGGTCTGAAGACCTCCCTCAACCTGTATTTGACTGGCTTCAAACGGCAGGGGCGGGTCTTCAGACGTCCGCCAAACCCTCTGTGGACGAGGCCCGATCATGGTTGGATCGCCCCATGCGGTTGGTGGGCGTCGTGCGCAACGAAGGCCAGCCCGGTGGAGGACCGTACTGGGTCCACCTTCAGTCTGGACCTGATGCGGGATTGATTCGTCCCCAAATCGTGGAATCCATCGAGTTTGCAGACACGAACAAGTCCATCATGCAGGAAGCCACCCATTTCAATCCTGTGGACATGGTCTGCGTGTTGGACCCCGGTCAGTCCCTGTCGCCGTACGTCGATTCCTCGAGATACATGTTGGCCACCAAGGACGTGGAAGGTCGCCCCGCCACAGTGCTCGAACATCCGGGTTTGTGGAATGGCAGCATGTCAGGGTGGCTTACGCGTTTTGTCGAGCTGCCCTCCGACTGCTTTCAGCCCGTCAAGTCGGCCTTGGATTTGATTGATCGGAAATAGGCCAACGACAACGGCCCGAACCTGGAGAGGTTCGAGCCGTTGGGTCAAGATTCAATGTTCAGTGGAGCGGGCAATCAGCGCTTCATGATGGTGATGTTCTTCACGCTGTCGCCTTGGATGACGCGGAGCGCGTAGTATCCTGGGCGCTCGATGTCGCGGGTTTCGAAGGTGATCTCACCCTCGTGGTTTTTGACGTAGATCAAGTCTGAACGCAACACATTGCCTGAGAAGTCGAGCAACTGGATGATGGCTTTGCCATCGGTCACATTTTCAAGGCGCACAGAGATTCGGTCAGAGAAGGGGTTGGGGAAGGTGGTGACTTTGGCATCTTCCATGTCTGCACGGGCAGGAGCATCCGTCGTTTCAGCGATGTAAGCCGTGAATTCCATGTTGCCTTCGATCGTCGCACCGTTTCGCTTGCAGATGCCTTCGCGGCCTTGTGAATTGGTGTGCAAGGACAGGCGGTGGTTGTCCAACGTCTTGATGCCAAACATCAACTGCTCACCTTGTTCCACGCGAATCTCAAGGGGGAGGTTCAACATGCCGTGTTCAATGTTGCGGGCGTAGATCGTCTGGGTGTAGAGGTCTTCGCCTTCAGCATTCTTGACAAAGAACCGTCCTTCCATGCCTTCGAAGGAAGCCTGGATGCCTACAGAAAGGTGCTCCAAAATGCCTTTCGAGCATGCCGTGAAGGTCTGCGTGGCACCATGTCCGGCACCGTTCAAACGAATGCGGTTGTCGTGTCCAGTGACTTGCGTCTTGCACTGGCCTTCCAAAGCGCGGTTTTGGGGTGCGTCTGTGCCCCGAACTTGAGCCATGGCATCCGTTTCGTTCAAGTCGCGGCTGGCGAACGCAAAGGTGCCTGCCAACTGACCGCGAACGGCTTGACCGTTGTTCCAAAGGGTGCCCATGGGACCTTGCTCGTAACGCAAGGCAAGAGGCTTGTCCTGTGGAGCGGTGATTTGAATGGAGTACGTTTTTCCTTCCTTCACGCCTGCATTGAGGCTCAAGTTCAAGGTTTCATTCTTGAGGTCAGATTTCATGAAACGCGTCATGTCGATCACGTTGCCACGGAAATCCACCAATTCGACCATGTAGACGGCACCTTCTGTGGCACCCTTTACGGTAAGAGAGGTTTTCTGGAGTTGGCCTGTGGTGCAAGCTGTGAACGTTTGGGTGACCACGCCACCTTCGAATCCGAGGGTGCGGTTGTGGCTTGAGACGGTTTGGACGCAGTCAAAAGCTTGCGTGTTCCCGTCAAGCTGGGTGTCAGACAATGCGGCTTCCTGTGCGAAGAGGTTGCCAGTGAAAAGGGCTGCGGTGGCAGCGAGGGGGTAAAGAAACTTGTTCATCGGTTGAGAGATGAGAGGGTTGAAGATTTTTCCTCTGTTACGCCTCTGGTTCCGATGGGGTTACAATTTTCCTTCGACTTTTTCTACAACTCCAGGATTGACTTGGCTTGTGGCGCTTCTTTTTGAGGATCATTCGTGGCCACAATGGTGGTTGTCAGCGCGAAAACTTGTGCCAAAACCTCCTGATACCATTGAATGCCTTCGCTGTCCAAATTGCTGCAAGGCTCGTCGAGAAGAACGGCTGAGGTTTGTGTGCCCAAGGCCAACGCCAGCGACAGTCGTTGGCGTTGCCCAGAACTCCACAGGGCCATGGGTACATCCGGCGCCACATTCAGGCCAGAGGTGGAGAGAAGGGATGCCCAGCCCATGTTCCCTGTTCGCGGCGACCGAAACATTCCGTGAAAGGTGAGGGTTTCTTCCATGGTCAGATGGTTGGGGAGTTCTACCCACGGGGCGGCAAGCGAAATGGCGGTCATCCATTGTTCCGAATCCAGAGGGGTCCCTTCTGAGGTGAAACAGAGTTCCCCTTGATCGGGCGCTACCTGACCCGCCAAGAGTGCCAGGGTTGAACTTTTGCCTGACCCATTGGCACCCAGAATGGCGCTTGGCCCTTGCAACGCCCACGTTGCCTTGTCCCAAATCTTCCGGTTGCCGCGGCTGAATGAGAGCTGATTGGCTTGAAACGTGGCGAATCCCTCGGTCATGAATCAGAATGGACCACGGATGATCCCTTTGTCAGAGTGACGAATGAACGACAAGACGATTTCTTTGTCTTCGGAAGTGGGAAGCTCGAGCTCGGCCGCCTTGACGGCTTGAGACATGTTGTTGTTCAGGACATACAGGGTGCGGTAAATGTCCTCGATGGCTTGGATGCGGTCGATGTCGAAGCCTCGCCGGCGCAAGCCAATGCCGTTGATACCAATGTAACTCAAGGGCTCTCGGGCGGCTTTGATGAAGGGGGGGACATTCTTGCGCACGAGGGAGCCTCCTGCAATGAAGGCATGTTTCCCAATTCGAACAAACTGTTGGATGCCCACCATGCCCTCAATGATCACGTGATCTTCGATGACAACATGACCTGCAACGTTCACCGAGTTGGCCAAAATCACATGGTTGCCCACCTGAACGTCATGCGCCACGTGAACGTATGCCATGATGAGGCAATCGTGTCCCACGCGAGTGACCATGCGGTCCGTGGTGGCGCGATGAATGGTCACGCATTCGCGGATGCTGGTGCGATCCCCAATTTCAACGGTGGTGGGCTCGCCTTTGTATTTGAGGTCTTGAGAGTCGGCACCCACGACACATCCAGGGAACAATTTGCAATCCTGCCCCACCTTGGTGTTGCCGACGATCGTGGCGTGAGGGCCCACCCACGTTCCTGCCCCAATGTGCACATCAGGTCCAACGAAGGCAAAGGGTTCAACCACGGCATTGGCCCCGATGTGGGACGAGGGGTCGACATGGGCAAGGTTGGAGACTTGGGCGGATTCGTGGATCATGATTCTTCTTTGGGCGCGCGGTCTCGGACAATTTGGGCCAACATTTCGGCCTCAGAGACCAGCTCTCCCCGAACGTAGGCACGGCCTTTCATGTTGACGAGACCTCGACGGATGGGAGAGACGAGCGTCAAATGGAACACCACCGTGTCGCCAGGGAGTACTTTTTGCTTGAATTTGACCCCGTCGATTTTCATGAAATAGGTGGAATAATGCTCAGGGTCT
>CAZGQI010000074.1:0-5532 GCA_964527895.1 uncultured Comamonadaceae bacterium | reverse complement strand
GGCGGAGACACCGGGAACGGCGGCGGAGACACCGGGAACGGCGGCGGAGACTCCGGCAACGGTGGTGGCGACACTGGCAATGGTGGCGGAGACACCGGGAACGGCGGCGGAGACACCGGCGATGCCTCGGAAGGCGACGGCGACGGCGACGGCATTGGCGATGACGATGGTGACGGTTTGACCGATGTGGAAGAAGGCGACATGGGCACCGATCCCGAAGACAGCGATTCTGACGACGACGGATTGAACGACGGAGACGAAGTGTCTGAAGGAACGGATCCCGGCAACACAGACTCTGACGGCGACGGGTTGTCCGACGGTGCGGAAGTCAACCTTTTTGACACAGATCCCACCAACCCTGACACCGATGGCGATGGCATGACCGATGCGGAAAACATCGGAGCGTTGTTGGCCACACCTCCCCCATCGACTTCATGCAGCGCCGATTTGGACAGCGACGGCTCGGTTTCCGTCCAAGACATCTTGATGTTGCTTGGCCAATTCGGCAACGTCTGCAACTGATTCCTGCGCGTAGACAAACTGCATGTGGGGATGCCGAAGGTTCGCCGACCTTTGCAACCTCATGTGTCCATTGAAGCTGCGTTTGAAAGTCTGGCGCCTCGCTTTGGGAAGTCTGTTGCTCGTGATGAGCCCTGCACTTCTTGGGCAGGTCGTCGATGACTTTGACATTCGCTTTCAGGCCCAGCAGAATGGCGGGATTCAATTTTTGGCCAACACCACCATGTACTGCGGGACGGGGAGCTCATGCACCCAAGCCCAAAACGCCATGCCCATCACGGGCTTTCCGCAGGACAACAACAACGGCCACAGCATGCAGTACTACGACGGGGACAACGACCCCGGCACGTGGTCGTCCTCTTCAGACAGCCTCGCCCTCGGCGTGTGTGCCGAAGTGAGTTGGGCGGGCTTGTACTGGGCCGGGCGTTTGGGCAACGGTTCTGTCCCCAATGAAAACCTGCGCGATCAGGTCAAGATCAAGGCCGCAGAAAACGAGCCTTACCTCGACGTCTTGGCCGACCAAGAGTGGGAATTCAACGCCTCGGGCGTGGACAATTACTGCTGCTTCGCGGACATCACCCCATGGGTCGTGGGCAATCCCGTGAATGCCCGGTACACCGTCGCCAACGTGGTCGCCACGGAGCAGTCCGGATCGTGGGGCGGTTGGGTGTTGGTCATCGTGTATGAAGACGCCTTGGCGAACATGCGCAACCTGACCGTCTTCGATGGCCTTGCCATGATCACCATGAGCGGCGGAGGCGCCAATTCCACGGTCGATGTTCCGATCTCGGGCTTCCTCACCCCTCCCTTTGGTCCCGTCGACCTTGAATTGGGCGTGGTGGCGTATGACGGGGATCGCGGAGAAAGCGGCGACCAACTGGGCTTCAATGGCGCGGGAACCTTTGAGTACCTGTCCGACGCAACCCATGCCCAAAACAACGCCTTCAACAGCACCCAAAGCACGGACGGCGTCATGAATCCATGGAGGCAACCGGCGTTCAACAACACGCTCGGGCACGACGCCAATGTTTTTGTGCCAGACAACAGCGCGTATGACCTGCTGCCCAACAACGCCTCCGATGCGGAGATTCGCGTCACGACGGGCGGAGAGTCCATCACCGTGCAAGTCATCACCTCGGTCATCGACGTCTATGAGCCCGACCTCCGCGCCACGGTCTACATCAGCGACCTCAATGGCGGCGTGGTCGAACCCGGAGACATCCTTCAATACACCGTGGTGGCCAAGAACCTTGGAAGCGATGCCGCCATTGACGTCTACGCCGAGACCACCTTGGACATTCGCACCAACTTCGTCGAGGGCAGCCTCGAGTGGGTCACCCCCAATGCCATTCCCGACATGACGGACGCCTTGGGAGACGACCCCGGTGAATTCGAGGAAGACCTTCAGACAGTCCGTGTTCGTTTGGGTCAAGGCGCCAACGGGTTCCAAGGCGGCATGTTGAACAACGACCCCTTGGGCCAAGACAGCATTGCGTACCGTTACCGGGTGCAGCTCACGGACGACTGCCTGCTGCTGCAATGCGACGGCAGCTTGACGGCCGAGGCCGACATC
Source organism: uncultured Comamonadaceae bacterium (assembly GCA_964527895.1). Classification (GTDB taxonomy): domain Bacteria; phylum Bacteroidota; class Bacteroidia; order Flavobacteriales_D; family Sanyastnellaceae; genus UBA11663. Next base: position 3,440 of record CAZGQI010000074.1, on the reverse strand, counting down.
TTTGGGGCCGGCGACATTTCCGGCAACAGCCAAACCAACGAAGGCGCGAGTGCGCTGGTGGATGCCAACGGCTGTCCCGTGGAAGAAGTGACTGTGCTCGAAGTGGCCACGGGCGTATGTCCTCCGGTGACCATTGAACCTGTGGGGACAACCTGCCTCGGCGACGACGTGGACCTCGAAGTGCCCGAGCTCATCAACAACCCCTTGGCCATTTCCTTGGCCAACTACACTTGGACAGGTCCCAACGGCTTCACTGCAAACGGACCCACCGCATCCATTCCCGAGGCAGACTTTGCGGATGCAGGGGTGTACACCATGGAGGTCACCTTCGCCGGACTCACCTGCCTCCTCTCCACCGCCGATTTCACCTTGGACGTGCACGAAGCCCTGCCAACCTTCGACGCCCCAGATTCTCAATGCCTGGAAGACAATGCCTTCGACTTTGTGGCCCTTGGCGGATTGTTTTCAGATGCCACTTACAGCTGGACGTTTGAGAATGCCACGCCAGGAGGTTCGGCAGGCACGGCAGCCGTCGGGATCGAATTCCTGGCGGGCGGCTGGCAAGAGGTCCTGCTGACGCTCGAGGAAATTGGGTGCGTCGGAACCCGCCTCGATTCCATCTTCATCGAGACCCCTCCGGACCTCTCCGCCTTCAACGTCGAGGCGAACCCTCCCTCGGGATGTGCTCCCTTGACGGTGCTGTTGTCCAGCGACGCAGATCCAGACGAGGTGGCACAGTCTTGGACCTTCAGCGACGGCGAAACAAGCGACGCCTTTGCCCCCGTTCACGTTTTTGAAGAGCCCGGAGTCTACGATGTCAGTGTGGTCGCAGTGTCTACTGGCAACTGCCCGGCCTTCGTGTCCTTTGGCGCAGAGGCGATCGTGGAAGCCTATCCCGATCCACCCGTCGGATTTGACGTGACGCCCCTTGTGGTGGAGTTGACCAACCCTGTTGTCGATGTGGAATCCCTTGTCGACCCTGTGAACGACGTGTCGTACTTCATGAGTGACGGTGGTGGCTTGAATGCACCCAACGGCACGTATGCCTTCTCGGATGGGGGCACCTTCCAAATCGTCCAAACGGTGGTCAGCCCCGAGGGCTGCGCCTCCACCTCCGTCCGCGAGGTCGTGGTCAACGGAACCTTGTTCTACGCCCCCACCGCCTTCACCCCTGACGGAGATGGCTTGAATGACGTTTGGCTGCCCGTGGCCCGCGGAATGACCCGGTATGCCATGGTGGTTTGGAATCGCTGGGGACAGCGCGTGTGGTCCACAGACGACCCTGAAGAACCGTGGCTTGGGCAAAAAGGCGATGGCACCCACTTCGTCCCCAACGACGTCTACCATTGGGAAGTATCCTATTTGGACCAATTGAGCTACCCACGCGTGCATCGCGGGACGGTCCTCGTGGCAAGATGAGACCGGGCTTGCAGCGTCAAACTGACGGCCGAGGTGCTACATTTGAGTTATGAAGATTGGTGTTGTTCGAGAAGGCAAAACGCCCCCAGACCAGCGGGTGCCCCTCACCCCTACGCAGTGCTCAGAACTGAAGAGGTCCTACCCCGACGTGGAGTTGGTTGTGGAATCCAGCGAGGTGCGTCGCATCACGGATGACGAATACCGTGCGGAAGGCATCGACGTGGTGAAAGATCTGAGCGGCTGTGATGTTTTGCTCGGTGTAAAGGAAGTCCCGCTGAACGAGTTGATTCCGGACACCACGTATTTGTTTTTCAGCCACACCTACAAGCTTCAACCCTACAACGCCAAGCTCCTCCGCACCATCGTGGACAAGCGGATTCGCTTGATTGATTATGAACTGATCAAGCGCGCCAATGGACGACGTGTGATTGGATTTGGCCGGTGGGCTGGGATTGTCGGAGCGTACAACGGACTGCGCGCATGGGGCATGCGGCACGGCACGTTTGCCCTTCCCCGCGCCATTGATTGTGCGGACATGAAGGACATGGTGAGTCACGCCAAGGCCGTCGACTTGCCAAGCCACATGAAAATTGTGTTGACCGGTGGTGGTCGCGTGGGCATGGGGGCACATGAGCTGCTCACCTCCCTTGGACTGCGAGAGGTCCACGCAGATGCCTTTTTGAAGGAGGACTTCAACGAAGCGGTATTTACACGCCTCGACGTGGAACAATACAATGCCCGAACAGACGGCAAGCCCTTCGACATGGAAGGCTTCATGGCCGACGCGACAGGCTACAAGAGCACGTTCATGCCTTTCGCCGAGGTGGCGGACATGTACATCGCTGGCCATTACTGGGCAGAAGGGTCGCCCTTCTTGTTCACCCGTAATGACATGAAGTCTGCGTCGTGGAACGTCAAGGTGGTGGCCGATGTGAGCTGCGACATCGATGGACCGGTGGCGTGCACCTTGCGCCCCAGCACCATTGCCGACCCACTCTACGGATACAACCCCACCACCGAATCGGAATGCGCCATGGATGATCCTTCAAGCGTGACCGTCATGGCCGTGGACAACTTGCCTTGCGAGTTGCCTCGGGATGCCAGCCACGGATTTGGCAAAGAGATGATGGCACACGTGATCCCTCTCCTCGTGGGCGGAGACCGTGACAACATGCTCACCAACGCCACCGAAACCACGCTGGAAGGTGCGCTTGCGCCCAAGTTTGCCTATCTGCAGGAATACATCGACCAGGCCTGACGTTGACATCGGGGGCAGTTCACCTCCACGCGCTCACTGCGCGACAAAGACGTACGTCAGCATGCCTTCTTGGCGCTTGGGGGCTGAATCATCTGCATTGAAGCGTGCACGCCTTGCGCTCCGCAATGCCGCTTGACCAAAACATCCTTCAGGATCGCCTGCCGCAAGAACGGCTTCGACCACCCGACCGGCGGCGTCCACTTCGATGCGCACACTGACTTGGGCGCCTCCAGCACAGGTGTATCCGGGAACGTCCAAATCGCGGCCCGTTCTCCCTTCCAAGTTGTATTTGACCGTCACCAGCCCGTCGTATTGGGCGTCCCACTGTTCGAAGGTTTCTCCCACGTCCTGGCGAACGACTTCGGCTTCCCCTGCCGTGTCAAATTCTTTTTCCACGGCAGCGCGCCGCTCAAATTCGGCCGCCTCCAAGGCCTGCAGTTCTGCCTCGACTTGCGCCGCGATTTCTGCCTCAGTTGGACCGCCATCGGAGCTTGACTTGGCCTCTGAAGAGGTTTGTGCTTGGGCATTGGCACGGAGGTTGGCCACCTTGGCCTCCATCGATGCCCGCAATTGCGCCTCAAAAGACTGTTCAGGTTCAGCGATCACTTCTTCTGCGTCGACCATGGACACTTCGGTGTAGGTCTCACTGGCAGGAAGCTCATCGCACACCGGCACCCAAACCATGGCCCCCAACACCACCACGTGAATCAGGAGCGTGTACAGGATGGCTTTGCGTGCCAGCCCCATGAATCAGTCGTAGGAC
>CAZGQI010000073.1:0-5558 GCA_964527895.1 uncultured Comamonadaceae bacterium | reverse complement strand
ATCATGACCAACTTCATGATTGACAGTGAATCCGAGAATGTGGACGAAGAAATCAACGCTGCCTTGGCTGCAGGTCTTGGAACCTTGGGCACAGGCTACAGCGTCGACATGTACAACAAGGTGGACAGCACCATCTCTGACGACTTCCGCAGCGGAGCGCAGAACGCGACCATCTTCTCGCTCATCATCATCTTCTTGTACATCTTCTTCCGCTTCCGCAAGTGGCAGTACGGTTTGGGTGCCTTGATTGCGATGGTGCACGACGTGATTGTGGTGCTGGCGGTGTTCTCCATTTTTGGAGGCCTCCTCCCCTTCACCATGGAAATCGACCAAGCGTTCATTGCCGCCATCTTGACGGTCATTGGTTACTCGATCAACGACACGGTGGTTGTGTTTGACCGCATTCGTGAGTACGTCGGATTGTACGGCAACAAGAAGGGTGAAGAGGAGCTCATGAACAGCGCGTTGAACAGCACCTTGAGCCGGACGATCAACACCTCGCTCTCGACGTTTGTGGTGTTGCTCACCATCTTCTTGCTTGGCGGTGACAACATCAAAGGCTTTGTGTTCGCGTTGATGGTTGGTGTGGTTGTGGGTACCTACAGCTCCATTTTCATCGCGACGCCAAGCGTGCTTGACCTGAGCAAAAAGCTTTCCGCTTAAGCCCAAAATATCATCCCATGGACACCTGAACGGGTGCCTTGAAGAAAAAAGATCGACCTCGAGTCGGTCTTTTTTTTTGCCTATAAGCCGTATATACACCTATAATCTTTGTTTTTTTAGTCGAGGATTTATACGAATTCGTCAGTGAGTAATGGGGATTCGTTGATTTTTTCGTAAATTAGGTGTCCAAGAATTCTTATCATGGCATTCCACATTCCTTCTGGAGATCCACGGACTTCACGCAATCTGCCACGAGAATCCGCCTTTCTGCCCACCGGTTTGAAAGCGATTCTCGGCCTTCTCATGATGGCGTTTTTCTCATCTGGAGCGTTGGCTTATCCCGGTTGCACGAACCCTTTGGCTTGCAACTACGACGCTGACGCCACCGAAAACGATGGCTCCTGTGACTTCCTGTCTTGCTTGACGTTTGGGTGCACCAACCCATCGGCTTGCAACTTCAATCCTGAAGCTGACGTCAACAACGGCTCGTGCGAGTATTCGTCTTGCGCAGGGTGTCTCAACCCCGCAGCCTGTGACTACGACCCCACCGCCACGTTGGGTGCGCAGTGTTTTGACTTTACAAGCTGCTATGGTTGCACCGACGACGAAGCCACCAACTACGATGCTGATGCCACTCAAGACGATGGCAGCTGCATCATCCTCGGTTGCACCTTCTCCACAGCCTGCAACTACAACATGGATGCCACCCAAGACGATGGGTCCTGTGACTTTTTCTCTTGTTTGCCCAGCGGATGCATCAATGCGTCTGCCTGCAACTACGACCCTGTGGCCATCATCCAAGAAGGCGACTGTGAGTTCCCAGAGACCGGATACGACTGTGATGGCAACTGCCTTGTCGATACGGATGGAGATGGCGTGTGTGATGCCTTCGAAATTCCTGGCTGCACAGATGCCAACGCATTCAATTTTGACGCCGACGCCACGGAAGACGACGGTTCTTGTGAAGCGGTTGTGGAGGGATGCTTGGATTCCTCTGCCTGCAACTATAACGCCGCGGCCAACACCGATGACGGTTCATGCGACTTTGAGAGCTGTGTGGGATGTTTGGCTCCCTTGGCATGCAACTATGACGCAAGCGCCACCATCCCCGGCGAATGTATTTTCCCGGAGTCTGGCTACGATTGCGATGGCGCGTGCTTGGCAGACGCTGACGGCGATGGGGTCTGTGACCCTTTTGAGGTTTTGGGCTGCACCAATGAGAATGCCTCGAACTACGATGAAGAGGCCTCCGAAAACGACGGGTCCTGTGTGATTCCTGGTTGCACAGATTTTGACGCTTGCAACTACGACGCTTCAGCCACAGTGGATGACGGTTCTTGTGACTACGTCACATGCACTTTGACTGGATGCACCGTACCCACGGCCTGCAACTACGATCCCGAAGCCTTCATCAACGACGGGTCTTGCGAATTCTTGTCCTGTTTGACATTTGGGTGCACCAATCCGTCCGCTTGCAACTTTGACCCCGAAGCCTTCATCAACGATGGATCTTGTGAATACGTGACCTGCGCAGGATGCTTGAATCCTGCCGCCTGCGATTACGACCCCACCGCCACGTTGGGTGCACAGTGCTTCGACTTCACCAGCTGCTACGGGTGCACCAACGCGGAAGCAGCCAACTACGATGAGGATGCCACGCAAGACGACGGCAGCTGCATCTTGCTTGGTTGCACCATTGTCACTGCCTGCAACTATGACATGAACGCCACGCAGGACGATGGATCTTGTGATTTCCTTTCTTGTTTGCCCACGGGCTGCATCAACTCCAGCGCCTGCAATTACGATCCCATCGCGGTCATTCAGGAAGGCGAGTGTGAGTTCCCCGAGACAGGGTACGACTGCGAGGGCAATTGCCTTGTGGATTCTGATGGCGACGGTGTCTGCGACCCCTTCGAAATTGCAGGATGTACAAACGAAGATGCTTTGAACTACAGCCCCACGGCCACGGAAGACGATGGCTCCTGTGAAGCTGTGGCATTGGGTTGTACCGATGTGGATGCTTGCAACTACGACAGCGATGCCAACACCGAAGACAACAGCTGTGAGTACACCAGCTGTGCGGGCTGCATTTCTCCGACCGCTTGCAACTACGAACCGACTGCGACCATCGCAGCCACCTGTGAGTTCCCAGAATCTGGCTACGATTGCGATGGCAACTGTCTTCAAGACTCGGATGGAGATGGCGTGTGCAACCCCTTCGAAATCTTTGGTTGCACCAATCCTGACGCGTCCAACTATGACGAGACAGCCACCGAAAACGACGGCTCTTGCATCGTGTTTGGGTGCACGGAATTTGACGCCTGCAACTTTGATCCTACGGCCAACACAGACGACGGTTCTTGTGACTTCGAGTATTGCTTGGTCGAAGGCTGCACAAACCCCAACGCGTGCAACTTTGACCCCTTGGCATACATCAACGACGGCAGCTGTGACTTCTTGTCGTGCATTGTGTTTGGTTGCATCAACCCTTCGGCCTGCAACTTTGACCCAGAGGCCACGTTGAGCAACGGTTCGTGCGAATACATCTCGTGCTCAGGATGCTTGAACCCTGCCGCATGTGACTATGACCCTACTGCGACCATTGGCGCGACGTGCAACGATTTCTCCTCTTGCTATGGTTGTACGGATGAAGCCGCGACCAACTACGATGAGAGCGCCACGCAAGACGATGGCTCATGCCTCATTGAAGGTTGCACCATTGTGACGGCTTGCAACTACGATTCCGGAGCCACCCTTGACGATGGTTCATGTGATTTCTTGTCGTGTTTGCCCACGGGTTGCATCAACCCAGCTGCTTGCAACTTTGACCCTGTCGCAGTGATTCAAGAAGGCGAATGTGAATTCCCTGACACGGGATACGATTGCGAAGGCAATTGTTTGATCGACTCTGACGGAGATGGCGTGTGCGATCCATTCGAAATCGAAGGCTGCACTGATGCGACTGCCATCAACTTCAACGCCGATGCCACGGAAGACAACGGATCCTGCATTGAAACCATCGAGGGTTGCTTGGAAAACGACGCTTGCAACTACAACTCCTTGGCCAACACCAGCGACAATTCTTGCGAATACGAGAGCTGTGTCGGTTGCATTTCCGTGGTGGCGTGCAACTATGATCCAACGGCATTGATTCCAGGAGATTGTGAGTACCCCGAGATCGGCTATGACTGTGCAGGCAACTGCTTGAGTGACTCCGATGGAGACGGGACATGTGACCAGTTCGAAATCCAAGGTTGTACGGATTCTGGGGCCTGCAACTTCGATCCGCAGGCCACAGAATTTGATGGCTCTTGCGAGTACATCACATGCCTTGGGTGCACCAACCCCAATGCCTGCAACTACGATGACACTGCGCTGATCGACGACAACAGCTGCGAGTACCTGTCATGCATTGTGTTTGGCTGCAACATCGCAAACGCTTGCAACTACAACCCCGAAGCCGTCTTTGACGACGGCTCATGTGAGTTTAGCTCGTGTGCAGGGTGCATGAATCCCGAAGCGTGTGATTTTGATCCAGATGCGACCATTTCTGCCGCTTGCAGTGATTTTGAATCGTGCTACGGATGTCTCGATGCGAATGCATCCAACTACGACGCGACTGCCACGCAAGACGGAGGCAACTGCGTGTATCCTGGATGCACCGTGGACTTTGCGTGCAACTACGACGCTTCTGCGAATTCTGACGACGGCAGCTGCGACTACACGTCTTGTGCGGGATGTCTCAACCCACTGGGCTGCAACTACGACGCTGAAGCGGACATTGCTGCAGAATGCACCTTCCCTCCTTTCGGCTACGACTGTGAAGGCGAATGCGTCCTTGACTCCGATGGAGACGGCGTGTGTGATCCTTTTGAAATTGAAGGATGCACCGATGCCTCTGCGGACAACTACGACAGTGAAGCCACAGACGACGACGGAAGTTGTTTCTACATTGTCTTGGGCTGTTTGGACCCCTCTGCATGCAACTTCAACGACTTGGCCAACACGAGTGACGAGTCTTGCACGTTTGCCGAATTTGGATTGAACTGCGATGGTTCTTGCATTTCTGACGCAGACGGAGACGGCATTTGTGATCCGTTTGAAATCCCTGGTTGTCAAGATGCCGAAGCATGCAACTACATGGAGGCGGCCACTGACCCTGCACCCTGCAACTATGCTGACCAGCCTTGCGAGACTTGTTCAGGTGAGACCGATGGGTCAGGCGTGGTGATTGCAGATGCAACAGCCCCCGCCTTCACGTCTGTGCCTGCTGACGTCACCATTGAATGTTCGGACGACCTTCCAACAGAGGAAGCCGTTGCAACGGATGCTTGTGGCAACGTCACAATCACTTCGTTTGACGCCACTTCTGGCAATGTCAATGCAGGGAACTTCACCATCACGCGCACCTTCACGGCCACCGACGACGCTGGTAACAGCTCTTCGGCCACGCAAACCATCACGGTCCAGGACACCACAGCTCCAGCGTTCACCTTCATCCCCGCAGATTACGCGGTAGAGTGCTCCGACGAAATTGAATTGGAAGAGGCGATGGCTGAGGACAACTGCAGTGCCGTAAGCATTTCTGTGTCAAGTGAAATCACAGCTGGTGGTGCGGCAGGAGTGTACACCATCACGCGAACGTTCACAGCCAGTGATGCCTCTGGAAACTCCACAACTGCCACCCAGGTGATTGAGGTTCAAAACACAATCGCACCCGAATTCACTTTCGTTCCTGCCGACTTTACGGTGGAGTGCTCTGACAACATTGCGTTGGAAAATGCAACCGCGGTCGACAACTGTGGAGGCGCGTACGTTGAAGTCACGAGCGAGACGATCCCCGGCGATGCTGCAGGCAACTACGTGATCGTTCGCACCTTCACGGCCACCGACGA
>CAZGQI010000072.1:0-5663 GCA_964527895.1 uncultured Comamonadaceae bacterium | reverse complement strand
CATCCGCGCCGGAATGGTTTTTGAAATGAACCAAATGAAGATGTTCGAGCCGCATAGTGCGAATTTCTTATTTTTGTCCTCCGTTACCCAAATCTCATGGCGAAGAAAACGAACCAAGAAGAAACAATTGTGAATGTAGACGAGCTGTACAGCAAGTCTGAGCAATTCGTAGACAAGAACCGCAAACAGCTCACCCTCGGATTGGGTGGTGCTGCAGCCCTCATTCTCATTGTCATCGGCTACAGCAGCCTGGTGGTGGCTCCCAAGAACACCGCAGCAGAAGAAGCGGCCTTCATGGCAGAGCACTACTTCGCCAAGGACAGCGCGGACCTCGCGATGTTGGGCGACGGCTTGAACGCGGGCCTCGAGGAAATCCTCAGCGACCACAGCGGCACCCCTGCTGCGGCACGTGCGGCGTTTGAGCTCGGCATCATGCACCGCGACGCGGCACGCTTTGACGAAGCCGTTGAGGCCTTCAACCAAGCTGGTTTCAGCGACGACGTCTTCGGTCCTTTGACAGACGCCAACATCGGCGACTGCTTGGTGGAGCTCGGCGACCTCGAAGGCGCAGAAGGCCACTTCGCTTCTGCAGCCTCTGCGGCAGCATCAGGATTGGCCGCCAAGGCCCTCTCTCCCATGTGCTCCTACAAGCGTGCGCTCGTTTTGATTGAACTCGGCAACGAGGACAAGGCTCGCGGCGTTTTGGAGGACCTCGCGGAGGACTTCCCCAACTCGACGTACGCCGCCAACGCCCTCGGCTTGGCTGCGTCTCTTGCCCGCTGATTCATGGCCACGGCAGGAAACAACCTGAGTTCCTACAAGTCTGAAGACTTGCCCAACGGTGCCCACTTCAAGGTGGGCATCGTTGTGTCTGAATGGAACCAAACCTACACGGGCGGCATGCTCGACGGTGCCCGCCAGGTCTTGTCGGAAGCTGGCGTCCCTGAAGCCAGCATCGCCGTTCACTGGGTGCCTGGCAGTTACGAGTTGCCGTTGGGTGCGCAGTGGCTTGCCGAGCGCGAAGACATCGACGGCGTCATCTGCATTGGGTCGGTGATCCGCGGCGAAACCGCCCACTTCGACTACGTGTGCAGCGCGGCCGCCCACGGCATTCTTCGCGTGAATCAAGATACCGGCAAGCCCGTCATGTTTTGCGTGTTGACGGACGACACGGCTGAACAGGCTGCGGCCCGATCGGGTGGCGAGCACGGCAACAAAGGCGTCGAAGCCGCAGTCGGCCTGCTGAAGATGCTTGCCCTTCGTTCTTCCCTTTGACTTTCCTCTCATGAAGCATTTCATCTCACTCTCCCTTGCCGTCGTGCTCGGCGTGTTGACAGGTCCGATCGCACTGGGTCAATATCCCGGTTGGCAACAACAAGTGTCGTACGACATGAACGTCGTGGTCGACACAGCCACCCATCAATACCAAGGCGACATGAAGGTGGTCTACACCAACAAGAGTCCTGAAACCTTGGACAAGGTCTTTTGGCACCTTTTTTTCAATGCCTTCCAACCGGGCAGCATGATGGATGTCCGCTCGCGGTCCATCTCTGACCCCGACCGTCGCGTGGGCAGCCGCATTGTCGAGCTTTCTGAAGACGAGTGGGGATGGCAGCGAATTGAATCCGTCAAGGTCAATGGCAAGCCTGTGGCCTTTGTCGAGGACGGAACCATTTTGGAAGTGGCGTTGCCACGCGCATTGCGTCCGGGCAAATCCGTGACGTTTGAGTTGACGTGGCAAGCGCAGGTCCCACGCCAAATCCGCCGTTCAGGCTGGATGAACAAAGAGGGCGTGGAATACAGCATGACCCAATGGTACCCCAAGCTTTGTGAGTTTGACCACCACGGATGGCACACCAACCCGTACATCGGACGTGAGTTCCACGGGATTTGGGGCAACTTCAACGTGCACATCCACCTTCCCGAAGGCTACGGCATTGGCGCCACAGGCGTCAAGCAATCCACCACGTCTTCGCCCCTGCCCAATGGGTTGGCCGGCACCATCCATCACTTCAAGGCGAGCAACGTCATCGACTTTGCATGGGCCGCCGACCCCGACTTCATCGAGGAAACGATCGACGTGGATGGCGTCACCCTTCGTTTGATTCACCAAGCCAACGCAGAAATCGACAGCAACTGGACCGTGCTTGCCGACTACGCGGGAAAAGCCATGGCGTACATCAACGAGGACATCGGTCCCTACATGTACCCCGAGTACACCGTGATTCAGGGTGGCGACGGTGGCATGGAGTACCCCATGATCACCTTGATCACAGGAGAGCGCTCCTTGCGCAGCTTGGTGGGCGTCACCGTCCACGAAATGGCACACAGTTGGTTCCAAGGCATGGTGGCCACCAACGAGAGCCTTCACGAATGGATGGACGAAGGATTCACTTCTTGGGCCGAGTCGCGCTGCATGGCCAGCTTGTTTGCCGACCCCATGAAACCCGATGAAAATCCGCACAAGTGGGCCTACGCGAGCTACATCAACCAAAACCTCTCTGGCAACGAAGAGCCGTTGATCACGCACGCCGACCACTACAAAACCAACCGCGCCTACGGCGTCGGCGCCTACAGCAAGGGCGAGGTGTTGGTCGAGCAGCTCGGCGCGGTCATGGGCACAGAGGTGCGTGACGAGGCCATGCGAACCTATTTCAAGAACTGGGCGTTCAAGCACCCCGGCCCCAACGACTTCAAGCGGGAAATGGAACGCGCTTCTGGTTTGGAACTCGATTGGTACTTTCAATACATGATGCACACCACAGATGCCGTCGACTACGCCGTTGAATCTGTGGTGAATGACGAAGGGACGGTCACTGTGGAAATGAGTCGCCGAGGCGACATGCCCATGCCGCAAGATGTCACGTTGACTTGGGAGAACGGTTCCACAACCCGCGTTCACATTCCCCTTGTCATGATGCGCGGCCACCGTGCCTTGGCTGAAGGTGAAATCCTCGCCGCGGATTGGCCATGGGTGGACGTCAATTTCACCTTGGAGGTGCCCTCGCAAGGCAAGTTGAGTGCCGTCACCTTGGATGCCGAGGGGCTCCAAGCCGATGTGCACCGAGACAACAACGCCATCACGTTCGACTTGGAACGCGACCAAGAGGCGCGTCAATCGAACTGACCTCATGTTCCGTCAGCACGTTCAATGGCATTCTGCCTGGGTCGACAGCGCCCTTCTTGTGTTGCTTGGCTTGGCGCTGATGGGATGGCTGTCACCGCAAGTTTGGACGTTTCAAGGCACCTTGCCCATCACTCCGCAGAGCCTCATCGTGGTCTTGTGGGGGGTGTTGTGGGGTTGGCAAGTCGGAACGGCCGCGGTGGCGTTGTACCTCGTCGCAGGTGGACTCGGTGCCCCCGTGTTTGCCGACGGCGCCTCGGGCTGGATTCATTTCACGGGAAGCACCGCAGGATTTTTGTTCGCCTTTCCCATCGGAGCCTTGGTGGCAGGATGGTTCGCGGAACAGGTGACCCGCATGCGTTACGGCGCCTCTGCCCTGCTCCTGTTGCTGGGGCAATTGGTCATTGTCCTCCTCGGCTTGGCCTACCAACGTGGCATCATCCCTGTTGAAGTTTCCCTTTTGGAAAGCTTGCTTGACCTCATGCCACCGTTGCTTGTGAAGGCGGCACTTGGCACCTTGATCGTCGTCTTCGTGGGGCGTGGACTGACAGGACACAAGCCTGCCCCTGAGGGTTCGTGACGGAGGCGCTACCTTGGCGCACCAAATCACAGCCATGAACATGCTCAAATCCCTTGCGGGTGGCTTGCTTCTGGTTGCCGTCGGTTGTTCGGCACCTGAAGTGGCTCCCTCCAAGAAATCCCAACTCGTCGCCGACATGAAACGCGCCACCGACCACCACAGCTTCAGCAAGCCAGAAGAAGCCGTCACCACGCATCTGAAGTGGGACGCCAAGGTTGATTTTGACCAACGCCAAATCACCGCCACAGCCACCTACCAGGTCCAAACGGCGAAGGACGCAGAACGCTTGTTGCTCGATTGCCGCGACCTGACCATTCACAGCGTGACGGTGGACGGCCAAGACGCTCCGTTCGAACTGGGACCGGTGCGCCCCTTCTTGGGACAGCCTCTGAGCATCCCTGTGACAGGCAGCACGCAAGAGGTCAGCGTGGCGTACACCACCTCCCCTGATGCCGCGGCCTTCCTTTGGGTCGAAGGCGAGTCGCCTTTCTTGTTCACCCAAAGCCAGGCCATCCTCGCCCGTACTTGGGTGCCTTGTCAGGACAGCCCCGGCGTTCGCTTCACCTACGAAGCCCATGTGGAGGTGCCCACCGAGTTGATGGCCTTGATGAGTGCCGTCAACCCCACCGAAAAGTCGGCCGACGGGCACTACGACTTCGTCATGGAGCAACCCATCCCCTCCTACCTCCTCGCTTTGGCTGTGGGCGATGTCGAATTCCGCAGTGTCGGAGCGCACACCGGGGTGTACGCCACGTCAGATTTGATCGATGCCGCAGAATATGAGTTTGCCGAAATGGAGGACATGCTCGTGGCGGCCGAAGGGCTCTACGGCAAGTATGCGTGGGAGCGTTACGACCTGCTTGTGCTCCCTGCTGCATTCCCCTTTGGCGGCATGGAGAATCCACGACTGACGTTTGCCACCCCCACCATCATCGCAGGTGATCGAAGCCTCGTTTCCCTTGTGGCGCACGAACTCGCACACAGCTGGAGTGGCAACCTCGTGACCAATGCGACATGGGATGACTTTTGGCTGAATGAAGGATTCACCGTGTACTTCGAGCAACGCATCATGGAGGCTGTATACGGCCGAGACATCAGTGAAATGCTCAGCACCCTGAGCTACCAAGGTTTGGTCGATGAAGTCGATGCCATCATGGATGTCAATCCCAACGACACCCACCTTCGCTTGCACTTGAAAGACCGCGATCCAGACGATGGCATGACGGCCATTGCGTACGACAAAGGCTACTTCTTCCTTCGCCTTCTCGAAGAGACCGTGGGTCGCGAAACGTTCGACAGCTTCCTGAAGACCTACTTCACATCGCATGCCTTCCAGGTCATGGACACCGACACGTTCCTCGACTACCTCAACAGCAACTTGCTGAACACGGAAGAACTCCGGAGTACGGTGAATGTCCCGGCGTGGGTGGACGGTCAAGGGCTCCCGAGCAACTGCCCGGAGGTGAAAAGTGCACGCATCGAGCGTGTGGACGCCACCTTGAATGCGTGGATTCAAGGAACCACAGCTTCCGCGGCCCTTCCCTGGTCCGACTGGCTCTACCAAGAGCGCTACCGCTTCCTCTCCAACTTGCCTGACAACACCGACGCTTCTCGCTTGGCTGAGTTGGATGCGGCATGGGACATCAACAGCACAGGCAACAATGAAGTGTTGTTTGCGTGGTTGGAACAAGCCGTGCGCAGCCAACACACGCCGGCGTACGACCGCCTGCGCACCTTCCTCGTGGGCGTGGGACGACGCAAGTTCTTGACCCCCATCTACAAGGCCTTGGTTGAAACAGGACAAACCGACCTTGCTCGCGACATTTACAAAGAAGCCCGCCCTAACTACCACAGCGTGGCCACGGGCACCATGGATGAATTGCTCGGCGTCGAAGGCTGAGCATCACACCATGCAACACACAAAAAAGGCACCCTCACGGGTGCCTTTTTTCATGGCTT
>CAZGQI010000071.1:0-5689 GCA_964527895.1 uncultured Comamonadaceae bacterium | reverse complement strand
GCCGCCAGTTTGCGCACGTTGGCGCTGAACATGCCACGGGCCAGTTTCTCGAGCTGCTCGTCGTATTTGGCCTCAAACTGCTTCAAAGTCAGCGTCTTGGCGCCACTTGACAACTCGACAGCACCTTCCCGCCAGTAGAGGTGGGACATGAGTTCGGGCACGTCGGCGACGGTGTGCTCGGCGTATTGGTCGCGCAGGTTGTGGTGCACAATGCGGTCCAGGGACGTCGAACAAATCTCAATCATTCGGTACTGCGCGCTCTGGAATCCAGAGGCGGGCAGGAGGGACATGCGGAACTTCATGAACTCTGTTGGGTCCATGCCGTCGACCATGATGTCGAAGCTGGTGGTCAGGGCTTCGAAGTAGCGGTTCACCCGGCGCACGCGCTCCAGCAAAAAGGCCTCACTGACGGCACCGCCGTTCTCGCGTGCCTCTTGCGCCATGCGCTCAAATTCGTGGAGCGACAACTTGAAGTAGAGCTCCGTGATTTGGTGGTAGACGATGAAGACGACTTCGTCTGGGATGGGGGTTTGGGGACGCTGCAGGCTCAACAACGTGTCGAGGTGAATCAGGTCCCAGTAGGTCCGGTAATCGGCGTACAGCAAGCCATCGAGGTAGCTGCTGAGGTCTTGCCCCATGGCCGCGTATTTCTCTTGAAGCTGCTTGAGCTTGTCGAGAATCGCGGGGTCGAAGTTGTGGTCGGTGTTAGGGTCCGTGGACATGCGTGCAAGTTCGGAAAGGGACTTCCCCTTGCAAGCCGCGTTTCAGCAGGTTGTCACAAGGGTTGTCAACGAACCTCAAACGCATTCCTCCGCGATTTCGCGTGCACCTCAGGAGCTCACTCCACCGTAGCAATGCACTTCAATTCGATGGCGATCGGGGTCGGCAATCGGTTGATTTCCATCGTGGTGCGGCAGGGCTGGTTGTCCTTGAAGTACTCGGCGTACAGGCGGTTGAACGTGTGGAAATCGCGGTTCATGTCCACGAGGAAGACGGTGACGTCGACGAGTTGTTCCCAGCTGCTGCCGCTGGCCTCGAGGATGGATTTGACGTTGGCGAACACGCTGTGAACTTGCGCCTCAAAGTCAAACGCTTTGAAGTTGCCGTTGTGGTCCAACTCCAGGCCGGGCACCCCACTGTCGTTCGAATCGCTTCCCGCCGTTCGCGGACCGACGCCGCTCAAGAACAGGAGGTTGCCGACGCGGCGCGCGTGGGGGTAGAGGCCGACGGGCTTGGGGGCGTTGGAGGTGGAAATGCGTTCGCTCATGACACGAAGGTAGGTCGGCCCCCGTCATTGCCCCTCCCGTGGGCGCACCGACTGCACGACGCGCGCTGTACCTTCGGGGCATGCGGTACCAAAAACTCCCCTCCGACCTCTACACCCGGAACCGAGAAGCGTTCATGAAGCAGATGAAGCCCGGTGGCCTCGCCCTGTTTTTCAGCAACGACATCTACCCCACGAGCGCCGACGGCACCTTGCCGTTCAAGCAGCACGCGGACATTTTCTACCTCTCCGGAGTGGACCAAGAGGAGACGGTGCTGCTCTTGTTCCCGGACGCCCACAACCCGGCGGATCGGGAGATTTTGTTCACCTTGGAGACCAACGAGGAACTTGCGATTTGGGAGGGGGCCAAACTCACCAAACCCCAAGCGACCGCCGAGACAGGCATCGCCAATGTCCAGTGGACGACGGCGTTCGAACGGACGCTCCACCGCCTGATGGCCGAGGCGCAGTCGCTCTACCTCAACGACAACCAACACACGCGGGCCCGCCTCACGGTCGAGACCCGCACGGACCGGGAAAATGCAGCCCTTCGCGCCAAATACCCCAACCACGAAATCGAGCGCAGCGCGCCCATCCTGCATTCCATCCGCGCCCTCAAGCAGGCCTCGGAAATCGACCAGATGCAGCGCGCATGCGACATCACCAAGGCGGGCTTCGACCGCGTCTTGCAATTCGTGAAGCCCGGCGTCATGGAGTACGAGATCGAGGCGGAGTTCATGCACGAATTCCTGCGCCGCGGCTCCCGTGGCTTCGCGTACACGCCCATCATCGGCTCCGGCTTCAACGCGTGCGTCCTCCACTACATCGAGAACTCCGCCGAGTGCAAAGCCGGCGACGTCATCCTGATGGACGTGGGCGCCGAGTACGGCAACTACGCGTCCGACATGACGCGCTGCATTCCGGTCTCAGGCCGCTTCACGGACCGCCAGCGCGCGGTCTACAACGCGGTCCTTTCCGTGATGCAGGACGCCATGAAGCTCCTCCGTCCCGGCGTCTCGCTCCACGACTACCACAAGGAAGTCGGCGACCTCATGACGGCCCAACTCCTCGACCTCGAGTTCCTCGACCGCCACGACGTCGAGAAGCAAAACCCCGCTTGGCCCGCCTACAAGAAGTACTTCATGCACGGCACGTCGCACTTCATCGGCCTCGACGTCCACGACGTCGGCCACTGGCACGAGCCCATTGCGCCGGGCCACGTCTTCACGGTCGAGCCTGGCATTTACATCCGCGAGGAAAACCTCGGCATCCGCCTCGAGAACGACATCGTCATCACCGAAGACGGCTTCCACGACCTCATGGCGCACATCCCCCTCGAGGCCGACGCCATCGAGTCCGCGATGAATGCCTGATTATTCAGCAATGCTAAAATTTTTGACTGCCCAGTGATCACAGCAGTTAAAGTCGCCAGTTTGTTGATACCACCGGAATCTCACGTTTTCGGCTGATGGCAAGTCCCAAATGAATGTCCCAGGATTTGAATTCCATTGAACTGAATTGGAGGAGCAATTGGCATAGGGACATCCAATATTTGAGGGAGACAGTGCATCGCCGGTGAAGTCGAGCCAGTCGACTCCGTTGAGAGAGTATTGGAGATGAATCCCTTCACCTTCATCGGGGGTTTCCAGTTGATATCCAGCGACATTCGCTTCCCCGCCAATGACGTTGTACGCAATCTCTGAGGTGCCGCTAATCATGTTGAATGTTGAGGCACACTCTGCAACACGCACGGAGTTGGCAGAATTGTAGAAAATCAAGACGTCAACCCCATTTTCAGAATCCCAAAAAGTCCCGTCTGATTCCCACAATGAAGGATCAGGAGTTATGAAGTCACAATTCCCGTCTAACCCGTAAGTGCAGCTCCCATCATCCTCGCTTACGGTCGGATTAAAGTTGCAAGCAGCAGGATCCGTGCAGCCGGGGCAAGTCCCGAATTCACACGACGCATCGTCAATGGACGCTTCAGGATTGTAGTTGCACGCAAATTCGTAGGTGCATCCTGCATAGATGCAGGAGCCATCGTCACATGCTGCGGTGTCGTCGTAGTTGACTGCTTCGGCGTCAATGCAACCGAGAAGGCCAGTTCCACCACACACGCCACACTCGTCAAGCATCAAACAAGACCCGTCGTCGCAGGCTGCAGTCGCGTCGTAGTTGCACGCGGTTTGATCCGTGCATCCAGGGAGACCACACGAGCCGTCGTCGCATCCGGCCGCATCATCGTAGTTGCAAGCAGATGGGTCTGTGCAGCCTGGGTACGTGCACGATCCATCGTCACATCCGGCGTCGCCGTCGAAGTTGCAAGCGAGTGGATCGATGCATCCTGGGTAGGAGCACGAGCCGTCTTCGTTCGTGGCTTCTGGGTCGTAGTCGCAGGCCGACGGGTCGGTGCAACCCGGGACGACGCAACCGAAGAAATCGCATGAACCGTCCTCAAACGTGGCGAAGGGATTGTAGTTGCATGCTGCGGGGTAGGTGCAGCCTTCGGTTTGTTCTGTGTCGCAAATGCCGTCCGCATTGGCATCGAGGGGGCAATCCCCTCCGCAAGTGCCGATGGCGTCTTCCACGTTGCCGTCGCAGTCACAGGCTTCTCCGCTCAGACCTTCACCGCCACAGACACCACATTCGTCCAAAACGTTGCCCTCACAATCGCAGGCTCCTGCCTCGATGTAGTTGCAGGTCCCGTCTTCGAACAAGGCTTCTGTATCGTAGTTGCATGCCGTGGCGTCCGTGCATCCAAAGCATGATGTACCGTCTCCACCACAAACCCCACACACGTCCTCTTGTCCAATGCAGGTGTCTGCCCAATCGCAGATGTCGTCCCCATCCACGTCAGGACATTCGCCGCAAGAGGTACCGTACGCGCTGAGCAAGTCCAGCAAGTCGTTGAGTTGGACATCTCCGTCCCCGTTGATGTCACCTGCGCAGCTGAAAAGGCAGGTGCCATTGTCCAAGGTCGCGTTGGGGCTGAAGTTGAGGGCACTGGGGTACGTGCAACCTACATTTTCGTCCACATCACACGTCCCATTTTCATTAAAATCTGTGCATTCTTCGCAGTTGTTGTTGCCTCCACAGATGCCACAATTGTCGGGGTAGGTACAAGAGCCGTCAGGAAACAAAGCTGAAGCATCGTAGTTGCAAGCTTCATTGTCAGTGCAGCCTTGGCATCCCAGATCATTGCCGTTGCAGTCTCCACACGCATCTACAACACCGACACATTCGTCCAGATCGTCACAGATGCCGTCCAAGTCCTCATCAAGGAGACAGAGGCCATCGCAGTCACGGAATTCTGTGGCAACATTCCCATCGCAATCGCATGCCCCTTCGGCAATGCCCTCACCTCCACACAAGCCGCACTCATCGAGCACGTTTCCGTCGCAATCGCACGCCCCGTCGGCAATGCCATCGCCGCCACATACGCCGCATTCATCCGCTTGGAGGCAAGAACCATCGTCGTAGTTCGCATTCGCGTCGTAATTGCAGGCCGTCGCGTCCGTGCAACCACAGGCATTGCCCTCGCCCACGGCAGCGTAGACGCCGGCTCCGGCAAACTGAAACGTTTTCTGCACGTCGCTGCCAATGCCTTCAGCCCCTTCTGGCAACACTTGGACATTGATGGTCCCTGAAACCTCGCCGAAGGAAGTCAACTGTGCAATGAGCACCTCATTGTTGGCGTCGGGGAAGGTGTTTGCCGCGGTATTCAAGGCAAACCATGAGCTTCCCGTGATCGAATTGATCAAGAGCTCTGTGGTTCCATTGTTGATGAAGAACGGCGCAAGGGGTTGGTTCGTGTCTTCGGCCAAACTTGGGTCTGCCGCATCCGCAATGCCCGACGCAGACGCCGGTCCTTCAAGTCCAATGGTTGCGTAACTGTCGTCTGCCAGATCCGGGACAAAATCAAAGAATGCCGGGTTGACGCCCGACGCATTCCAGCTCGCATTGAACGTGCTGTTGAACACGCCCAATGGCGCATTGAACTGCATAGGAGCTCCTTGAACGCCGTATACCGCACTCATCTGGTCCTGCGCACTGGCCATGCGGACTTTCAAACGGTAGCGCGTCGCCCCAGCCACACCTGCCGCAGGCGCAGATTCCACCACGAGCGAATATCCTGAACCCGAAGCACCACAGTTGCAAAAAATGCAAGATTCGTCGTCTGCAATGGTGGCACTCTCGTCGTAGTTGCATGCCAACGCATCGGTGCATCCCGCGCAACTTTCAAATTCACAACTTCCGTCGTTGGTGGTGGCTTCAGGGTTGTAGTTGCACGCGCTGGCATCATTGCAGCCGGGAACCTCTACAATGGCGCCTCCGGCGAATGTCCCTTCGCCCGAGAATTCAATGAATAATTGTTGTTGGTCAACCCCTACACCAAGCGGAAACACTTGAAAGTTCATTTGGCCC
>CAZGQI010000070.1:0-5735 GCA_964527895.1 uncultured Comamonadaceae bacterium | reverse complement strand
TTTTGGGCACAAAAAAACCCCAAGCGTGTGCTTGGGGCTTTCTGGGGTTGGAGGTCCGAAGCGGATTCGAACCGCTGTAGCAGCTTTTGCAGAGCTGAGCCTAGCCACTCGGCCATCGGACCCTTTCCAAAGTGGCGAACCACTGTGGGCTTGCGAATATACGAAAGTGGGTTCACTAAGGTTTCACTTTTGGGGGATAAATTCAGGAAAGACGCGTATAACGCAGGGGATGAAGGCCTGATGGGATGGGTTAGATTTGCGACATGAACACGTGGAAATGGGTGCCCAATGCATTGACCCTTGGCAACTTGCTGGGAGGGGTCGTGGTGTGCTGGGCGGCGGCGTCGGGATCGTTTTTGGGGGAGGCCTTGGTGGCGGATTGGACAGACCAAATGGTGTTGTGGAGGCAAGATCCCTGGCCGACGGGTGCAGAGTCCCGTGGGTTGCAGATGGTGGCGGTGGTGTGGGTGCTGGCGATGTTGTGCGATGTGCTTGACGGATGGGCGGCGCGAAAGCTCGGCGTGGCAGGGCCAATGGGCGTGCAGCTGGACAGTTTGGCGGACGTGGTGACGGGCGGTGTGGCTCCGGCGATGGTGGCCATGCGGCTGTTTC
The DNA here is from genome assembly GCA_964527895.1 of uncultured Comamonadaceae bacterium. Lineage (GTDB taxonomy): Bacteria > Bacteroidota > Bacteroidia > Flavobacteriales_D > Sanyastnellaceae > UBA11663. The sequence goes on along the minus strand of CAZGQI010000070.1, from coordinate 5,123 downwards.
AGGACGATGGTGGTGCAGGGATGACGTGGGAGATGCTGGCGTGCTTGGGCGTGGCGGCAGCGGCGGCGTACCGGTTGGCGCGCTTCAATGTGGCGGCGGAGAGTGGAGAGGGAGGAACGGACTTTGAAGGCATGCCCGCGCCTGCGGCCGGGGTGTTTTGGATGGGCGTCATGCTTGCGTGGGGTGAATTGCATGGCAGCTTGGATGCGCTGATGGCCGTGGGCCTGGCGTGGATTGGGTTGGCGGTGGTGCCACTCGCGATGGTGAGCCGCAGGAAGATGTGGGGGTTGAAAGGCTGGGGCAAAGAGCCTGGGGTGGACCGTTGGCGGGCCTTGTTCGTGGGGGCGATTCCGCTTGTGGGAGTGTGGACGTGGTTTGGGTGGGGAAGTGTGTTCCTTGCTGTGCCGCTGTGTTTACTTTTGTACCTCGGTTTGGCCATGGCAACGACGCCGCAGAGCCAATCGCATTGAGATTCACCTTTTACGCATTCACTGCACATGAAATTCCGCGCTGCCATCGACATCATGCCGCTTCCCGCTTTGTTGGACCCCCAGGGAAAGGCCGTCAGCAACAACATGCCCAACATCGGGTTGCCGGACATCAGCAACGTCCGCATCGGCAAGCACGTGACCTTGGAGGTGGACGCCGACAGCCGTGAAGCGGCAGAGGGCCAGGTGAACGATGCGTGCACCAAGCTCCTCGTCAACGAGATCATGGAAGGGTTCACCTTCCGCCTCGAGGAGGTCTAAGTCGGATTTGGGTCATGGCCTGGGGCCAAAGCTGAGAGGTTTGGGGCTCCTGCGGGCGTGCTTCAGAGGCACGCTTGGTTGAAGAACATCAAGAAATCGAGCAGGTCGTCCACCCCGACGAATCCGTCTCCATTGAGGTCCTCCGTCCCCTGAGCGGGAGTGCTGTTGTAGCTGACCAGGAAGATGAGCAGATCGTCTACACCGCGGAGGCCGTCGTCATTCAGGTCGGCCATGCAAGGCGCGTTCGCCTCGATGTGGGCGCGGGCCATGTTCAACGCGTGCTCTGCCACTTCAAGGCCGATGCGTCGTCCGGGAAGGTCGTCACAGGGCGGGTGGATGCCACCCCAAATGCGGGACAAGCTGCATTGGTCCGACGCGTCGCGGTAGGTGGCCCACTGCAAGACGATGTCTTGGGAAGGCCCTTCTTCGAAGACGAGGAAGTCGTTGGCCGGGGCCGTGAACTCGCCCATGCCTCCAGGGAAGTAGGGGTCGCCGGTGATGGCGGTGAGGATTTCTGCTGCGGCACGTGAGAACGTGGAGTGCCCGCTGACGTAGCCCGCGAAGGGCGGCGTCACAAACGAGGGGCGTTGGTAGGGCCACCAGTTCTCGACCAGGATCCAATCCACGCCCGCTTCGTCTGAGTCGGGGTTGCTGATGTAGTCGGGGCCTTTCCAGGCACGCACTTTCAGTTTGTCGACGTCGCTGGCGCTTGGGAAGTCGAGGTCGCCAGGTGCGACCATTTCACAAAAGCCGTCGATGAGGGGAAGGCCGGTGACGTCGTAATTGGGAAGCGACGGGTCGGTGCACTGCCCGCGTCCTTGCATCCAGCGGATGGCCGATACGGGTCGGATGTAGTCGTACCAACCCTTGTGGCTCCATGCGGCGATGGCTGCGTCGTGCAGGGCCCCGCCCAAAGTGAAGTAGGCACACACCTCCCAGTCGAGGGCCGCCATCTCGTCTCCTTCGCCCATCCATCGGGCTTCGAAGTCGGGGTGGTCCATGACCCCGTTGAGGATGGCAAACCAGTGTCCAGGGGGCGTTTCGGAATCGGGGCCGTCGGCCCAAAACTCCGCGAGCACCCGAGCGTAGTCGCCGCGGGGCACGATTTGGGGTTCGTAGGCTTGGCCGGTGGCAGGATTCACATCCCACCCTTGGCTGGCGTCGCCGCCTTCGTCCCAATTGTAGAATTGGTCGTATTCCTCGTAACCAAGGTCGAACAATGCAGGATCCACGTTGCCCACGGATGCGGGGCTGATGTCAAGCATGACGCCATCTGTGGGGTCGAGGTGTTCAGACCAACGCAGCACCATGCCGTGGCCCCAGGTGTAGGGGTCGTCGATGCCTTGGGCGTAGTTCAAGTCCACGAGGGGCGGCGCACCTTGGTCGATCCACACGGGGTAGGGCCATCCGTCGTTGGCGAAATGCAAGGTCATGGCGCTGTCGGGCAGCCCAAACGGCGTCACATTCCCCCATTCCGGACTCAAAAACGGCGGCGTCTCCGTTTCTGGGATGCCGCTCTGTCCCACAAAAGTGCTCAGGCTGATGCTCTGCCAGCGGTTGGGCTGCACAAGCCAAGGGTTGCCCGGCACAGATTCGATGAACAGGTCTGGGTTGGAAGGTGTGTAGTGCTGGTTGGCGTGGCCGTTGGCTTCGTTGCTGCCGTCCGCAGCGCCGTATGCCATCACTTGTTGGGCGATGAAGTTGCCGAGGGCCGCAGGGCCGTCATTCACGTAGTCGGTGCTTTGGAAGCTGTTCACGCCACCCGCCAGCGCAAACTGCTGATACAGCGTCATCAACGTGGAGGTGCCTCCAGGAGAGTCCAAAAACCGGTTCCAAAGCAGGCGATACGACGCGTAGTTGAGGGCGGTTTCTTGGGCCCAACGCCTTGACGCGTCGTCTTCGATGTAGGGTAGTTCCACGTCCACCAAAAAAGGCGTGGCCACCGTGTCGTAGGCTGCCCATGCATCGTAGCAGGCCATGGACCAGTGGTGCAGGTTCCTTGCGTGAATGGTGGGGCGTGCGAGGTCGTTCCGAATGGCGTGAAGCAAGGTCTCATTCCACTCGCGTACCACCGTCGTTTCGTTGGACGCTTGGCCCTGGACCGCAGGCACAAAACCTCCCCAGCAAGCCGCGAACATCGCGACCATCCAAGGCGTCCTCAGGAGGGTGTTGTGGGTCAAGTTGAGCATGTACGTTGTAAGTACCCGCAGGTGCAGAAGTATAAATTTACATAAATCGCAACCAAAAGTTCAGAAGAACCGCGTTAAGAGTGTGTGACTTACGTTGGACGTGCACGCAGTCAGCCGGGTCCAGAAAAATTATAACCAGCCCGCGGCGCTCAGAAGCGCGAACACAGCGGCAGGGTCAAGTGGACCTTCAATCACCGCCAACCGGTCGCTCCACGCGCGGCTGTCTTCCTTGTACACGCCCCACAATGGTTCGTCGTCGCTGCCCGCAAAACGCCTCTGTTCTTCCCGAAAGGTGTAGGCAATGTCCAAGGGGAACCGGGAGTCGCCCATGAAGATTTGGGCTTCTTCAAAGGTGTAGAGGATGGCGTCTGAGAACGAGCTGTCGCCGAGGTAGAGCTTGTTGTCACGGAGCGTGTAGGCCAAATCCAACGCGCTGGTCGAGTAGCCTTGGAAGATGCGGACCTCGTCCCACATGTTGTCGGCTTGGATCGTGAAGACAATGTCGCCGGACCAGTTGTTGCCCATGCGGACCACGCCACCGTCCACGTGGGCCACCATGTCCCGCCACACGAGGTTGTCGTCGGGGTAGAGGTGCACACGGCCTTGGCCCCAGGCCGCCATGGCCGAGGTCAAACAGACAAGAAGGAGACTCAATCGCGCGATCACACAGCCAAGGTCGCCACAGACTCGGCGACTTTCCAAGCCTGCGTGAGGTCATTGACCAAGTCTTCAGGATGTTCCAACCCGATGGACAAACGCACGAATCCCTCGGTGATGCCGGTTCGGGCTTTCACTTCTGCGGGAACGCCGGCATGGGTCATGCTGGCGGGGTGCTCGGCGAGGCTTTCCGTCGATCCGAGGCTCACGGCCAACTTGAAGACCTGAAGGGCGTCGAGGAAGGCAAAGGCGCCTTCGCGGCCGCCCGGCACGTTCAGGCCAATCATGGCCCCGCCCCCGCGCTGTTGCGCTTCTGCGACTGTCACGTCTTGCCCCATGGTGGCCAAGTCGTCAGACCAAGCCGATTTCACGTTCTCGGCTCCGCAGAGCTCGCGAAGGTGGTTCAGCACGTGTCCGGCCGTGCGCTGCTGGTGCTCGACGCGAACGTGCAGGGTTTCCATGGAACGGGCAAGCATCCATGCCGTCCACGAATCGATGGTTCCTCCCAGGAACGTGCGGAATTCCTTCACCTTGGCCACGATGTCGGCCCCGCCAGAGGCGCCACCGGCGATGAGGTCGCTGTGGCCACCGAGGTATTTGGTGGCCGAGTACAGGACGAGGTCGGCGCCCTGCTCAAGCGGACGCTGGAGGATGGGGCCGAGGTAGGTGTTGTCCACCATGACCACAATGCGGTGATCCTCGGTGCTGTTTTGGGCGGCCCATTCCGAAGCGGTGCGAATCCGCTGGATTTGCATGGTGGGGTTGGCCGGGGTCTCGAGGTAAATGATGCCAGGGCGCTGTCCGCCGAGGTCTTCGAGGGTGGGGTCAAGTTGGTCCAGGTGGTCAATTTCAGTCACTGAACGGCCCATGGTGGGCAACACTTCTTCGAGGAAATGGTGGGTTCCGCCGTAGAGTGGCCCCACAAACCAAACGGGGCGGTCAGCATCCGACCACGCGAGCAGTGCCGTGGAAATGCCGGCCATGCCGCTTCCGAAGAGCGCGGCGTCTTCGCTGTCGTCCCATGCTGCGAGGCGCTGTTCGGCCATCGTGATTGTGGGGTTGCCCAGGCGGCTGTAGATGAAGCCCTCGGGTGGCGTCTCTGCGCCCTCCACGCCGTAGGCTGTTTCCATGTGTGCGGCGCCGGTGCGGGCGTCGGGGAACACGAAGGTGGAGGCGGGGTGCATGGGCGGCTTGACAGCCATCTGAGCGTCCGAAGGACGGTAGCCGGCGAACATTGCGCGGGTCTCAAGGTGCTTCTTCATGCTGTCAATTTGGCGACATTGTTCTTTGTTTGATTCTTCATTTCGAACAAATGTTAGATATTTGAACAAATTGACGTCATTTGTTTTGTTGTGACGCGGTTTTGATTGAACAACGTTGAACAAACACCTTTGGCCATGGACGCCCTCGACAAAACCATCCTGGAGCACCTTGAATTCGACGGTCGAAGCAGCATGCAGGACCTCAGTGAACTCACGGGACTCAGCCGCAGTGCGGTGTTCACGCGGGTGAAGCGCATGGAGGACCA
>CAZGQI010000069.1:0-5790 GCA_964527895.1 uncultured Comamonadaceae bacterium | reverse complement strand
ATGCGGCTCGAACATCTTCATTTGGTTCATTTCAAAAACCATTCCGGCGCGGATGTGAGCCTCGGTCCGCAGGTGAATTGCTTCCTTGGAGACAACGGCAGCGGGAAGACCAATGTGCTTGACGCAGTGCACTATCTGTGCTTTTGCAAGAGCTATTTCAATCCCATTGATGCCCAAAACATCGCCCACGGCGAACCCTTCATGTTGATTCAGGGAGATTTTGACCGCCTCGACACCAAAGAGCGTGTGAGTTGTGGGGTGCAACGTGGCGCCAAGAAGCAATTCAAAAGAAACGACAAGCCCTACAAGCGGTTGGCGGAACACATTGGACGGTTTCCTGCGGTCATGATCGCGCCCGATGATGCGGAACTCATCCAAGGAGGCAGTGAGATGCGACGAAAGTGGATGGATGCCGTCATCAGCCAATACGACCGCACCTACCTCGAAGCGCTCATCGATGTGAACAAGGCCCTCGTTCAGCGCAACGCCTTGCTGCGGTACTTCGCGGAGAACCGAACCTTCGATGCGGGATTGTTGGCGCCGTGGAACGCACGCATTGCGCCCAAGGCGGCGGTGATCGCCAAGGCCCGCAGGTCGTTTGTCGATTCTTTCTTGCCGGGATTCCTCGCCACATACGAAGAGATCTCAGGTGGCGCAGAGCAGGTGGGGTTGACGTTGACCACCCATGTCGGCGAGGATGCCGAGGTCATCGAGGCCAAGATGCTCGCCGCCCAGGACGAGGACCGTCGGTTGCGGCGGACCACGGTGGGGGTGCACAAAGACGACGTGGTGTTCACGTTGGGCGACCATGCCCTCAAGCGCTTTGGAAGCCAAGGGCAGCAGAAGTCGTTCTTGGTGGCCTTGCGTTTGGCGCAATTGTCCTTCATCGAGGAGGCGACAGGGGTGAAGCCCATTTTGTTGCTCGACGACATTTTCGACAAAATCGACGAGAAGCGGGTGGAGGCACTCATGAAGCGCGTCACCAACGGCACGTTTGGGCAGGTGTTCATCACAGACACCCACCTCGGCCGCATCCCGGACATGTTTGCCGCAACTGGGGCAGACGTTCGGGTGTTTGAAGTCCGGAAAGGCGAAGTCATCCCTCAAACGATGGACGCATGAAAAAGCGCAGACGGCCCGTCTTGAGGAACTCGGCTGACTACGAGCGTGCCGAGAACAGTTCGCGCCCGCTTGCGGAAGTCATCCAGCATTTTTTGCGCGTGTCCCGGATGCAGGGCAAACTCGACGAAGTGGAAGTGAGGGAGGCGTGGCGTGAAGTGTTTGGGACGCCGGTGGAAAATCGCACCCGCAAACTGCACCTCCAGAAAGACGGGACCCTGATTTGCATGCTTGACAGCGGCCCTCTGAAGGAGGAGTTCCAGCACGGCAAGCAGGACATTGTGGACCGCTTGAACGAGCATTTGGGACGTCCCGTGGTCCGGCAGGTGCGCATCCTGTGACTTCTTTTCGCGTTCATGCAACGCGAATGCCCGACCTTTGGTTTCCTGACCATGAACGCGACCACGTCCAAAGTTTTGTGGGGCATCGGCCTCGCCACGATTGCAGTGTTGGCCTCTTGGGCCACGCGGCCTTCGTACCTCCATGCCGAGGCGCAACCTTACCACAGCCGGGCGTTCATGTCGGCGTATGCCGATTTGCCAGACACGTCGAACGCGTTGTTCACGGGAAGTGGAAAGTGCGCCGGGTGTCACGGTGCGGACCCCGTGGGGTACGCCAGCGTCACAGCGGAGGGGCACGACATCAACCCCACAGACCAGTGGCGCAGTTCCCTCATGGCCAACAGCGCGAAGGATCCGTTTTGGCGCGCCAAGGTGGCCCATGAGGTGGCCATCAACCCCGACCACCAATTGGAGTTGGAGGACAAGTGCACGTCGTGCCACGCACCGCTCGGACACTTCAATGCACATCACCTCGGAGAGGAGCACTACGCCATGGCACAGCTGTTTCACGACACCTTGGCGATGGACGGCGTGAGCTGTGTGGCGTGTCACCAACAGGCGCCCACGGTCGGCAACACGTTCAGTGGTGTGCTTGAGTTTGACAGCGCCATGATCTACGGGCAGTATGGTGCAGGCAAAGACGACGCGCCGCTGCACACGCCCCCAATGGTGACCTACACGGGATACAACATTGGTTATGGCGCCCACGTGGACGGGTCGGAGGTGTGTGCCGGATGCCACTCGTTGGTGACCCAAACGGCAGACATGGAAGGCAACCTCACGGGGCAAGACTACGTGGAACAAGCCACCTACCACGAGTGGTTGAACTCGGCCTACGCCGACGACGGCGCCACGCCGACCGAATGCCAAGATTGCCACATGCCCAAGGTGGAGGAAGGGGTGGTCATCAGTTCGGGCTACTTGTTCTTGGAACCGCGCCAGCCGTACAGCAAGCATTTGTTGGTGGGAGGCAATGTGCAGATGCTTGAAATCATGCGCGACAACATCGACGCACTGGGGTTGACCGCCACAGAGGAACAATTCGACAGCACCATTGCTTGGACGCGCGACTTGCTGCGCCACGAGACGGTGGAATTGTCGGTGGAAGACGCCACGTGGGTGGACGACTTGGGCACGTTGAGTGTCCGCGTGCGAAACAAAGCGGGACACAAATTCCCTTCAGGGTATCCCGCCCGCCGTGCGTGGATTGAGGTGGTTGCCCACCAAGACGGCGACACCCTGTGGCACAGCGGAAAGTGGGAGGATGGCGGGTTCCTTGTCGGCGTGGACGAGGGGGGACTCAGCACGTTTGAACCCCACTACACGGACATCGTCGAAGAAGATGAAGTCCAGGTCTATGAGCTTGTGGCGGTCGACGTGACGGGCACACCCACCAACGTGCTGGAGCGTGCGGCAGGGTCGGCCAAGGACAACCGGTTGCTTCCCCTCGGGTTCAGCCACACCCATCCCGTGTACGACACGACCCGTGTGGAGGGCGCGGCATTGATGGACGACGACTTTGTCGAGGAAGCTGCGGAGGGATTGGACCAAGTGCATTACGCCATGACCGCCACGCCCACGTCGAATGCCAACGTGACGGTGGACGTGCGCGTGTGGTACCAAAGCATGCCCGCACGGTGGGTCGCACCGATGTTCGACATTCAGGACAGCACCATCCAGGCGTTCCAGGCCTTGTTTGAAGACCAAGGCGCGGCGCCTGAATTGGTGAGTGCAAAGTCCTTGTCGATTCCTGTGGTTTCGGGCTCGGCCGAGCTCGACGTCAAGTCAGCGTTGCGCGTGCATCCCAACCCCGCACCCATGGGGCAGGTCACGGTTCAGACGCCTGACGTGGCTGTGGGTGGGTTGTGGGAACTCTACACCCCTGCAGGGTCACGCGTCGCGCATGGCAAGGTCAACCGCGAAAGCTGGCAGCTCGAACTTCCATTGGCGGCAGGCACCTACGTGCTGCGCGTGCACCACAACGGCAAGACCTTGACGCGCCGAATCGTGCGCCGGTAAAGCAGGCTGAAATCCCAGGGAACCTGGGTCATGTCCCTTACAGGTGGTCGTTGGCCAGGTTGGCCAACTCCGAGCGCTCGCCCTTCTCCAAGGAGATGTGGCAATACAGTTCTTTCCCGCGAAGGCGGTCGATGACGTAGGTCAGCCCGTTGGATTGCTCATCCAGGTAGGGCGTGTCGATTTGACGGATGTCGCCGGTGAGGATGATTTTGGTGTTCTCGCCTGCACGGGTGATGATGGTCTTGACCTCGTGTGGCGTCAGGTTTTGGGCCTCGTCGACGATGAAAATCACGTTGGACAACGAGCGGCCGCGGATGTAGGCCAACGGGGAGATCTGAATCTTGCCCTCCGCCTTCATGTCCTCGATGGCCCGTGCCTTGCGCTCGTTGGGGCCAAACTGGTTCTTGATGAAGTTCAAGTTGTCGAACAACGGCTGCATGTAGGGATTGATTTTCTCCTCCGCATCGCCTGGCAAAAAGCCCAAATCTTTGTTGCTCAGCGCCACAATGGGGCGGGCGAGGATGATTTGATCGTAGCGGTTCTTTTGTTCGAGGGCGCCTGCCAGCGCAAGAAGGGTTTTGCCCGTTCCCGCCACCCCGCAAATGGTCACAAGGTTGATGTCAGGATTCTGAATGGCATGCAGGGCAAAGGCTTGCTCGGCGTTGCGGGGCTTGATGCCGTACGCGTAAGACTTGTCGACCCGTTCGATGTTGCGCTTCTTCTCGTTGAAGAACCCCATGGCGCTTGCCGAGCCGTCCTTCAGGATGTAGAAGTGGTTGTTTTGGCGGTCGTCGCCCAGCGCCGTGATTTTTCGGCTGTTGCCATCGACGTACATCTTGCGGATGACATCGCTGTCCACGCCTTCCAGGGTGGTGCGGCCGGTGAACATGTGCCGGTTGTCTTTGACCTTGCCTGTCTGGTAGTCCTCGGCGGGAAGGTTCAACGCCTTGGCCTTGAGGCGGAGGTTGATGTCCTTCGACACGAGGATGACCTTGGATTCCGGCTCTTTGGCTTGCAAGCAGAGCGCGGCGTCCAAAATCTTGTGGTCGTTGGTGCGCTCCGAGAACACGCTCGAGGCATTGCCGTCGGGGCAGTCGGTGTCCATGATGACGCGGAGCTGTCCCTCCATGTCATTCTCGACTGGAATCCAATCTTGAAGGGAATGGGATTGACTCAACCGGTCGAGGATGCGGATGCACTCACGGGCCTCGAAGTGTTTGGTCTCGTTGCCCACTTTGAAGCGATCCAATTCTTCCAACACGGTGATCGGAATCGCCACTTTGTTGTCCTCGAAGTTGGTCAGCGCACTGTGGTCAAACAACAACACACACGTGTCGAGCACAAAGATCTTGGTGGTCACATCCGTGCCTCCCTTTGACGTGGGAGCGGCCTTCTCGCTGGGTTGATTCGGCTTGGGTTGCGCTTTGCCAACGCGCTTGGGTGCAGGAGGTGTGGCCATGTTGGAGTGTGGTTGTTGCCTGCCTCATGAAGAGGGCAGGCCGGTGATGCCAAGAACTTCTTCCAAAGTATTCCGTCTCCGCCGCATTCCATTGGCGACGGACGTCTCAATTCTTCACACCCAAAATCGCAAGCTTGTGAACAACCTACACGGGAACTTCCCAGTCGTCCTCGCCACCGTCCATGTCGGTGTCGTCCTTGCCCAAATACACGTCCAGCAATCCGTCGGGCAGGTCCAAGACCAGGGTTTGGGCGTCACGCTTCACATCGATGGTCACGTGCTCGGGCAAGGGGATGAATCCCGTGTTGCCTTCCCCAAAGTCCACTTCCAGCATGGGGTACGCACCTTGGTCGACCACGTGAAGAATCGTGCCCACTGCTTCACCGCTGGCCCGGTCCACGGCCGTCCAGCCCTGAACCTCGTGAAAGTAAAACTTGCCTTCAGGCAAGGGCGCCATGTCGGTGAGTGGAAGCCACACGTCCTTGCCTGAAAGGCCTTTGGCCTGGTCTTCCGTGTTGACGTCCGACAAGCGCACCACGAAACGGTCCTTGTTGACCTTGATGGATTCCACGGCGTAGGGAACCAGGATGCTTTGTTGCGGGATCCAAAGGGTGGCCACGTCCATGTAGGCCGCCTTGTCATCCACATCCATCCACAGCACAACTTCGCCTTTGAAGCTGAAGGGCTTGGTGATTTTGCCCAAAAGGAAACACTGGTCCTGATTCATGCCCTGCGAAGTTCGTGAATTGGAGACATGAAAAAAGGCCGCAGTTGCGGCCTTTTTCAGTTGTTGTTAGAGAGGGAAGGGCAGTGCGCTTATTCAGCGTCGTCCTTTTTTTCTTCTTCAGCAGG
>CAZGQI010000068.1:0-5854 GCA_964527895.1 uncultured Comamonadaceae bacterium | reverse complement strand
CACACCATGCAACACACAAAAAAGGCACCCTCACGGGTGCCTTTTTTCATGGCTTTCAATGCCATGGTTGTTGGTCAGGTCATCGGATGATGGTCACCACGCCGAAGACCTCCTTTCTGAAGCTCTCGTCTTCGATGCTGTGGACTTCGATGCGGTACGAGTAAGGACCGTTGGGCACGTAGTATTGGCCCTCCTCACCCACTTGACCGTACCATGCGTCGGTCGGATCTGTGGTGCTCCAAATCAACTCCCCCCAGCGGTTCCAAATCTCAAACTCAAAACGGTCTGGGTCGATGTCCGTCCCCTCCACAAAGAAGGCGTCGTTGTACCCGTCGTTGTTGGGCGTGAATGACGTCGGGATGAACAAGTTGAACATGCTCTGAATCTCGATTTGGCGGTTCACCACATTCACACAGCCGTTGGCGTCGGTGATTTGCAATTGGACGGGGTAAATGCCTCCTTCAGTCACGGGGAACTCAAACACGGGGTCCTGCTCAAAGCTGTACCCGAGCGGATTGAAGGTGTTGAACGTCCAGAACCACTCCACCACGTCTGCCGTTGAGTAGCCGTCAAACGTGATTTCTGTTTCTGGCGCGCGGGTGGGTTGTGGCCCTGCGAAGTAGCCCACCTCAGGAATAGGATACACGTTGATGTAGGCTTCTTCCACTTGGGTGTACTCGCATCCACCAGCCAGAGAGGTGACGGTCAAAGAAACGTCGTAGAAGCCAGGCTGGCCAAAGGTCTTCACCGTGTTCGACTCTCCCGCAAAGGTGCCGTCGCCAAACGCCCACAAGCTTGACGTGATGAGCGAAGGGTCGGTTTCGTTCGTGAACAAGAAGGTGCCCGTCCCGCAGGCATCTGTCGTGTCGGCAGAAAACGCGATGGGCACTGGGCTCTCGAGGACCACCTCAGAGCACACGGTGGCCGGCGGCGTTTCACAGTCGTCGTTGACCGTCACACAATACGTACCTGTGCTCGGCGGGAACGTCCAAATGGACTCCTCGTCTTCGTTCAACACGTTGCCCTCAAACGTCCAGGCATATGTGTAACCCGACCCAGAGCCCCCGTTCGATGCCGAGGCGTCGAGGTAGGCCTCCTCCCCGCTGCACAAGAAATCCGAGGCCACGAGGTCGGCATTGATGGGCGCCAACACATTCACACCCACGGCGTACTCGGCCGTTGGGCAGCCATTGACGTCAAAAGCTTGGACCGTGTATCCTGTGGAGACGATGGGTGACACCTGTTGGACAGGGCCATTGGGGAGACCATTGTCCCAGACATAGGTCCAGACATTCAATGGATCTTGGTCAGAAGACACCTCAAGGGTGGCCGAACCACCCAAGCAAATGACTTGGTTGGGTGGCGTGTTGAGCAACAACGGTTCCGGTTCCTCCAACAGGATGGGGAAATTGTAGACGCAACCCACGGCGTCGTACACCACCACTGTGTAGTCACCTGGCACAAGGTCATTTTTGTTGAAGTCATTGATGTTGTCCCACACCAACGTTTCAAGGGGTGTCACTCCTGCCGACGCTTCATACAGTTCAATGGTAAACGGCCCTTCAGGTGCGTTGGCATCTTCGAAGATTTCCACCGAAATCACCCCGTCGTTGGCAAAACATGAAGGCTGCAAAAAAGCGACATCAAACTCAAAGCCGGGCTCTACAAGCACCACGTCGGTGGCTTGGCAGTTGTCGAATCCAACCGGCTCCACGTACAGCGTGAATTCAATCGGCTCACCCTCAAAATCAATCACCGTGGGTTGCGCCAAGGTGTTGTCGTCCAAATATTCTGCGGGTTCCCACAGCCAATCGTACGAGCAAACATCACCGCTGCCCGCACAGGTGGCGCAGAAGGACAGTGGGTCAAAGTTTCCAGATTCACAGCTCACGGAACCGTCAGACGTCAAAACGATGGTCAAACATCCAGATGGGTTGGTCGCCATGAAATCCACGCCTGTGAAGTCTCCATTTGTTGTGACAATCAATGGCGCCGTCTCGTCGGGACCGTCGTACACTGACATGAAATCACAGCATGTCTCAAGGAACCCTCCCGTGAAGTTGAGGCTCATCATGGTCCCATCCCCTGGGGTGTCTGGGCAATAGGTGTAGGTCACGTTTTCACCGTTGCCAAGGCAAATCTCAAAGCTGCCCGCATCCCCACCGCACGCGGAGACACCACCGTCGTCAATGGCGCCGAGGAGCGTGACAGGGTCACTGCAGAAGATTTGGTCAGGACCCGCGGTGATGAACGTTCCAGGATTGTCAATCACTTCGACAGTGAGCGTGGTGTCCCACGTGCACCCAAAGTTGTTGGTCACGACATAGCCAAACTCAAAAGTCCCGGGATCAGGGAACAACAAATCGACGTAGTTCCCATCGTCACTGACATCCACCACGCCCGTTTCAGCCGTGGTGATGACGTTGTCAAGGTCTCCAACAGGGTGCCAGTATGAGCTGTCCGCCTCCAGGCCGATGACCGGCGTGAAGGTGGTCACTCCAGGAACAATCTCCGGGTTGAAATCAATGCCCCACTCAAACAACGTCCCGTTGTCCGCGGCCCACTGATCGATGACATTGAAGGTCCATATGCCGTTCAACGGACACCCTTCAAAGTCACACAAATCCCCGCATGGCAAGTACGTTCCAGCCGGCATGGGATTGCCTGCGTCTGGGTTGTTGGCATCATCCAACACCCATTCCGCATCCATGTTCCAAGAGTAATCAAAGCCCTCACCATCCACAATCCCAAGGTCGTTGCCTCCCAAATCGTCAGGCGTGCATCCCGTGGGGTCTGGTCCGCCAGAAGCCCCGTTGTCCATCAACAACACCTCTGTTCCATCGGGACACGTGATCCAGAAACTCAAATCCCCAATGAAACTGTGTTCAATGTTTGCAGTGATCAACTCAATGTCATCGCAATCCTCAAGCACTTGGTCCGTGTCGAAGAAGTCGATGAACAACTCAGACGTGAACGCCACGCCCGTTGCATCAGGCAGATCTGCCAATTCGGAGACCCCTACAGGCGGCAGGGCTGTCCACGTGATGCTTTGGACGGGGTTGCCATTGAGGAAGCCCGGGGCGTCCTCACAAAGCGGGGTCGTGACCTCCGTGTTGAAAATCGGGATGGTCGACACCAAGACCTGATGAGGCAGCAAGTTGGTGCTGTTGCAGTTGTTGATGTCTTGCACCACCAAAGTCACGATGTACTCCCCTGGCACAGGATAACTGTGGCCAAGCTGATACCCATCGGAGACAGCCGTGGTTTCTACCGTTCCATCTCCCCAATTCCAAATCAACGAATCGACCGGAAACTCGGGGGTGCCTGGCAATGACCCACTGGCATCAAAAGTCACAACCTCATCAGGGCAAACACCCACACTGATTGGGTTGTCTGGGAATGGTGCAGGACTCACCAGTTCGATGCCCGCTTCGGGGTAAGAGCAAGGGGTCACACAGGTCACTTCGGCCACCCATCCTTGGTCGCCACCCGTGGCGTTGTTGTTCACATTGAACTGAAAGGTCACACAGCCCGTCGGGTTGTCAACCGAAGCGGTGATGCTCACTCCCACAAAAGAGTTGCCCGTACCTGCCCCCACCAAATCGGCGCCGGTGTTGTCGCCGTTGAACGCCAAAAGGACGTCGTTGTTGTTGGGGTTGGCGTTGGTCTGGAGGTCAAACGACAAAAAGTTCACCTGCACAGCGTCCCCAGGCTCGTTGGGGCACAGCGTGATGGTGTAATCCTGGTTGGAGTATGGATCTTGGAAATCCGTTCCATCGCTGTTGTCGTCCGTGAAGTAAATCGTTTCAGTGGCGTTGCAGTCCACTGTGACAACGCCTCCGTCAGAGATGGGAATCACAATGCCTTCTTGGGCCTGAGCGCTGTTCAAACAGAGCACCAGAGCCATCACCATCACTGCGAAAAAACGAGTTCCTTGCTTCATGTTCATGTCGAGACAATTCCCTGTAAAAATAGGCCAAACAATAGACCCAAGAACAACCCCAACAGTTGCACCTGTCCACGACTCAATCCAAGAAAATGTCAGCAACTTCAGCGCTCGATGCGCAGGCGGTCTGTGAAGAGGCGTGGCGTGCCGTCCAGATCGAGGCAACGCACCGTCCACGTGTAGGTCGCACGGTCTTTGGCCACCTCGCCATTGGGCAAAGAACCGTCCCAAGGCTGGTCCGCATCTGAGGTGCGGTACACCTCCTCTCCTTGCGCATTCACGACGACCATTTCCCAAGCCTCTTCCATGTCCTTCAAGCCGTGGGGCAGGAACGTATCGTAGTGGCCGTCGCCGTTGGGGCTGAAGCGCGCTTGCGCAAGCAATTCTTGGCGGTCTCCAATGTGAATGTCGTGATGGGCTTCGTCCAAGCACCCGTGACGGTTGCTCGCCACCAAATTCACGGGGTACACCCCAGGAACCTCCAACTGCACCAACCCTTTTTGGGATGCCTCACCATCCACAACCCATTGGGCAGATGTGGCGTCAGGTGTTTGGTTGTTGAGCTGAACACGGACCTTGTTCCCCTTCACAGTGGACGGGAACGCCCACGCGAAGGTCGCCTCCGGCTTGGGAAGAACCGTGATCATGTTTTGGATGGTGCGGGTGCTGATGCTGCCCTGGCCCGGAGGACGCACCGACAAGGTGATGTCGTAGGTGCCAGGGCGCGTAAAGATGTGACGCGGTGCCGGATCGCTCGAGAAGTGCCCGTCCCCAAAATTCCAGAGGAAGCTCATGGTGCGGTCGACGCCTGAAAGTTCGAACGCCACCTCTACCCCTTCGCACGCCTCACGAACGGAAGCGTCAAATGGCAATTCGGCGAGCAAACGCTCCAAGCGCTCGGCTTCGTTTTCGGCAATATCTGAAACTGGTGTGATGCTCGAGGGGGCGGGCTGAACAGAACGTGAATCCGACGCGGTTTGAGACTCGGAAGGCGATGCATTCGATGCGATCTCGGCGGGATTCTCTGCGGAGAGTGACGCTTCGACGAGTTCCACCTCTGCCTGGGCATCCAGCACGTCTTCCACAAATCCCTCGGTGACGCTCGTGAACTCAGCCCACGCTTCGTCGAAGGATTGGCCATCTTCGGTCCCAACAGTGTCGACCACCTGTTGCTCATCGACAAAGGCACGTTCAACGACAGGCTTGGCCACCCACATGAGTGCGCCGCCCGCGGCCACCGCGGCAGCCACCGCCCAGCGGTTCATGCCACGACCGGTCGACGACGCCGCTTCCGCGCCCTGCGGCGCGTCAAGAGACCGCTCGAACTCCGTCCAGTTCGCGTGGACGTTAGGTTCGAAGCCGTCAAAGGATTGCTTCAGCTGGTCGTCAAATGGATGGTCACTGGACATGATGGTCTTTTCCTTTTCGAGTCAACAACAAATCGCGAAGGTTTCGTCTTGCCTTGGCAAGATTCGACTTCGAGGTTCCAACGCTGATGCCCAATCGATCGGAGATCTCTTGGTGCCCCAGGTTGTCAAAGACATAGAGGTTGAACACCGTCCTGTACATCGGCGTCAGATGCTCCATGGCATCCAACACGTCATGAACGGTGAACGTTGCGTCTTCCTCTTCTTCCATCTCCCAACCACCATCATCGTCCACGGGTTCAAAAGACCCCTCGTCTCCGAGGACCCAACCCGCCGCGTTTCTGCGACGGATGGCGTCAATTGCCGTGTTCACCATGATGCGACGCATCCAGCCTTCGAAAGAACCTTTGAAGGTGTACCCCTCGATGTTGTTGAACACCTTGAGGAACCCTTCTTGCACAATGTCTTGCACGCTGTCCGGGTCGGACATGTAGCGGAGGCACACCCCAAACATCAAGCGGTAATACCGCTCGAAAATGAA
>CAZGQI010000067.1:0-5968 GCA_964527895.1 uncultured Comamonadaceae bacterium | reverse complement strand
AAAACCGTACAGTCCGTCGGTGTGGTCCTGCAAGGGCGCCACCACGGAGTTGACGTGATTGACATCCCCCATGGAACCCACTGGAATGGCCTCCTCCCAAATCCCTGTTGTGGCATTGTCTTGGGGCAAATCCATGTCCCAATACCCCAACTCGGAATACTCATCCAAATCGTTGATCAACACAGGCTCCACTCCCACAAGAACGTAATGGGGCAAGTTGCCATTCACAGCTTTGTTCGAAGCCACCGGCGTGGTCGCGCTTGTGCCTCCAAAGGCATCCACAATGTCGAGATAATACTCCACCACGGTGCCCGCAGGAACACCTGGGATGAGGTAGGAGAACACATCGTCGTTTTGGACCATGTTCACTGTGGTGTACGGATCCGAGGGCGAGGTGCGGTAATGCAACCGTGCTGAGTCAAAGTACACGACGTAGGGGAAATTGATGTCTGCCTCTGCTTCGATCAACACGTCGGTTTCCGCCGCTGAGAATTCCACGGGCTCGTGGGCCAAATCGACGTAGCTGAAAAGCGTGATGCCGTGAATGGCAAACCCCTCGATGATGGCTGCGGCATGAGGCGTGCCGTTCAGCAAGTCGTCATCGTCGTCGTCTGCTTGAAGAACATCCAAGAGCACGTCGGTGTACGCCTGCCCCTCTTGGCCATTGCTCGCCGTGGCCTGCAATCCCGGGAAGGCGTCCACAAAGAGAGACATGGTGAGGTCCCAATCTGCGCCGAGCAACAAATGGGTGTCGTACCACGCGCCACAGATGATCTCTCCATCCGCATGCACTTCCCCGACGATGTCTTCAGGGTACACTTTGGGGTCTTCGTCGTAGATCCGGATGCCTTCCTGGGTGTCGGTGTAAAAGCCTTGGCCAATTTCCGCGAGATCTCCGAGCGACATCGCCCAAAAGTCAGCGTATCCCTCGTTCATGGCTCCGTTGGCGAAGTTGTAGAAATACGATTGGTAGAACCAGTCGTTGATGGCGTGACCGTATTCATGGTACACGACGTCGGCAATCAACGAAGTTGCATTGCATCCTCCTCCCGCGTCGTAGAAATTGATGCTCGCGCCGTCGTAAAAGGCATTGCACTCACCCGCGACGTCAATGTTGACAGGCATGCTCCAGTCCAAATCCGCAAACTCAGGAAGCCATGTGCGCATGTGGTCGTGAATGAGGTTGGTGCTGCGGTATGCACTGGCCTCTTTGGTGTTTCCGGGCGCGGTCAACGAATTGTAACCATCCACCACATCCACGGTGGTCCCTGGGGTGACTCCGTTGGTATACACCGTGGCATACAATCCCTTCAATTCCAACTCCAATGCGGGGAAATCGCCTGTCGCCGCCGTGTTGAATTGGCCGGCGGTGTCTGAGAAATAACTGACACTTCCGAGCGGCAATTCCAAGTGTGGCATGGCCAGCGACTCAGGCTCGTCAAAAGGAAACATCGGGTGGGCCGGGGCCTTGACTTGACCAAAGACGTTGGGCGGAAGGACCGCGTGCACCTTGGCCACTTGCTTGTCCTGGGTTCCCATGGCATGCACCTCACGCTCAGGCGCCTCGTGAACCACTTGGTTGCTTCTCAGCACCACGGCGCCATCGGTCATGTCCACCCAAGTCAAATAACGGACCGGGAGCACCCCTCGTCGTCCTGAAATCTCGAGTTGCCACACGGGGTTTGCGTGCCAATTCGATGTTGAGGTCAAGACCGGCAACCACGCCATGCCCAAGTCATTCACTTCAAAATCCGTGATGTACGTGGTGCCTGCGTTGTTCGCACTGGAAGCCATGTCCTGAACCAGCGATGCCAGGACCTCTTCCTCATTGACCAAGGCTTCTTGCATTTCGAGTCCCAACCATCCATCGTTGCTGACCAACACCAGCTTGTCGCCATGAAACTTGGCCTGAAACTTGGAGCCCAGAACAGGAAGGCCTTCCAGCATTTGTTGCGCGAAGACGCGCTGGTGTTTGGCACCTTTGGTCACCTGCAAGGGGCCCAACTGGACGTCATCCCAGCCAAAATCCCCCAATGCCCAAGACCACGCTTGCAACGCGCGTTCCTCGACACTGCTTCCGCCAAAAGTCACACCCTGTCCCCACATGCGTGAAGGCCGCATGCGGTCCTCGTGCGCGAGGACGGACCACCCTGCCACGGCAGGCTCTGAAGTCATCCACGCTGTGTGCGTGCGGAACGTTCTTTGGACGCGGTCATTCAACGGTTCGAGGTCGGCGGGCAGTCGAACTTCCCACGGATCCTGAACAAATTCAGGGGTTTGACTCCACCCAATTGCAGTGAAGCACAATCCGAACACAACGACACCAAGGCAGGAAAAAAGGCGATTCATAGGGCAGAATGTACAACCCGTCGAGCTAACCCCACTTCCCTCGTTGCCCCAAAACTCAAGTGAGGCGTTCAAGCCCACCCTCGTTCATTCACGCCATGCGGAAAGAATTCGCTCAGTCGAGGAGGGACGACCACTTTTCCTTCACGCCCTTGGTCCAAATGGAATCCCCATAGTTTTCAGCCACGTGATTGGTGTCACATACAGTGGTCCAGTAAGTTTGGCGCAAGCTGTCCTGCAGGTCGCGAAATTCCTCTGCTCCGCCTTCGGGCATGCCCGTTTTGGGGTACGCCGCCAAGGCCTCTGCACCGGCCAATTTCATGGCTGCGCGCAATTCGAGGAACACCTTTTGTTGGGTTTCCAGCGGGACCGTGTTGTTCAACGCGTTGGCCCGCTCTTGGCTGGCTTCACAACCCATCCAAAAAAACGAAGCAGCAAGTGCAGAAATGGTGAAGAGTCTCATGGTGTGAAAGTTCAAAAAAATTGGGGCAAAATCCTCAACAGACGTTTCCAAAAAGACCGAGCATGACCAAGATGTCGGACACAGAAATGGATCCGTCGCCATTCAAATCCCCGACGCAAATGGTTTCGAGCGTGAACTCACAGCTTCCATCCTCATACACCGCCTCGGGGTCGTAATTGGGCGCATGGACATAGGTGCAACCGCCCCCTTCTGCGGGAAGTGCGCAGTGATAAGGAGGAAACAGACAGGAACCGTCGTCCACTTGGGCCGTGGGGTCGTAATTGCATGCCAGCGGATAGGTGCATCCTGAATTGGTGCCCGTCAACTCCAAACACGTCTGGCACGCGTCCATCGAGGAAAACAATGCGGACGCGTGGTCCACGCCGTCAACGACCGTACCGCAACCACTGATGTAAACGCACGTGCCGTTGACATTCCCCACACCCAGAGCCATTTCGCACAAGCCAAAATCCACTCCAGACAAATCCTGGCACCCCTCTGTATCCAAGGTCCCTGCCGTCCATGTCGTGACCCCACCTGAGGTGAGAAGCATTTGAATGGCCAAGGGTCCGAGTGGAGCCCATGCTCCCAACCACAACTTCAGGACGATCATGCCCTTAAAATACAAGGATTTGGCTGACCCCACCCCATTTTTCGCCGACAGGTCATCTTGCCTCTCGCGGCACATACCGCTCAATCACCGATCGAAGGTGCGGTGGATTGAAGGGCTTCACAACCACATCCGCCATGCCAGCCTCCAGGGCCTCTTGTCGTGTGTGGGACTCGGCATCCGCCGTGAGGCCCACGATGGGGATGGTGCGACACACATCCGCCTTCCAGAGTCGCGCAGCTTGCAAACCATCACACTCAGGCATGTGGACGTCCAGAAGAATCAAGAAAGGCAGGGTCGCTGCCATGAGGGCATCGGCTTCGGCGGCACTCGATGCCGTCAGCACGTCATAGCCCCAATTCTCCACCATGCGCTTGGCGACCAACACATTCAACTCATTGTCGTCCACAATCAGCACGGGCAGGTCCGGAATCTCAGGGCGCTCCACCAACTCGTCGTGGTCTTGCCCAGGATTCTCGACCTCGTCAGCCAGCGCCATGGGCAACGTGCAACGGAACGTGGTCCCCTCATTCAGGACACTGGCCACCTCCAATTTGCCCCCGTGGAGGCCGATCAGCTTTTGGGTGATCGCCAAACCGAGCCCCACCCCTTGCTGCGCAGCGTTCAACACTTGTTCCCTGTTGGCCTGTTCGAAGGGTTCCATGATTCGCTCCAAATCTTCCGCCGCAATGCCCTTGCCGGTGTCCTTGACTTCCAACACCACGTGCCCTTCTTGCCACTCGACACGACATTCGATTGTGCCATCAGATGTGAATTTGATGGCATTGGCCAACAAATTGTTCAGGATTTGGGTCAACCATCCTACGTCCGCCACCAATCCCCTCGGCAGGGCATCATCGAGGTCGAGGCGAAGGTCATTTCCAGTGGCTTCTGCCCTGTTCTGAAACCCGTTCACAACGCGCTTGAACAATTCATGGGGGACGAATGGCGTCAAGGTTGGCTCGGCCTTTCCGTTGTCCAAGCGCTCGAGATCCAACACATCCGTCAACAGGCCTTGGAGGTGTTTGCCCGCGAACTCCATGTAAGACAGATGAGACATTTGGTTCTCTCGCAAGGTCCCGTCTCGCATCATGAGCTCAATCAAGCCCAAGATGGCGTTGAGCGGTGTTCGAATTTCGTGGCTCATGACAGACAAGAAATCCGACTTGTGACGCTCGGCCTGCGCTGCCCGATCCCTGGCCAATTCGGTCTCGGTCACGTCTACTGCGTAAATGTGTGCGAAAGGCTTGTCGCTGACCGCAGCCATGGCCACTTGGAACCACCGGTCGCCCACTTGCACTTGGTCTTGCAGCGGTGTGCGGTCCGCACAAGCCTTTTGCAAGAGGGGAAGCAAGGGGCTTCCTGAAGGCATCGTGGGACCCGCAGACGAGGCTTCAAAGAGCACCGCATTGGCGGCAGCATTGGACAACAAGACCTCGCCACTTGGGGCCAAACGCGCAACGGGATTGGGGTTCAATTCAAAAAACTTCGCGAATTCCTGAATCCGCTCCTCGCCCACGCTGCGGCCGATTTTTTGGCCACAGATGTTGGCCACGCTCTGGAGAAGCCTCAAATGGTAGGGCTGAAAGAAGCCTTCAAGAGTGTGCTCACTGTCAATGACGCCGATGACGTTGCCGTCACACAAAATGGGAACGGCCATCTCGCTTCCCCGCACCGCGTCGTCCACCACGTAGTCCGCATCTCCTGCTGTGTTGGAGACAATTTCGGCAATGCCGGTTTGTCCCACGCGTCCTACAATGCCTTGCCCCAACGCCAATTCCAAGGGTTCGTGAATGGCGCGATAGTCCAAGTTTTTGGGGCCATATGCGGCTTTTTGGACCCACACTCCCTTGACATCGTCGCGCAGATAGATGACGCAATCCTCCAACCCCATCTTGTCGATGCACGACGCTGCAATGTCCCAGAGGATGTCCTCCGTGGTGTTCTGTCGGAAGACGCTCTGACTGAAATACTCTATGACCTCCAATTGCGCCTTGAAATGTGCCGCTGTCCCTTGGCGTTGACGCACCAAAGACCAAAAAAACCACACAGCCACCACCACCAATGCGACCACCAGGCCCCACCAGATCAAAGGAATGAATGCGTCAATGTCCATCATCATGTGCTTTTCGAAAAATAAGCATCAACGCGATTGCCTGCCATGCAAGCATCAGCCTTGAATCATTTAATACAATCCCCTTATATTGGACATAACCAATTCCCTGGCAAATGTTCAACTTCAACCCTTGGTGGTGCCTTTTGTTGGGCTTGCTCTTCGTTTCTGCAGGCAGCCAAGCCCAAACGGACAACCTTGACCTCGCCTTGCAATTGTCCCAAGACGCAAGCAACGTGTCGTATCCGTACAATCCCGATGTGGATGCTACGAGTACGATTGGCGCGTCCGACCTCATCGAATTCCTCCTCTACTTTGGCAATCCCAATGGGTTTCAAATCGAATCCACCCAGGAAGCCACCGATTTGTCCCAAGTGATTCAGTTGCTCGCCACCCTCATCGTGGCACAACAAGCGGAAATTGACGCTCTGCAAGG
>CAZGQI010000066.1:0-6189 GCA_964527895.1 uncultured Comamonadaceae bacterium | reverse complement strand
AAATCCCATCACCGTTCCCAGTGGAGTTGAACTCTCCATCCAGGGCAACGTTGTGACTGTCAAAGGCCCCAAAGGGGAATTGACGCAGGAGGTGGACGAGAAGCTCGGTCTTGAATACGCCGAGAATGTGTTGACAGTGACCCGTCCCAATGACGACAAGGACATCCGTGCCAAGCATGGCCTGTACCGCGCCTTGATCCAAAACATGGTGGTCGGTGTAACTGAAGGATACTCTGTCCAGCTTCAAATGGTAGGTGTAGGTTACCGAGCGGCCAACCAGGGCCAGCAGCTCAACTTGAGTCTCGGTTACAGCCACCCCATCATCTTGGAATTGCCCAAGGAAGTCAAAGTGGAAGCGGAAACAAAGAAAGGTGAGGCACCCTTGGTGACTTTGTCTTCACATGACAAGCAGTTGCTTGGCATGGTGGCCGCCAAAATCCGCACGTTGCGCAAAATCGAGCCTTA
The DNA here is from genome assembly GCA_964527895.1 of uncultured Comamonadaceae bacterium. Taxonomy (GTDB): domain Bacteria; phylum Bacteroidota; class Bacteroidia; order Flavobacteriales_D; family Sanyastnellaceae; genus UBA11663. Next base: position 5,724 of record CAZGQI010000066.1, on the reverse strand, counting down.
CAAAGGAAAAGGTGTTCGCTTCTTGGGCGAGCAGATCCGTCGCAAGGCTGGTAAAACGGCAGCGAAATAATCTGAAGCCATGGATACGAAAAAGAAAGCCAAAGCGCGTGTGCGCATCAAGACCCGCGTTCGCGGTCGTGTTCACGGAACCGCTGAGCGTCCACGTCTCACGGTGTTCCGCAGCAACAAGCAGATTTACGCCCAGGTCATTGACGACCTCGCCGGTCGCACGTTGGCCGCTGCTTCCTCCCTCGGTGGAGATGCAGCTGGTGCCAAGTTGGACCAGGCTGCAGCCGTCGGCAAGCAAATCGCTGAGAAGGCGCAGGCTGCCGGCATCACTCAAGTCGTGTTCGACCGCAATGGGTACTTGTACCACGGTCGCATTCAAAAACTCGCTGAAGCAGCTCGTGAGGGCGGCTTGAAATTCTAATGGGATGTCACAGAATCAACGTCAACAAAAACGAGGTGGAAACCGGGAGCAGCAATCGCGTACCGGAGATCCAGATTTGAAGGACCGCTTGGTTGGCATCAACCGTGTGGCCAAGACGACCAAGGGTGGTCGTACGTTCAGCTTCAGCGCCATCGTCGTCATCGGCGACGAGAAGGGCAAAGTGGGACACGGACTCGGCAAGAGCCGTGAAGTGGCCACTGCCATTCAAAAAGGCATTGAAGACGGCAAGAAGGACATGATCAACGTTCCACTCGTGAACGGCACCATTCCTCACGCCCAAGAGATGAAGTACGCCGGAGCACACGTGTTGATCCGCCCCGCCTCTCCAGGTACGGGTGTGATTGCAGGTGGCGCGATGCGTGCCGTGCTCGAGAGCGCGGGCATCACGGACGTGCTTGCCAAGTCTTTGGGTTCTTCCAACCCTCACAACGTGGTGAAGGCGACGTTCAACGCCTTGAAGGAATTGCGCAGTGCCCAGGACGTGGCCAACTTGCGCGGCATTCCTGTCACCAAAGTGTTTAACGGATAATCCTTTTTGGTCATGGGCAAAATTGTCATCACTCAGGTACGCAGTGCGATCAACCGCACCAAGCGTCAGAAAGAGACCATCAAGGCTCTCGGATTGAAGAAACTCCACAACCCAGTGGAACACGAAGACACCCCCCAAATCATGGGCATGGTGCGCGCCGTGGGTCACTTGGTGAAAGTGGAAAAGAAATAACCATTTAACCAGCATTCTCCATGAATCTCAGCAATCTTACCCCTGCTTCAGGATCTCGGAAACAGCGCAAGCGAGTTGGTCGCGGAGAGGGCTCCGGTCACGGAGGCACCTCTACACGCGGTCACAAAGGCGCAAAATCTCGTTCAGGCTACAAGTCCAAGATTGGATTTGAAGGTGGACAGATGCCATTGCAGCGTCGCGTTCCCAAGTTTGGCTTCAAGAACCCCAACCGCGTGGAATACAAGGGCATCAACCTTGACACCATCCAGGCGCTTGTGGAGAAGACCGGCCTCAAGGCTGTTGCACCTGCAGACCTCGTGGCCAATGGTTTGGCCAACAAGCACGATCTCGTGAAAATCCTCGGACGCGGCGAATTGACCGCGGGCGTGGAAGTTTCTGCTCACCAGTTCAGCAAGACTGCCTCTGCCGCCATTGAAGGCGCGGGCGGAAAGTGCTCGACGATTGACCGCCACGCAAAATGAGGTTCTTCCAAAAACTCGGTGACATCTGGCGCCACGAGGAGTTGCGCCAAAAGTTGGGCGTGACGCTCGGCTTGATTTTGGTGTACCGCTTGGGCTCGTTCATCGTGCTCCCAGGTGTGAACAGCGACGTCTTGGCAGAGCAGATGAGCCAACTCGGTTCAGGCGGTTTGGGTGACATCTTGTCCCTCTTCACGGGTGGTGCGTTCACACGTGCCTCTATTTTCGCTTTGGGCATCATGCCTTACATCTCGGCTTCCATCATCATTCAGCTCTTGAGCATTGCGGTTCCCGCGGTTCAGAAGCTCCAGAAGGAAGGGGAGAGCGGGCGCAACAAGATCAACCAATGGACGCGTTTCTTGACCATCGCCATTACGTTGGTTCAAGCCCCCGGTTACCTCGCCTCTTCGGTGGTGAGCGTGCCAGGTGTGGTTCAGGATCCAGGTGCATTCTGGTGGTTCTCTGCCGTGACCATTTTGACGTGCAGCACGCTGCTCATCATGTGGCTCGGTGAGCGCATCACTGACAAGGGCGTGGGCAACGGCATTTCGCTGTTGATTATGATTGGCATCATTGCCACCTTCCCCCAAGCCATTGTCCAAGAATTCGCCCACCCCGACACCACGTTGTTCTTCTTCTTGGTGGAGTTGGCCTTCTTGCTCATTGTCATCGGCGCCAGTGTGGCGTTGGTTCAGGCCCTTCGCAAGGTGCCTGTGCAGATGGCCAAAATGCAGCAGGGTGGAAGCGCACTTCCCACGGGAGAAGGTGCACGCAGCTTCATTCCTTTGAAAGTCAACAGCTCTGGCGTCATGCCGATCATCTTCGCCCAGGCGATCATGTTCGTGCCTTTGTACTTGACCCAAAGCGAGTCCTTCCAGGGCAGCGAGGTGCTTCAGTCGTTGAGCGATTTTAACGGTCTGTGGTACAACGTGCTGTTCTTCCTGATGATTGTGGTGTTCACGTACTTCTACACCGCGATCACGGTCAACCCCAACCAAATGGCGGATGACTTGAAGCGTCAGAACAGCTTTGTACCTGGTGTGAAGCCTGGACGTCCCACAGCGGAGTTCTTGGACGAAGTGTTGTCTCGCATCACTTTGCCTGGCGCCGTCTTCCTGGGACTGATTGCGGTGTTGCCCGCCATCGTGTTCCAGCTTGGATTGACGAAAGCACAGACCTTTGCCATCTTCTTCGGGGGAACTTCCTTGTTGATCATGGTGGGGGTGATTTTGGATACCCTTCAGCAGATCGAGAGCTACTTGCTCTCTCGTCGCTACGACGGTTTGATGAAGAGTGGAAAAATGCGCGGTCGCCCACAGTCACCTGTGGGAGGCATCGCTGGCTGATTTTCGAATGAGTTTGGGTCGACGAGTCCGGATCAAAACGGACGAAGAGGTCGAACTCATTCGGTTGAGTTCTTTGCTTGTTGGGAGAACGTTGGCGCAAGTCGCTGCCCGGATTGAACCGGGTGTGACTACGCTCGATCTCGATGCGGTTGCGGAAGAGTTCATCCGCGACCACGGCGCAGAGCCTGGCTTCAAAGGGTATGGGGGCTTCCCCAACTCGTTGTGCACGTCAGTCAACGAAGCCGTGGTGCATGGCATCCCCAACGACACACCCCTCCAAAACGGAGACATCGTGTCGGTGGATTGTGGGGTGTTGATGAACGGCTTCTACGGGGACAGTGCCTACACCTTTGAGGTGGGGGAGGTCTCTCCAGAAGTGCACAACCTGCTTGAAGCCACCAAGAAATGCTTGGATCTGGCGATTGAGCAGGCGGTGGTTGGCAAGCGCATTGGCGACATTGGTTTTGCCTGTCAGCAGCATGCAGAAAGCCTCGGTTACGGGGTGGTACGCGAGCTTGTGGGACACGGCTTGGGCAAGGACCTCCATGAGGCTCCTGAAGTGCCCAACTACGGTCGCCGTGGAAACGGACCCAAGTTGATGGACGGGATGGTTTTGGCCATTGAACCCATGATCAACCTCGGCACCCGCGAAGTGGGACAAGCCGAAGACGGCTGGACCATTGTGACACGAGATGGGGCGTTCAGCGCACATTTTGAGCACGATGTTGTTGTGCGTCAAGGGAAGGCAGACGTTCTCTCCAGCTTCAAAGACATTGAAGAGATTTTGAATTCGAAGAAAACGAATTGAGTTAAACAGTATGGCGAAACAAACGTCGATCACACAAGACGGCACCATCTTGGAAGCGCTCTCCAACGCGCGCTTCCGTGTCGAGCTCGAGAATGGGCACACCATTATGGCCCACATCTCTGGCAAGATGCGTATGTACTACATCAAGATTTTGCCTGGCGATCGCGTGAAAGTCGAGATGAGCCCTTACGATTTGAGCAAGGGGCGCATCACGTTCCGGTACAAGAAATAAAAAGAGCATCATGAAAACTCGCGCATCCATCAAGAAGCGTACGGCCGATTGCAAAATCGTTCGCCGGAAAGGACGTCTCTACGTCATCAACAAGAAGAACCCTAAAATGAAGCAGCGCCAGGGTTGATCCCGAGCGTTGTCTAAATCACGATCACATGGCACGTATTGCTGGTATCGACATCCCCCGCAACAAGCGCGGAATCATCGCACTGACCTACATCTACGGCATCGGACGCAGCCGCGCTGCGAAAGTGTTGGCCGAGGCAGGTGTGGACGAAAACAAGAAGGTGGACACTTGGTCTGACGACGAAGTGGGCGCCATTCGTACCGCCATCGCCACTGGTTTTAAGGTGGAAGGTGAGTTGCGTTCTGAAGTCTCTCAGGACATCAAGCGTCTGATGGACATCGGTTGCCAACGCGGCATCCGTCACCGTAACGGCCTGCCCCTCCGCGGTCAGCGCACCAAGAACAACTCGCGTACTCGCAAGGGCAAGCGCAAGACGGTGGCAAACAAGAAGAAATAATCTCCAGACGACTGTCTGAGTTTTTTGGGTCCCGAGGGACCGATTACCTCCAAATTCAACGACGATGGCTAAATCCGTCAAAAAGAAGAAGAAAGTCAAAGTGGAAGCTTTGGGCGAAGCCCACATCCACTCGTCTTTCAACAACATCATCATTTCACTGACCAATGCAACAGGTCAGGTGATCTCCTGGTCAAGCGCAGGAAAGATGGGATTCCGTGGTTCCAAGAAGAACACGCCTTACGCTGCACAATGTGCCGCTGAGGATTGTGGCAAGGAAGCCATGGAGTTTGGCTTGAAAAAAGTGCGTGTGTTTGTGAAAGGCCCTGGACAAGGTCGCGAAAGCGCCATGCGTACCCTGCACAACATGGGCATTGAAGTCACGGAAATTGTGGACGTGACCCCACTTCCACACAACGGGTGCCGCCCTCCAAAGCGTCGTCGCGTTTAATCGTTGTTGAACAGAAAGATTTAGAGATATGGCACGTTACCGCGGACCCAAATCCAAGATTACCCGTCGCTTCAAGGAAGCGATTTTTGGCCCAGACAAGGCGCTCGAGCGCCGTCCCTATGGCCCAGGCCAGCACGGCAACACCCGTCGTCGCAAGAAAGAGTCTGAGTACTCCGTTCAGTTGGCTGAAAAGCAAAAAGCAAAATACACTTACGGCATCTTGGAGAAGCAGTTCTCCAACATGTTTAAGGCCGCCAATGCGAAGTCTGGCATCACTGGTGAGATTCTTCTCCAGTTGTGCGAGCGTCGCCTTGACAACATCGTCTACCGCTTGGGCATTGCCCCAACCCGTCGTGGCGCACGTCAGTTGGTGTCTCACCGTCACATCATTGTGAACGGTTCCGTCGTGAACATTCCTTCTTACCGTTTGCGTGAAGGGGATGTGGTCGGCGTTCGTGAGAAGAGCAAGTCCCTCGAAGTGGTGGCTGCGTCTTTGTCGAACAACAACCAAAAGCACGATTGGCTGAGCTGGGACACCCAAGCCATGAGTGGCACCATGATCAACATTCCTTCTCGGGATCAGATTCCAGAGAACATCAAGGAGTCGTTGATTGTCGAATTGTACTCGAAGTAAAACCCCAAACCAAGTAGACTATGGCCATTCTCGATTTTCAGCAGCCTGACAAGGTCATCATGCTCGACTCGACGGACTACA
>CAZGQI010000065.1:0-6413 GCA_964527895.1 uncultured Comamonadaceae bacterium | reverse complement strand
GCGTCATGAAGGCCGATTGGGCGAGCAAGGCCGCCGCCCAATTTGAGGTCGGCATCGGATTCAGTGGCATCGACGACGTGGGCCTGGTCAACGCCGTCACAAGTGTCATCTCCGCCGACATGCGTGTGGACATGCGCGCCATCAGTTTCGAAACGCGCGACGGCATCTTCGAGGGCCAGGCACGTGTGATTGTTTCTGACACTGAGCACCTCTCTGAGTTGATCACCAAGCTCATGGCCGTACCTGGCGTATACACTGTGGAGCGATTGCAGGAGGAAGGTTGATGGTTGGTAATGTGAAAAAATGAATCGAGTCAAGATGATGAAAGCCCTTGTCAGAAAATGTGTTGATTTTGTCATTGGTCGTCAGCGGCGGGTGCACTGGACATTTCGAAGCCAGCAGCAGCTTTCTCTCCTGAATTTTAGGCTCGATCAATTCTTCAGCGGCAAGAGTGAATTTCAAAAGGCCGCACCTCCAAATGCAATCTTTATTGTCGGATGTGGACACTCTGGAACGTCTCTGCTCAACAAAATTCTGGGCACCCATCCACAGGTAAATCCCATCGGAGGTGAATCCGAGTTGTTCTTAGCTAATCGATTACACCTCCCCACTGTAGAAGATTGCATTACTGAATGGTTGAGTCAGACAACAGAGAAAAGAGCCTCTCACTTTTGTGAGAAAACACCACGTCACATTCACAAGACTGCTCAAATCCAAGCTTTTTTCCCTGAAGTCAAGTTCATTTATGTAACTCGCAACCCTCTCGACTGCGTCGCCTCACTTTATAAGAGATACGAAAATTTGGAAAGTGCTATTTTTCGCTATGAATTCGACAATTACAGAGGATTGTCAATAGTCAAAAATGAAAATGTCTACAGGCTGAAATACGAATCGCTCATCACCGATTTTAAGAGCACCGTTGCTGACTTATTGGAGTTTCTAGACTTGCCGAAAACTGACTTGTCAAATTTTCACGAAATCAAAACGAATTACGACAGCCACGTGATTTCCAAACCCAGCTCTTACGCTGCAAATTCTCACAGCGACATGCGCAATTGGCAGGTCAATCAGCCCATTTTCGATTCGAGAGGTTCTCACAGAGAAATTCTGAAAAAAGAGGAAGTAGAACTCTGTCAATCGACTCTTGCCAATCTAGCCCGAAAACTAGATTATGCTTTTGACTGAAGGCAGCGAGAGGATAAGAGCATCGCAACATTACTACGGTCGTTCGTTACGTTACGAGTATCCTTGAATTTCAATGTTTTTTAATTCTCTCGAATTCCTTCTCCTTCTCCTGACGATTTTTGCGGCGTACTGGATTCTGAACTCTATGGACGGATCGACCACGTGGTCTACAGGTACAGAATTGGCTCATAAAGATCGCGTGAGCTATTTGAGCATGGAAGCAGTGACCTTGCCTGATTCGCTCTATTTTGACTCAGACCACGTCAACGGAAATGGCATGACTTGGTTAAGCGACACTCTATCCAGAATCATCACAACCTCGAACAACGGCGTGAATTGAGTTTTCGAGAATGTCTTTGACAATTCCCTTTTCAACGTCGCTCCTTGCTCGTCTGAGGAAGCATTCCAAGGCACTAGCGATCGTTATTGTGTCTGGGCCTTTTTGCGCTTCCGCCCAAACGGTGGAAATCCTCGCCGCCGATCAAATCCTGCGAGACCCCGCCGTCACGGAGGCACAGCGGCTGATCGGCCATGTGAAATTGGGACATCAAGATGCCGTTTTGACGTGCGATTCAGCGTGGCGGTTCGACGATGGATCTGTGGAAGTGTTCAGCCACGTCGTCATGGAACAGCCCCCCGCCACGACCATGACTGCAGAATACCTGCGCATCGAGCCGAACGAAGACTGGGCCTTGGCCAGCGGCGATGTGGAACTCCAGCACGAGTCAGCCAAGCTCTCCGCCCCTTCCTTGATGTACCTCATGAATAGTCGTGCCGCACGGTACTCCGAAGGCGCCTTGATTGTGGACGAAGGGTGGACCGTGAAAAGCCGGAGTGGCCTCTATCGCACGGCCTCTGAAACCCTTGAATTGGGTGGCAACGTCCTTGCCGTGAATGAAAACGACACGCTGAGGAGCGATTCCCTGCATTGGATGCGAACGGAGTCGAGGTATCGATTCTTTGGACCGACGGATTGGGTGGGTTCGGACATCCGATTCACGTGTCAATTGGGAGATCTGACCATGGATGATCAACCCCTCGGTTGGCTGGCTGGAGGAGTCAGCGTGGACGACGGCGAGGGGACGGTGCAAGGTGACAGCCTGGCGTGGGGACCATCCACAAGCGAAGTATGGGGCCACGTGGTTCTCGCCCAATCCGATGGCACTGGAACCGTGCATGGTCAATACGCCTTACGACAAGAAGACGACAGCCTTGAAGTCGTCCTTGGAAGCGAAGAAAAAAGAGCTTGGCTGGAACAAATCGACGAAGGAGACACCCTCAGACTGGCAGCCGACACCCTCCAACGAAGGGGTGAGTTCCTCACCGCATTCCATCAGGTGACGCTCGTGCAAGATGAGCTCGTAGGCGTGGGCGATTCTTTGGTGTGGATGGACGACCAAGGCACAATCCAGATGTGGGGAGAACCGAGGCTTTGGTCCAGTGAGGACGAACTGTCCGGAGACACGCTCACCCTGTGGCTCACCAATCAATCGCCCGACAAGCTGGAGATGCGTGGGCATGCCGTCGTCCTGTCCTCCGCCAACGACACCCTCGCCCACCGCATCCAGGGCCGCGATTTGGACGCGTTTTTCGAGGAGGGCGAGCTGAGTTTTGTCGATGTGGTGGGCAATGGAGAGGTGGTGACGTTCGACGTACCGGAGGGCAAAGGCAGCGTTCGAATGAACACCGCGGTGTGCGCCAAGGTGACGCTGGAGGTTGACCAGCGAAAGCTGACGGGAATCGCCCTCAAGCAGAGCCCCAAAGGGAAGATTCAACCCGTGCCCATGGGCACAGATTTGGGGCCTTTTCGCGTCGAGAAAGCACCGAGCTTTGGGCCTTGGGAAACTTCTGAACAAGGACCTCTGCCTGAATGACATGCCCTATCTTCGCCGCTGCATGGCGAAGGACCCCATCAACGAGCAAGTGGAAGGGCTTTTCGAAGCCTACCTCGAGCAAAACGGGCACCGGAAGACCCCGGAGCGCTTCGCCATCCTACACCAGATTTACAGCTACGACGGCCACTTCGATGTGGACACGTTGTACGAGGTCATGAGCAAGGGAGAATACCGCGTGTCACGTGCCACGTTGTACAACACCTTGGACCTTCTGCTGGACTGCAACCTCGTGAGGCGCCACCAATTTGGCGATCAAGGGGCGCAGTACGAGAAATGCCACCGAATCAAGCAACACGACCACGTCATCCTCGCCGACACAGGGGAGGTCTTGGAATTTTGCGACCCCCGGATTCAGCAAATCAAAGCCACCCTCGAAGAATTGTTTGACATCGAGGTGATGCACCACAGTTTGAACATCTACGCCCGCAAACGGGCACAACCCTCTCAGGCCATTCAGCCTGAAACAACCTCTGCGACGCATGAAAGTTGACGTCCTGCTCGGCCTCCAATGGGGCGACGAAGGCAAAGGCAAAATCGTGGACGTGCTCACCCCCGAGTACGACGTGATTGCACGGTTCCAAGGCGGCCCCAACGCCGGACACACCTTGGAGTTTGATGGCATCAAACACGTGTTGCACACCATCCCCAGTGGCGTGTTCCGAGAGGACACTTTGAACGTGGTGGGCAATGGGGTGGTCATCGATCCGCTCATCTTCAAGAAAGAAATCGACGCGTTGGTGGACCTTGGCGTGGATGTGTCTGCGAACCTGGCCATCAGCCGCAAGGCGCACCTGATCCTGCCCACCCACCGGTTGCTCGACGCAGCTTCCGAAGCCGCGAAGGGCAAGGCCAAAATCGGCAGCACCCTCAAAGGCATTGGCCCCACTTACATGGACAAGACGGGCCGCAACGGCTTGCGCGTGGGGGACATTGAAAGCAGCCACTTCGAAGCGCGTTACCACGCCCTTCGCGACAAGCACGTGGCCATGCTCGCCCAGTTCGACGGGTTCGAGTACACCCTTGCCGAAGCCGAGTGGCTGGATGCCATTGCCTTTCTGCGCGGCTTGACCTTGATTGACTCTGAGCACGACATGAACGCCGCCCTGAAGTCCGGCAAGCGGATTCTTGCGGAAGGCGCGCAAGGCACCATGCTCGACATCGACTTTGGCACCTACCCCTTTGTCACCTCTTCCAACACCATCAGCGCGGGAGCGTGCACCGGATTGGGCATCGCCCCCAACCGGGTGGGGGACGTGTTTGGGATTTTCAAAGCGTACTGCACCCGTGTCGGCTCCGGCCCCTTCCCCACCGAATTGCACGACGAAGTGGGCGAGAAGATGCGCGCCGAAGGACACGAGTTCGGGGCCACCACAGGCCGTCCACGTCGCTGCGGATGGCTTGACCTTCCTCAGCTTCGTTACGCGGTGGACGTCAACGGCGCCACGCAGTTGTGCATGATGAAGGCCGACGTCCTCGCATGTTTTGACGAGATTCACGTCTGCACCCACTACATGCACCGCGGCGAAAAGATCGACCACCTCCCCTTCGGCATTGAGCCTGACGAGGTGGAGCCGGTGTACACCACGCTTCCAGGATGGCCCGGCGACTTGACGGGCATCCGCACCCTTGAGGAAGTGCCCCGAACCCTGCTCGACTATGTGGCGTTCATCGAGGAAGCCGTCGGAGTGCCCGTCACCGTGCTGAGCGTGGGGCCGGACCGTGCGCAAACCCTGACCCTCAAGGCCGCTCAGCCCGTCGGATGATCTATTGGTTCACAGGCCAGCCTGGCCATGGCAAGACCACTTTGGCGAAAGCCATGATCAACCACCTCGCTGCCGAAAGCATCGAGGCTTTTCACGTCGACGGCGACGACCTTCGGACCCTCACGACCAACGCCGATTATTCTCGTGGCGGACGCGAAAACAACATCCGCCGCGCCCAACTGCTCGCCCACTACCTCCAATCCAAAGGCCACACCGTGGTGGTCAGCCTTGTGGCCCCCTACCGTGACATCCGGGAAGAACTGAAAGCTGCAGCGAACGTCACAGAAGTGTACGTGCACACCACAGAAACCCGTGGCAGGGAAGAAAAGCATGCCTCCGACTACGAGGCGCCGTTGACCGATTTCATCGACATCGACACCACAGGAAAATCAGTCGAGGACAGCCTCCACGAAGTCTTGGACTCCATCGCTTCACGGACCTGATGCCGTGACCTTCGACGGGTTTAATTCCCCACTATATTTGTAGGATTATGGATACCAAACAATCTCGCGTACGACACCTTGCCAAGACCATCACTTGGCGCGTCGTGGGAACCGTGGACACGGTTCTTATTGGATGGCTCGTGTCAGGAGACGCGGCCATGGGATTGACCATTGGCGGCTTTGAAATGGCGTCCAAGACCCTGCTGTATTACTTTCACGAACGGGCGTGGTTTCGCTACGGCCGCTTGGGCCGAGAGGACCAAACCAACGACACGAACGCCACCGCAGAAGACTCATGAGCGACTCGAACTACAACCTCGATCATTTGACGGAACTCGAAGCCGAGTCCATCTACGTGCTGCGTGAAGTCGCGGCCCAATTCGACCGACCTGCGATCCTCTTTTCTGGAGGAAAGGACAGCATTGTGGTGACCCACCTCGCGGCCAAAGCCTTTGCACCCGGCCGCATCCCCATGCCACTGGTGCACATCGATACCGGACACAACTTCCCTGAAACCATCGACTTTCGTGACAACCTCGTCGAAAGACTTGGGGCCCGCCTCATTGTGGGCAGCGTTCAGGCCACCATCGACTCCGGCAAAGTCCAAGAGGAAACAGGCGCCAACGCCAGCCGCAACCGCCTCCAAACCACGACACTCATCGACACCATCGAAGAACACCAATTCGATGCCTGCATCGGTGGGGCCCGACGCGACGAGGAAAAGGCCCGCGCCAAGGAGCGCTTCTTCTCCCACCGCGACGACTTCAGCCAGTGGGACCCCAAGAACCAGCGTCCCGAGTTGTGGAACCTGTTCAACGGCATGCACGCGCCCGGCGAGCACTTCCGCGTCTTTCCGCTGAACAACTGGACGGAGCTTGACGTCTGGAACTACATCCTCCGCGAGAACATTGACCTGCCGTCGCTCTACTACGCACACGACCGCATGTGCATCCGTCGCGCAGGCCAAATCCTCGCCCACTCCGACCACCTCAACCTCCGCCCGGACGAAACACCGGAGATGATGCATGTTCGGTTCCGCACCCTTGGCGATTTGACCATTACTGGAGCGTTCGAAAGCGACGCCGACACCCTCGAGCAAATCATCGACGAGGTCGCCGCCACCCGCA
>CAZGQI010000064.1:0-6638 GCA_964527895.1 uncultured Comamonadaceae bacterium | reverse complement strand
TCAAAGGCATCGGCCCCACCTACATGGACAAGACCGGGCGCAACGGCCTGCGCGTGGGGGACATCGAAAGCAGCCACTTCGAAGCGCGTTACCACGCGCTGCGCGACAAGCACGTGGCGATGCTCGCCCAGTTCGACGGGTTCGAATACACCCTCGACGACGGCGAGTGGTTGGACGCCATCGCCTTCTTGCGCGGATTGACCTTGATTGATTCTGAGCACGACATGAACGCCGCACTGAAGTCCGGCAAGCGCATTCTGGCGGAAGGCGCGCAAGGCACCATGCTCGACATCGACTTTGGGACCTATCCGTTTGTGACCTCGTCCAACACCATCAGCGCGGGAGCGTGCACCGGATTGGGCATCGCCCCCAACCGGGTGGGGGACGTGTTTGGGATTTTCAAAGCGTACTGCACCCGTGTCGGCTCCGGCCCCTTCCCCACCGAATTGCACGACGAAGTGGGCGAAAAAATGCGCGCCGAAGGGCACGAATTTGGGGCGACCACAGGCCGTCCACGTCGCTGCGGATGGCTCGACCTTCCTCAGCTTCGCTACGCGGTGGACGTCAACGGCGCCACGCAGCTGTGCATGATGAAGGCCGATGTGCTTGGATGTTTTGACGAGATCCACGTCTGCACCCACTACATGCACCGCGGCGAACAAATCGACCACCTCCCCTTTGGCATTGAGCCTGACGAAGTGGAACCAGTGTACACCACACTTCCTGGATGGCCTGGCGACTTGACGGGCATCCGCACCCTTGAGGAAGTGCCACAGACCCTGCTCGACTACGTGGCGTTCATCGAGGAAGCTGTCGGTGTTCCCGTGACGGTGCTGAGTGTGGGGCCAGACCGTGCGCAAACCCTGACCCTCAAGGCCGCCCAACCCGTCGGATGATTTATTGGTTCACAGGCCAACCTGGCCATGGCAAGACCACCTTGGCGAAAGCCATGCTCAACCACCTCGCAGCCGAAGGCATCGAAGCCTTTCACGTGGACGGCGACGACCTCCGGGCCCTCACGACCAATGCGGATTACTCTCGCGGTGGACGCGAAAACAACATCCGACGCGCCCAACTGCTCGCCCACTACCTCCAATCCAAAGGCCAAACGGTCGTGGTGAGCCTTGTGGCCCCCTACCGTGACATCCGGGAAGAACTGAAAGCTGCAGCGAACGTCACAGAAGTGTACGTGCACACCACAGAAACCCGTGGCAGGGAAGAAAAGCATGCCTCCGACTACGAGGCGCCGTTGACCGATTTCATCGACATCGACACCACAGGAAAATCCGTGGAAGAGAGCCTGCAGGAAGTCATCGCAGCGCTCTGAGTACCCACTTCCTCCATTGGACTAAATTCCCCACTACATTTGTAGGATTATGGACGCCAAGCAATCTCGCATCCGACACATCGCCAAAACCGCCACCTGGCGTGTCATCGGCACAGTGGACACCTTTTTGGTGAGTTGGTGGGTCTCTGGAGACCCATTCGTGGGATTTGAAATTGGGTTGTTTGAACTCATCACCAAGACCCTGCTTTATTACTTTCACGAACGTGCGTGGTTCCGCTTTGGACGCCTCGGACGTGAAGGCCAAACCGAAGACAAGAACGCCACCGCAGAAGACTCATGAGCGACTCGACCTACAACCTCGATCATTTGACGGAACTCGAAGCCGAGTCCATCTATGTGCTGCGTGAAGTCGCGGCCCAATTCGACCGGCCCGCGATCCTCTTTTCTGGAGGAAAGGACAGCATTGTGGTGACCCACCTGGCGGCCAAGGCCTTCGCGCCCGGCCGCATTCCCATGCCCTTGGTTCACATCGATACAGGCCACAACTTCCCTGAAACGATCGCGTTTCGCGACAACCTCGTCGAGCGACTTGGGGCCCGCCTCATCGTGGGCAGCGTTCAGGCGACCATCGACTCCGGAAAAGTGCAAGAGGAAACCGGCGCCAACGCCAGCCGCAACCGCCTCCAAACCACCACCCTCATCGACACCATCGAAGAACACCAGTTCGATGCTTGCATTGGCGGCGCACGTCGTGACGAAGAAAAGGCCCGCGCCAAGGAGCGCTTCTTCTCCCACCGCAACGACTTCAGCCAGTGGGATCCCAAGAACCAGCGCCCCGAGCTGTGGAACCTCTTCAATGGCATGCACGCCCCGGGCGAGCACTTCCGGGTCTTCCCGCTGAACAACTGGACCGAACTCGACGTGTGGAACTACATCCTCCGCGAGAACATTGCCCTGCCCTCGCTCTACTTTGCGCATGACCGCATGTGCATCCGCCGCGCAGGCCAAATCCTCGCCCACTCCGACCACCTCAACCTCCGTCCAGAAGAAACGCCGGAGATGATGCATGTCCGGTTCCGGACGCTTGGCGATTTGACCATCACCGGTGCATTTGAAAGCGACGCCGACACCCTCGAACAAATCATCGACGAGGTCGCCGCCACCCGCATCACCGAGCGAGGTGGCAGGATGGACGACAAGCGCAGCGAAAGCGCCATGGAGGACCGCAAGAAAGAAGGGTATTTCTAAACAGTGACGTTGAACACGCGAAGGCACGAAGCAATGGCAGCAGCAACCACCCCCGACCACAACGGCCTCCTCCGTTTCACCACGGCAGGCAGCGTCGACGACGGCAAAAGCACCCTCATCGGGCGCTTGTTGTACGACAGCAAAAGCATTTTTGAGGATCAGCTTGAAGCGGTGGAATCCGCTTCCAGCCAAAAAGGCATTGACGGCACCGACCTCAGCCTCCTCACCGACGGCTTGAAGGCCGAACGCGAACAGGGCATCACCATCGACGTGGCGTACCGCTACTTCGCCACGCCCAAGCGCAAATTCATCATCGCGGACACCCCAGGGCACATCCAGTACACCCGGAACATGGTGACCGGTGCTTCCACGGCGGACCTCGCCATCATTCTGATCGATGCACGCCACGGCCTGCTTGAGCAAACCCACCGTCACAGCTTCATCGCTTCCCTCTTGGGACTCCGCCACGTTGTGGTTTGTGTGAACAAGATGGACCTCGTGGACTACAGCGAGGAGCGCTTCAACGAAATCGTTGCGGCGTACAAGGACTTCTCCTCTCGCCTCGACATCACGGACATCAAGTTCATCCCGATCAGTGCCCTTCACGGCGACAACGTGGTGGACCGTTCGGACAAGACGCCGTGGTACGGCGGAGGGACCCTCCTTCACCACCTCGAAACGGTGCACGTGGGTGCAGACCGCAACCTCCAGGATTGCCGGTTCCCTGTCCAATACGTGATTCGCCCCCAAACCGACGCCCACCGGGACTTCCGCGGATACGCAGGACGCATTGCCTCAGGCGTTTGGAAACCCGGCGACAAGGTGGTGGCTTTGCCCAGCGGCAAGGAAAGCACCATCGACCAAATCCTCGTCGGCGACACCCCCCTCGACAAGGCCTTCCCGCCGTTGAGCGTCACCATGACCCTGACGGACGACATCGACCTCAGCCGAGGCGACATGCTCGTCCGAGCCAACAACCAGCCTGAGAGCACCCAAGCCCTCGATGCGCGCCTTTGCTGGCTCAGTGAAGCCCCGCTCAACCCCGCCACACGCTACGTTCTGCGCCACACCACGCGCGACGTCCAGGCGAAAATCACGGAGGTATTGTACCGCATTGACATCAACACCCTCCACCGTGTGGAAGATGACGTCACCATCGGCGTCAACGACATGGCCCGGGTCCGCATCAAGACGGCCTCTCCCCTACTTACCGACGGCTACAAGGACAACCGCAGCACCGGATCCTTCATCCTTGTTGACCCGTCCACGCACCTTACGGTGGCGGCTGGGGTGGTGGGTTAATCCGCGGGGTGCTCAAGTTTATTGTTGGCGACCATCACTGAGGCCAGCAACCCTCCGGCAAAAAACAACATGGGGGAGCTCGCACTCATGGGAGCCGTAAGCCATCCTTCCACGGTGAACGAAACCATCCATGGAAGCGCACCCACAATGAAGAGACGTCGGCGAATCAATCCCAGCCGAGTCAACAACATCCCAAACAGACCCAAGGTGGCAGGAATGCCAAAATTCATCCCAAAGGCCAGCCAACTGTTGTGGCTGAGGCCCTGGTGATTGCGCATCGCGAAAAACGTGTAGTTCTCCCGAAAATAGCGCTCTTCGGCCCCTCCTCCTTCGCCAACCCATGGATTCTCCATGACTTGATCGTAGGCGTGTTCCCATGCCAACAATCGACCCCCACCTTGCTCCAAACTTTCCACGCGCACCACGCGCTCGGGCAGCACTTCAAGCAGCACATCGGTGGAGATCGCCGTCAACAACATCGCACCAGAAGACACCAAAAGCACCTTCACCATTTGGGAGAAAAAGGACTGGGGAATCCCAAGCACAAACCACCCTCCCAAGGACAAGAAAAAGGCCACAAGTGCGCCTCGTGTCCCACTCCAGAAATAGAGCAACAACGTAGCTGCCAGCAGCGCCAGGGTGCGAGGATGTTTGACTTTTTGGGCAGACACAAGTCCCAACACAGCCAAGCCCAACCACCAATGGCTGAACTCGTTGGGATTGCCAAAAATCCCACGAAATCGACCATTCAAATGACCCAACTCAAAGTTCGCGTACCGCACCAGCACAGAAACAAGGGCCACAATCAATCCCAAATGGACCATGGTGCGGAACCGTGTGGCGGTCGCATCGCCATCTTGGGTGCGTCCCAAGACAAGCATGGCCCACCACATGGACGACAGCAACACCATTTCCACCAAACCTTCCTTGACATGGGCGGACAGCAAAGCTGGAATGCCCGTGCACAAGACAATCAACACAATGAAAGCCAGAAAACCGCGCCGCAACGCCGTGGAAAGGCTTCGGAACGTGACCACCGCCTCGATGAACAGAAGTCCTGCAAAGACCAGCCGAAGCATTTTCCAGTATTGCAGTCCTCCTGCCCTTGAGCTGGCGAGGACGCATGCCACCACAAACAGGGCCACCACGGCTTCTCGCCAACCTCCCCAACGCTTCCAAAGGATCAGCATGGCTGCCGAGAGCACAACACCGGTCACGACATTTTGGACAAGGAGCATCCCCGCCATCAACACCAATTGCCACAGCACGAAAGACCAATCCAGAGGAGTGGTCTCCAAGCGTGTCGATGTGTCGCCACGTCCGACTTCAGTCATGGTTTGGAAATGCGCCACGCCGCAAATTACGCCCTCGCCTCACGCGCTCCGCATCCGCGCACTTGGTCCCGACCCTGTGAAGCGTTTATCCCACCAACGGGTAGGCTGCGAACTTTTCACGCACGGCGTCACCCACACGCTGAATCACCGCAGCGTCTTCAGGCGCCTGAAGCACGGCGTCCATCCACTCGACGAGCTGCACCATGTCAGACTCCACGAGGCCGCGGGTGGTAACCGCGGGGGTGCCGACGCGCATGCCAGATGTGACAAATGGCGAACGGGTGTCGAACGGCACCATGTTCTTGTTCACCGTGATGTGCGCTTGACCGAGGGCTTGCTCGGCGAGCTTGCCTGTGACGCCTTTGTTCGAGAGGTCGATGAGCATGAGGTGGTTGTCGGTGCCTCCGCTGATGAGGTCGTAGCCGCGTTCCACAAACGCGCCTGCCATGGCCTGGGCGTTCTTGATGACCTGTTGGCAGTACGTTTTGTAGCTAGGCTTGAGGGCTTCGCCAAAGGCCACCGCCTTGCCTGCGATGACGTGCTCCAGGGGTCCGCCTTGCATGCCTGGGAAGACACCACTGTCGAGCAACGAGCTGAAGTTGCGGACAGCGCCCTTCATTGTGGTCAATCCCCAAGGATTGGGGAAATCGTTGCCAATCATGATGATGCCACCGCGTGGTCCGCGCAAGGTCTTGTGCGTGGTGGAAGTCACCACGTGACAGTGTGGCAGCGGGTTGTCGAGCAAGCCCGCCGCAATCAGGCCGGAGGGGTGAGAGATGTCGGCCAGGAGGATCGCTCCAACCTCATCTGCGATGGCGCGGAAGCGCGCGTAGTCCCATTCGCGGGCGTAGGCGGAGGCGCCGCAGATGATCATTTGGGGTTTCTCCTTCTTGGCCGTGGCCTCGACTTTGTCCATGTCGATGCGCCCGGTCTCCTTCTCCACCCCGTAGAAGGTGGGGCGGTAGAGTTTGCCACTGTAATTGACTGGAGAACCGTGCGTGAGGTGACCGCCGTGCGCCAGGTCAAACCCAAGGATAGTGTCGCCAGGCTTGAGGCACGCAAGCATGACTGCCGAATTCGCGGAGGCGCCGGAGTGCGGCTGCACGTTGGCCCATGCCGCGCCGAACAGCTTGCACAGGCGGTCGATGGCGAGCTGCTCCACTTGATCCACGAACTCACATCCGCCGTAGTAGCGCTTGCGGGGCAGGCCCTCGGCGTACTTGTTGGTCAAAATGCTTCCTTGTGCGGCCATGACGGCTTCACTGGTGTAATTCTCAGAGGCGATGAGCTCGGCGCCTTCGACTTGACGGACGCGTTCGAGGTCAACGAGGGCGGCCACTTCAGGGTCGTGCTGAAGGGCATCGGCGGCCGCAATGGCGGCGGAGGCGGTGGACGTGGCGTTCATTTGGCATCAAAAATAATTCGCGCCTTCGAGCTCTGCACACCATGTGAACAAAAGGCGCACA
>CAZGQI010000063.1:0-6800 GCA_964527895.1 uncultured Comamonadaceae bacterium | reverse complement strand
CTTCCGGAAGAGCGGGTGCTGCTGCGCACCGAGCATTTCTTCGTGATCGAGGACGGCTTTCCCGTCGCGCCCGGCCACCTGCTCGTCATCTCCAACCGCCCGTGCCCGGACTGGTTCAGCCTGACGCCGGAGGAGCAGGGGGCGTTGCCGGCGGTTTTGGACTTGGCGAAAGCCTGGATCGAGGAGCGCCACCAGCCGGACGGCTACAACGTGGGGATGAATTGCGGCGAGGCGGCAGGCCAAACCGTCATGCACTTCCACTGCCACCTCATCCCGCGCCGCCACGGCGACACGCCGCGCCCTCGCGGCGGCGTCCGGGGCGTCATCCCCTCGAAGCAGAGCTACTGATTATAGGACTCACGCTACCTTACAGGCCATGACGAGCAGAGAGCATGCAAGCAAGATTGTCTCGGAATACCTTAAAGCAAGGAGGAAGTTTGAGCATGAGGCAGAGCAAGACGCGGTGAAGAATTACTTGGGTGGTAATGACAACTTTATTGGTCGGATCGGTGAGTTCTTGGCGATGCGCTACTTGGAGGAATTTCACGGACTCGTCTCATCTGAAGCACGAAGCGAAAAAGACGAAAAAAAATTGAATGAAAGTCGTGCGGCAGTGGATCTTCGGGTGGGGGAAGATTGGTGGAGTGTGAAATGCGTCACGGACGAGAATGATAGCGGAAAGACATCTCCATATCATGCTTACAATCATCCGGAAAAGGGCTGGATTTGGCCTCCATTAATCATCGTCAGACTACACTACATCCGGAAAGGTGAAAATCAGACCGAGCCATGGGCGGAGTGTCTTGCATATCCTCAAGGACTTGAGGCTGCAACTGGAGAGTTAGGCATGGCAGAACCCTCGGTAAGCAAGTCACTTGCGACCAAGCAGCGCTTTCGTCGAGTGGAGCCATTGGAGAAGCGCCTGACTCATTACCATCGCTTCTCCAGTATTTAAGTTAGTCCAAAAAGCACACCGCGCACCCTTTCATTCCGCGGGTCATGAGGGTGCGGTAGGTGTTTTTGATGAGGGCGTCGAGCAAGGCGCGGGTGCCCTCGGGGTCGGCGGCCAGGCGCTTTTTCCAGCCAAAGACGGAGCGGTCGTGACGTGATCGCGCCTCAGGGTGGGTGGAGACGAGTCCCGATTCGAAATCGCGTCGCAAGTCGGGACCGATGAGAACGCCGATGTAGTCGCATTCAAGGCCTTGGCACGTGTGGATGCAGCCGATTTGGTCGATGCTCTCCGGTTTGAGAATCCAAAGGTTACCGTCGTCCGTGAGGTTCCATTGCCGCTGAAATCCGGGGAAATCAAAGTCCATGGCGGCGGGGTTCTTTTTGCTGACCCAATCCCAACAGTAGCCGGCGACGAGACGGGCTTTGCCTGTCTCCGCGTTTCGGGCCCGAACCCACGCGTCGAGTTCCACAGGGCTGTCGACCACCTCGAACTCGTAATCCATGTCCTCGAGGGACGTGTGGGCCGTGGGGCGGATGCCCATGAAGTTGTCGACGAAAGCGAGGTAGCCGTCTTCGCCGTTGCAGCGGAATTGGGAGGGCAGGTCAAGGTCGGTGACTTCGGCGCCCGCGGCCTCTGCCCAGCGGCGAATTTCGTCTTCGGAGCCGATGTCGTTGATGTGGATTCGCTGGTCCTCGTCAAGGAAGAAGACGCTGCAGCGGGCGGCGTCGATGATCTCCTTGATTTGGTTTTCGCCGAGGTTGGCGTAGAGGCCCGATTTTTCGTTGAGGCGGTGGGCCTCATCGACGATCAAAGCATCAAAGGTGTCGGTAGCACTATTCACAAAAGCACCTGAGCCTTTGAAAAGGGCACGGTAACGGGTCTTGGCGAGGGTGCCTGTGGTGCCGGTGAGCTTGCTTTCGTAGACGTCACGTGGGGCGGCGTTCTTGGTGACGTAAGCCGCGTTGTTGCCTTCGGAGAGCGCCGAAACAAGGAGGTTGATGGCCACCACCGATTTGCCCGTGCCTGGTCCGCCCCGGACGATGAGCACCTGCTTGGAGGAGGATGCGTTCGCTTGGCAGGCGCGGATGGCGGCCATGGCAAGCTCGAAGGCGACTTTTTGTTCGTCAAGAAGGATGAATTCGCGTTGTTTTTTGAGCAGTGCGACGAGGCTGTCGGCCAAAGACTTGGAGGGGCGGATGCGTCCGTGGTCGATTTTGTCCATGAGGACGCCGTTGTCCCCGGTTTGGACAAAGTGCTCCAAAAACCCACGCAGGTCCGACACGTTTTGCTTCAGGAAAACCGGAGCCTGCTCCGTGTACACGGCGTAGCGCTTGTCCAGCACAGCCGTTCCGTCGGTGCAGTTGTGCAGGAACGCGCACGGCTGAAGATGGATGCCCTCGAGCTCCACCGTTTCGTTGAATCCGTGGAGGTATTCGGCGTAGGACCACGCCTGGTAGCTGGGATGCGAAGTGGTGCGGATGCCGCCGCCGAGGAAGGTTTGGACCAGCCCGTCTTGGGGGGTCACCGACACCTCGCTCCATTGCTTGAGCTCGATGATGACGACGTGGGGCTCTCCGTCAGCGTTGTAGCCTGAGAGGATGAAGTCGATGCGCTTCGAGCTCATCGGCAGTTGGCATTCGATGCTCACGCCGGCGTCCTCGGGCACTGTCGATCGCCGCAGGGGGGCTGCCACCCGCACGAGGCTGTTGCCCCAACTCGTCAATTCGCTGTCCGACACGCCCATGTTGAGCCGCTCCCTCACCTTGGCCTGCACCTTGCTGTCAATCATGTTGTCGTCGACATCGGCCAAAAATCCGGCCACCGTGTTCTGGTAAACAAGCATGCCCTGCGCTTACAAGTCCGTGTACTTCGTGGCCACCCCGCGCGCCTTCTCCACGGGGTATTTCTTCGCATTCGCCGCGACCTTCTCCAGCACAATCTCCTCGGGATCCAGCCCAAACGCATCGGCCAACAGCAGCGCGTACGCCAGCACGTCCGCCAACTCCTCACGCACCCGCGCCACATCCACGTCGTGCGACGCTTCGGTGCTTTTCCAGAGAAACACCTCGTTCAACTCTGCCGCCTCAATGCCCAGCGCCGCCGCCAAATTTTTGGGGTCGTGAAACTGCTTCCAGTCCCGTTCGTCGCGGAACGTTTTCAGAGCTTTTGCGGCTTGTTTCATGGCTTCGGAAAAGAGGGAAGGAGCCCTCAAGGTAAGGCGGACCTCAGGAGCGTGTTGAATCCAGTTGTTTACACGTTTTCCACACTAGGAATCATTCTCTGTTTTTGTGAAAAAGTGACGGGTCTGCATTTTGGTATTTGCAAGGCCCACTGCGACCTTCGAAGGCATGAGTGATTCTCGGAAATCCATCGAAGTTGTCGCAGCCGTCATCCGCTGGGAAGAAAGCATCTTGTGCATGCAACGAGGCGAAAACAAGCGTTCCTACATTTCCAAGAAGTGGGAATTCCCAGGAGGTAAGGTGGAAGCGGGGGAAACAGAACAGGAGGCGCTCGCTCGCGAGATCAAGGAAGAGCTTCACCTGGACATTGCAGTCGGAGAGAAGATCATCACCGTTCATCACAGCTATCCTGATTTTGACCTTGTGATGCACGCCTTCGATTGCGAGGCGATATGCACGTTGGAACCGCTCATCGTTCGTACTGAGCATTTGGACCATTGCTGGCTCTCTCCAAACGCCCGAGAATTTCAAGAGCTCGACTGGGCAGGTGCTGACGTCCCCATCGTGCAGGCGTTGATGGTCACTTCGTAAAGCCAGGTCATGGAGGCCGCAAGCGCACATGAATCTACCGTAGCAGCCCGACTTGTACTGAACTCGGGTTCCTCCAAGGTGTCGACCACCTTGAAGGCCGAGCTCTCCAAGTGTCGCGGATTTCGCATTTACGTGGCGTTTCTCACCCGGGGAGGTTTGGCCACGTTGAAGCAGGAATTGCTGGATTGCGAAGCACGTAGGGTGAGAGGTCGAATCTTGGTGTCGCAATACCTGAATTTTACGGATCCGGGGGCGCTGGAAGACCTATTGGCTTTTGGCAATGTCGAGCTGCGCATCGAAACCCAAGCCAGCATGCACGCCAAAGGGTACTTCTTCAACCATCATGCCCAAGAGCACTACGTCATAGGGAGCAGCAATTGGACGGACAAAGCCCTCTCTGAAAATCAGGAACTCAACGTGTGGTGCGCCACTGCAAAAGGAAGTGCATTTCAGGGCGAAGTTGAGTCGGCGTTTGAAAAGGCTTTTGCCCGTGCCACACCGGTGACGGCTGAGTATGTCAAGGCATACAGGCAAGTGTGGAAGCGTCCTTCGACACACACCGCCCCCATGAGCATCGCGGCTGATGTCGTGTCCGTTTCGTGGACGGCTCCCTTGCCGGAGACTCAAGTGGCATTGCCTCAGCCCAACGCCATGCAAGCTGAGGGATTGGCCGCGCTTCAAGAGTTGGTCGACGACGGGGAAGACAAGGCGCTCGTCATCTCTGCCACCGGGACCGGCAAAACGTATTTGTCGGCTTTTTTCGTTCGAAACCTGAAGGCTCGCAGGGTCCTTTTCGTGGTGCACCGAGAGCGCATTGCCCGTCAGGCCATGGAGTCGTTTCGGCATGTGCTTGGGGAGGGCAAATCCTATGGACTCTACATCGGCGCTCAGAGCGACGCCCAGTCTGATTTTATTTTCTCGACCGTCCAAACCCTTTCCCGCCTAGATCGCTTGCAGCGATTCAGCCCTGAGGACTTCGACTGCATCATCGTCGATGAATCGCACCGCGCGGGTGCCAATTCCTACACGCGATTTTTGAACCACTTCCGGCCTAAGTTCTTGCTTGGCATGACCGCCACACCGGAGCGTACGGACGGATTGGACATCTTTCCGCTCTTCGACCACAACGTGGCGTTCGAGATTCGCCTTCAGCGTGCATTGCGCGAAGACATGCTTTGCCCATTTCACTATTTCGGGGTGAGTGATTTGACGGTCAACAATGAGATTGTTGAGGATCTCACGGATTTCAACAAACTCACGGACAGTGCGCGCATTGACCACATCGTGGCCAAAATCCGTCGCTACGGCTGTTGCAGCGACCGGGTGCGTGGGTTGATGTTTTGCAGCCGCAACGAAGAGGCTTCGAGGTTGAGTGAACTGTTGAACCAGCGAGGGCTTCGCACGCTGGCACTCTCAGGGTCTGACGGCGAGGAGGCCCGCGAGGCAGGCATCGCTCGGCTGGAAGCGCCCGAGGGGGATCCTGCAGGTTTGGACTACCTGCTTACGGTCGACATTTTCAACGAGGGTGTGGACATTCCGAGTGTCAATCATGTGGTCATGCTACGACCCACCAACTCAGCCATCGTGTTTGTCCAGCAGCTGGGGCGAGGCTTGCGAAAGGTTCAAGGGGAAGACAAGTATCTGACGGTGATTGACTTCATTGGCAATTACGACCGCAACTTTTTGATTCCGGCCGCACTCTACGGCGACACCACCTGGAACAAGGACAAACTCCGGCGCCTCCTCATCTCCGGAAACGACACCTTGCCAGGAGCCTCGACCGTCAATTTTGATGTGGTCACCAAGGACAGAATTTTCCAAAGCATTGACCGTGCAAAGAACACGGTCATGAGGGACTTGAAGGCGGAGTACGCAGCGATGGAAGGTCGCCTAGGACGACCACCGCGCATGATGGATTGGAAGCGTTGGGGGGGGAGGGATGCGCGGTTGTTCGGAGAAGCGGCGAAGGGTGCATACGCGCATTTTGCGCGCTTGATGGAAGACGCCGATGCCCAGAACGTCGAGCCAGCCGTTCTCGGGGCGATGGCGGTTTGGGCCAAGGACGCGCTCAACGGCTCGGCCATTGAAGAGCCGACGCTGGTGCTCGAATTGTTGGATCGTCGCCGAGTTTCATGGGATGCGGTCGCGGAGGTCTTGAGAGATTTGGGATACCCCACCACCAAAAGTCGATTGTTGAGCGCCGCCCGAAGCCTTAACCTGAAGTTCATGCGCACCAAGAAGAACAAGCAGCTCGTGCCTTTCTCTGAGCTTCTCGGCGACCGCTGGCTGGGATGGGATGAGAAACACCTGTGGTTGGACGCGCAGTGGCCGGAGGGGGATTGGGTACGTGACATGGCAGAGTTCTCCAGATCCGTATTCTTGGAGGAGAATCCGCCCTCAATGTGGCGCAACGGCTTCGCCATCGGAGCCAAGTACACGCGCGCAGACGTCTTCCGAATCTTGGGACATTCGGTCAATCCCGTGGCCCAAAACGTCGGAGGATATCTCGTCGACGAATTGACGGACACGTGTCCTATTTTCGTCACGTACCACAAATCTGAGGACATCTCCGAAACGACCCAATATGAGGACCATTTCATTGATCCTTCGACCCTGCATTACTTCAGCAAAAGCAACCGTACGCTGGGCAGCGCAGACATGCAGTATTTCATGGAAGTTGCTCGAAGCGGCTCAGGTCGGATGCCCTTGTTCGTCAAGAAAAACGACGACGAGGGCATTGATTTCTATTTCCTAGGCGACATCAAACCAATCTCAACTTCGTTCCGAGAAGACAGGATGCAGACCAAGGAAGGCAAGCCCGGCGCCAAGGTGGTACGGATGGACATGGCCCTTCACGATCCTGTGCCGTCAGATCTTTACCAATACCTCCAAGACGCCTGAGGGGCGTACCGCTGCCGGAGGTCGATTTTGGGCCCACTCATGACGCGAGGATTTGGGCCAAGAGGACCTTTTCAACCTCGAGAATGCGCGCGCACAACTCGAAGTCTTTCGCAGCCTCCGCCTTGGTCAAGAACTGAGACAGGACCTCGAGCCGCGTAGGCCCGCGAAACGTCCAA
>CAZGQI010000062.1:0-7010 GCA_964527895.1 uncultured Comamonadaceae bacterium | reverse complement strand
CCAGACGACACCACGGGGGTCGTGCACGACCGCCTCTTGGAAGCGGGCAAGCACCTTTTGGTGCGTTCCATCGATGCGCTGGCCGAAGGAACTGCCAATCCGGTTCCCCAAGAATCCTTGCTTGAAGATGACGTGGTCCCCCAAGAGGCACCCAAGCTTTTCAAAGACCACGGACGCATTGACTGGAGCCGCCCCGCAGAGAACATCCACAACCAAATCCGTGGCTTGAATCCCTTCCCCGGAGCGTGGACGACCCTTCCTTCCGGCGACACGTTGCGGGTGCACGCCAGCGAACGCACCGATGCCGACTTTGGCGGCCAACCTGGAACGGTCCACGTGTCCAAGGACACCCTGTCCGTGTCGTGTGGAACGGGCACCCTCTCACTGACCCGCATTCAACCCCAAGGCAAACCCGCCATGCCGGTCAAGGACTTTCTCAATGGGCTTCGCACCCCCCTCCGTATCTTAGGATAACATGAAGCATTTCTGTGAGCGCCTGTTTTGGGTCACTGTGGGCGGTTTCCTCGCGGGCATGACCACCCAAGCACAAGACTACGTCCCCGAATTGGGTCCCGCCTTTTTGGCGGACGAAGTGGCCTCGGTGAGGTTGACTTTGGCCCAAACCGACCTCGACTTCATCCTCAACCCAGACAACGCCTACTCCAACGAAGAATGGCCTGGAACCTTC
Source organism: uncultured Comamonadaceae bacterium (assembly GCA_964527895.1). Lineage (GTDB taxonomy): Bacteria > Bacteroidota > Bacteroidia > Flavobacteriales_D > Sanyastnellaceae > UBA11663. The sequence goes on along the minus strand of CAZGQI010000062.1, from coordinate 6,322 downwards.
GTCTATGAATCCTCCGCGGGCATTGACACGGTGAGCACTGTGGGGATTCGGCTTCGTGGCAACACCTCCCGCAACGCAGCCAAGAAGAGCTTCAAGGTGAGCTTCAACACCTTCACAGCAGGCGGCAAGTGGAATGGTTTGGAGAAAATGAACCTCAATGGCAACCACAACGACCCCTCCATGATGCGGGCACGCATGGTGTGGGAATACATGCGGGCGCAGGGATACATCGCCCCGCGCATCAGCCACGTCCGGCTGTACATCAACGACGAGTACAAAGGCCTCTACATCCACGTCGAACACGTGGACGAGGAGTTCATCCAAAAGCGATTCAAACACGACCACGGCAACCTGTGGAAATGCACCTACCCTGCCGATTTGGCTGACCTGGGCGACAACCCAGAAGCCTACAAATTCACGCCTCCGTGGAACTCGGAACAGCGGACTTACGAATTGAAAAGCAACAACGCCGAGGACGACTACTCTGCCATCCGCGACCTGTGCCACACCGTGGGCACCGCCAGCGATGCCGACTTTCAATGTGAACTCGAAGCCATTTTCGACGTCGATGGGTTCCTGCGGCTCGCCGCGGTGGAAATCCTCGTTGGACATTGGGACAACTACATCGGAAACCAAAACAATTTTTACCTCTATGAGCGCCCTTCCGACGGTCGCTTGATGATGTTCAGTTACGACGTCGACAACACCTGTGGCATCGAGTGGGGCGGCAATTGGGTGGACCAAAATGTCTACGATTGGGACCAGTGGGGAACCAAACCACTGTACGACCGCATGATGGGCGTGGAGCAATACCGAACGCGTCTCGGCTGGTACATCCGCGACTTGATTGACAACGGCTCCTTCACCGGCTCCGCCTGGCTGCAACACGGCAATTCGTTGAAGACGATGTTGACCACGGCGGCCTTGGAGGACGTCTACCGCACCTACGACTACGGATTTGACGACGACGCCTTCCTCAACAGCCTCACCACGGGATGGGGCGGCCATGTGCCGCAAGGCATCGCCACGTACGTGAACCAACGGGCGCCGTCGGCCTACAGCCAAACGTCCGACGCCCAATTCCCGAGAGACATTCAGGCCTGGGCATACACCCCTGTGGTGGACGACACCCTTCGCATCAAAGCTGAGGCCGCTGGTTCTCCGTTGTCCGTGCAGCTTCACCTCAGTGTGGACGGCGCCCCCTACCAAACCCTGTCCATGAATGACGACGGGATGAGCGGAGACGGCGCTGCCCAAGATGGCCGGCACGGACTGAAAGTGCATCTGCCCGATGCCGACCAGGTCAGCTGGTTCACGTCCGCAACGTACAGCGACGGCGCACAACCCACAGACCCCTGTGTCCCCGCACAAGCTTGGATCAGCCGCGCCCCCGACAACCCGTTCCGCCTGAATGAAGTGATGGCACTGAACAGCACCTTTTTGACCGACGAAGCCGGTGGGTATGCCGACTGGGTGGAAATCGTGAACACCGGAGACGTGCCCTTCAACGTGGCTGGTCTCCACCTCACCAATCGACGAAGCGAACCCCAGCGTTTCACCTTCCCATCCTTCACAGTCGATGCCGGCGACCACCGCGTGCTTTGGTGCGACAACGACCCCGAAGATGGTCCCCTGCACACCTCCTTCAACGTCGAGTCCTCCGGAGACGATTTGATCCTGAGCGTGTGGGATGAGTTTGGCTGGCGGTGTGTGGACCAAATCGCCTGGGACACCCAACAATTGCCCAACACCAGTTACGGTCGCGTGACAGACGGTGCAGACACGTGGACCACGTTTGTGCCAGGCACGAGCACCCCTCCCACGCCCAACGCGCCCAATGCAGGACCGTCAGGCGGCGACTGTCCCGCAGATTTGACAGGAGACGGTGCGGTCGGTGTGGGTGACGTGCTGATGGTGCTCGGGGAATTTGGGTGCGCCGCCGACTGCAACGCCGATCTCGATGCGAACGGCACGGTGGGCGTCAACGATGTCCTCGCCGTGTTGAGCGCTTTTGGCACCGTTTGCTAAACGCCATTTGCGGCCGAGCTAAGCACCATTCGCGGACGAGGTCAGCGCCAGGACAACGCAAAAAACCACGCTTCACAAGACACAAAAAGGGCGAGCCTCGGCTCGCCCTTTCCACATCGGTCATCCGATGAATCAGTCACACTGTCCTCCGAACGCGGCCAAAATCTGCAAGATGTCGTTCACGTTGGTTGCGCCGTCCCCGTTCAGGTCCGCATCGCACTCTGACGTGCATCCGAAGTCGGCCAACAAGGCCAAGATGTCTGCGACAGAAATCAATCCGTCGTTGTTCAAGTCTTCGGGGCAAAGGTTTGGCAAGGCTTCATCTGCATCAATCACCCCGTTGCAGTTGTTGTCAATGCCCTCTCCCGTTCCTGGAGCGCCAGGATACACGGTGTTGTTGCTGTCGTCGCAGTCTCCCGTTTCCAAGCTCAGGCCTGGTCCCAATTCGCACACGTCAGCAATGCCGACTTCGCTGCCGATGCCATCGCCATCGAGGTCTTCGTACACAATGTCGTAGGGCAAAATGCAAGAGCCGTCGTCAATGGTGGCGTTCGGATCGAAGTTGCAAGAGAAAATCTCTGTGCAACCTGCACAGCTTGAGAACTCGCAAGAGCCATCGTCCGCAGTGGCATTGGGGTTGTAGTTGCACGCTGTGGCGTCGGTGCAGCCCGTGATGTCAATGTCATCCGAAGTGCACAAGCCTGTCATGGTGAACGTCGCGTCGTAGTTGGAAGAACCACCTGTAGCCCACCCGTTGATGAGGGTGATGGACCACAAGCCCGTGCCGCTCAACGCAGCGCCACTGAGGTCAATGGACGTCGTGTATGTGCCTGCAGTGTTGACCCACCAGGTGTCTGGCCACACCACGGTGTAGTTGCCCAAGTCCGTGCAGGTCGCACTTGTCACATCGTATCCACCCAGAGCCACACAGCTGCCGTCTGGCAAGCCAATTTCAACCAACAGGTCGGCTGGCCATGCGCCGGTGCCTTCCACCTGCGACCAATCCAACGTCACTTCGAGCGAAGACAAGGTGCCGTAGGCGCCAAATTCGACCGCGGTTCCCGCCACTGTTTGGGCCAATGCAGCCTCGCTGACAGACACAGGGAAATCACATGTGTCTGTGCAACCGTCCACTGGATCGGGCATCACGCAAGAACCATCGTCCACCGTTGCGTCTGGGTTGTAATTGCAAGCCTCCGCATCGGTGCAGCCCACACAAGAGGTGAAATCACATGAACCGTCGTAGGTTGTCGCTTCTGCATCGTAGTTGCACGCCGTTTGATCCGTGCAACCAAAGCCTGAGCCCAAACAAAACTCGGCGCTCTCCGTATCCGCAAATTCACCCCCAGTGGCGAGCACCGTTCCCTGAGAGGACACGGTGTACAAACCTGTTCCGTAAGCACAGCAGATGCCGTCGCCGAAGGAGTCGTTGATGGTGAAGGTGTAGCAGCCGGGCGCCACACACACTTGCGTCACTTCTTCCACCGCCTGCGTGGCATACGGACCGCCCGATGCCACCACGTTGCCGGAAACGTCCGTCAAACTCCAAGTGGTTTCTCCAGGGTAGTTGTCCGTCAAAATCGTGACCGTCACTCCTTCACCTCCGAAGATGCAAGAGCCATCGTCAATGACCGCGGCTGGGTCGTAGTTGCATGCGGTCGCATCGGTGCATCCACCGCACGTGCTGTTGTCACCGCCGCACACACCACACTCGTCGTTGGCGAGGCAAGAGCCGTCGTCAAACAACGCAGAAGGATCGTAGTTGCAGGCGGCTGCATCGGTGCAACCTGTGCATGAGCTGTTGTCGCCGCCGCACACCCCGCAATCGTCGTTCACCGTGCATGAACCATCGTCTTGGGTTGCCGTGGGATCGTAGTTGCACGCTGCTGGATCGGTGCATCCGTTGCAATCAAAATTGCAAGAACCGTCGTCGAGGGTGGCGGCTGGGTCGTAGTTGCAAGCTGTCGCGTCGGTGCAACCCAAGCCGCAGGAATCGACGCCAATTTGAACCACATCCGAACCTTGGGTAGACCCATCGCCTTGTTGGGCCGTGTTCAAATCGCCGGTCGCAATCACCGTGCCGTCGGCAGCAGAAAGGGTGTAAATCGCACCGTTCCAACCGTCGCCGTAGGAATCGGTCATGCTCAAGGTGAAGCAACCTTCGGGCAAACAAGCCGTGATCGTGCCGGCACCGCCGGAGGCGAAGACCTCACCATTCAAATCCAAGGACCACCCAATCTCACCGTCCCAAGTGCCGCCTCCGACAGCAATGGTGATGCCTGTGCCGTCGATGCAAGAGCCATCTTCAATGGTCGCTTCGGCATCGTAGTTGCACGCCACGGGATCCGTGCATCCTGTGCAAGAGCTGTTGTCGCCACCGCACACGCCACAATCGTCAAATTGCAGACAAGAGCCGTTGTCCGTGATGGCTTCGGGGCTGTAGTTGCAGGCCGTGGGGTCGGTGCACCCAATGTCTGGATTGCAGTCCTCAATGGCCAAGTCGAGCGCGTTGCGCACGTTCAAGCGTCCTCCCGTGACGGTCTCACCCGCGAGGTTGGCCACTTGGTCCACCCCATTCAAGATGTAACTGCGAACGGCGTCGGCCGTGGCTTGTGGTGTCAAGAGGGCGTTGGAAGCGAGGTCTGCACAAGGTGCGCTGTACACCAAGGCGATGCCACCTGCCACGCATGGGCTTGCAAACGACGTGCCCGACGTTCCGCCGTAGCCGGTCGAACCCGAAGGCAAGAACACGTTCTCACCGGGGGCGCCCAAATCAATGGTCGTGGCGCCGTAACCAGAGAACGTGCGAACGTCGTTGTCGTTGGTGGCCGTCACCGCCACCATGTAGTCAGATCCACATCCAGTGGGCATGTCCCCCACCACATCGATGTTGACGTTGTTGTTGGCCGTGGCCCCGCAATTCAAAATGCCCACAGCACCCAAATCGTCGTAGTACGCGCACCATACGGGGTAGTTGGCGGGGTTGGCGCCATCGATGCCCCAAGAGGCGTTGGTGGCCACAACGAACGCACCCTGGGTGCCGCCCGACGTGTTGTAGAGGTTGCGCATGGTGTAGGGGTAGTTGTACGCCGCAATCACATTGGATTCGGTAAGACCACCTCCCATGTCAACTTGCATGATTTCTACATCCCAATTCACACCTGCACCGCCATTGCCGTTGTTGCCCGTAGCGCCAATCATCCCACTCACAGATGTCCCGTGACCACCCGCCGCAATCGCGTCGTTGTTGCTCCCTGCATTCCAACCGTTGTAGTCGTCGACAAACCCGTTTCCGTCGTCGTCGATGCCGTTCCCGGGTGTCTCCGCGGAGTTGACCCAATGGTTGTCAATGAGGTCCACGTGGTTGTAGTTGGAACCACCTCCCTCAAGAACGGCGACCACAATCCGGTCTCCGTTGGCCGTGGCTCCGCCTGTGGTGATGTCCCACGCAAGGTCAGAATCGATGTCGTTGTCCGAGGCATCGATGTGGTGCCATTGCGAACCAAACTGCGGATCGTTGGGCGTGGCACGCTCTTCCACGTAGTGGTTCAACTGTGCCGCCTCCACAAACGGCAAGCCGTTCAATGTGCGCAGCATCATGTCCTCATTCATCGCCACATCGTCGTAGCTGAACAGATAAATGCCTGAAAGCGCACTCAAAGTTTCCTTCAATTGCAAGTCCGCGGGAATGCCATGGTAGAAAATGCCTTTGTCCGTGATGGCCTCTGGCTGAAAACGATTGTCCAATTTGACAATGACCTCGCCTGGCACTGCAGTGCCTGCGGGGGGATTTTGAATGGTCTTTTGCCCCCAACTCGTGGCGCAAGACAAGCTCACAACCAGGGCCGTGAACAGAGAAAAATGACTCATGGTAGGGTGTTTGGTGAGTACGAATGGTTGATTCAACGTCAAAAAAAACGCGTTTGAACCCAATATCGTTGCTTCTCAAGCCAAAACCAAATCCCGCCAGCAACGACTCATGTTGTATAGGCCTCGAGCAACAAGTCGAGGATGTCATTGGCACTCGTCGTGATGGGTGTGCCTGGACCAAACACGCCGACCACGCCGTGGTTGTACAGCGCCTCATGGTCACCCGGTGGAATCACCCCGCCGGCCACGACGAGGATGTCGGGGCGGCCGGCCTCGCGAAGGGCTTCGAGGAGGCCTGGGACGAGAGTGAGGTGGCCGGCCGCGAGCGTGCTGACGCCGACCACGTGGACGTCGTTTTCGACGGCCTGACGCGCCACTTCGGCGGGCGTGCTGAACAGCGGGCCGAGGTCGACGTCGAAGCCGA
>CAZGQI010000061.1:0-7081 GCA_964527895.1 uncultured Comamonadaceae bacterium | reverse complement strand
CGGATGGTTTGGAGGAGGGGCAGTTCTCCGAGGAAAGGCGCATCGAGGCTGTCCGCCAAGCGTTTGACGCCGTCCCGCCCAAAGATGTGGTACTTCTTGTCCGGCATGTCGTCCGGCACGAAGTAGGCCATGTTCTCGACCATGCCCAGCACCGGGACTTTCAGTTCTTCGAGGCGGAACATGCCGACGCCTTTCCGTGCGTCGGCGAGGGCCACGTCCTGCGGCGTGCTCACAATGACAGCCCCGGACAGCGGGATCTGCTGAACCAGCGACAGGTGAATGTCCCCCGTTCCCGGAGGCAGGTCCACGATCATGAAATCGAGGGCGCCCCAATTGGCGTCTGTAAACAGCTGGTTCAGCGCGCGGCTGGCCATCGGGCCACGCCACACAATCGCTTGGTCCTGATCCGCGAAAAACCCAATGGACAGGACCTTGACGCCATACTGCTCGATGGGCTCAATCTTGGTCTTGCCGTCGACCTCCACAGGTTGGGGTTTTTCGTGGGCCACGTCAAACATGGTCGGCACGCTTGGCCCGTGAATGTCGGCGTCGACGAGCCCCACCTTGTAGCCAAGTTGGGCGAGTGCGACGGCGAGGTTGGACGACACCGTGCTCTTGCCCACGCCGCCCTTGCCGGAGGCCACCGCAATCACATGCTGAACGCCAGGAAGGACCTTGCGGGTCTCGAGCGTCCGTTCCTCCTTCTTGAGGGGCACCACCTCCACCTTGCACTCCACCGGTTTGCCAAAGGCGCGCTCCAGCGCAAACTCCACCGCCTCTTGCATGCGTTTGCGTGCATGCATGGCCGGGTTGCTGGATTTCACCTGAAGCGTCAATCCTCCACCATGTGCGCCGGCTTCGCCAGACAGCTCCACCAATTCCAAGGCGACAATGTCCTTGCCCAATTCCGGTTCCACCACCCCGCGAAGGGCGTCGAGGATCGCGTCGTTTGTCCAGTTGCTCATCGGGTTCAAAGTTCGGGCATGGGGTCCCAAAATCGCGTCTCAAAGTCCACCACCGTGTCGTTCTCAATCACCAAGCCTTCGGCCTGAAGCTGCGCGGCCATGGGTTGGTCGGCGGGAAAGTGGATGGCACCGGTCAGCATGCCAAGGCGGTTCACCACGCGATGCGCAGGCACGGGCGGCTCGGCCCCAAAACTTTTGTTGAGCACCCACCCCACCCGACGGCTCGCGCGGGCAGCACCCAAAACCTTGGCAATCGCGCCATACGATGTCACACGGCCTTCGGGGATGGCGCGCACCACGTCGTACACGTCTTGCTCAAACGAACGGTCGTCGTGGGTGTCCTTCACAACGCCGGAGGAACGATTTCCATAAAGTGGATGTTCTTGCCTTCTTCCAACCAGCGCTGCTCGTAGTACGTCTTGATCTCCAGCGCTTCGCGCAGGTCGGCGTCTATGGTGTCCAGGAAGCCCCCGTAGACGTCGTCCGAATCGTGCAAGAACGGATACCCAGCCGTCTGGTAGTCCTCCTTGGACAAGGCGTAGAGCAGCTTGCTGTCCGATTTGACTTTCACCGAGCCTCCTGGCGCCAAAAACTTGCGGTAGCGCTCGATGAACTTCCCGGAAGTGATGCGCTTGGTGCCCTTCTCGTCCTTGGGTTGCGGGTCGCTGAAGGTGAGCCAAATGTCCGCCACCTCGCCCGGCCCAAAGAACTGGTCAATGAACTCGATGCGCGTTCTCAAAAACGCCACGTTGCTCAATCCGTCTTGGTTGGCAGTTTTGGCCCCTCGCCAAAAGCGATGCCCTTTGATGTCCACGCCGACGAAATTTCGGTTGGGCCATTTGCGGGCCAATCCCACCGTGTATTCACCCTTGCCGCAGCCCAATTCCAGCGTGATGGGATTGTTGTTGCCAAACACTTCTGCATGCCACTTTCCACGGTACGGATGGTCCGCCCCTTTGACTGCCTCTTGGAGGTCCGGCTCAAAGACGTTGTCCATCTCGGCGTTCTCCTCCCATTTCCAAAGTTTGCCTTTGCCCATGGTCGCTGAATTGCTGCGAAATTAGGAACTTCATCCCCGATGACGCGCCCAAGTCGACCCCAACTCCTCGTGACCGTGCTCGATTGGGGCATGGGGCACGCCACGCGCACGTGGCCGCTCATCGAGCACGCCCTCGGGGAGGGCTGGCATGTGCACGTGGCGTCCAAAGGCACAGCATTGGCCTGGTTGAAGTCCCGGGCGGAAGAGCTGGACCAACCCCACCTCACATTCCACGTCAAGCCCGGACCGGACATCAAGTACGCCAAGCGAGGCAACTTTTGGCGCATCGCGCGGCAGATGCCCGCCTTTGTGGCCTATGTCGAGCGAGAACGCACCTGGGCCCAACACATGGTCCAAACCCTGCACCTCGACGCCATCCTTTCCGACAATTGCTACGGATGCGCAGTCCCCGGGGTGCCCTCCGTGCTGATGTCGCATCAACTGCAAATCCCCACGCCAAAATTTCTGGAAGGCCCGGCCCGCACCGTCGTTCAGCGTTGGACACAGGCGTTTGATGAGGTTTGGGTTCCCGACTTGGCGCCGGGCGAAACGTCGTTGAGTGGCGCCCTTGCCGACGCGCAGGTCCACCCCCGCACACAATACATCGGCGTCTTGAGCCGGCTCGCCAAGCACAAGCAACCCCACCCATCCCCAACATGGGCCAAGGTGGGCATGGTCAGCGGCGTGGAGCCGCATCGATCGCTGATGGAAGCGGCCCTGCGCACTTGGATGGCCGATGCCGAGGGGCCTTGCTTGATCATTGCGGGCCAGCCCGGCGGAGGGACGCGCCAAGACAGTCACATCACGACATGGTGCGACCCCACGGATGCCGAGCTGGCCTCCGCGCTGCAAAGCGCTGGGACCGTCGTGTGCCGGAGCGGCTACAGCTCGCAGCTGGACCTCGCCGCCCTCGGGGCCCGCGCCATCCTCGTCCCCACGCCGGGACAACCGGAGCAGGCCCTGCTGGGCAAGCTCTGGTCGGAACGGTTTGGGTTTGTGTGTTTGACCCAACGGCAACTGGAGGCGGGTGAGCTGCCCGAGCATGCGACCGGAAACTTGCCCGCATTGGAGCCCAATGTTCGCGCCTTTGGACACCTTTCAACGTGGCTGCACGAAGCAGCAGCCCAACCTGCCTAAATTCGTCGGATGACCGATTCTACCCCCTTCTCCGACGACGACGTGCGGTTCATGCGCTTGGCACTTCAAGAAGCCGAGCGCGCCGCAGAACTCGACGAAGTTCCCGTGGGTGCGGTCATTGTGGCCCACGGTCAAGTCATTGCCCGCGCCCACAATTTGTGCGAGCAGTTGAGGGATTTCACCGCCCACGCCGAAATGCAGGCCTTCACCTCTGCCTCCGAGTACTTGGGCGGCAAGTTCCTGGACAAATGCACGCTCTACGTCACCCTTGAACCCTGCCCGATGTGCGCAGGCGCCGCGTTTTGGACCCGCATTGGAAGGGTGGTATACGGCGCCAAGGACGACAAGCGAGGGCATTCCAAATTTGACGGACCACTGACCATGCTCCACCCCAAAACCACTTGCCAGGGCGGGCTTCTTGCAGACGAGGCCGCGGCCTTGCTCACCAACTTCTTCCGGGCCAAGCGGTCCTCCTGAGTCCCACATCCCGGGTCGGCCCGTACCTTTGCGCCATGCTCGAGTTGACCAAAGACTTCCTCGACGCGCTTCGAACCCAAATTGAAGCGGGACGAGACGTGGAACTCGCCGCCACCATTGGCGAGCTCCACCCGAAGGACGTGGCCGACATTTTCGACGCACTCAAGCGCGAGGAGACCTTGTACCTCTACCGCTTGCTGGACTCCGACTTCAAGTCCGAGGTCATCGCCGAGCTCGAGGAAGACGTACGTGAAGAGCTGCTCACCTCGCTGAGCTCCAAGGAGATTGCCGAGGACGTCATCGAGGGATTGGATTCCGACGATGCTGCAGACGCCTTGGCCGACCTCCCAGAGGCCAAGGTCGAGGAAGCCATGCGCATGGTCGACGACGTCGAATCGGCGTCTGAGGTCCTCGAATTGCTGAGCTACGAAGAAGGCACCGCAGGTGCCCTGATGGCCGTGGAAATGGTCAAGGTCGAAGAAGACTGGACCGTGGCGCGGGCCATCCGAGAAATCCGCGCACAAGCCTCCGACGTCGAGAACATCTACACCATCTACATGGTGGACGACCGAGGTCGACTGAATGGGCGTTTGTCCCTCAAGAGCCTCCTGCTGAACGCGTCTTCCGCACGGTCCATTTTGAAGGACTTGAAAGACGACGACGACTTGGTGACGGTCGGCCCCAACGAGAGTGAAGAAGTTGTGGTCAAACTGATGGAGCGCTACGACCTCGTCGCCCTGCCCGTCATCGACGACGAAGGCATGTTGCTCGGCCGCATCACCATTGACGATGCCGTCGACGTGTTGATTGAGGATGCTGAGCGCGACTACCAATTGGCGTCCGGAATCTCGGAAGACGTCGAAGGCAAGGACAGCGTTTGGGCACTCACGCGGGCACGTTTGCCTTGGCTGCTCATTGGCTTGGGCGGAGGTGTCGGCGGCGCCTACGTCATTGGGGCCTTCGACATCGAAAGCAACCCCGAACTCGCCTTGTTCATCCCGCTCATTGCGGCCATGGGTGGCAACGTCGGCGTGCAATCCTCGGCCATTGTGGTACAGGGATTGGCCTCGGCCAACGTCAACATGGGCAACCTGGTCTCCCGACTTCTCAAAGAATTGAGCGTCGGCCTGGTGAACGGGTTGATTTGTTCTGCCGTCATTTTCTTGACCAGCCTCTTGCTTGGGTTTGGATGGATGTTGAGCACCACGGTGTCGGCCTCCCTGCTTTGCGTCATCGTGTTTGCCGCCTTGTTTGGGGCCTTTGTGCCACTCATGTTGGACAAGCGCAACATTGACCCCGCACTCGCCACGGGTCCCTTCATCACCACGGCAAATGACATCATGGGGCTGATCATTTACTTCAGCATCGGTTCGCTCGTCGCGACCCTCATGGCGTAACCGTGAAGGAATCATTGCACGTTTGGTTTTTGGATGTGGTGCACGAGTCCCTGTGGGAGGCCCTCGACGCGTCCGGCATGGTGTGTCATGACGGCACAGGCGTCTCGCGCGAAGACCTCGTTGCCGGCGATCTCGGTCCCGTGCATGGGCTGGTCCTGAGAAGCCGAATCCGCCTCGATGCAGAAGTGCTTCAGGCCCTCCCTGACCTTCAATGGATTGCACGCAGCGGATCAGGTCTCGAAAACATCGATTTGGCCACGGCCGCAACACTCGGCATCGCCGTGCACAGCAGCCCCGAGGGGAACCGCGACGCGGTCGGCGAACACTGTGTCGGCATGCTGCTGGGCATCTTGCACAAATTGCCCAGCGGAGATGCCTCCATTCGGCAACACCAATGGCTGCGCGAAGCCCACCGCGGCCGAGAACTCAAGTCCATGACGGTCGGCATCGTGGGATATGGCCACATGGGCAGCGCCTTTGCCGAGCGCCTCGCCGGATTTGGATGTCGCGTTTTGGCGTACGACAAATACAAGGAAGGCTGGGGAGAACAGCCGACCACGTCGCGCCCACTCCCCCACGTCGAGCCCATCGGTTGGGATGCATTCTGTCAACAAGTGGACGTGGTGAGCCTTCACCTCCCGTGGACGGCAGAAACCAAGGGCATGGTGGACGACGCGTGGCTTGGCCAGTTTGAGAACCCCATTCTCCTTCTCAACACCGCCCGAGGCCCCATTGTCCAAACCAAGGCCTTGCTCTCCGCGCTCGACGATGGGCGCGTGACGGAGGCGTGCTTGGACGTGTTGGAATTTGAAGGACGTTCGCTCGAGGCGCTGGACGGTCTCGCAGACGAAGAAATGCGGGCGGCCTTCGAACAGCTCCTCGCCCATCCCCGCGTGTTGCTGAGCCCCCACGTGGCCGGCTGGACCGTGGAAAGTTACGTGAAGCTGAGCACGGTGTTGGCCGACAAGATTTTGGGACGGCATTGACCGCTGGCCAGTCAGCAGCCTGTCCGTTCCCCGACCACCTTTATCCACCGCGCAGGCGGCCACAAAAAAGCCCCGGCACAGGCCGAGGCTTTTCAATGCATTTTTCGAGTGATTTACTGCTCGCTTCCCGTGCGCTGACGGCTCGAGGCCGAGTACAGCACCTTCAAGGCCGAGGCCTTGCGAAGCTCCTGCTTCACCTCGGTGACCACACCCATCTTGGTGTCTTGGTCCACCTTGAGGGACACCCACATCTTGCTTTGCTCCGCTTCCGCAAGGGTCGTGCGCTCCTTGGCAATCCATTCCTGGATCACCGCAGAGTTGGAGAATTGATCGTTCAATTGAACCACGGGCTCCGTGCCGTAACGCTTGTCCATGGGAGGACCAATGTTGACGTAACGAATCAAGTGCTTCTTCTCAATCTTGTAGAGCTCGGAAGCTTCAGGACGAATCACACGCACCTTCTCCTCTTCGGTCCGCAACACCGTTGCGACCATGAAGAAGAAGAGCAACATGAACACAATGTCCGGAAGGGATGCCGTCGAGATGGCCCCCATTTCACGCTTGCCTCCTTTGCGAAACTTTCCCATGTCAGTAGTAGTTGGCGCTTGCGTCGCGTGGCTCCGCTTCGGAAATCCGTTGCGGGTACACAGCACGAACGGCGGTGATTTTCTCGAGCGTCTTGGAGTCCTCCTTGTTGCGGTCGTAGATGTCCTCCATTTGGCTGTACAACATGCCAAACTTCTCCAACGCCAATTCGTCGCGCAACTCGTTCACCGCAGACTGAAGCTCGTTCTGAACCTGCAGGTAGGTGTTGTACGTGGTGTTGTTGTCGTTCTGCATGGAGATCAGCGCCGACGACGGAAGCTGCTTGTAGTCACCCCCCAACAATTCAATGGAGGTGAGCTTCTCGCGCCATCCGTCCAGCACTTTGCCAAACGCGTCTTTCTTCTTGTCGGTGTCCGCAGCGGCCACAAATTGCTCGTATTCGGCAATGCGCTGCTTCACGTCAGCCTTCCGGACCCACTCGCGTTCGGGGAACGCGGCGTTGGTCTTGCCGTTGGCGCCGGTGATCATCTCCAC
>CAZGQI010000060.1:0-7426 GCA_964527895.1 uncultured Comamonadaceae bacterium | reverse complement strand
GCGCGGGCTTGGATTTGGGCCTTTTCCTCGGACGTCATGCACTCAAGATACGCTGTGGACAGCGCGGTGACAACTCTCCCCTGCCCTCCCCTTCAAATCCACATTCGCCTGCCTACTTTTGCCGCACAATTCTCAAACCTCCCCGCCATGAAGTTTTTCATCGACACCGCCAACCTCGACCAAATCCGTGAAGCCCAAGCGCTGGGCATTTTGGACGGTGTGACCACCAACCCTTCGCTCATGGCGAAAGAAGGCATTGCGGGCGACGACGCGGTGAAAGCACATTACAAGGCCATCTGCGAGATTGTGGACGGCGACGTGAGTGCGGAGGTGATTTCCACCGACTTCGAAGGCATGGTGCGTGAAGGCGAAGCCCTCGCTGCCCTTCACGAGAACATCGTGGTCAAGGTGCCCATGATTCCCGAAGGCATCAAGGCCATCAGCCACTTCACTGAAAACGGCATCCGCACCAACTGCACGTTGATTTTCTCTCCAGGCCAGGCGTTGATCGCGGCCAAGGCAGGCGCATCCTACGTCAGCCCATTCATCGGGCGCCTCGACGACATCAGTTCCGACGGCATGGACCTCATCGAGGACATCCGCAACATCTTCGACAACTACGACTTTGGAACGGAGATCCTCGCAGCCAGCGTGCGCGGCCCCATGCACGTCATCGAGTGCGCCAAGCTTGGTGCCGATGTGATGACCGGTCCATTGAGCGCCATCGAGGGCTTGATGAAGCACCCCTTGACGGACATTGGTTTGGCCAAGTTCCTCGCGGACCACGCCAAGTCCAACGGTTGATTCGAGCATCTGCCTCGAGAAACCTTCATGGCCCATTTGGTCAAACTGCACGACGACAACCCGGACCCGCGAAAGGTCCAGGAAGTGGTCCGGGCGTTGGACAACAACGGACTCATTGTCTGCCCCACAGACACGGTGTACAGCTTTGCCGCCAAGTTGGGCAGCCCCAAAGGGTTTGACCGGCTCGCACGCGCCAAGGGTGTCAAGCCAGAAAAGGCACAATTCTCCCTGCTCTGTGCGGATTTGAGCGACCTGAGTCGGTACGCAACCCACATCAGCAACCCGCTCTTCAAAATGATGAAGCGGGCGTTGCCAGGTCCATACACCTTTGTGTTGCCTGCCAGCGGCGAAGTGCCCAAACTGTACAAGGGCAAGAAGAAGACCATCGGCATCCGCGTGCCCGACCATCCCGTCGCCCAGCATGTTCTGCGCGAGCTGGGAAGTCCACTCATCGTGAGCAGTGTGCACGACGAGGATGCCATGCGGGAATACACGACCGACCCCGAGTTGATCTTGGAGCGGTACAGCCACCTCGTCGACTTGGTCGTGGATGGAGGCATGGGCAACTTGGAAGCGTCGACCGTCTTGGATTGCACGGGATCAGAGCCCGAGGTCCTTCGGGAAGGGCTGGGTCCTGTGGACGACCTCTTCTGATCTCAGAATGGTCTCCGTTTAGTCGCGTGCCCGCGCTTCAAGCATGGGCACAAAAGCCGCGTACCCGTGGTCTTTCTTGGTGAACTCGCGCTCGCTGATGCGGTCAATGGTCCACATGCGCTGGGTGTCGCCGTCGCCCACTGGGATGACCATGCGTCCTCCCACTTTGAGCTGGCCAAGCAGCGCTTGGGGCACGTCAGGGGCACCGCATGTGATGATGATGCCGTCGAACGGCGCAAAGACCGGCTTGCCCTTGTAGCCATCGCCGTAGTACAGCGAGGGCTTCCACCCCATGGCCTTCAACAACGGACCCGCCGTGTCGAACAGCGCCTTCTGGCGTTCGATGCTGTGCACCTTCAATCCCAGCGCGCACAACACCGCGCACTGGTACCCGCTGCCTGTGCCAATCTCCAGCACATTGGATCCGGGAGCGGCCCCGAGCAACTCGCTCTGTTTGGCGACGGTGTGGGGCTGGCTGATGGTTTGGCCTGCGGCAATGGGAAACGCCTTGTTGCTGTAGGCGAACTGAGAAAACGCGCTGTCCAAGAAGTAGTGCCTCGGAACCCGGTCCATGGCGTCGAGCACCGCTTCGTCGCGGATGCCCATCGTCCGAAGTTCCTCCAGCAGCTTGCGCCGCTGTCCTTTGTGCATGTACGTATCCTCCGGGAGTTGCATGACGACCAAACTACATCGTCCGCAAGCGCCAAATGTGCATGACCTGTGAGCAATTTTCACATCGTCATGGTGAACAGCGTTTCGCCCCCCACGTAGCTTCGCGTCATGGTCAAACATTGGTTCAATTGCAAGGTCAGCTCACGCTCCTTGGACAGCGAAGGCGCGGAAGTCAAGAAGGTGGAACAGTTTGTGCTCGACGCCTACACGTATACCGAGGCAGAGACGCGGATGACGCAGATTTGCGAGTACGAAGGCATCCGTCCGTTTGAGATCACACAGCTGACCAAAACCAACCTCATCGAGGTCATTCGCTACCCCGAATGCGACAAGTGGTTTCGGGTCAAAATCGCCATGACCACCTTCGATGCCGACAGGGGCACCGAGAAGGAAAGCAACCAGCACATTTTGCTGAGCGCCACAGACGTTCGCGACGCGTACGACAAGGTCTCGCAACACATGAACCAACTGGGTGTGGGCTACGTCATCCCCTCCATTGCCTTCCAAAAAATCATCGAAGTCTTCCCGCAAGACGAATGGCAAGTGGTTGACGGCCAAGAGCAACCCAAAGACGCCGGTCAAGCGCCCGTCGGTGCCGACATGGACACCGAAGAAGCCCCTTTCGAAGCCGACGCGGTCTAACTCAACATATCCAACTCCACGCACTGTCGTAGGCGTCCATGCCTTGCGCGTGTTCCAAGAGCCACCCCAAATACGGGTCTGAGCTAAGCGTCGCGCTGTCTCCCACGAGCATGCACGCGTGCTTGGCACGGGTTTGGGCGACGTGAATGCGTCGGCTTTCTTGCAAGAAGCCTACCTCTCCGCGGTCGTTGCTGCGCGTCATGGACACAATCATGCCATCCCGCTCCTGCCCTTGGAAACCGTCGACCGTGTGGATGGTGACTTTCGCGCGGGCGGGGACTTCGCCAGCCACCATCCGCTGATGCCACAGGTCGCGGAGCAACTCCACTTGCGCCGCGTAGGGGGCGACGATGCCCAAGGTCATGGCGGGATGATTCTGCAACCACTCAGCTGCACGATCCAGCGCAAAGGCCGCCTCCTCCTGGTTGGACACGCTGCCTCCTTCCTCTGAACGAAGCTCGTCGAAGCCACATCCTGCCGTGTCGACCCACAGCCATGGACGCAAGCCTTCTAGCGTGGCGTGCGCCACTGTGTCATGGGCTGTCAAACGGCCGTCATAGAAATGGGCATTTCCTGCCGACATGATGGCCTCGTGCATGCGGTGCTGTACTTCCAGCATCGTCGTGCGCTCGGGATGCGCGTCGATCAGGCGCTCCAACATCGTCTTCTCCAACACTCGCCCTCCTTGACTCTTCACTGTGGGCGGAAGCTGACAGGGGTCGCCACACAACACCAGCCGCGAGGCGCGTCTCATGGGAATGAGGGTGGCCGGCGGAAGGGCTTGGGCCGCCTCGTCCACCACCGCCAAGTCAAACTTCATCCCACGCAGCCGGCGATCGTCACACCCCACCAGCGTGGCACACACCACATCTGCCTCCCGAATGACCTTCTCCGACAAATAGGCTTCCAGCTCTTCCGCCTCTTTCCGCAGCGCCCGCGCCTCAGCACGTGCGGCCCGACGTGCCTCGCGCTGCTCTGACCCAAAGTTCCGCACGTATCGGTCGGCCTCGCGCTGCCTTTGTTCGGCTTCCTGCCGCGTCTTGACCACACGCCCAAATTCCGGTTGCCGCTGCACTTGGGCGTCCAACGTGCGTTCGAGCACGTGTTCACTGACCCGCATCGGGTGCCCCACGCGAACCACGTTCAAACCTGCAGCCCCGAGACGCTCCACCAACACGTCGACCGCCATGTTGGACGGCGCTGACGCCAAGATTTTCTCGCCTCCCGCCACAAGGCCCGACACCGACGTCACCAAGGTCTTGGTCTTGCCAGTCCCTGGAGGACCATGCAACAAGGTCAAGGGCGCCCGGGACCAGACCGCATCCGCCGCGTTCTGTTGTTGGGCATTCAATCCCTCAGAGTCCGCTACAATGGCGTCGTCCGGATGAGGATCTTGGGGCCATTCAGACACTGCCAGTGCAGCATTGCGAAACGCCTTCAAAGATTCGTCTTCAACGTTGACCCAATGGCTGAGCGCATGGGCCATGGCTTTGTAACTCCGCTCGTCGGCACGGGCGTCCACCGTCCAAGAAAGGTGCTGAATGGCCACGCCCTCGGGGCCGTCGCCTTCCAGTACCACCTCCATCTCCATGCCCCGCATTTTCATGACCCGTGCGGGCCACGTGCCCCATTCAGCCACGTCCTTGGGGTCACCAATTGGGGTGAGAAGTACGGCACTGCCCACGCGAAAGATGCCGGGCAATCCCCCTCCTTCTTTGCAAGCCAAACTCCATTTGGCCCCACCAAATGCATAAGATGCTTCCGTCACCTCCACCGGTGACCACGTCAGCCCTTCCGCGCGCCGGACCTTCAAAGACGAGCCCGAAAGCAACTCTGCAAGGCGCGTGCGATCGTCTTCACGCTCCGCCAGAAGCGCCTCCGTCCAGGTTGTCAGGAGGTCGATGGGGTGCGCCTCACCAGCCACGCCTGTCAGTCCACAATGTGGAAGGTGCCCTCAAATACAAACGGTCCCTCTCCATCGTATTGCTGTCGCTCCCCGTTGATGTCTGTCACCACCAAAGGCCCCTCTTCCACGGGAATTTTCAGCACGTAGAAATACACCCCTGAGGAGGCGTTGTCAGCTGCGCAATCCCAGAACGGTTGCACCCCAAAATCGTCGCTTTCAAAGACCACATTCCCCCAACGGTTGAGGATGGTCAATTCCACATTGGGATAAGACTGGATCCCTGGAATTCGGAAATCGTCGTTGTCACCGCTCGATGCATAGGGACTGACGACGTTGGGGATGGTGATTTCACAAGTTCCAATCGTCACCATGGCTGTTGCTTCGCACAACAAGCCGGGATAATCGTCAAACACTTGACCAATGGTGGCTTGGAACGTTTGCGGCTGTTCCATGCCCGTGACAACCACCACGCTGCCGGTCGTGTCACTCAAGTAGGGGCTGTCGTTCCACGTGACAGTCAAATCCCCGTCAACTTCGTTGCTCAGAAGGACCTCCAATTCCACGGCTTGACCGCCACAGAAAATGTCCGCCGAGGACGCGATGTAGGGAGTGAATTCGACGTACTCCACGTCAAACGCTTGGGAATATTCGCACCCAAAATTGTTGACCGCCGTTGCCGTGTACGTCTGCGTGCCCGCGGACAAATTGGTGACTGTCACATCTGCACAATTCCACGCGCCCGCGAGCACGTCGTCGGTGTTGCTGGAGGGCTCCCAAGACGTGCTGTCACACAACAAACCAAACTGGGGTGTGAACGACTGGGTCACGGGATACAATGTGTCGGCAAAGTCAATCCCCCACTCAAAGACAAATCCGTTGTCTATTGCCCACAGATCGCAAATTTCCAATTGCCAAATTCCGTTGAGCGGACATCCGTCAAGTTGACTCCAGGGCGTTTCTGAAGTGTAGGTCCCCGAAGGCAACGAACCACCAGGACCTGCCGGCTCATCTGCCCACGTCCCGAAGGCTGCATCGGCCGCCCAGTAATAGTCCCATCCGGTTCCCGCCTCATCAGGATTGTCTCCGGCAACGGGTACACCCAAACTGGTTCCTGGACCTGGGTAAGAGGTCACTTGCATGGATTGGCCGTTGGGACAAATAAAGGAAATGTCCAAATCTCCGAGCCAAGAGTGCTCCATGTTGACCAGAAAATTCTCGATCCCATCCGCCGCGTCCAGCAAGACAGCACCAGGCAAGAAAGAGTTGATGTTGATTTCGCTGTAAAAACAACTCCCGACTGAATCCGGAAGAGAAATGGCCTCACCAAAGTCATTCCCCGGCTCCAACGTATAGGACACTCCTTCAATCGCGATGTTCAAGTCCACTGCCTCGCCAGTACAGGCTGTCTCTACAACGCTGGAATTCCACACGGGATCGGTGCTGACATACACAAAGTAGTTGGTCGGTTGGATGCTCTCGCAGCCGAATTCGTCCACGAGCGAAAGCTGAACAAGCTCAATCCCCGGTTCATCAAACGTCCATTCCGCATTCGACAAATCGTCTTCAAAATCAATCGTGCCATCGGCATTGAAATCCCACATGTAGCTGGCAATGGAGCCATCCGGCGCGACCGACCCCACACCACTAAACGACACAACATCACCCGGGCACACGTACAATGGACTTGGATTGTTTTGATTGACCACGGGAATGGGGGCGTTGCATGGGGATCCGCACCCGATGGTGGCGGAAAAGTTACCCCCCGCGTCGAGATTTGCACTCGAAATGAATTGAATGGTCAAACAGCCCGAAGGGTTATCCGCTGAGGCAATGATGGTTTGTCCTTCAAATGAGCCTGCCCCACTGAAGGCCAAAATGTCCGCCGCATTGCTGTCTCCATCATAGATGGTCATGAAGGAAGCCGCATCCAAATCAAAATTGTTCCACTCTAGAAAAACGCTTGACCCATCTCCTGAGCACAACGTCAGCGTGAAATCTTCTGCCGGTCCATATCCCGGCCCACCTGCACCGCCCGTGTCGTACAATACACCTGAACAAGCCTCGATGGGGTTGTTTTGACCGTTTTCATCAATTCCGTCGCTGATCAAAATCTGGCTGGAAGCTGCAGAAACTGCAATCCATGCCGCACAAAAGGCGACCATCTGGGGGGCATAGAACCTCTTCATTGCTTGGGGGGGTTGGTGCGTTCAAACAACACGTCGAATCGCTCTTTGGAGGGCAGAACGACATACCATCCCTCTGCCGTCTGCAACCAAGTGAATTGACCAGAGACAGGACGAAACTTTGATTGCAAAATCCGGGACTCGAGTGACACCTCAGGACTGCCTGGAAGGTATTGGCTTGCGGGCACCGTTTTGCCGGGTTTTTCGATCACACGGAGTCCTTTGCCAACCATGTAAGCTTCTGCTGCCCATGTTTCATTTTGGAGTACATCCTGCTCATTTACACCGTAGAACAAGGCAACTGAAGATACACCTGTGTCTCTCAACTCAGATTGAGCAAGGCACATGTGACTCAGCCCAAAGGTCATCAGGACCAGAAAAGCTAAGGTTGAATGATTTTTGGACATCGTGAGGGGCTTAAACATCCTTGATTGGATGAACGTGGACTCCAAAAGTAATTCACATTGGCGTGAGGTACATTTCCGGTCGGTGAGCACAAAAAAGCCAGGGAAGTTTGTCTGAGAAAAAATCTGTCTATCTTTGCCCCCCCTTAACGAAGGAGAAC
>CAZGQI010000059.1:4253-7506 GCA_964527895.1 uncultured Comamonadaceae bacterium | reverse complement strand
AACCACCCCGACGCCTTCAAGGCCGTGGTGGATCAAATCAAAAAATAAGACTTCATCACCTGTGGTGGGTGAACGAGAAGGGCGGTCCAAACGGGCCGCCCTTTTTCATGTCTGGAAGTTGTGGACTCAGCGATTCAAAACGCGCTCCAGCGCAATCGCCGCTGCCGTGTAGTCCGGCTTGAAGCGCAAAGCTTCTCGGTAATCCAATTCAGCCTGTTCCACTTCGCCCAAGCTCTCGAAGGCCAAGCCGCGGTTGAAAAAGGCCTGGTGGTAGTAAGGCAGCGCCTCAATGGCTTTGGAAAAGTGGTGTGCAGCGCTGTCATACGACTGCAGGTACTCCAAGAAAATGTAGCCTTGGTTGAAGGCAGACGCCGCATTGGACGGGTCGATCTCCAGAATTTCGCGGTATTCCTTGCGCGCCCGATCCAAGAACCGGCGGTTGGTGGGCTTGTGTTCCTGGAGACAGTAGGCGAGGTTGTAGCGTGCCTCCACGCTTTGGGGACGCAATTCCTTGGCCGTTTCGAAGAAGTCCAAAGCGAGTGTGTCCATATCTGCGGCGTATGCCAGACCCAACGCGATGTATCCATCAAAGAAGTTGGGGTTGACCTCGACGGCTGTCTGGAAGGAACTCCTGGCGTTTTCTGCGTTGCCTTGGTCCCGGTAAATCATGCCCTTCATCCAATAGGCCTCGTGGTTGAGGGGTGCATTGCGAAGCACGGTGTTTAGGCGATCAAAGGCTTCGGGGTATTGCCGCAAGTGAATGTGCATCTCCGCCCTTCTCAGCAGGCATGGAATGTGGTCTGGCGCCGTTTCGAGGCATGCGTCCAGATGTTCGATGCAGGGCTCAAACGCCTGCGTCAAGTAGAGCGCATCGGCCTTGGCTGACCACGCCGGAGCGTGGGTGGAGTCTGCCTCCAACGCGAGGTTGAGGTCCAACAGACCTTCCGTGACGCGACCATGGCGCAAGTGCCAGGCAGCACGGTCGACATACCGTGCTGGATCGGTGGGGTCGACGACGATGTGGTCACTCCAGAATTGGGCGCTGTCCAGTGCAGCGACCTGGACGTCCTCGGCAGGGGGCTGCGAATCGTTGCAGCCCACAAATGCCAAAGCGAGGCAGCCGAAGGCCACCCCGCTTTGGATGTGTTGTTTCCACATGCGGAAGGTCATGCAAGTGCTTCCTCTGGCATCACCTCTTCAACTTGGGTGGGCCGGATGGCTTCCTTGATTTTGTTTTCGAGTTCTTCCATCAACTCGGGGTTGTCCGCAAGGAGGGTCTTGACCGCATCGCGACCTTGACCGAGCTTGGTGTCACCGTACGAGAACCAGGAACCGCTCTTTTTGATGATGCCCTGATCCACGCCGAGGTCGATGACTTCGCCTGTCTTGGACACGCCGGCGCCGTACATGATGTCGAATTCGGCACGACGGAAGGGAGGGGCGACCTTGTTCTTGACCACCTTGACCTTGGTGCGGTTTCCTTGAACGGCGTCGCCGTCCTTGATTTGGGTGGAGCGGCGGATGTCGAGGCGCACCGAGGAGTAGAACTTCAGTGCATTTCCACCCGTTGTGGTTTCAGGGTTGCCGAACATCACGCCAATCTTCTCGCGAAGCTGGTTGATGAAGATGCAGCAGCATCCTGTCTTGCTGATGGTCCCCGTCAGTTTGCGCAGGGCCTTGGACATCAGGCGCGCTTGCAACCCCACAGAGCTGTCGGACATTTCGCCTTCAATCTCAGCACGTGGCGTCAAAGCTGCGACCGAGTCAATGACGAGCAAGTCGATGGCGCCGGATCGGATCAGGTTGTCTGCGATTTCGAGGGCCTGTTCGCCGTTGTCGGGCTGAGAAATGAGCAAGTTTTCGGTGTCGACGCCGAGATTTTCCGCGTAGAACTTGTCGAACGCGTGTTCGGCATCGACAATGGCGCAGATGCCCCCTTGCTTTTGACATTCCGCAATGGCGTGAATGGCGAGGGTGGTCTTTCCCGAAGATTCAGGACCGTAGATTTCCACGATGCGTCCTTTGGGGTAGCCGCCTATGCCGAGCGCGAGGTCGAGGTTCAAGCTTCCGCTGGGGATGGCGTCGATCTTTTCCACGACTTCGTCACCGAGCTTCATCACGGTGCCCTTGCCGTAGGTCTTGTCCAGTCGGTCCATCGTCAACTGGAGGGCTTTCATTTTGTCTGCGTTTACAGCCATGTCTATTGGTTTTGAGCGAAGGTATTTGAGGGACTCCGTAAAGGACTTACGGAGGCAGGGGCGTTTTGTCCACGTTGGACAAAAAACAATGAACGACGGACGTGAATCAGCCTTCGGGCTGAAGGATTTCTTCCGCGTGCGCCTTGGTTTTGGGCTTGGCAATCACCTGTTCAATCACCCCGTGTTCATCCATGACAAACGTGGTGCGGTGCGTACCGTCATATTCGCGCCCCATGAATTTTTTGAGCCCCCACACGCCATAGGCGTTGTGGACATGCAATTCTTCGTCGCACAACAAGTCGAACTGAAGCCCAAACTTGTCGATGAACTTGAGGTGAGATTTGGCGGGGTCCTTGCTCACGCCCAACACCTTGTAGCCCGCCTTGGTGAGCGTGGCGAGGTTGTCATTCAAGTTGCACGCCTGGGCCGTGCAGCCCGGGGTGTTGTCCTTGGGATAGAAGTACAACACCAGCTTGGACCCCTTGAATTCTTCGAGGGTGCGCGTGTTGCCGTTCTGGTCCGGAGCGGAGAAGGAAGGAGCTTGGTCTCCAACCTTGAGGGGGGAAATCGTCGTTGCCATGATTCAAAGAACACGCGAATGCCTGCGAGGTTTGCGGGCGCTGCGTCCTAATTTTCCCCTCCGTGTCCACAACGTCCCACACATCGCCCACCTTTGTCGAGGTGGTGGTGCCTCTTGCACTGCCTAAGACCCTGACCTACAAGTGGTTTTCGTCTCACGACGAGGTGCCCATGGTGGGCGCGCGTGTGGTGGTGCCCCTCGGCCACAAGAAATGGACAGGGGTCATTTGGGAAGTGCATCAGACGCCGCCGGAAGGCTATGTGGCCAAAGAAGTGGAGGCCGTGGTCGACGATGCGCCGGTGTTGACGACCTCGCAGCGGGACATGTTCTCCTGGATGGCCACCCATTACATGTGCTCGTTGGGGGAGATGGTGGGGGCGGCGTTGCCGTCAGGCATGAAGCTTGAAAGCACCACGCGCATTGTGCTTCACCCCGATGCCGAAAACGTGTCGGAGGCTGGGCTGGACGAACAGTC
>CAZGQI010000059.1:0-4153 GCA_964527895.1 uncultured Comamonadaceae bacterium | reverse complement strand
TGCTCACCGTCATTGAAGAAGAGGAGCTTCCCAAGGTGCAAGCCCAAAAGCGCAGCCGCACCGACGCCTCCACCGTCCAAAAGTGGGTGGATCGGGGCATCCTGGTGGTGGAGGAGCGCGAACCCGCCCGTCCGAGCAAGCCGGGCACCGCGCGGATGCCGGTGCTGTCCGACGCCCAGGCAAAAGCTTACAATGAAATTCACGCGGGCCTCGTCGAACGGAAGCCGGTGCTGTTGCACGGCGTCACGGGGTCCGGCAAAACCGAGATTTACACGCACCTCATTGCCGAGGTCCTCGCGGCAGGACAGCAGGTCTTGTTCTTGGTTCCTGAGATTGCCCTGACGACCCAATTGATCGAGCGTTTGCGTCGGTTCTTCGGAGATGTCGTTCACGTTTACCACAGCCGCTTTTCGGACCGGGAGCGCACAGAAACGTGGATGACGGTGCTGAATCCCAAGGGCGGTCAGCTCATTGTGGGTGCGCGGTCCGCGGTGCTGCTTCCGCTGCCCAAATTGGGCCTGGTCGTCGTGGACGAAGAACACGAGCCCAGTTTCAAGCAGCACGATCCGGCGCCGCGATACCACGCCCGGGACGTGGCCCTGTGGATGGCCGTGCGTCAGCGCGTTCCCCTGGTGTTGGGCTCCGCCACACCCGCGGTGGAAACCCAGTGGCTGGGGCAACAAGGTCAAATCCAAGTTGTCCGTCTGACCGAACGGTTTGGGGGCGCCATGCTTCCTGAGATTTTTGTGGCGGACCTGCGCAAGGAACACAAGCAGCGGAGCATGCGCGGTGGGTTCAGCAAGATGCTGCGCGACGAGATGGAGGCCACGATGAAGGAAGGGAGGCAGGTCATCCTGTTCCAAAACCGGCGTGGCTACGCGCCCGCGTACCAGTGCACCCAATGCGGCCACGCCTCGTCTTGCGAGCGCTGCGACATTCCGCTTGTGGTCCACAAAACCTTGGGCGGGCTGCATTGCCACCATTGCGGATACCACGAGCGTCCCGCACCAAGCCAGTGCATTTCCTGCGGAAGCACCGCGTTGAAGCCTCAAGGGCTCGGGACGGAACGGATCGAAGAAGAGCTCGCGGAATTGTTTCCCACGGCACGGGTGGCCCGCATGGATTTGGACACCACGCGCAAGAAAACGGCCCACGCCAAGCTGTTGGAGGCTTTTGCCAATTTGGAATACGACATCCTTGTGGGAACCCAAATGGTCAGCAAAGGCCTCGACTTCGCGCACGTGGGACTCGTGGGTGTCATGTCGGCCGACCGCATGCTCACGTTCCCGGATTTCCGCTCGTTTGAGCGCGCCTACCAAATGCTCACGCAAGTCGCAGGCCGCGCAGGTCGGTCAGGAGAAGGCGCCAGGGGCAAGGTTGTTATCCAGACCTTCAGCGCCGACCATTGGCTGCTCCATCACGTGGTGGACCACGACCATGAAGCCTTGGTGCGGCGGGAGCTCGTGGAACGCCAAACCTACAGCTACCCGCCCTTCGTGCGGATGGTGCGCTTGACCCTGCGTCACGGGGATGCCCAACGCGTGGATGCCGGCGCAGGGGTGCTCGCCGCGCGTCTGCAACAACGTTTTGGGGAGCGCGTCCTGGGGCCAGACACCCCGGCGCTGTCCCGCATCAACGACCAACACATTCGTCAGATCACCTTGAAGTTTGAGCGCAGCTTGGCGCCCTCGCAATACCGCCCGCTGTTGCAGGCCGACCTCGATGAGTTCAGTGCCGATGCGCGGTGGAAACGATTGCGCGTCAAGGTCGACGTCGACCCCGCGTAAACGCTTTAGACCCTGCGCAACCCCTCAACGAACCGGAGCGCGCTTCAGCGTGGTTTGCCAAGAGGAGGCACCGTTTTGGACAGGGGTGAAACGAATGTCCAACAGTGCCGCGTCGGCAGCCCAAGTTCCGAGTTGGTCCCACGTCCAAGTGGCAGCGCCTGCAGCGTGAGGCAATTCGGAAGTAGTTCCCATCAAACGTCCTGTCAAGTCCAACCCACGAACCGTCCACGTCCCGGCCTGACCGGCTTCCAGCACGACGCCCTCGGCTTGAAGGGAGGCGCCTGCTTCGGGAAGTGCAATGGGGCGAAGGTTTGAAGGGGATTCGAGTTCGCCAAAGTAGACCGTGTTGTTGCCGCTGCAAGCCACGGCAAAGCGGTCGCCGGTGGTGTTCACGCTCAAGTCTGCAGGGTTGCTGAGTGGGCTGCCCTGCACCACGGTTTCGGCCGTCCACTCGCCGGGCATGTCGGGGTCGGGCGAGAACCGCGTGATGCGCTGGGGATTCCACGAGCTCACGATGAGGGAGCCGTTGGCCCAGTCGACGCCATCGCAGTTGCTAAGTCCGGTTCCGTCAATCAATGTGGTCAGTTCTCCGGTGGCGAGGTCCACTTGAAGGATGTCGGCATTCCCGTACCAATTCACAACCGTAGCCACCCCGTCTTGGATGGTGACGCCATTGGGCGTCGTTCCCGTGTTGGAGACCAAGGTCGTGGCCACCATGTTGGCGGGGTCGGACACGTCGACTTTGAGCAGTCGGCTAGCAGAAAAGTCGCTGACCACAAGGACGTCTCCCTCGGCGGTGCTTTCGCTTCCCATGCCGTTCAAGAAGCCCGCGCCTGAGGGGGCCACAGACCCCAATTCTTCGCCGGTCACCACGTCGTAGGCGCGGATGACGTTGGATTGAATGGCAAACAAGGTGGAGCCGAGGACTTCCATGCCGTAGTTCGCGCCGCCGCTGCCGAAGGTGCTCCACGAGGCGCCCTCGTCGGCCGTGACCAAGATGCTGCTGCCGTTGCTGACAAGCCAGCGGTCGCTGTTGGGTTCGTACTCTGCCGCTTCGACGGAGGAAGGCGTTTGGGCCCAAAGGGTACTCGCGCCCAAGGCCGCGAGTGTCAGGAGGGACAAGCGAAAGTGTGTCATGAAATGGAATTCAGAAGAATGGGGTCACTCAAAGTAGGAAGGTACGAGGTCGAGCTGCTGGTCAAAACGGATCCAAGAAAGGCCTTCGTCCACATGCACTTCCCAAAGGGCAGAATCGAGGAGGTCCACCTTGAGCGTGCGGTTGGCCACCCACATGGAATCGATGCCGTAGGGCAGGACCTCGTAGGGCGTGCAATCGTGACACTTGCCCCAAAAGTCCACCGCGTAGTGCACATGGGCCTCCCCAGGTGCCAGTGTCCAAACCGTGTCCACCTGCCAACCCGACGCGGATTCGTCGCTTCGGTATCCGACCTGAAGCGTGTCGGCGGTGGTGTTGGTCAGTTGGTGATTGAGGTAGGTGGCGCCCTCGCACGAGGCCAGCGAGAGGCACACGATCAGGGCAAAAGGCGAAAGGAAAGAATCACTCATTGGTGGTCAGGTCTTCGGTGGTGTAGCGCGACCACGTTCGGGCCGCCATGACGTAGAACAGGGTGAAGACCACCATGGTTGCAACGCCGTACCACATGGCACCCGACCAGTCGGGTGGGGTGAGGCCCATCTCGCGGGCTTCTTGTGCAGACACCCCGTCGGTCAAGCCGTGGGTGACTTTCCACACCCGGTAGAGTTGGTTCTTGACCAAGGTGGTGCTGCCAAAGCCCACCACAGGCGCCAACACGAGCCATCCTTGAAACCAGCGCTCGTAGCGCTTGCGCAGGTCTGGCCAGTTCATCCCTGAGGCGGGTTTCGATGGCCAAAAATTGCACTGCCCACACGCACCATGGTGCTGCCTTCTTCGACGGCCAGGGGCCAATCGCCGCTCATCCCCATGCTCAAGACACCCCATGATGCGCCACGGGACTGCGTCACTTCTGAAAGGGCGGGACCGACCTCTTGGTGAAGCGAGGCGAGGGACGCAAATTCTCGACGCACCTGCGCGGCATCGTCGGTGAAGGTGGCCATGCCCATCAAGCCCACCGGACAGAGATTGGGGTAGCTGGTCCATGCCTTGGGCGATGCGAGCGCCTTCAGTTCGTCGGGACCAAACCCAAACTTCGTGGCTTCCTCGGCAATGTGGACTTGAAGCAGAAGGTTGACTTGACGGCCTAGTTTGGCTGCTTCTTTCTGCATGACATCGAGCACTTTCACGCGATCCACCCCGTGGACGAGGTGCACGAAGGGGAGGAAGTCCTTGATCTTGTTGGTTTGGACGTGGCCAATCATGTGCCACC
>CAZGQI010000058.1:2087-7842 GCA_964527895.1 uncultured Comamonadaceae bacterium | reverse complement strand
CTTCCCATTGTCATTGGTGGGGCAGAAGCACAATCCATCGCCATCGAGCTGGAGAACATGAGGCCGAGCCGTCCGTTGACGCACGACCTCATGAAGAACACGCTGTCGGCGTTTGGCATGGAGGTGACGGAGGTGCTCATTCACAAGATGATGGAGGGCATTTTCTATGCCCAATTGACGGTGACCGACGGGATTCGAGAAGAACAGATCGATTCGCGCTCTTCGGATGCCGTGGCGGTCGCGGTTCGGTTCGGATGTCCCATCCGATGCAGCCAGCAAGTGATGGACGAGGCTGGGGTGGACCTCGACGGCTCTGAAAGTGAGACGCAAGGAGAGGAGTCCCCGAAGGCGAAGAAGCCCAAGGCGCCCAAGAAAGTGTCCTTGAAGGACTTGCAGCGCCAGTTGGAGGAGGCGATTGCCACCGAGAACTACGAGTTGGCCTCGGAGCTGAAGAAGCGCATCGACGAGTTCGAGGGCTGAGTCTGTGAGGCAACTTTTTCCCATGACACGCAGGGGGAAGGACAGTATCTTCGTGGCATGAACAAATCTGTAGGCATCATCATGGGCAGCGCAAGTGACTTGCCTGTGATGGAAGGTGCTCAGCGCGTCCTTCGTGAATTGGGTGTGACGTGTGAAATGACGGTGGTGTCTGCGCACCGCACCCCGGACCGCATGGTGGACTACGCACGCGGCGCTGCCGAACGCGGCATCGGGGTAATTATCGCAGGTGCCGGTGGGGCCGCGCATTTGCCTGGCATGACCGCGTCCTTGACGCCGATTCCTGTCATTGGAGTGCCCATCAAGAGCCGCAACAGCATTGACGGCTGGGATTCGGTCTTGAGCATCCTTCAAATGCCTTCGGGCGTGCCTGTGGCTACGGTTGCGTTGGATGGCGGGACGAATGCCGGCATCTTGGCCGCCCAAATCCTCGGCGCCACCGACGACGCCCTCCGCGCGCGCATTGCCGCGTTCAAGGAGGGCCTCAAGGACAAGGTCATGGGATCGATTGACGCGGTGGAATCTCACGACGCAAAGTGATGTCCACCCACGTGACGTATCGGCCTTCCGAGCTGGATGCCAAGAAGCTGCACGGATGCCTTCTCGGCGGCATTGCGCCACGCCCGATCGCCTTTGTCAGCACGGTCGACGGCCAGGGTAGGGTAAACCTCGCCCCGTTCAGTTACTTCAATGTGTTCTCGGCGAACCCGCCCATGGTGATTTTCTCTCCTGCCCGACGGGGCCGAGATGCCACGACCAAACACACCTGGGACAACGTGCAAGAAGTGGGGGAAGTTGTGGTCAATTTGGTGGATCACGCCTTGGTTCACGCCTGCTCGCTTGCCAGCACGGACTACGCCGAGGGCGTGGATGAATTTGTCAAGGCAGGTTTGACGCCGGTGCCTTCAGAAGCGGTGCAGCCTCCACGGGTGGGGGAATCTCCGGTTCAACTGGAATGCAAGGTGATGAAATTGGAGTCGCTCGGAGACCAAGGAGGCGCCGGACAGTTGGTGTTCGCGGAAATCGTGCGCATGCACTTCCGCGAGGACGTGTTGAACGAGGCGGGTGTGCCTGACGCAACCAAGTTGGACTTGGTCGGACGCTGTGGAGGAGCGCATTACGTGCGTGCCCACGGTGACGCCTTGTTCACGGTGCCCAAGCCGCTTGGCGTGATGGGCATGGGTGTCGATGCATTGCCGGAGGATATTCGCACGAGCCGGGTGCTGACTGGAAATCACCTTGCCATGTTGGGGGGGGGCGAGACCATGCCGGACGAGACCGACGTCAACGAGCACAAGCTCTTGGAGCTGGCCGACGTGTTCATGGAGCACGAGGACGACGGCGCGACTTTGGAGAAAGCCCTTCACCACATGGCGGCAGATTTTTTGGACAAGGGCATGGTGGATGAAGCGTGGAAAACCCTGCTCGCTTTCAACGCCGGTTGACGCGGAAAAAAGAGGCCCAAAGCCTACCTTCGTTTCATGGCATTTGAAGTGAAAGGCACCCTCAAGAAGCTGTTTGACCAGCAAGATTTTCCAAGTGGATTTTACAAGCGCGATTTCGTCGTGACCACCATGGAGCAGTACCCGCAGGACATCAAGTTCTCGGCGCTCAAGGAAAAGTCAGAGCAGCTTGGTCAGTGCGCCGAGGGCGATGTGGTGAATGTGAAGTTTGACCTGCGTGGCCGTGAGTACAACGGTCAGTATTACGTGGATTTGAACGCGTGGCGCATTGAGCGTGGCGATCAAGCCGGTGGCGCAGAAGCAGGGCAGCAGCCCGCGGCTGTGAGCGCGGCGCCCATGCCACCTGTCCCACCGATGCCTGCTGCCGCACCTGCGGACGACGACGACCTGCCCTTCTAAGCGGCCTGCATGGCTGGCAAGCACGTCCAAGAATCCACGCTGGAGCGTGCGCTTGACGCGTACGCCCGTGGATTTCAACGTTGGTTGCCCAGTCCGTTCACGATTGCGGTGATGTTGACAGCCCTGGCGGGCTGCTTGGCCTTGCGACAGGCCACTCCCCATGAGGTGCTCGATGCTTGGGCCCAAGGCCTTTGGAATCCGGGGCTGATCCGATTTGGGTTTCAGGCCATGTTCATGCTGGTGTTGGGCCACGTGTTGGCGTTGGCGCCTCCAGTGCTGAAGGCCCTCCGAAGGGCCATCGATTGGATTGTCTTGACTCCCGCGCATGCCCCGGCCAAAGTGGCGCTGCTCAGCATGACGCTCGGATGGCTCAACTGGGGCCTCGGGTTGATTGCGGGCGCGATTTTGGTGCGTGGCGTCATGGACCGGCGTCGGGCCGAAGGGGAGGCTTCTTCGTTGCGTGGGGTGTCATTGGGGGTGCTGGGCGCCGCCGGGTACACAGGGCTGTTGGTTTGGCATGGAGGATTGGGAGGTTCGGCGCCCTTGAAAGTGGCCGAGCAAGGGCACTTGGCGTCGCTGGTGCCCAATGCCCCGTGGGCCGCAGAATTGCCGGACGCGTTGACCTTGAGTGAAACGGCCTTGACGGGGTGGAGCCAAGCCGTGACTTGGACCACAGTGGTTGTTGTGGTCCTCACGTTTTTGTGGCTGGGTCGTCGGATTGGAAGCGGTTCGGACAACGCGTTGCCCGAGGTGGCGGAAGCACGGCGTGCGCCCAAAAAGACCGAGGCACGTGTGGAAGGATTGGCAGAGCGTTTGGACCGAGGTCGGGTCATCCCGTGGGTTCTGGGCGTGGCTTGTGTGGTTGGCGCAGCGTCATGGGCGTGGGCGTCGGGGCCTTTGTCCAAGTTGGCGTTTGTGACGCCCGATTGGATCAACATGGTCTTGCTGGGTGCGGCGTTGTTGGCCCATGGTGAAGTGCGTGGATTGTTGAGTTCCCTCGATGAGGCCATTTCTGGGGCTTCGGGCATTTTGGTGCAATTCCCGCTCTACTTCGGCATCATGGGCATGGTGTCTGGCACGGGACTGGGGGCCTGGCTCGCCGCCTCGTTGGTGGGGGCGACCTCCGCCAATTGGCTTCCCGAGGCGCTGTTTGTGTCCTCTGGGGTGTTGAATGTGTTCGTGCCCAGTGGGGGTGGCCAATGGGCCGTGCAGGGTCCCCTCGTTTTGGAGGCGTGCCATGCGTTGGGGGTGCCCCTGGAGCGGGGCATCATGGCCATGGCGTTTGGGGACGAACTGACCAACATGCTGCAGCCGTTTTGGGCGTTGCCGCTGTTGGGCATCACCGGACTGTCTGCCCGCGACATCTTGCCGTACACGTTGCTGGTGATGGGCGTAGCGGGTGCAGTGATGCTGGCGTTTTTGTCATGTTGGGCCTAAGCGCACGGGCCAGCGTACCACACTCCGTTTTCCCACCGACCTTTGCATCGTGAATCCAGAATTCCAAACCCACGTTCTGCCCAATGGCCTGCGGA
Organism: uncultured Comamonadaceae bacterium; assembly: GCA_964527895.1. Classification (GTDB taxonomy): domain Bacteria; phylum Bacteroidota; class Bacteroidia; order Flavobacteriales_D; family Sanyastnellaceae; genus UBA11663. The sequence continues at coordinate 3,950 of CAZGQI010000058.1, read as the reverse complement.
TCATTCATGCATGGATGCCGAGGGAAGTGACCCATTGCGCGCTTGTGGTCAATGCGGGCACGAGAGATGAGGGTGAGGGGGAAGCGGGTTTGGCCCATTTCATTGAACATGTTCTCTTCAAGGGGACGCACAAGCGCAAGGCGTTTCACATCCTGAACCGGATGGAATCGGTGGGCGGCGAAATCAACGCCTACACCACCAAGGAGGACACCTGGATCACGTCCTCTCAGCGCAGCAAAGACACCGAGCGCGCCCTGGAGTTGTTGGCGGACATCGCGTTTCAAAGTGTGTTTCCCGAGGTGGAGATGGACAAGGAGCGGGATGTCATCCTCGATGAAATTGCGGGCGTTCAGGACCAACCAGGCGATGTGATTTTTGAGTCTTTCGAAGCTGGGCTGTACCAGGGGCATGCATTGGCGGCACCGATTTTGGGCGATGCGGAGAGTGTGAAGCGGTTGACGCGGAAGCAGGTTCAGGGCTTCGTGTCACGCCATTACCGACCCGACAACATGGTCCTCGGTGTTGTGGGGGCGGTCACGTGGGAGGCCGTCTTGAAGTGGGCTGAACGACACTTTGGGGCCTTTTCTTCAGGGCCCAAGTCGGCCGATGTCGGCCGCGTCGCGCCAAAGCCTGCGGGCGTGTTTGCGCAAACGCTGCCCAAGGGCATCCACCAAGTTCACCACATCACAGGATGTGTCGCTCCGGGGGGCAACAGCAAGGACAAGCTGGCGATGACGGTGTTGGCCAACCTGTTGGGCGGTCCAGCCATGAATTGCAGGTTGAACCTCAACATTCGAGAGAAGCACGGAATGGCGTACCACATCGAGGCCAACCACGTGGTGTACCAAGACACGGGGGTGTTCAATGTGTACTTCGGCACTGACGGGCGCTTCCACAAGCGGGTCGAGCGTTTGGTCCGAAAGGAATTGGACGTCATCCGGACCAAAGCCTTGGGCACCCGTCAACTTCACGATGCCAAGCAGCAACTGTTGGGTCAAATTGCCTTGGGCCATGAGCATGGGGCCACGGTGCTTTCAGGCCTTGCCAAGACGTACTTGATGTACGACCGTGTGGAGACCTTGGATTCGCTGGTTCAAGCGATTGAAGCGCTCCAGGCCTCCGACCTGTTGGAGGTGGCCAACACGTGGCTGGCGCCGGAATTCCTCAGCAGCCTGACGTTCTCCTCACCCTCCTGAATCTGTCAGTCTCGGCCAAAGCTGTGCCAGTCGTTGTGACGTTCTTCGATGCCGTTTTTGATGGATCGAATTTTCAGTGCGACGTTGGCCCAGATTCGGTCGTGACCTTGAATCAACTCCTTCATCGCGTCGTCGTCGTTGTCCGCGGCCAATGCCATCAACGCAAGCACAGGATGATTGTGGTTGCGCAACCACTGCACGGCGCGCGGATCGCCCTCTGCACCACCACACAGCGCCATCAATTCCGGAAACCCCTCGTTGATGAGCCACGTCCGCGCCTCGGATTGGTTGTGCATGGCATGAACAAAGAGGCCAAGCTCGGGATAGCCGTGGCCCAGGAGCCAGTCTCGGAATTCGCCATTTCCCGAAATGGCTTCGCCCCAAGCGATCAATACTTTCAAGGGATACTGCCGTGCCATGACTGAAAGGTAGGGACGACCTCGCGGACTACCTTCGCGTCCTTGGAAACGCCGCTCTTCACCCGAACTTTTTGGTTACTCTGCACGGGAACCGTGCTGTTCATGGCCAGCTTTGGCATGTTGTTGCCGGAGTTGCCCGGCTATTTGGCCCAAATGGGGGCACACCATCTCATGGGTTGGATTGTGGCGCTGTTCACCATTGGCGCGTTCTTCAGTCGTTTTGTGTCGGGGCGCATGGCGGACCGGGC
>CAZGQI010000058.1:0-1987 GCA_964527895.1 uncultured Comamonadaceae bacterium | reverse complement strand
TGGGCCCGGCTTTGGGCAGTTGGTTGGCGGTGGAGTTTGGCTACGATGCCATGTTTTTGGCGAGCAGTGCGTTGGGGGTGGCCGCCTATGGAATGACGTCGCTGTTGCCCGAATCCCTTCCTCAGCCGAGGAAGGTGCAATGGAGCGACCTCAATGTGTTTGAAGGAGGCAGCTTGGAGCGGGCAGCGTGGCCGTCTTCGGTGTTCTTGTTGCCAGTTGCACTCGCGTTTGGTGCGTTCTTGACGGTCACCCCTGACCTGGTGGAGGGGCTGGGGTTCAAGTACAAAGGGTCATTCAACACGGTGGTGGTTGCGGCCTCGATTGTGGCGCGTTTGATCGCGGGAAAGGCGTCTGATCGACATGGACGGGTGGAGTTGCTCATGGTGGGTGCCGTGTTGTTGTCGGTGGGCATGACCTTGTTTTCCAATGCCACAACGGTTCCCATGTTGCTCGCGGCGGGTGTGGTGTACGGGTTGTCCATCGGGATCAACATGCCCGCCATTTTCGCGTGGACCATTGACCTGGCACCTGAGGGAAGGGCAGCCACGTCCTTGAGCACGATGCTGATGGCGCTGGAGGTGGGCATCGGTGGGGGTGCCTACGTTTCAGGGACGTGGTACGCCACCAATCCCGAAGTTTTGTTGTCGTTGTACGGCGGTTGTGCCTTTTTTGGATTGGCGGGGTTTGCCTTTCTGTTCTGGTGGCGACGCGTTCACAAAAACGGCGGTTTCGCTCGTTGATAACTCCGGCGAGCCATGGCCCCTTCAGGGACCTTCAACGCTATCTTGTAACCCATGGAAATGTTGCTCGAAAAACAACTGCAGGCGGCTTTGACGGAACGCAAAGCGGTGATGGGCGAATTCTTGCGATTGAAGGCAGAATTGGCGCGCACCCAGCAACGCAATGACGATCTGAGATCTGAAAATCGCGCCCTGCGCGAAGCGCTGCATGCAGCTGAGCACGAGGTGAGCAATTTGTTCGCCTACGCAACCCAAGTGTGCGAAGAAGCGTCTTCTTGATCCCCCTCCACTCCGATTCACAATCGAAACGAAAAAGGCCATCCGCGAGGATGGCCTTTTTCATGCGGCAAAGGAAATGCGGTTACGCCACTTCCAATCCTGCTGACTGGGTAGGGAAGGCGCGATCGACTTTCTTGAACAGTCCTTGCAACACCTTGCCAGGTCCCACTTCGGTGACCTCAGATGCCCCGTCGGCAATCATGGCCTGCATGGTTTGCGTCCAACGCACAGGTGCCGTCAATTGCGCCACGAGTTGTTGGCGGATCAAATCCGGGTCGCTCGTGGGTTCCGCACTGACGTTTTGGTAGATGGGACAACGAGGCGCTTGGATGTCGGCCTGCGCAATGGCTGAAGCCAGTTCTTCTCGGGCAGGCTCCATCAAAGGGCTGTGGAAGGCTCCTCCCACGGGTAGCATCAGCGCACGACGTGCACCTGCCTCACTCAATGCGGCGCAGGCGGCCTCCACAGCAGGGACTTCTCCCGAGATCACGAGCTGTCCTGGGCAGTTGTAGTTGGCGGCAACCACCACACCCTCGATGGTGTTGCAGATGTCCTCCACCACGTCGTTGTCCAGGCCGAGCACTGCCGCCATGGTCGACGGTTGCAACTCACATGCCTTTTGCATGGCGTTGGCACGGGCGCTCACAAGGCGCAAACCGTCGGCGAACTGCAGCGCACCCGCAGCCACCAATGCACTGAACTCTCCCAAGCTGTGGCCCGCAACCATGTCAGGTTGAAACGCCTCGCCCAAACACTCGGCAAGGATGACCGAGTGCAGGAAAATGGCCGGTTGGGTCACCTTGGTCTGTTTGAGTTCTTCGTCGCGGCCTTCAAACATGATGGAGGCAATGTCGAAGCCGAGAATGTCGTTGGCTTCTTCGAAGCGAGCACGGGCTTGTGGTGAAGCGTCGTACAGGTCTTTCCCCATGCCGGAGAACTGGGCGCCTTGGCCCGGGAACACAAAAGCT
>CAZGQI010000057.1:3460-7869 GCA_964527895.1 uncultured Comamonadaceae bacterium | reverse complement strand
ATCCGAGTTCTGGACGATTGATTCGGATACGGTGTTGACCACATTCGCGTTGTTTCAAAACACCGACTACGTGCTCCTCCTTGGCTCCTCGGCCACGGGATGTTCGGTGGATGTTCGGCTCGACGGCTTGGCGTTGAGCATCGATGCCTGCTGCACATCTTCCCTCGATTATGGGGAAACCACGACGGTGGAGGTGTTGGGCTCGGATCCCGATTTGGGCTACGACTGGATCCCAGAGGAGCTCGCCCAAATGGTGGACAACCAACTTGCAGAATTGAGTCCGTATGAAACGACCACGTTTGAGGTCACGGGTTACATCCAGGGCTGTTCATACACAGACGCGGTGCTTGTGGCTGTGGGGTCGCCCATTGAGGTACCGAATGCGTTTTCGCCCAACAACGATGCGTCCAACGACACGTGGAACATCTATGGCTTGTCTCAATTTCCCACGTCGACCATTGAAGTGTTCGACCGATGGGGCCAAAACGTCTATCGTTCCGTCTCTTATCCCAACCCATGGACGGGCAAAAACCGAGGCGTAGACGTCCCCGCGGGCACGTACTATTACGTCATCCATTTGAATGAACCCAATGCCAACCTCGCTCCTGTGACGGGGCACGTTGCCATAATCCGATGAGCATGAATCACGCAATCAAGGTTCTTCTGATGCTGACGGTGCTTGCGGTCGACGCGACAGCGCATGCACAATTTGGAGGGGTGCGTTCGCTGTTCACCATGTCCAACTTGCTTGACAACCCCGCAGCAGCCGGGAACTCTCCATGTCTGGACATGCGCATGGGTGTGCGATCCCAGTGGGCAGGTTTCGAGGGCGCGCCGAGGACGAGCTTCGCCTCGTTGTCGGGTCGGTTGGGCCATGGCGCCACCCTCGCCCACGGCATGGGAGGCTACGTCATGACGGATGACATCGGCCCATGGTCGAACACCAGATTCAGTGTGGCATATTCCACCAAAATCCGATTGACCACCGGCGCGCGGTTGAGTGCAGGCATTGGACTTGGGATGGTTCAGTACCGCCTGGATGTGGGCAGCCTGCAGTTTCCGGAGGTGGCGGCCACGGATGACCCGGCTTTGTTGGGTTCGGCCACATCGCAAACGGTGTTTCCCACGATGGACTTTGGGTTGTGGTACGAGGACAAGCTCAACTTCGTCGCCTTCAGCCTTCAAAATGTCACATCGACCACACTGACAGACATTGCGGCCACCACGTCGTCAGGCCGAATCGCCGTGCTTGCGGCGGGCCGGTACATCTCATTGGACAGGAGGTTTGCCTTCCGCCCCGCGGCCCAAATGCGCGTGGCGTCAGGCCTTCCAGCTTCCATAGACTTGCAGGGCACGTTCAGCATGGACAACCGCATCTCCATGGGCCTTGGGTACCGGACAGGCTCTGCGTTGGTTGGAGTGATGAATGTGAAGTTGTTTGAGTCCATGACGGTGGGGTACGCCTATGATTTTGGGGTGTCGGCGCTCAATGTGGCCGCGAGGAATTCCCATGAAATTGTGATTTCGTTGACGGCATGTGACAAGGACGATCCGTTCTTCAGCACTGGAGGCCGCTGCCCGGCATACGACTGATTGAGATGTACGACACGTTGTCCAAGCGCTTGCTGTTCCTTGCCGCCGCGGCCATCGTGGTGGTGACGCTTGGCTACACGCAACATCTTGCTTCCATCATCCGTGCCGAGGAACAGAGGAAAGTGGACTTGTGGGTGGAGGCCGTGAAGCAACGGGCGGAATTGGTGTCCTACACCCAAACCCTGTTCGAGGATCTGGGCGCAGAGGAGAAAAAACGGGCGGACCGATTGGCTTCTGCGTACAGGCTGATTCAGGAAGCGCCTGATGGCACAGATTTGACGTTTGCGGGGGATTTCCTCGTGAACAACAACACGGTTCCTGTGCTCATCCTCAACGAGTCCGGCGAGGTCATTTACAAGGTGAATGTGGACCCCCCGACTGCGGGCATGGAGGAACGGGCGTATTACGACAGCATCCGTCGCACGGAAATGAGCCGCAACCCGCCCATTCGCTTCGACGAGGTGGGTCAGACGATTTACTACGCAGAGAGCGTGCGCCTTCGCAAGCTCCGTGAGGCCATGGATGAGTTGATCGAGTCCTTCATCTCAGAAACGGTCATCAACAGCGCATCGGTTCCGGTCATGTTGGTGGATTCAACGGCCACGCGCATTGTCAAGGCCCAAGGCATTGATGTGTCAAATTTGGACACCCAAGAAAAACTGAAGGAGAAATACATGGCGATGGCCGAGGACAACCTCCCCATTCCTGTGAATTTGCCCGGCGAAGGTTGGCACATGGTCTTTTACGAGGAGAGCATGGTGTTGACGCAGTTGCGGTTTTTCCCTGCCGTCCAGTTGCTGTTGATCGCCGCGTTTTTGCTCGTGGCCTATTTGGTCTTTTCCGCCTCTCGCAGGGCAGAACAAAACCGCGTTTGGGTGGGCATGGCCAAAGAAACGGCGCATCAATTGGGCACGCCATTGAGCTCCCTGATGGCTTGGTCTGGTTTGTTGGCTGCAAAGGGTGTAGAGGAGGAGGCGCTGCGGGAAATGGACAAAGACATTGCCCGGCTTCAGGTCGTGACGGAGCGCTTTTCGAAAATTGGATCTCAGGCCACATTGGAGCCAGACAACCCCATTGACGTGGTGTGCGAAACGGCGGAGTACATGCGGCCAAGGGTGAGCAAGCATGTCGAGGTGACGCAAGAACTGGGTCCTTCCGCAGGACAATTGAACATCAGCAAGCCCCTCTTGAGTTGGGTTTTGGAGAATTTGATCCGCAACGCGGTGGATGCCATGGACGGTGAAGGGGTGTTGGTCTTGCGCGCAAGGTGGGAAGAAGACGCGTTCTCCATTGAGGTGGAGGACAACGGCAAGGGGATGACCAAGGCCGTGGCCAGGAAGGTGTTTGACCCAGGATTCACCACCAAATCAAGGGGGTGGGGCTTGGGACTGTCGTTGGCCAAGCGCATTGTCGAGGAGGTTCACCAAGGCCAAATTGTCGTCGCGTCTTCCGAGCCGGGCAAAGGCACGTGTTTCCGGATGGTGTTCCAGGCTTGAGCACTGAGGCTCAGCGGACGATGAGGACACGCCCCGTTTTTTGTTCTCTGTAGAAGATGCCGTCTTCCCGGTATTCCCACTGGACGATGTAGGGGTACCATCCATCGGGCAGGTAGTGATCGCCGTTGCCCAAGTCTGGCGCGCCGCCATCCCAAGGTCGGTTCGGATCGTTGGTGGACCAGACTTGTTCTCCCCATCGGTTGAAGATTTGGAAGGAAAAGGCGTCCCATTCGCAGCTGCTCACAATCCGAAACCCTTCATTCAGCCCATCGTCATCCGGGGTAAAGGCGTTGGGAATCCAAACGTGACATCCGCAATACTCCTCTTCCACTTCGGCCAATGCCGTGGAGGATCCACAGACATTCGTTGCGGTGATGAAGTGTTCGCCACCTGCCACATTGTTGGACATTCCGGACGCACCCTCTGTGGACCAGGTCAATGAGAATGGCACTTCGTAGGGGTCCGTGTCAAGAACGGGAAGAAGCTCCAACCGCACCTCGGTGGAGTCCCCCATGCAAATCAAAGGGTCGACCGCAGAGGCTACGACGTTCAAATTGGGAAGGACCTCCACGTGCATGGTGTGGGTGTCCATGCACCCGGTGGCATTGTCCCGCACTTCAATGGTGTACTCGCCTTCGTCGTATGCGCTGTACCCTGCCGTGGCGGGTTCGTTGTTGACACTCCAAATCCACGTGCCCACCGGGTCGTTCCCTTGCGTGGGCCAAACAAACGAGTAGGGCGCGTCCAACACGCATCGCGACACGCTGTCGGGTTGGGTCCCTACAGTGGGTGTGGGCCACCACGTCACGAACGCGGTGTCGGATTGGGTGCACTGTCCCAGCGTCACTTGGGCCACAAAGGGACCCTCACCCATGGAAGACACCACAGGAAGGTTTGCCCCGTTGCCCCCGACATTCCAAGTCAAGGCGTCCACATTTCCTGTCACACTCAACATGGCCACGCCTTCGTCGCAGAGCGGCTCGGGGTTGACGAGGCCGGTGGCGATGGGGGGAAGCATGCTGTAGTTGAAGGACTCGGTGGATTCGCATCCGTTGTCGTGAATGAGATGCACGAGGTAGGTGCCTTGACCAGCTTGGTTCAAACTCGAGGTGCCCGAAGGCAATTCCCACGAATCAATGTCGGCGTCGTTGAGCACGTTGAATCCCAAAGAGCCTGTGGTCTCCCAGCACAACGCGTTGGGAGAGGGTGTGAACGCACCTTCGGGAAGAGACAACACCTCCACCGCGATGGAGGAGGGGTCGGAGTCACAGCCATTCATGGATGCGGTGGCTTGGTATGTGCCGGCCACCCCAACCGCCA
>CAZGQI010000057.1:0-3360 GCA_964527895.1 uncultured Comamonadaceae bacterium | reverse complement strand
TCACAGCCATTCATGGATGCGGTGGCTTGGTATGTGCCGGCCACCCCAACCGCCAAAGATGCTTGGTTGTTGAGGCTCCAAGCCGCCACCCCCCCGCCAGAGGCGACGGCGTCGAGGGTCAGCACTTCCCCTTCACACACGGTCAAGGTTCCAGACACGGCCTCTCCATTTTGAGCGAAACTCACGCTGGGGGTGGTTTGGAACAGGACGTCAACGGTGAGGGAAGACTCACACCCCCCAAGGGATGCCACCACTTCGTGAGGCCCTTCTTCCGTGGTGATGGCGCTCAACCCTTCTTCTCCATCCCAAGCCACCGTGGCGCCGGGCGCAGCCTCGGCCAACAATTCCGCTTCGGCACCATCGCAGACGACGAGGTTGGGATCGACCAACAGGGCCAAGTCAGGCCCAGGAAGTTCCGACACGCTGATGGACCCTGTGGCAGGACAACCTTCGAAGTCTTCGCCGACAAGGGTGTACTCTCCCCCCGAAGTGACGGTGTTTTGGGCTGTTCCTGTGTCTGACCACGCTGCGCTCGTGGCGGGCGCCGAAGCCAAGGCGGTCAACTCGAGGGCTTCTCCTTGACAGATTTCCCACGGCCCCTCAGGGGATGCACTGAGCACGTCCACATGGGTGGCGAAGTCCGCGTCCACAAGGCAGAAGCGCTGTTCGTTCCCCACCGCGCCGCCTGTGGAAGCCACGAATCCCCAATGAACGAGGGGGTTCCCACCAAAAAAAGTGTCCACGATGTTGCCGGAGTAGGACAAACGAAGGCTTCCTGCGAAATAGACTTCAAGCAACTCCTCTTCGGCATTCCACGTAACTCGGAAGGGATAGTCCTGGCCGGTTTCAATGTTGGACTGCGTTTCGTGGGCCTGCACCGGCCCCTCCACATTGTGCATGATGGAACCATTGCTGGCCAGGGCGATGTGGTCGTACCACGGATCACCCACATCGGCGTTTTGCCACGTGTCCATTTCCACAGCCAACGAGGGGTTGAAGGGGCCGTTTTCATACCCAATGGAGCCCCCCGTGCTCCCAATGACGAAGTTGCCCGTGCCAAACGGCTGCAAGACGAACACCATGCCGTCTGCCCCATCGGCATCGGTGGTCCCAAAATTCACCGTGAATTGAAGGTCGGCATCCGCTTCAAGGTTGAGTTGGCAACTGTTCCAAGCGCCCCCACGTTGGTTTTGGGTTGCTGGGGTCAGCCGAACACACCCATCTGCGAGGAGCTGTGCCCCTTGGACCAGTTCCCACTGCGCCAAGGAGGCGACAGGAAAACCCAACCCGAAACAGAAAAGCAAAAAGAAAAATACGCGCATCAAGAAGAGACCAAGGTGTGGAGTACGCCTGCAAGTTCGGTTGCAATGGAATGCCTTTCGAAGTCATTTCTCAAAGATTGCGCGGGCGCCGGTGTTGGGTTCTTTAGCCAGGCTTGAATGCGCGCGGGGTCGTCGTCGTGGTCGAAAAAAGCCACTCCCCACGATTCGCACAGCGCGGCCAAGTCGCTTTCTGGAGGCCCGATGACAAGCAAGGGAAGTCCTGTGGCGAGGCATTCAAACACTTTGCCGGGGGTGGATGCGCGCGCAGAAGCACTGTTGTTGTGTGCGATCAACAGCGCGTCACATTCCAGCATGGCTTGGATCGCTTCTTGGTGTGGAAGGTCTCCTTGCCATTCAAACGGCACACCAGAGGCTTCTATGTTCTGTAGAATGTCCGAGGAGATGGGTCCGCCGGCACAGAAAGACCAAGAGCTGTCGGCCAAGGCAGGCCAAAGGTTTTGAGGATTTCGCGCGCCATACAATGCGCCAAAATGTCCCAAAACAGGGGTCTGATTGCGGGGGCGTTCTGCACGTGTCGGAGGAAAGTCGTCCCGGTCCCATCCATTGGGAAGGACCACCCCGTGGCCGTCCTTGGCCACGCCGAGTTCGCGGAGCGCTCCGCGCGAGGTCACGACAACGCGGTCCGCGGTTTGGACGACCTCTCGCTCGAGGTCTTGAATGCGCCTTCTTGTTTTGGGCGAGAGGGCAAAGTCGTCCAGGTAGTCCATGGTCGACCAAGGGTCGCGGAAATCGGCCACCCAAGGAAGTCCTGTGGCCCGCTTGAGTGCCATCCCGATGAGGTGCATGCTGTGAGGAGGCCCCGTGGTGACAATCACGTCGACAGGGGTGTCGTGCAGCTTTTGTAGGAGCCTTTGGGTTGTGGGCTTGACCCATCCGACCCTCGCGTCGGGCACAAAGAGATTGCCCCTCACCCACAACACGAGCCTTCCAAGAAGGGACGTCGGCCTCCCTCCGTCCGAGCCGAGTCGAGAACTTGGGCGGCCGACGCCAAGGGCGCGCAACACCCGAGAAGGCTCCCAAATGGGAAACGTCCACACTTCGATGTGGTTGGACACCTCGGACTGAAGGCTGGGGTCGGTCACGGGAACGTCGGGGTTGGACGGGGTGACCACAATGGGATCCCAACCATGTTCAGGCAAGAGCTTCGCGAATTTGAGCCAGCGCTGCACGCCTCCACCACCCGAGGGAGGCCAGTAGAAACTCACGATGAGTGCACGTTTTCTCACCGGCCTGGCGTCGGCGGGCTCGGCCGGGTTTTGAGGTAGCTTGCCTTCCGTGAGCGACATGCCTCAAATCTACGTCCATATGGGATTGCCCAAGACGGCGACGACGACCCTCCAAACCCAGGTTTTGATGAGACATTCGGCGTGGGCGTACCTCGGCACATGGTTGCCAAGGGTCTTGAACGCAGACGCGGATTTCAAGCGGTTGGAGGCTTACGTGCAGCGCGGCGAAGGGCGCGCAGAAGAGGTGTCGTCTGCCTTGTTGGCGAGGCATCGACGGGAGGGCAAGCCCTTGATGGTCAGCGAAGAGAATTTCAGCATCGGGGCGTTTGAAGGGTATCCCGCGGGCCACCCTCTGACCCACACGAGGTCGGCCAAATTGGACCGTCTTTGCGAGGTTCTCCAGCCCATGGATCCGGTGATCATGGTCAGCCTGCGTCCCTTTCGAAAGGCCGTGTTCTCGGCGTTTGTCGAGTACCAAGAACAGTGGGCGCAGAGCGGGGCATCTCCGGCAGAGCTTGTGCAACACAGCGACGTGATGGGGATGTACCGTTACGCCCAATTGCGTCAGGAACTGGAGTCTCGGTGGCCAGGTCGGGTTCACGCCTTGGACTTTGCCGACATCGTCCGAGGCGAGGTCCGATGGCCAGGCTTTTCTTGGCAAGCCTCAGCACCGCTTCCCAACACCCGTCAGCACCCCCGTGCCGAAGGTGGCGTGAAACGGGAAGTTGTGCGAAAGCGCCCCCTGCTTCCCTTCGCAAAGGCCCTTGCCCCATGGGCGCCTGGATTGGCCC
>CAZGQI010000056.1:0-8064 GCA_964527895.1 uncultured Comamonadaceae bacterium | reverse complement strand
CGGACAGCCTCGATGCGCCTTTCCTCGGAGAACTGCCCCTCCTCCAAACCATCCGCGAGGCGGGCGACGCCGGCCGTCCTGCCGCACTCCAAACGAGCGGCGACGCGGCGGCCGCGTTTCGGGCCGTGGTCGCTAACTTGCTGAAGCAACTCGGCAAAGACGTTTGATTGATGGCCACCCCCGACCTGCAGCAGCGCATCCAGTCCACCCTGGATGAACTCCGTCCCTACCTCGAAGCGGACGGGGGAGACATTCGTTTGGTTGAAATCACGGAGGATCTCGTGGTGCGCGTCGAGCTGATGGGCGCCTGCGCCGATTGCTCCATGATCAACATGACCTTGAAGGGAGGGGTGGAGTCGGCACTCAAAAAGGCGGCGCCTGAAGTGACCGCCATCGAGGCCATCAACCTTTTGTGAGGCGTGCATTTGCAGCCCTCGACAAATCCTACTATTTTGATAGGAGAAGATGATTGAACACCACGCGACCTCTGTTGTTGCGTGAGTACTTTTGCGCCCATCATGATCCAAACAGACATCCTGATCATCGGAGCCGGTCCATGCGGCCTGTTTACCGTGTTTGAAGCCGGTCTTCTCAAGCTTCGCTGCCACCTGATCGACGCCCTGCCACAGCCGGGCGGTCAGTGTGCAGAGATTTACCCCAAAAAGCCCATCTACGACATCCCCGCGTATCCGTCCATTTTGGCCGGAGAGTTGGTGGACCGCTTGATGGAGCAGGCCGAGCCTTTCCAGCCCGGGTTCACCCTCGGGGAGCGCGCCGAAACCATTGAAAAGGACGACGAGGATCAGTTCATCTTGACGACCAACCGTGGCACCAAGCACCGCGCGCCCATCATCGCCATTGCCGGCGGTTTGGGCTGCTTCGAGCCCCGCAAGCCACCCATTGAAAACCTCGCCAACTTCGAGGACAAGGGGGTGGAGTACATCATCAAGGATCCTGAGTTTTACCGGGACAAGAAGGTGGTGATCAGTGGGGGCGGCGACAGCGCCTTGGACTGGACCATTTTCCTCGCCGACGGCGTGGCCAGCGAAGTGACCTTGGTGCACCGTCGTGAGGGCTTCCGAGGCCACCTCGACAGCGTCCAAAAAGTCATGGACCTCGCCGAGCAAGGCAAGATCAAGCTGTTGACCAACGCCGAAGTGGTGGGGGTCGACGGGGACGATGATTTGCAAACGCTCACGGTGAACCACAAGCAACAAGGGGAGATGACCCTCGAGACGGACCACTGGGTGCCGTTGTTTGGGCTGAGCCCCAAGTTGGGCCCCATCGCCGACTGGAACTTGAACATCACCAAGAACGCGGTGGAGGTGGACACCTTCGACTACAGCACCAACGTGCCGGGCATCTACGCCATCGGGGACATCAACACCTACCCGGGCAAGTTGAAGCTCATTTTGTGCGGATTCCACGAGGCCACCCTCATGGTTCAGAGCGCCTTCAAGCGCATCTATCCCGACAAAAACCTGGTGCTCAAGTACACCACGGTGAACGGCGTCAGCGGATTCTGATTGAACGTACCTTCACGCCAAACGACGCGCCATGAGCATGATCAAAGTCACGGTCATTGACCGAGAAGGAACCTCCCACGAATTGGATGCCCCCACGGACATGGGCATGAACATGATGGAGCTTTGCAAGAGCGCAGAGTTGCCTGTGGAGGGAACCTGTGGAGGCATGGCGATGTGCGCTTCGTGCCACATGTACGTGAAGAGCGACCACGCCTTGCCTGAGAAGTCAGACGACGAGGAGGACATGCTCGACGAGGCGTTCCACGTAACGGAGGAAAGCCGTTTGGGTTGCCAAATCCACTTGGCCGATGACCTCGACGGCCTAACGGTGCGCCTCGCGCCGGTCGGATAACACCCGTCACTTATCCCAGGCCGCCGTGCAGGCTCTGCCCAGCGGCCATCCATCGCGCCACAGTGCGCGAATTCCCCAACGATTCCAAGGCGCGCACGTGACGCATGCCGTGTGCGTCTGAGCACAAGAAGGAGACCCAGCCTCGATCCATGCATTGCTTGGCCATGTTGCGGGTCTCGGGGCCGTACGCCCCGGCCAAGGACGCGGCATTCACCGCCATCCATCCGCCGCGTTCGTGCCACAATTCGAGCAGCGAGGCGTTTTTGTGCAGGTAGGGGTAGCGCTCACAGTGGGCGAGAAGGGGCGTGATGCCGCGGGTTTGGGCTTCGAAGAGGGCGTCCTTCACCAGGGCCTCTTCCGGGGCGTGGTGAAATCCGAACTCCATCAACATCACTTCATGCGCGCGCGCGCCCTCGTCGCACGAAAAGGTCATCGGCTCGCCTTCTTTCAGCGTGCGCAGCATGTCCGCATCCATCAAGTATTCTGCAGCAAGGCGCAACTCCATGGGGATGCCGGCCTCTCGCACAGCCTGAACCAAATCGTCGAACGGCCCGCGAAGTGTGCCGGGCGAGTTGGGGTACAAGTCGCTCATGATGTGGGGCGTCAGCACCATGCCGCGGTATCCCAAAGAAACCATGTGTCGCACCATGTCCAGCGCCGCGTCCACATCGGGCGCGCCGTCATCCACCCCTGGCACCAAATGGCTGTGAACGTCCCAACCGAGCTGGCTGAACTTCACCGAAGCCGGTGCTTCCCGGCGCCAAGGCCAGGACCACTTCATCCGCGGTTGGCGTAATGCTGGGCGTAGTACTGCTGGTAGTCTCCCGACGTGACTTCGTCCATCCACCCTTGGTTTTGGAGGTACCAGTCCACGGTGTTGGCCAGGCCTTCGTCGAAGGTGACACTGGGTTTCCAGCCGAGTCGTTCTTCCAAGTGCGAGGCGTCGATGGCGTAGCGCAAGTCGTGCCCCGCGCGGTCTTTCACAAAGGTGATGAGGGCCTTCGACGTGCCTTCAGGGCGGTTCAGTCGCGCGTCCACAAGTTCAATGAGCTTGTGCACGAGGTCGATGTTGCGCCATTCGTTCAGTCCGCCGATGTTGTAGGTGTCGCCCACCCATCCTTGGGTCAAGATGACTTCAATCGCGGACGCGTGGTCCTCCACCCAAAGCCAGTCGCGCACGTTGATGCCCTCGCCATAAACGGGCAAGGGGCGTTCGTCCACAATGTTGCGGATCATCAAGGGGATCAGCTTCTCCGGGAATTGATGGGAGCCGTAGTTGTTGGAACAGTTCGAAATGACAATGGGCATCCCGTAGGTGTGATGGTAAGCCCGAACCACATGGTCGCTCGACGCCTTGGACGCACTGTAGGGCGAACGCGGGTCGTACGGCGTGGTCTCTGAAAACAATCCCTCCTGTCCCAGCGAACCGTACACCTCGTCGGTGCTGACGTGGTAGAACAAGGCCTCGTCCATGCATCCGCGTTCCGTCCAAGATTGCTTGGCCACGTTCAGCAGTGTGGCTGTGCCCAAGATGTTGGTCTCCAAAAAGGCGAGCGGGTTGGTGATGCTCCGATCCACGTGGCTTTCTGCCGCCAAGTGAATCACCCCGTCAAACGCGTGCTCCGCGAAGAGTGCGGTGAGCAAATCGGCATCTTGGATGTCCCCCTTGACGAAGGTGTAATGCCCGTGCGCCTCCACGTCTGCCAGATTGCCGAGGTTGCCCGCGTAGGTGAGCGCATCGAGGTTGACGATGCGGGTTTGCGGTTGGGTGCGCAGCAGTCGGCGGATCACATGCGAACCAATGAACCCAGCCCCTCCCGTGATAAGCAGGGATTGAAAGGTTCGGGGCGAATGTGGTGCTTGGGGTTCGGTCATGGTACCAAGTTCGGCTCAAAGGCTCCAGTAGTCCAAATCCCCAGTCTTCCCGCGAAATACACCCTTCACATCCACCACCGTGCCTTGTCCGTCACGGAGCAAGTTTCGGAAGTCAGATTCGGTGTAGCCCACGTATTCGTCGTGGTTGACCGCGGCGATGATGGCGTCGTAGGCGCCTTGTTCAGGAGCTTCACGAAGGGTCAGTTCGTATTCCTCACGGACTTCCTCCGCGCTTGCCTGCGGATCCACCAAATCCACATTCACGTTGAACGATTCGAGTTCACGGATGACGTCGATGACTTTGGTGTTGCGGATGTCCGCCACGTTTTCTTTGAACGTCAGTCCCATGACCAGCACCCGTGCTTCAAGGGGGTTGATGTCACGCGAAAGGAGGCGCTTGACCGTTTGCTTGCCCACGTAGAAGCCCATGCTGTCGTTCACGTAGCGCCCGCTGTTGATGACCTTGGCGTGGTAACCGAGTTTGTTGGACTTCCAAGTGAGGTAGTAGGGGTCGATGCCAATGCAATGGCCGCCCACGAGGCCAGGCTGGAACTTGAGGAAGTTCCACTTGGTTCCTGCAGCTTCGAGCACCTCGAAGGTGTTGATGCCGATGCGGTCAAAAATGATGCTGAGCTCGTTGACCAAGGCGATGTTGACGTCGCGCTGGGTGTTCTCAATGATCTTGGACGCCTCGGCCACGCGGATGCTGCTGGCGCGGTGTGTGCCGGCCTTGACCACGAGGTCGTAAGTCTTGGCCACGACATCCAACGTCGCTTCGTCGCACGCCCCGACCACCTTCACGATGGTCTCGATGGTGTTGACTTTGTCTCCGGGGTTGATGCGCTCGGGGCTGTAAGCCACAAAAAAGTCGACCCCCATCTTCAACCCGCTGACTTCCTCCAGGACAGGCACGCAGTCCTCTTCGGTGCAGCCGGGATACACGGTGCTCTCATACACCACCACATCGCCCTTTTTCAGGGCCTTGCCCACCGTGCGTGAGGCCGCCAAAAGCGGTCCGAGGTCCGGTTGGTGGCTGGCGTGGATGGGGGTGGGCACAGCGACGATGTGGAAGGAGGCTTCCTTGAGGTCGTCTGCGTTGGCCGTGAAGGCGATGTCACATCCTTCAAACCCTTCTGCAGGAACTTCCTCCGAGGGGTCTTCACCGCGGCGCATCATCTCCACACGTCCTTCATGGATGTCAAATCCGACCACGCGGATGTGTTTGGCAAATGCCAAGGCGATGGGCAAGCCAACGTAGCCCAGTCCGACCACAGACATGGTGGCTTCTTTGGCCACGAGTTGATCGTGCAACGTGCTCATAGGGGGGTGATTTCGTGGTTGTTCAATTGGTAAGACTGGCCCGATTCTGGGCAGGTGGCACGGCCTTCCGCGTCGAAGGTCAGTTGGATGCCGTGGGCGGACATCCAGCCCGCGTGTTTGGCCGGCACGCCCATGACCAAAGCGTGGTCAGGAACGTCTTCGGTGACCACAGCGCCCGCGGCCACAAAGGAATGCGCGCCGAGGGTGACGCCGCAACGGATGGTGGCGTTGGCCCCGACGGTGGCCCCACGCTTGACGAGCGTGGATTCGTATTCTCCGCGTCGGTTGACGGCGCTGCGGGGATTCCGGACGTTCGTGAACACGCAGGAGGGACCGAGGAACACGTCGTCCTCCACGGTCAGGCCTTCGTAGAGGCTGACGTTGTTCTGCACCTTTACGTTTTTGCCGAGGACGACGCCGCGGGCGACGAAGGTGTTTTGGCCCAAGCTGGCGCCTTCGCCGATCACCGCCTCAGGCATCACGTGGCAAAAGTGCCACACCTTGCAGCCCTCATGCAGCACAGCGCCCTCGTCCACAATGGCGGAGGGGTGCACAAACGCAGTGGGATGAACGGAAGAGGCCATGGGGTGTCAGCGCGTGGTGTACGATTCGAAGTCCTTGTGCTCGCTGCGGTGCAAGTCCGCTTCGCTGAGGCTCTTGAAGTAGTCGTAGGTCAGTTTGAGGCCTTCCGCACGCGACACCTTGGGTTCCCAGCCTAGGACCTCCTTGGCACGCGTGATGTCCGGGCGCCGTTGTTTGGGGTCGTTGACCGGCAAGGGCTTGCGGATCACCTCGACGTCTGAGCCTGTGAGTGCGAGGATTTCTTCCGCGAATTGCGCAATCGTGATTTCGTCGGGGTTGCCGATGTTGACGGGGCGCGTCTCGTCGCTGAAGTGCAGACGCACGATGCCTTCCACCAGGTCGTCCACGTAGCAGAAGCTGCGCGTTTGTGAGCCGTCGCCAAACACCGTCATCGGTTCGCCGCGAAGCGCCTGTCCAATGAAGGCAGGCAGCACACGCCCGTCGTTCAACCGCATGCGCGGTCCGTAGGTGTTGAAGATGCGCACGATGCGTGTCTCCAAACCGTGGAACGTGTGGTAGGCCATGGTGATGGCTTCTTGGAAGCGCTTGGCTTCGTCGTACACGCCGCGCGGCCCCACGGTGTTGACATGGCCCCAGTACTCTTCATGCTGGGGATGAACCTCGGGGTCTCCGTAGATCTCGCTGGTTGAGGCGATGGTGAGGCGGGCGCCTTTGGCTTTGGCCAACCCCAGGCATCGATGGACCCCCAGCGACCCCACTTTCAGGGTTTGGATGGGAATTTTGAGGTAGTCGATGGGACTGGCGGGCGAGGCGAAGTGCAGGATGTGGTGAAGCGGACCACTGACGTGGATGTACTCTGTGACATCCTGATGCACAAAGGAGAAATTCGGCAGGGGAAGCAGGTGCTCGATGTTCCGCATGTCCCCTGTGATGAGGTTGTCCATGGCAATGACCTGGAACCCGTCTTTCACAAAACGGTCGCAGAGGTGCGAGCCCAAAAAGCCTGCGGCACCTGTGATGAGCACCCGCTCGGTGGCATGGTTGCTGTTCATGGTTGTGCGTCGAGAATGGGGCGTCCAATGGAACGGTAGGTCCATCCCAATTTGGCCAGCTTGGCCGTTTCGTACAAGTTGCGTCCGTCAAAAATGACTTTGGCGTTCATGCGCTGCGCGAGCTCGTCAAAATCGGGGGTTCTGAAGGCCGCCCATTCAGTACAAATCAGGAGGCAGTCTGCCCCTTCAATGGCGTCCATGGCGCGTTGCGCGTATTGGATGCGGTCGCCCACACGGCCCTTCACGTTGTCCATGGCCTCAGGGTCAAATGCCACAACCTCGGCACCTGCAGCCAGCAACTTGTCGATCATGTACAGCGACGGCGCTTCACGGATGTCGTCCGTCTCGGGCTTGAAGGCCAGTCCCCAGAGGGCCACCTTCACTCCCTTCAGGTCTCCACCGTAATGGGCGAGCATCGGGTCAAACAACACCGTTTTCTGCGTTTCATTGACCTCCATCACGCTGTCGAGGATGCGGAATTCATGGCCAGCTTCTTTGCCGCTTTTGTGCAGGGCTTGAACGTCCTTGGGAAAACAACTTCCGCCGTACCCGATGCCGGGGAACAGGAAGCGGGGTCCAATCCGGGAATCCGTGCCCATGCCACGGCGCACCATGTCGACGTCGGCACCCACGAGCTCGCAGAAGTTGGCGACTTCGTTCATAAAGGTGATTTTCGTGGCAAGGAAGGAGTTGGCGGCGTATTTGGTGAGTTCGGCGCTGCGCTCGTCCATGAACAAGAGCGGATTGCCCTGACGCACGTACGGCTTGTACAGCTCCTCCATCATTTGGCGTCCCCGCTCGCTGGAGCAACCCACCACGATGCGGTCGGGCTTCATGAAATCGTCCACCGCAAATCCTTCGCGGAGGAATTCGGGGTTCGACACCACGTCAAAATCGACCGTGGCGTGGGCGGCAATGGCCTCGCGCACTTTGTCGGCTGTCCCGACGGGCACGGTGCTCTTGTCGACGATGACTTTGTACGAGGTCATAATGTGCCCCAATTCCTTGGCCACCCCGAGCACGTAACTCAGGTCCGCCGATCCGTCTTCGTCAGGCGGGGTCGGCAACGCCAAGAAGACGATGTCTGAACGGTCCACCGCCCCTTTCAATTCGGTGGTGAACTCCAACCGCCCAGCCGCGATGTTGCGGTCGAACAGGGTGTCAAGGTTGGGCTCGTAAATGGGGACTTCGCCGCGTTGCATCGCGGCCACTTTGGCTTCATCGATGTCGACGCAAATGACGTGATTGCCGGTCTCTGCGAGGCACGTCCCTGTGACGAGGCCAACGTATCCGGTTCCGACGACTGCAATGTTCATGTGAGGATGGTTAGGTCAAGTGGACGGCAAAAGTCTGAAAAGTTCCGCAACCACGCGCGTTTGCATGGCTTCAGTGAGCT
>CAZGQI010000055.1:5070-8436 GCA_964527895.1 uncultured Comamonadaceae bacterium | reverse complement strand
GGCGAAAACGGCGTCAACCGTTTCAACATCCTCGACGTCCAGCGCCAAATCCGCTTCATGAACAAGGTGGTCATTGCCGTGGTCCCCGGATGGGCCGTGGGCGGAGGCCACAGTCTGCACGTGGTGTGCGACATGACCCTTGCGAGCAAAGAGCACGCTGTGTTCAAGCAAACGGACGCGGACGTGGCGAGCTTCGACGGCGGCTTCGGATCCGCATACCTCGCCCGCCAAGTGGGCCAAAAGCGCGCCCGCGAAATCTTCTTCCTGGGCGCGTCCTACTCGGCCCAAGAGGCCTACGAGATGGGCATGGTCAACGCGGTGGTGCCGCACGCCAAGCTCGAAGAGACGGCCTTCAGCTGGGCCAAGGAAATCATGACGAAGAGTCCCACGGCGATCAAGATGCTGAAGTTTGGCTTCAACCTCATTGACGACGGCCTCGTGGGGCAGCAGGTGTATGCCGGAGAGGCGACACGCCTCGCCTACGGCACCGAAGAAGCCAAGGAGGGACGCGATGCGTTCCTCGAGAAGCGCCCGCGCGACTTCTCACGCTTCCCCAAGTTCCCCTGAGTTCAGCGTTTCAACGGGGCAGAGGCGCTTTATACTCCGTTATATTGGACAGCATAAGGGCGGCGCGTATTTTGACTGCACCAATGTTTCGCTTGCGTTCCATCTCCCTGCTTTTGGCGGCCTTGACTGGCTTTGCGCCTTTCGCCGTGCGTGGGCAAGCCCCGTTTGTGTCCGTGACCGAAGACATGCACGTGGTGACCAACAACCTGCAAGGGTTTTGGGGACCTGGGATGAGTGCATGGGACGTCAACGGGGATGGGTGGGACGACCTGACGTTTGGGGACTTCTTTGGAGGTGCCAACGTCTTTCTCAATCAAGGGGGCACGTTTTCCCCCGAGCCGTTGGTCATCACGCCGACGGGCCCCTGCGAGACGAAGAGCACGCTGTGGGGCGACGTGGACAACGAAGGTGACCAAGACTTGTACATGGGGTGACGGTCAGACCCCAACCGCTTTTTCCTGAACACAGGCGACATGACGTTGGTCGACGTGTCGGAGACGTGCGGCCTGAATGCGCTTTCGACGAGCAGCTGGGGTGGAGCCTGGGTGGATGTCAACCGGGATGGGTTCCTCGACCTGCTCGTGGCGAATTACACCAGCCCTTACGACTACCCCAACGAATAGTACTTGGGCAATGGAGATGGGACTTTCGAGGAAGTGGACATCGCCGACTACGGCATGCTGCCCGTCGCGCGAGCCTCGTTTCAACACCATTGTTTGGACATGAACGTGGACGACGTCCTTGATCTCTACGTCATCAACGACCGTTTCGACGTCAACGTCACCACCCAGGACTTGCTCGGATTGCTTTCAGTGTATGGCAGCGTTTGTCCGTAATCGCGGTGCATTCCCCATTTTTGTGTCATGACAAAGCAATGCTTGGTGTTGGGCGTTTTGTGGATTGCATGTGGATTGGCATTCGCCCAAACCGAAGACAAATCCGCTTCGGAGTCACCTTACACGCTGGAGGTGGCCACTGAATCCGCCCATCAGCCGGGCTTGACGAAATACCTCATTTCGGTGAAACTGCCGGAAGGAGACCGGGTCAGTTCAGTGTACGGCACGGATGTGCATCCGCTCACGGTGCGCGCGCCCAAAGGCGTCTTCAACAGCCCGTACAACGGGAGTTGGTCGGCTTCAGGAATGAACCCCAAGTTCTTTGAGATCATGCCCGACATGGCGGACGACACCTACGCCACCATTGGGTTGTCCACGGCCGCCAAGATGAGTGGCATCGAAGGGGCAGAGGATCCCAACATGGTTCAGGACCCCGGTGCGCCTTGGGACGTGTTTTTCACGGAGGCCGGAGAAACGGATTTGGACATCTCCACGCACACAGGGGGCGCTTACTTCGTATTGAGAACAGCCGCCAACGGCGCAGGCCAAGAGGGTCGTGTGTTCTTGATGCAAGTGACCACCGCAGGAGACCTGTCCGGCGCGATCAACCTCCAGCTGTTTCCTGCATCCGGCGATTACGACCAGGTGCGTTATCGCTTTGAATTCAAGGGAAAGGGCGAGTACCCTGGCATCGCCATTGAGTAACTCGCCCTTCAAAGAGGTTTGGGACTGAGTTCAGCAGTCCTCACCGAAGGCACTCAACACAGAGAGCACATCGGCCACGGTGATGGATCCGTCACCATCCAAGTCGGTGGCGCTGTTGCAGTCCGTGTCGCAGCCAAAGTCCGACAGGACCATGAGTACGTCTGACACTTCGATGGCGCCGTTGCCGTTGATGTCCGCTGGGCAAACCACACAGGCTTCAGGTGCGAAGTAGGCGTTGCCATTGGTGGCGGTGCAGGTCGTTTCGTCTTCGAAAAACGCGTTCAATTCGACCCAGGTGCCGTTGGCAGGAAGCGTGAGGGTTTGCACGAGGCTGTTTCCACTCACGAGGAAGGAGTCTTCGTTGACCGCCAAGTTGCCCGTTTCCGGAGCACCGACCCAGTTGACCTCGAAGGTCAGGTCAAACGTGTTGGTGGCCGGATCGCATGGCGTGGCGTTCAAGACGTTGAGGCTCGTGATGTTGCAAGGCGTGTCAAAGCCTTCCCATTGGTCGACACCGTACGCTCCATTTCCGATGTAGTCGTAAGGAGGCTGGTCTTGGATGTATACTCCAGTGCCGTCTGGCCAAATCGTCTCGATGCCTGCGTATTGAGAGAGGTAAATGGCGGGAGGAGGAGTGGCCCCCCACTGCGCGTAGTCGTACAAGAGTCCGGTCGGGAGGAACAACATGATCCAATCGCCAGCCAGTCCGGCTTCCCAAGAAATCTGGATTTCTTCTCCAGGCTGGATCATCATGTTCTGACCCGTGGAGGCAAGGGAAGACAATTCTTGATACCCAGCCACACTCAAGAGTCCCCATTCCGAAATGTCGGAGGGACATTCTGCCATGTTCTTCAGGCGCATGGTGTTCGCAGACGGGTCGATCTGACTCATGCGAAACAAACCGCAGCAGGGATCTCTTCGGGTGAAGACGTTGTTCTCGCTCCGTGAGCACCCTTCGTCGGTGCTGAAATACGCCGAGATGCTTGCAGGTTGGCCATCGGCTGGAAGACCCACGAGGTTGATGGACTGTGGGCTGCTTCCGATGGGTTTTTGGTCCCCATTGATCACCAAGAATCCGTCAGCAGGTGCGTTCTCATAGGAGATGATGACTTGTTGCGTGTATGTCAGCGACAGCGGGTCGCACGCTTGTTGCACACCGCCTTGGATGTCGGTGATCCCGCATACGGGAGGCTCGTATTCCTCACATTGGGTGTAACATCCGCTCGCAGACATGCTCGGGATGAGGGCATTGCTTTCG
>CAZGQI010000055.1:0-4970 GCA_964527895.1 uncultured Comamonadaceae bacterium | reverse complement strand
GTAGCAGTCGTCGATGGCGCCACCGGGCCAGCCGCACCAGTGCGTGTGGTTGGAGCCGAAATTGTGTCCAAGCTCGTGGGAAACCACGTCCAAATTCCAAGAGTAGCTGTTGATGTTGGTCGTGGTGCTGCTCGTCATCACAGCGCTGAAACCGTAGGCAAACGAGGAGCAGTTCACACCGAGGTAGGCGATGCCGCCGGTGCCTGTGTTGCCGCGCTTGGACATCAAGTGGGTCACGTCACGCTGGACTGCATCCAGCGAAGGGGTGGTTTCCCAGGTCGACCGGAAGTTGTCCAACATGCCACCGGCGTTGTTGGTGAAGTTGGACATGGGGTCGGGCGTCTGCCAGAGGTGAACGTAGGTGGCCTGCAGCAAGAACAAACCTCCAAGTTCTTGGGTGTAAATCGCGGACACGCCGGCCATTTGGGCGAGTGCCCAATCCGTGGCATTGCCGACGTTGTTGTAGGTGGCGTACGTGAAGTTGTCCACGTCGATGGCCACCTCCACACATCCACCGTTGTTGGCGCGGTTGGTGCTCTTTTCCGTGCGCTCAACCGCTTCCTTGAGGGGAGCTTCATCCACGCCACAGGCGAAGGGGGCGAGGTTGGTACGCTTGTTGAAGTCGAGCACGGCATACACGTCGCCCTCGACTTGCGTCAGATCAAATTGCTGCCCGTCATGATGGAAGCTGCCAAGCACGTGATCGTGCATGAGCACCAGCGTTCCCACGACCTTGTCGTTGCGGCTCAACGTGAAGGTTTGGAGTTGGGGTACGTAGTCCTGCTCTTCAAATCCCCGCTCGCTTGTGAGCCCGACGGTCACAACATCGGGGTGCACGAAGAACCGGTCCAACTCAAAGGTCAGCCACTCTGGCGCAACACCGTCCCGGCCTGTGGGGCGAGGAAGCGTCAATTCAAGCGACTGCTTGTCTTCCGCGCGAAGCTGTTCGAAGCGCGCGTAGTCGAGTTGAAGAACCGCGGCATCGCCTGGACGCTCTACAGCAGCTTCGACTTGCCCCCGCACGTCACTCGGCCACGCATTCATGGGTGCGAAGAGGGCGGCTTCGTTGGGCACAGATTTTTGGGCCCACATGCCCGCCGAGAGGCAAACGAGAAAACTGCCGAGGAGGAGTCGAGGTTGTCGCATGTCAGGAGGTTTTCGAGGTGTACAACAAAGAGTACACGATGTAAAACGTCTTGTTCATTCCGGAGTTGCTTCCACTTATGTCAGCGTGCATGAGTGTGATGCCATTCGTCACGAACAAGAGGTGCCAAATGCGGACAGCACAACCAGCACGTCGTTGACCGTCACAGCATCGTCGCCATCGATGTCGTAGAGACATGCCTCACCAACACATCCAAATTCAGACAACACTGCCAGCACATCCGCCACAGAGATGGCGCCGTCGGCATTGACATCTTCGGGGCATGTGGCAGGTTCTTCTTCGTCGGGGTCGATGATGCCGTTGCAGTTGTTGTCGTTGCCCGTTGCATTGCCAGGTGCGCCTGGGTAGATGGTGCTGTTGGCGTCGTTGCAATCGCCATCCAAATCCACGGTGCCTGCAGGAATGACTGTGCCACAGATGTATTGGGCAAAGAATTGGCCAAACCCATCTCCATCGCTGTCGAAATACACCGGCGTCCCAGGGTCACAACTCCCGTCATCCAAGGTGGCTTCTGCGTCGTAGTTGCATGCCTCAGGGTCGGTGCAACCGCCGAAGGTGGGCTCTCCTGAACAGACCCCGTTGAACGCGACGAGCATGTCGTAGTTGACACCTCCCGAACTTGTCCAGCCGTTGATGAGGTTGATGCTCCAATTGCCTTCTCCGGTCATGCCCAAGCTGGCCAAATCCACAGAATGCGTGTAGGTGCCCGAGGCAGAGACGTTCCAAGCGGAGGGCCAGGGCAATGCGCCCAAGGCACATCCAGTTCCGACATCGTATCCGCCAATGCCCACACAGGAGCCGTCGGGGGCACCGATTTCCAAAAGCAGGTCTCCGGCCCAACTGCCGTCGCCGGCGGTATTTGTCCAGACGAGGGTGATGTCCACGCTTGTGAGCGTCCCAATGGCTTCTTGTTGCGCCGAGAAACTGGCGCCTGCGGCCAAATCAGCCACCGCAGTTGCCTCCGTCACACAATCGCAGGGGAATCCTGCGGGAGGGAAGGTGCATGAACCATCGTCGAAGATGGCATCTTCGAAGTAGTTGCAGGCTGCAGGGTCTGTGCATCCCGTGCAGCTTGCGCCCAATCCTGCGCAGACGCCACATTCGTCAACCACACCGCAAGAGCCATCGTCTTGGACGGCATCGGGGTTGTAGTTGCACGCTGTGGGGTCAGTGCAGCCGTAGGAACCGCATGACGTTTCAATGGCGGCGCAATTGCCGTGACAGAATCCATTGGCATTGATGGTGGGGAAGAGGGCGGCTTGCTCCACCACCGGGTGAAACTCCAAAATGGCTCCCGCAGGCTGCAAGTGGCAGTAACTCATGATGGTGCCCTGTTCGTTGATGACGGTTTCCACACAGCCACCTTCTGAATCATAGCAGTCGTGAATGGTTCCATTCGACCCCGCAGGTTCATCGGGGTGATCCGGTCCGCCGGGCCATCCACACCAGTGGGTGTGGTTGGACCCGAAGTTGTGGCCCAATTCGTGGGCCACCACAAACAAGTTCCACGTGAAGTTGGGTGGAATCACAGGGAAGTTGGACTGGTTGTCCATGGCACTGCTGAATCCGCAGGCAAAGTCAGGGCTGCAGACCACGCCGAGGTAGGCGATTCCGCCGGTGCCAGTGTCGCCTCGTTTGGACATGAGGTGAATCATGTCCCAGTTGGCATTGGCCAAAACCGCATTCGCAGACGTCCACTCCACACGCAATTGGTCGAGCATGGTGCCAGCATCGTTCACGGTACCCGCCCAAGGTTCGGGCACTTCCCAAACGTTGACGTACGACGCTTGCAACGTGATGAAGTCATTGAGCTCGGTCCGGTACACCAAGTCCACGCCTGCCAAGACGCCCAAGCCCCAATCGATGGCGCCGTAGCAGTCCGCAAACGTGTTGTAGGTGAAGTTGTCAATGTCCAATCCAATCTCCACGCACTGGGGAACCAAGCTTTGTTGCTGCTGTCGACTTATCAGGGCCATCTCACGCTCTTGGTCTTCCACCGCGCAGGAGAAGGTGTTGGTCGCCGTCGATTTGGCCACGTCAAAAAGCACGTAGTGTTCCACAGGTGTCTCGCGGTCGTCAGGTCGCTTGGCAGGAGCCAGTTCCCATTGCTTTCCATCCAATTTGAGAGAAGCCTGCACGTAGTTTTCAAACATCACGACAATGCCTGTGACCTTGGCGAAACTTGAACCGAGCCCCTCACCGCTTGTCACTTCATAGGTGATGAGGTTGGGGACATAGTGCTCTTCGCGTGTTCCCTCGGCCGTGGACCGGGCAATGGTGAAGTCGTCACTGAGGTTGCAGAATTCATTCATGGTCAATTCCACAGACCCCAAACCTGGGAAGGGAAGCTCGAACGACACGTTGGCAGGTCGTTGCCCACGCAGGGACTCGTACAACACCAGATCCAAACGCAGCCCCTGGGTGTCGGCTGTCCGTGCTGTGGCCAATTCAACAGGGGCTTTGGTAGCTCGAAACAGGGGCTGGGCCTCAGAAACGGTTCCTTGGGTGGCTTGGCTCTTGGGGGAAATGCCCAGCATTAGGCCCGCGAGGAAAAGAAGGTGGCGCATGGCGAGTTGGTTTGAAGGGAAGATACGGACTATTTGTTCGTCGAGACTTTTTTGCGGTTAGCAGCCCACTCTGCGGTCCTCGTCACAACATTTTCATAGACATTTACCCAGAACAAATTGATGTCGCCAGAATGCCAATTGTCGCGTTGCAACACCTTGCCTCCGAGAACCTTGGGGGCATCGACCCAAAGAACGCCTTCAGGAGTGATTTGGCCTCTCATGGCGCGGGCCTTGGACAGGCGAAAGGAGGGGCGCACCACGCCCAAATGGTCGGCATAATCGCTGCTCAATTCGGCCGCATTCCAAGTCACCGGATGGGTGATCAACACCGGGGTGAATTCTGGCTCAGTCATCTTGCGCAACAGCCAAGGGGGGAGGTAGCCGTTCCCGTAAGTCATCCAAGTGCACAGGCACCCAGTTTGTGTCGGCTCAAGGCACAAGGGGAGCGTGTCAAATTCATGGGCATACATGTCCATGCCCGGGAGGTAAGCGGCCACCAAGCGTTCACTCAAAGCCGTCCCATCAAAGAACTCCTGAAGCAGTCGGCGACCGTGAAAAGAGCCTTGGCTGTGTCCGGCCAGGACAATGGGACGGTCGTCGCTCCACTCCAAAAACTTCAGAAAAGCCGCCTTTACATCTTGGTACGCGATCTCGGCCGCGGCCCAGCTCAGCGAGTCGCCCAAACTGAAGATGCGCACATGGGCCTGCCGGTATCGCGGGGCAAAAACCCGACCTGCGCCCGCGAATGCCGATGCCTGGTGCCGGATGGGCCAAGCATCCACAGATTCATTCATCTCTTCGTCCTCCAAATCGGCATTCCACGCCGGCCCCTCCAGCAACATGGTGGGGTGAATGAAGAACACCTCCGCCGCCATCTCGTGGCGACCTGATTCATCCCCCTGCACGCGTCGCGAACAGCCTTTGGGTTTCTGCAACTTTTGGGAAGGAATGACATGAGGGTTCAATGCCCAAGCTTTTGGATTGTTGTAATCGGGCGCTTTGGGAATGGGGTCCAAGGTGGTGCGCCAGAAGTCCATGCTTCCCGGATTTGTCTCTGATTCAGGCACCTCTGGAAAGGGTCGCTGGGCGATGCCCGAGGACGCACCCACAATTGCCAGGGTAAGGGCATAAAAAAGTCGTGGCATGGATGATGACATGGCTGTTGCGCGTGGCTATGTTTCGCGATGGGGTGCAAAGGAAAGGAACAGCATTTGCAGGGGCGAGGTTTCGTCCGTTCG
>CAZGQI010000054.1:0-9152 GCA_964527895.1 uncultured Comamonadaceae bacterium | reverse complement strand
CCGACTCGGGCGTGGGCTTGTGGGGCGTGCCGCTGTAGACACGGATCGAACCCACAGCTGCCTTGCGGGAAGCCTTGTACTGAAGGTCTTGACCGGCCAACGTCACCGGATCGTAATCCTGGTAGTTGTTGTAACCGTAGGCCAACGCCATGAAGTAGTACGTCTTGTGGTTGATGAGGGCGTTGTCGCCTTGCGCAAAGGCATCCGTGGTCACGCGGAAGCTGTGGGCGATGCCCTCGTTGTCTCCATCGGCCATCAACGTAGGCACCGACAATTCCATCTCCGTGTCTTGGACGTAATTGACCACAACATCGATGTCGTTGGCCACGTCACATTGGTAGATGAGGCGCGCCTTTTCAATGTCGTTCAAGTCAGCTGGACCGATGGTCTCGTCGGAGAGCTGGTAGATTTGGTATCCCTCGAACGCGTACGAACGGTCCCCATCGCTCAGCGGGTCCCCATCTGGAGTCTCCTTGGGAATTCCCGGGTCAATGGCCGTGTAGGCTTCGTTGAAGTTGTTGGAAAGGGGGTTGTCATTGGTCAGGTAGAGGATGAGCTCGTTTTCGAGTTCTTGCACCGCCACATCAGGGGCATCTGGACCGGAGACAATTTCAAAGCAGTTGTCAAACAGTGCCTGCGCCTTGTCGTCCGCGATGCGCAACAACTTCACACTCTCAAAAGGCTCGCCGCCCTCTGCGCGGGCATAGACCATCCCCACGGTGATGTTGTTGTAATCTCCGGGCTCGAGGGTGAAGGGACCGGCGCTCTGCAAGAACAAACGGTCGCCCGGAGGGTTTCCCGTGCCCACTTCAGACCACGCATCCACGGGCACACCTTCCGTTCCCCACTGGGCCGGGTCTGTGTCTCCAGGGAACATGTAGTCCGCCGGAATTTCCAAGTCCGCGCCGGTGCCTGGATTCAATCCGTCTCCTCCAAAGGCCATGCGCTGACCGTTCTTCCAGTACCCGCGCATGTAGTTGTAGAAATGACCCGCCTGCGTGGGCAGGGAGTTGGGACCGCTTCCCCAGTTGAAGTAGATGAAGCGGCGCATGCCAAAGCGTTCGTTGTCCACCACGCCGTCGCCGTAGCCAATGCCAATGCCCTCGTAAGGGATGCCGAGCGAATCCACCGCATTGCTGAAGTTGTCCGTCAGCGGGTTGTCAATGCTGTCTGCGTCTTGGTAAGGACCTTCAAAGAAGTCCACCCCGAACGCAGGCGGGTTTTCCCCGTACCCAATCGAGAAGGAATCCGACTCGTCGAAGGCATCTCCATTGTACGTGTAGCCGAGACCGCGTTGCACATCACAGCCCACGTAGTCGTCGTTGATGCCGCCCAAATCGCTGTCCACCCACTGGCACATGTAGGTGTTGGTCAACGTCTGCGTGCCTTGGTTGATCAGCACGTAGTTGTTGAAGGTCATGTTGTTGATCTCGTCGTTCGTGGAGAACGCAAACGCCTGCGCACGGATTTCCATGCCGATGGGCTCACCCTGCGATTCGGTGTGAATGTTGCCCTTGTCGTTGAAGATCCAGTAGAAGTTGCGGTCCCCGTAGAGCGGCACGATGTCCTCGCGTCGACGGTTGCTGCAGTCGATTTCTTGCAAAAAGTCAAACCAAGGGTAGTCCCCGTTCTCAGGGATGTAGTTGCCATCTCCGTCGTAGTCCTTGAAGGGAGCGAGGTAGTAATCTTGGTTGATGGCCGTGTTGCCGTGGGCGGGATACTCCCGGAAGTAGGCCGGCATGGCGTAGCCGTCCGGGAAGTCCTCCTCCACCGTACCCCCTGCGACAGCATCGAAGTATTGGCGGTGACGCTGGGCGTCGGCGCGCATGGAGATGAAGAACCGGTCGTATTGGTCGCACACCGTGACGTCCACCTCGGCGGTGCCGTCGTTGGTCAGTGGGCCTGGCCAGAAGTCGTTTTTCCCGTTTCGACGGTGCATGACTGCTGCCAATTTCAATTGCTGGTCCGGGCTGATGCCGCCCAACCAAAGCCCCCCGGCAAACACGGTGGATACATTGTCTTCCTTCGGAACGATGTACGAGCCCCGCCAATTGGCGCGCTCGTGCCAAAGCGTTCCCCCGGTTTCAATCAAGGCACGAACGTTGTTCCATTCCAGGTCACGCAGGGCTGTGGCCGGGGCGCACGCTCCGGCACGGGTGGGCGGCTGGGGGGCCACCACGCCAGCATCGTCCGGCATTTGCTTGTAGGTCGTTTGGGCCCACGTTGCGCTGAAAGACATGATGCAAAGGGCCAAGCAAGCCCCGATCATGCGGACGGGAGAGGGAAGACAGTTCGTCATGAATTCAGGTTCCTTTGGTGACCAATCGCCGGGAGACGCCTCAGCCAGCCTCGAAGATACGAGGTGCGGCGTTCGCAGGAACCTCCACAAGCCGCCAAGGGTCCAAGTACAAGATCCAGCCGCGTGGGGCGGTGGACTCGAGGTCTGCAAGGGCATTCATGTAGCGGCGAACCTGCTTGGCGTGCTTCTCCACATCCACCTCGCCCGACTTGAAATCCACGACGTGCCAGCCATCGGCGTTTTGGACCACACGGTCCGGACGCATAGGACCTTCCTCATCCATCCATTCTGGCTCGCATTCCACCGTGGCGCCCACCTCAAAGAACGCCGCCGACTTGGGTTCGGAGAACACCTGGTCCGCCCACGTCAGCACCTGCTGTCGGTCCTTGTTTTCCAGCGACCAACGCGAGGCAAACCTGGTGCGAACGGTGGGCCAATCTTCGACGGTTTGGACTTCGGCCAGCAGATCGTGAACGAGCGTCCCCAGCTCGGCCTCCACAAGGCCGTCCGGGTGCACCTGGGACACTTGAGGCCGGGCCATGACCACACGTTGCGCCGCCTGCTCCCCCAAATTCAACCGGGTCGACACCACCGCCGTGTCCTCCTCCTCTTCTTCCGTGGTGGCCAAACGGTCGTTGACACCTCGCTCCACCGCGTCGCCGTGGGCGTGAAATTGCGCCGCTGTCACGTCTTCGGCGCAAGCCAACACCCACTGGCTCACGGAGGCCGGTTCGGCCCGGTCAAACTCGAGCTTGGCGGTCTCGGCCAGCACATCGAGACGCTCCACGGGACGGGTCATGGCCACGTAGACGATGTTCATCTGGTCGAGCAACGCGGCGTCCAGCTCCGACTCTGCGAGGTCGTGCAAGGCCGTGTCTTTCATGTCCGAGACCCGAAGCAACGCCGCGGGCAAATCTGTGCCCGAAGTCGGATCGAGCACCACGGGAACGTGGCCTTTGACCTCGCGCGCCTTGTTGTCGCCTGCAATGACAATGGTCACAGGAAAGGCCAATCCTTTGGCCTTGTGCACGGTCATGACTTGGACCGCATCTCGGCCACCACTGGCCACAATGGACCGGGCGTGACCCACGCGGTCCCACGTTCGCAGGAAGCCCCGCAAGCCGCCCTCCTCGGTGCCTGTGACCTCGAGGGCCATCTCCATCAAGGCTTCGGCATAGGCGTCGAACCGTCCAGTCACGCCCAAGACGTCGCACACGTGACCCACCCAAGCCACAAGGGGACCGTGGGCGTGTTCCAAGGGACGCAAATCCGGATACAAGTCATCCATCATCGCCTCGGCATGGAAGGTTTTGACGCGTTTGGTCTTGCCTTCGACCTCCACCTCCTCCCACACCACGTGCGTGTCCAGCACTTCCGCTTCCCGAATGCGCGCGGGTTCCTGCGCGGCAACGCATTGCAACCACGCCGTGGCGTGTCGGTCTTCGTTGGGATCCACCACCCACCGGGTCAGGGCCACGACCGCGAGCGCAGCGGGATGACGTCCGACATGCAGGCTGTCCTCGGTTTGGGGGGTGATTCCCTCGTTCAGCATGTGTTGCGCGATGCGCGCGCCTTGCTTGTTGGTGCGCACGAGGATGGCCATGTCGGACCAGTTGAACCCGCCACCCTCGTCCGAGGCATGGTGTCGCAGTCGCGCCACCAAGGCGTCGTTCAGCATGGATTCCCGCGTGTCCTTGTCGCCATCTTGGACGGCCTCGATGTGGACCTGTCCTTGGAAGCTGCGTTTGGGGGCTTGGGCTTGGTCGTCGTAGACCGCCTGCAAACGCGGCGGAAGGCGGTGTTGCAATGCGCCAAAAAACGCGTTGTTCCACGTCACAATGGCCTCCCCGCTGCGCCAGTTTGACTCGAGCACCTGGTCGTCCAGGGCGTCGTGAAAGGTCCGCTCCGCATCGGCAAACGCGCCTTCTTCGTCGTCCACGATGTGCGGCAAATTCAACAACTGTCGGTAGTCTCCGTTGCGCCAGCGATAGATGGCCTGCTTGCCGTCGCCCACGACGAGGGTTCTGTGGCGCTCGGCCAAGACATGATCCACCAGCGGGATCAAGTTTTGCCATTGGGTCACCGACGTGTCCTGGAATTCATCCACAAACACGTGGCGGTACCGGCTGCCCATGCGTTCAAACAGGAACGGCACGGGGTTGTGACGCACCACGCGCGCCACCCGCTCGTGAAGGGCGTGGAAGGTTCGGACATTTCTCGCCTCCTGCACCTTCTCCATCTCTTCGGCAATCACCGCCAAGGTGCCCACCAAATCGACTTTGTGCAGGATGCGCTTGCGCAACAGGTGGGCCTCTCCACGTGAGGTTCCGGGCACCATGTGCTGGACCTGTTCGAGCACGTGTTCCGCATCCGGGGTCACGCGCGCCACCGCATCCACGATGTGGTCGGGAGCCGTTTTGGTGGTAAATATTCCGTCGTCAAACATGGTCTGCAGCGTCTGCGTGGGCGCAACCGCTTCGCCGCGACGGTTCTTTTCGAGCCATGTGATCAGGGACCCGCGGGACACGTCCTTTTTGGTCAGTCCTTCGCGACGGACCGCTTCCAAAGCCTTGGTCGCCCTGGCCGCAAGCTCCTTCTCCTCCCGCTTGACCTCTGCGCGAATCGTCTTCGACAAGGCGCTGAAATCCGCGGGCGTCATGTCGCCCAACGCTTCCAGCGCATTGCGCATGCCCTCTTTCAACACCTCCTTGCCATACGTGGTCAAGGGGTGGCGGATGCGGCTGTCCTTCTCTTCTTCCACCTGGAGTCGGGCAAAACCCTTGAGCAAGGCCGTCAGGGCCTCTTCGCCAGGGGTGCCAATGCGGTCGAGCAGGTTCCCCACGGCTTCGTCGACAATGCGGTCTTGGTCGAGCTCGATGCGGTAGTCTTGATCCAAGGCCAAATCGCGGGCAAAGCTCTTCACCAAGCGGTTGGTGAAACTGTCCAACGTCATGACCGCCATCTCTCCATAGCGGTGAAGCATGGTGGCGCGCAGGTCGCGGGCGCGGGCCGACAAGGTGTTGGCGGGGAGGCCGGTTTGGTCTGTGAGCTCGGCCACAAACGATTCCGAGGCCTTGCCTGAGCCCACCTTCGCCAAGTCCGACAAGATGCGCTCCTTCATCTCCCACGCCGCCTTGTTGGTGAAGGTTAGTGCCAAAACGTGCCGAAACGCCCGAGGGTCGTCGACCGCCAAACAGCACGCGAGGTACCGGCTGACCAAACGGTAGGTCTTGCCACTTCCGGCAGAGGCACGAACCACTTCAAACGACTTGGGAGACTTCATGGTGATGGACGTTGCACAAGACGGGCAACTTTTGGTGCAAATTAGGGGTTCTAACCTCGCATGATGAAGATTCCATTCACTCCGTTGACGCACTTGGGCATCTGCGCCTTGGTGCTGCTCTTGGCCACCACAGGTTGCACCCGCCAAAAGGACGCCGAAATCCGCATTGCCTACGATGTGGTGTGGGACGGAAATCCCTACGAAGTGGGAGAATCCGCGCCAGATGTCCAAGGCCGCCCCGTGCAGTTGGAGCGACTCGAGTGCTACGTCAGCGACTTCGCCATTCACGACGTCGACGAAGGCTGGCTGCCCATTGACACGGTGGCCCGCATCGACTTCAGTAAGGACGATGCCCATGCCGTCTTGACCATTCCTGGGGAGGGCGACCGCACCATCGATGGCTTGCGCATGGGCTTGGGCGTGCCCGAGGACCGAAATGTGGATGTCGATCCCGCCTCCTACACAGACCCCGACCACCCCTTGGGCTACACCGGCTCTGCAGGTTTGC
Source organism: uncultured Comamonadaceae bacterium (assembly GCA_964527895.1). Lineage (GTDB taxonomy): Bacteria > Bacteroidota > Bacteroidia > Flavobacteriales_D > Sanyastnellaceae > UBA11663. Next base: position 3,062 of record CAZGQI010000054.1, on the reverse strand, counting down.
ACTGGGGCTGGGCTGCAGGATACATCTTCAGTGTGTACGAAGGCCGGCTGCTGACGGAACCCAACACGCCGTTCACCTACCACGCCGGCGACGACCGGACCTTCCGGACCACCGAGTTGATGTGGGAAGAACCCTGGCTGCTCGAATGCGGGGGCAAGGACCACAACATCACGCTGGTGCTGGATGCCTACAAATGCCTCCACGGCGCAGAAGACACGATCGACCCTGAAATCGATCCTGAGACCCACACAGGCAACAATTTGCCCCTCGCCATTCGTTGGGTGGACCTCTACCAAAACGCCTGGTCCATCCAGCCGTAACTTTCTGGATGATGCACGTGTCAACCAACTTCCTATTGGGCCTCTTTCTCGGCGGCTTGGCCCTGGCGGGATGTGATTGTCACGGCCCTGAACCTGTGTGGAATCCGACGCCCTACGCCCTCGAGATTCCGCCGTTCTTCCCTCCGATGGACATCCCTGCCGACAACCCGTTGACGGAAGAAGGGGTGCGCTTGGGGCGCATGCTGTTTTGGGAGATCCGGCTCAGCGAAAACAACGCCATGTCGTGTGGCACGTGCCACTTGCCCGAGGTCAGCTTTGCGGATCCTGAGCCGTACAGCACGGGTGTGACAGGCGCCATTGGCACCCGCAACGCCATGGCCCTGATCAACATGGGTTGGGCGTCGTCGTACTTCTGGGACGGGCGGGCGCTCACCCTCGAAGAACAAATCCTCGAGCCCATCCCCCACCCCGACGAGATGAACCTGCCTTGGTCCGAGGCCGTCGACCGTTTGACAAACGACGACACCGAATCGGACTACCCTCAACGCTTCTTCGATGCGTTTGGGACCACCGAGATCACGGCAGATTTGGTGTCGAAGGCGATTGCCCAGTTCGTGCGCATCATGATCAGCTCGGACAGCAAGTTTGACCAGTGGCGGCGCGGAGAAACGAGCTTGACAGACAGCGAATACAACGGCTACCAGATGTTCCTCCGGGAAGGCGGCGATCCCGAAGTCGTGCCCGGCGGTCAGTTTGGGGCCGACTGCTTTCACTGCCACGGAGAAGCCGGGCTTCAATTCACGGACCACCTGTTTCACAACAACGGGCTCGACCCGAGTTTCGAAGCCGATCCGGGACGTGTGATGGTCACTGGAAACCCGCTGGATTCAGGGCGTTTCCGCACCCCGACCTTGCGCAACGTGGCCCTCTCCGCGCCCTTCATGCACGACGGACGGTTCCAAACCTTGGAGGAAGTCGTCGAACACTACAACTCTGGCGGGGTGGCGTCTTCGACGATTGATCCGTTCATGAAGTACTCGACCGGCGGTTTGGCCTTGGCGCCATCCCAAAAAGCGGACCTCATTGCCTTCCTCCACACCTTGACAGACACAGTGTTCACGCAGAATCCTGCGTTCCAGAACCCCCACTGATGTAACCTTCAGCAGCCCTCGCCCGTACGCGAGAGCATGTTGACAGCAAAACAGTTTTCGAAAATCTCCACCCTGGTCACGATGGCTGGGGTGCTTGCGTTGTCCACGTCTTCCAGTGCTTGGGCCCAGTGTGGGACCCTGCTCGATGGCGACGGTGTGGCCACGGTAGACCCCGTGTACTTTGAGTGCAACGACGGCAACACCCCGTTTGAATTTTTCCCGCTGACGCAGGGGACCTGGACCAACGTGACGGTGAACTGGGGCGACGGCTCGGCACCGGAATTTTTTGCGGTTTGGGACAACCTCAACGCCATCAGCCACACCTATGCCTACCAAGAGCACGGCACCTACAATTTGACCTTCACGACAGCTGCTTGTTCGGCCTCGGCCACCCTGGAAAAGAGTGTGCTGGTCAACCCTGCGATTGTGGTGCCTGAAGGATGGCCCACCGGCGCATGCGCCCCGGCAACGTTGAGCTTTGTCAACGGCTCCACCAACGTCACACCAGACACCGAATTCACGTGGACCTTTGACGACGGCACCACCGTGACGGCGGGAGCATCCAACGAAGGCGCCACGGTCGATCACTTGTACGACGCCTTCACCACAGGGTGTCAACGCGAGGTGACGTTGACGGCCACGAACGCATGTCGGACTTCTGAATTTGGGGTGCCCGCTGCCGTGACCATTGACTACATCAACATTTGGGACCGAGACAACCCCTTGATTGACGCCTCGGCCACGGTGCTTTGCTGGCCTGACAACACCGTCGATTTGTGGAACATTTCTGAAATGGTGTGTTTCAACAACGGGAACACCCAGCAGCGCAAGGAGCGCTGGGACTTTGGTGGGCCCTACGGCCCAAGCGGCACAAGTGAGATCGACTGGCGCCCATGGATCAATTCCGATCCTGTGACATTGACCTTCCCAGGCGTGGGTGAATACACCATTTCCCTCGCCATTGAGAACTACTGCGGCATCGACGAACAAGAAATCACCATCATCGTTCGCGAGCCCTTGACGGCGGAGGTCACTGGCCCCACCCTCGTGTGCGAGGGCGATCGCTTGGAGTTTACCGCCACGGCCCCCGATGCAGACTGGTTTGAATGGGATTTCTACGGCACCGATCAATACTGGTACCCCTCGCAGACAGGCAACATGATTTGGACGTACAACGCGCCAGGCGTGTACGATTTGACCGTGCAGGTGGGGTTGGACAACCAATCGGAGTCTTGTCTGGCGGAGGCCGTGCACCAAATTGAGGTGCAGCCCAAACCCCAAGCCAACATTGTCCTTTCAGACACGCAAGGCTGCGACATGTTGACCGTCGATGCCGATGAATCGGTCCGCGAGGGCATTTCGTACGAGTGGACCTTGCCCGACGGCAGCACCGTGGCCGGTCCTGAAGTGGCGGGCATTGACCTGACATCCGTGGGGAGCCACTTGTTTGGGTTGGCCGTCACAGGGACCAATGGCTGTGTGCGCATGGTCAACGAAACCGTGGACATCCACCCTTCCCCTGTCGCCAGCTTCACCGCAGGCGCAGTCTGTGAAGGAGAGACCACGTCCTTTGCTGATTTGAGCTTGCCCAACGGAAGCGACACGCTTGTGAGCTGGAATTGGGCGTTTG
>CAZGQI010000053.1:0-9323 GCA_964527895.1 uncultured Comamonadaceae bacterium | reverse complement strand
GCCCACTCCTGACGGGCTGCCAATTCAGAGGCTTCCGCCTGAAGAAGCGCCACGTCAAGGGCCCTGAAATCCATCGCGTTGAGAATGCCGTCGCGGTAACGGTCCGCGCCGATGTCTGCGGCAAGCTGGGCATTGGCCACGCGCTTCTGAGCCATGTCGTGCACCCTAATCGCCGTTTCCTGGCGGTCCCACGCCGCAGCCAAGGCGGCTTGCGCTTCCGCCACCAACCGCTCTTGGTCGAGCATGGCGAGCTCCACTTGGATTTGGGCTTGCTGAATGGCACGCTTGGTCGCCCCTCCGTTGAAGAGGTTGAAATTGAGCGTCAACGCCGCACCGTAATTCATGGTGTACGTCGTGAGGTCGCCTGAAAAGTTGGGAGGCAGGTCGTCTGGAATCTCGTCACCCACAATGCCCAAGACGCTTTGGCTGGCGTTCCAATTCGACGTCAGCCCCACCACGGGGTACAATCGGGCTTGGGCCTGCTTGACGCCTGTTTCTGCGAGCTGCGTTGACAACACGGCGTTTTGAATGCTTTGGTTGGACGCGGCAAGCACCTTCTGCAACGCAGGCAAATCGTCCGAGGCTGTGGGGGCGATGAGCTCGGACGTCAACGTCCACATCACGCCTTCCTCCTGGGCCAGCAACAAGTTCAGGTTGCGTTGCGCCGCGCGCACCGCAGCTTCCTGCCGAATGAGGGCCGTGCTGTCGGTCCACAACGCATTGTCGAACTGCAAACGGTCGAACGTCCCAGCTGCCCCGAGGTTGACCGAGGCTTCAACGCGCGCGAGTCGCTGCCTGGTGAGGTCCAAAGCCGCCCGAAGCACATTGGCCGCTTCTTCTTGCACCAAAGCATTGTCGTAGGCTGCCAAGACAGCCTGCACCGTGGACTCGACCATCAAGTCGGCATTGCCGTTGGCTTGCGCCGCGAGCAACGTCAATCGGTCCTTGGCGGCAAACATGCCCATCCCGTCAAACAAGCGCCACTGCAATTGCACGCCAGGCGCTAGGGAATTGGAGGACAGGGCGTAAGGCAGGAACGACGCAGGGTTGTTGGATTGGTCGTTGACGTTGGTGCCGACGTTGGTTGTGAAACCGACCGAAGGCAAGGCCCCAGCGGCTCCCCACACGTCGTTGATCTCCGCGATCTCCACGTTGGATTGGGCAATTTGGATGCCGTAGTTGCGCTCCAGCGCCATGGCCACCGCGTCTTCGCGGGACAACGACTGTGCCGCCACGGTCGAGGATGTGGCTGCCGCCACCAGCGTCAACCCCCCCATCACGAGCCAGGGGGCGAGCGCAGCAAGTGTGGTGCCGGAGGCCGGTGCCTCGCGCATGCTTTGCTCCTCACGCACCGCCGGTTCCGCTTGTTCGCGGGACAACCAATCGCCGCGCTTCACCCACACCCACGAGCGGTGCAAGGGGTTGATCCACATGAGGTAAATCGGAAGCAGCACCAAGATGATGACCGTCACGAAAAGCAAGCCAAACGCCACCGAAATCGCCATGGGAATGAGGAATTGTGCCTGGAAACTCTTGTTCAACATCAGCGGCGCCAGGCCAGCCACCGTCGTGATCGACGTCAGAAGAATGGGACGGAAACGGCTCATGCCCGCCTCCCAAATGGCCTGCCTCACCTCCTGCCCTTCCTTCAAATTGCTGTTGAATGCCGCGACAAACACCAAGGCGTCGTTCACAAGGATGCCAATCAAGGCAATCATGCCGAGGACGCTGAAGAGGCTGATTTGGGCATCGAGAATCCAGTGCCCGAGGCTGATGCCAATCAACCCAAACGGAATCAACCCAAAGACCGCAACGCCTTGCAAGGGGGAGCGGAAGGTCAGGATGATGATGAACAGCATCAGGGCAAAAATGAGTGGCATGACCGCCGAGATGCTTTCCTGGGATTTGGCTTGCTCGCGGTTTTGGCCCTCATAACTGGCCCGGATGGAGGGATACTTGGCCAGGATGCCAGGCACCACATTCGCCTGGATGTCGGCATTGGCGTCCGAGGCACTCACGTCGGGACCCGACAAATCCGCGCTGACCTGCACCTCCCGCTCTCCGTACAAACGGTTGATGGCCGTGATGCCGCGCTTCTCGCGGACCTCCGCAAGTTCTTCCAACGGGACAAGGCTGCCATCGGGGGTGCGAATGCGGTACCGCTTGAGGTCGCTCATCGAGCTGCGGTCCTCGTCATCAAGGCGCACCCATACGCGCACTTCGTCACGGCCGCGTTGCAAACGCTGCACCTCGCTCCCGAAGAAGCCTTGCCTCACTTGCGAGAGTAGCGACGCCCGGGTCATGCCTAGCTGGAAGGCCCTCGGTTTGGGCATGACCTCCAGCTCCCGCAACCCTTGCTGGTTGTTGTCTGTGACGTCTTTCAAATCTTCGCGCTGAAGCATGGCTGCCTTGAGGTCCTCCGTGGCCGCGGTCAACGCGCCCAAATCCGTGCCCAACAGCGACACCGACACCGGCCGGCCGAACGGCGAGAACGCGGCAAAGCTGAGGTTTTCTGCGCCGTAGACGGTCCCCACTTTTTCCCGCACCTTGGCGCTGATGTCCGTGGAGCGCACGTTGCGGCGCTCCCCGTCCAGCAATTGTACGTTGATGAGTCCATTGTGCGCCGCGGGACCGATGCGCTTGTCGACGGCGAGGATCACGTCCATGCCATCTTCCCGGTCCGCCTTGAGCTCTTCGTTGACCTCCCAGATTTGGGCTTCAATGGCATTGAGCTCGGCCAACGTGATCTCCTCCCGGGTGCCACTGACCATGGACAAATTCACCGTCAGGTTGTCCCCCTCAATGAAGGGGAAGAAGGTGGTCTTCACGAGCCCGCTTCCAATCAACCCAGGAACGGTGATCAGGAACAACGCCACGAGGGTGGAGAAGGAAATCCAAGGTTGGTCCAACGCAAAGCGCAAGACCGGCGCATACATGCGGTTCTTGAGGAAGTCCATGATCCGGCGCATGCCCCGCTCGACGGCATTGGGCTTGAAATCGCGTCGCAACGCCTTGCTGTGACCGACGTGTGCCGGCAAGATGAAGGCACCCTCCACAAGGCTGAACAGCAAGGTGAGCATGATCACCTTGGCCATGTCGCGGAAGAAATCGCCCAATTGGCCTTCGATGAAGAAGAAGGCTGCGAACGCGACCATGGTCGTGACAATCGCGGCAAACACCGCAGGCAGCACTTCCATCGTGCCATCGATGGTGGCCTGGGTTCGGCCTTTGCCCATCTCGTAATGCCGGTAGATGTTTTCTGCAATCACAATTCCGTCATCCACCAGGATGCCAATCACGAGGATCATCCCAAACAGGCTGATGACGTTGATGGTCACTCCCAGCATGCCCGCGAAGATGAACATGCCGGCGAACGACACGGGAATGGCAAGCGCCACCCAAAACGCGAGGCGGATGTTCAAGAACAACGCCAGCAAAAAGACCACGAGCAGGAACCCCACCACGCCGTTGCTGACCAGAAGGTCAATGCGTTGGTTCAACACCACTGAACGATCACGGATGATGTCCAGCTTCAATCCCGTCCCGACGCGTTCTGCCTCGGCGTTGTACCCTTCGATGTAGCTCCGCACGAGCGCCGTCACCTCCAAGATGCTCTCGGAATTCAGGCTGTTGACGGTGACCACCACGGCCGGCGATCCGTTGTACCAATTGCGGGAAGGGTCGTTCTCAGCCCACTTGTCCTGAACCTCCGCCACGTCAGACAGACGCACGATGCGCCCGTCGGGGAAGGCCCGCACCACGATGTCCTCCAAGGCTTCGGCATCGTAGCCCCGGAACCTTCCGCGCACAATCAACTCCTCCCGTTCCGTCTTCAACCGCCCCCCCGTCGTCTCGATGTTGGCAGCTCGAATGGCGGCGGCCACCTCTGCGAGGGTCAAATTCAATTCTGTCAAACGGTCGGCGCGCATCGACACCTCGATCTCCTCCCCAGGAAAGCCGCTGAGACTCACCTGGCTCAGGCCATCCAAGGCCCGCAAATCTTGCTCGATGCGTCGCGATTCGCGCTTGAGCGCGCGAAGGTCTTCCACCCCTGAGATGGCAAACGTCAACGCCAGTCCGTCAGATTCTCGCTTGAACACAATGGGGGGCTCCATCCCTGCCGGAAAAGAGGCAATGCGGTCCACGGCGTTTTTGACGTCTTGCAAAATGTCGTCCGTCTCGTTGGCGTTCTCCACGGTGACCGTGATGTTGCCCGCGTTCTCGCTGCACACCGATTGAACCTGATCGAGGCCTGCAATGCCTTGGAGATTCTCTTCGATTTTGGCCACGATGCCTTCCTCAATTTCTGCCGGAGAAGCACCCGGATAGACCACCTGAATCTGAATGACCTTCGATTCAATGACGGGGAAAAAGTTGCTCTTCATGGAGCCCAAACCGACCCAACCCGAAGCCAACAACGCAATCATCAGCAGGTCGCCGACGAGGTTGTACTTGACGAAATACCGAATCAATCCTTCCATGACTCAGCGTTCTGCGCGCTCGACCAACATGCCTTCGTACGCCCCAGAAACAGGCTCCGAAACAACTTGCTCCCCTTCCTTCAAGCCCCTCACCAGCACGCGGTCTGCGTCGCGATGAAGCACCTCGACCTGAGCCAAAGCGAGCTGACTGTCTTTGACCACAAACACCTCGTTTCCATCGTCGCCCGTGAGCAGCACTTCGTCCAAGGCCATGACGCCAGGGATGGACTGGCCGTACACCTCGCCGCTCAAAAAACGTCCGTCGCGCAGCGACTGACCGGGTTCTGCCGTCACCTCACAAAACACGCTGGCGCTCTGTGTTGTCGGATCGACCGACCCCGAGATGCGTGCCACCTGACCTCGGGCCACCACCACGCCTTCTTCGTTGCGAAGCAGTACGTCATTCCCCTCTTTCAAACGGCTCAAGTGCCTCGCGTGAATGGCCGACTTCACTTCATACATCCCCGTGCCCACCAAAGTGCCCACCGGCTGACCCGCGCGCACCATGGAGCCCGGCTGTGCTTGTGCGCCCACAATCACGCCTTCGAACGGTGCGCGCACTGTGAACTTGTCCAGGCGTGCTTCGTTCGCGCGAATGTTGTGGTACCCCGAGACGATGCCGCGGCTCGTCAAATACAACCGTTCCCGGTCCGTGGCTGGTTGGGGCATGTCTGGCAGCACGGCCTCCACATCGAGGTTCTGTACATACGCCATCCACACCTCGGCCTGCGCGGGGAAATCCACCTGGATGTCCGCCAAGGCGCCGGCCAATTGTTGCAACCACTGGCTGCGCTGGGCCACCAGCGACGCACGCAATTCGGAGTCGTCCAAACGAAGCATCGCCTCGTCCGCGCCGTAACGGACCCCTTCTCGGAATTCCTTGCCTCCAACAGGAAGCACCCCGTTGACCTCGCTCAGCACCGTCATGCGGTTCAGGGCTTGGACCCGGCCTTCCACATGCACACTTGGCGCCAAGGTGTCCCTCTCGGCCATCACTGTTTTGACCAGTCGCGCACTTGCACTGCGCGGTTTCACAGGGGGTGTGCCCTTCATTCCAATCAAGGCATTCATGACCATCACACCGAAGGCCAAAATGGCCAATCCAGCGAGGGCGCGGAGCAACGTTTTCTTCATGGGAGTCAGGCGATAAACGGGTTTCAAAATTCGATGCAAAGTACGTCCACACCACCCTTGCCATCCGTGACCAACAGCCTCGAAATCGACACAAGGTGCGTGGATGGTGTTATGAGCGCATCTGCTTGAACCATCAAAACAGGCAGGAGCCCAAGTTGTTGAACGCGCCCCCCTCCTCACTCTTCTCTTCGACTGCCTACCTTGGATACATGAAACAGACCACCTTGCTGATGCTTCTAAGCACCTTCATGCTTTGGGGTTGTTCCGTTCAAAAGAGAACGACACAGCCCGGATGGCACGTTGAATCAGCTTGGTTCAATTCCACACCCACGGCCCACATTCAGTCGCAGGTGACTCCTTCTGCAACCCCACTTTCGCTCCGCCGGGCAAGCACGTTGGCTTCAACCCAATCGCACCGTGAAGGCCTTCACTTGCCAAAGCGTACCCATGGCCAACCCGACCCGCAGCTTCCACCCGCTGTGGCCCGGATGCACTCAGGCATCGTCGAGGCCCAAGGGGATATAAGGCCACGCCTTAAGCGTCGCCTCCTCGAATGCATCCAAATACAGCCCAGCAAAACCCTTTCAAATCAAGCCCTTCCATCCCAGTCCACGGGTCAAGAAGGTGAACCCAACGGGTGGATCCACATCGGCATCGGACTGGCGGTGTTGGGCATCTTTCTCATGCCATCTCCCCTGGCGTTGCTGGGCATTGGATTGTCCACCTTTGCCTTCATCATCGGCATTCTTCGAGGGCCCAAGAATGCCCCTGCGCCCTCGCCTGCCGCCGGACCCAAACGCCGACGACCCCTCCTCAAAGTGTTTCTTCTTCTCGCCGGCATGACCCTTGCCACATTCCTGATGGTCGTGGCGATGATCGCAGATGCCACGAGCGGTTGGTCCAATCCATTCGAGGGCTGGACGATCATCAGTTGGTAACCCCCAACCGTACGAAGGCCTGAGGACGATCAGAAGTTGTCCAAGTCCACGGGGCGCATCACGCCGAACCACTTGCGTATGGCTTGACCGACGCCTGGGACGTCAACGTGAATGATGTAGACGCCACCGGCAATGGGCACGTTGGCTTCGTTCTTGAGATCCCAGTCCACGTAGGTCAAGGGATCGGCTTTGTCGTAGGTCCGAATCAACGTGCCAGACAAGTTGTAAATGCGCACCGTGCAGACCTCAGGGAGGTTCACAATCTTGACGCGGTTGTCGAGCTTGTTGGTCTCGTATTGGCTGTAGGCGTAGTACGGGTTGGGCACCACGCTGATTTCCTCGAGCATCTCTTCAAGCACCGTCACTTCGTTGACCCGCGTGGCCACGTCCTCGGTAGAGAAGGTGTACAAGGGGTCCCAATTGTTTTTGGCGTTGTCGACGTTGTCGGTGTTGACGACGGTGGAGCTGTACTTGTCGTACGGACGTGCCACACGAAGGCTCACACGCGTCTCGTTGGGGATAAGCCCCTCTTCGACAGGCAACATGGGGAAGTCCGCGTTGCTGAGTGCCGAGCCCACCCACGCACAGTCGCGGAACGCACGGCGCTCTGAGCTGATGTTGGGATCGAGGAGCTGCTCCATGAGGAAGGCCCCCTTGTCGTAGGCACGCATGCGGTTCTCTGTGCCTGAGGCGGCTTGACCGTTTTTGAAGACGTAGATCCAGTGTTGTCCACCCGCGTATTGGAAGTTGGGCGACGGGTTCCAAATCATGTCCTTTCCGTTGTCGGCGCTGAGCCACGAGTCCTCCCCGAAGGCCATGTTGAGGCGCTCCCCTGTGGAGAGGTCGATGGCGTAGCCGGGGAACCAACCCATGCCCACGTTGCTGGTGAGGTTGGCCTCTGAGGCGTTGCCTCCTTCGGCCACTGTGCGGCCCTTCTTGTCGACGGACGCATGACGACGGAGGTTCATCTTCTCGACGGATCCTGAAGCGCCTGTGGCGTTCTCTGCAAGGACGCTGTTGGGCTGCATCTCCAAGACGGGGCAGCGCGTCCACTTGTCGGTGTCGCTGGTGAAAACGACGTCGATGCTGGTGGTGGACTCTGGCGTGTTCCACTGTTGCAAGCGGATGAGGTCGCCACGCGTTGGCGCGTACAACGGCGTGTACTCGTAGGTCACTCCGGTGGCAGGATCTTCGACGTCCGCCTCCGTGTACGACACCACGCTGTAGGGTGCCCATGTGCCTCCGAGGAAGCCCTCGTACACTTCTTCCTCGTCCATCAAGTCGTTGTAGACAAGCTCGTAGGCCGACTCGTCGTCGCCTTCCTGCGTGCCGGAACGGATCCAGTTGTCCTCGGTGAAGCCTTCGCCGTCAGGCAAGCCCAAGAGCCAGGGCTCTTGAGGGTTGGAGAAGGTGATGGACGATCCGAGCACGGTGGCCACGTCGGTGCCTGAAGGGTACACCGTCTGGTGCACCGTCACGCCGAGGCCCCATTGCAAGATGAGTTGCTCGTTGAGCACGTCGATGGTGCGGTCGCTGGTGACAATGGCTTTGGCCGAGTCGCTGGACGTCGTGGCCGTGTCGAGCATGGTGGTGTTGGTGAGCACCCACTCCACATCTTCGCCTTCGTCGAGGTTGCCGGCTTCGCCCAAGACGCGCAGCTCAAACTGGGCGTTGGGCACAGAAAGCGGATCAATGACACGGACAGAGACAGGGCCGCTGCCACCTGCGTAGGTCACCTCGTCGAGCTTGCCGTTGCCGCTGGCCACCAGGGCGTCTTCGCTCTCCACCGTCAAGGCCACGTCGTTGAGGCCGTTTCCTTGACCCTCAAGGCGCGTCAAGGTCACGCCGTCGCCGTAGGCGGCAGCCTGAATCAAGCCACCCGACTCGGGCGTGGGCTTGTGGGGCGTGCCGCTGTAGACACGGATCGAACCCACGGCGGCCTTACGAGAGGCTTTGTACTGAACGTCTTGACCTGAACCCGTGTTGGGGTCGTACTCTTCGTAGTTGTTGTACCCGTAGGCCAACGCCATGAAGTAGTACGTCTTGTGGTTGATGAGGGCGTTGTCACCTTGGGCAAACACGTCCTTTGTCACCTGGAAGCTGTGGGACACTCCGTCGTTGTCTCCGTTGGCCATCAACGTTGGAACAGGGAGATTCATGTCGTTGTCCTGGACGTAGTTGACCACCACATCGATGTCGTTGGCCACATCGCATTGAAAAATGAGACGCGCTTGGTCGATGTCGCCCAAATCCGCGGGAGAAACCTCGCTGTTGGCGAGCTGGTAGATTTGGTATCCCTCGAAAGAGTAGGAGCGGCTCAAGCTGTCGTACAAGTCGCCGTTGATGTCAAATTTGGGAATCCCTGGGTCAAACTGGAGGTAATCCTCTTGGTAGTTGTTCGACAAGGGGTTGTCATTGGTCAGGTAGAGGATGAGCTCGTTTTCGAGTTCCTGCACCGTGACATCGGGGGCATCTGGACCGGAGACAATTTCAAAGCAGTTGTCAAACAACGCTTGTGCCTTGTCGTCCGCAATGCGCATCAACTTGACGCTTTCCTCAGGGTCGCCTGCCGTGGCACGCGCCCACACCACACCCATGGTGATGTTGTTGTAGTCACCGGGTTCGAGGGTAAATGGACCGGCAGCTTGAATGAAGCGACGGTCTGCAGGAGGGTTGCCCGAAGTGACCTCCGACCAAGGATCCACCGTGGCGCCACCGGTTCCCCAGTTGAAGGGGTCGGTGTCGCCTGGGAACATGTAGTCGGCTTCGA
>CAZGQI010000052.1:0-9478 GCA_964527895.1 uncultured Comamonadaceae bacterium | reverse complement strand
GGATCAAACTCTCCATTGTAAGTGTTTGATGTGTGTTGACTCTCTGGAATCGTTTTTCATCTTCTCCCGAAGGAGTCGATGCCACCCCCCGGGGGGGGAGTGGATTTCACCCCACTCCGAAGAGTGGAATGACCATCTTCTTGCGAAGATGGATTTGGGCTGCTGCATCAAGTCAAAGAACGTTGTATCGAGTCGGGGCCGAGGCCCGTCGTTGATGGCTTTTCTTTCAAAGCGGACGGCAAAGGTAGGTCGTCTTTTTAAACCACCAAGCCTTTGGTGATTTTTTTTTCGACCATTCAAGTCGTCCGTTCTGTCAAAGAGTTTTGCTTTCCTTCGAAAGCGGCCGCAAAGGTAGTCAGTTTGTTTCTTCCACCAAACGATGGGGAAACTTTTTTTTGGCTGCCTTGCCAACCGTCTGTCAAAAGTGACTCACCTTCCGTTGAAAGCGGCCGCAAAGGTAGTGCATCTCTTTCTTGCACCAATGCCAAACTCAACTTTTGTCAGACTTTTTTTCGAGTAAGAATTGTAAGTCGCTGAATAGCTGAGACATCGCCTTTGAATCGGTGCCGTCATAAAACCCGCGCAACCTGCCCTTCTCATCCACCAGCACGATGTTCTCGGTGTGCACGAAGTCCTGAAATCCCCCATCTCCTTCGTCCAAACAGGAGAAATACGACCGTCTTGCCAACTTGTAAATCTCCTTTTTCTCCCCGGTGAGGAACCACCACAGCTCGGGGTTGGCGCCATGTTTCTCCGCGTATCTGTTCAACACAGACACACTGTCTGCCTGTGGGGTGACGCTGTGGCTTAGAATGCGCACCGGCATTTGGGGGTCGAGACGGTCGTGGATGCGCTGAAGGTTTTGGGTCATCAAAGGACAAATCGTCGCACATCGCGAGAAGAAGAAGTCGACGACCAGGATTTGGCCTTCGACATCGTCAAGCGACACGGTGTCCCCGAGGTGGTTCACCAGCTCAAAGTCCAAAATGCGATGGTCCTCTGCGCGCATGGCCGATGGATCCACCAACGCGGGATTGAGTTGAGACGGTTGATAGATCGGCAGATCTTCTTCTGGCTTGAAGTACATGAAGTACGCCACCAGCACAGACGTGAAGAAGATGACGAAGAAGGAGACAATGCGTGCCATGGTCAATCAGAAGTTGCTGGAGGGTGAACTTGTTCTCCGTCGATGAAGGTCTTGAGGATTTGGGCGTTTAAGACGTCATGCGGGTCGGAGAGTTTGAGCCAATCGCGGTTGGTGACCACGAGGTCCCCCCGCTTCCCCACTTCCAAGGATCCGGTCAAGGTGTCCATGCGGCTTGCAAGCGAAGCCCAAAGCGTCATGCCGAGCATGGCCTCTCGGGGCGTGAGGGCCTGGTCCATGTGGAATCCCTCTTCCGGGTACCGCGCGGCATCTTGACGGGCCACCGCAGCCAAGAAGGTCTTTCGCGGGTCGACGTCCTCCACCGGGAAATCCGTCCCGAGCGGGATCATGCCCAACTGGTCCCGCAGGTCGGCATAGGCATACGCGCGGCGAATGCGGCCGCGGCCCAGCCGGAACCCAGCCCAGTACATGTCCGACGTGGCATGGGTCGGTTGCACAGAAGGAATGATGCTCGACTCCCCAAACCGATTCAAGTCGTCGGGATGGATGACCTGGGCGTGCTCCACGCGCCAACGATGGTCGTTGGGACCACCGAGCACGCGCTCGTATGCATCCAGGACGAGCCGCGCGGCGGAATCACCAATGGCGTGCGTCGCCGCTTGGAACCCATCGGCATGAATGCGACGGAGCTGGGCTTCGTATTCCTCCATGGACTGAAGCAACAACCCTCGGTGTCCGGGACGGTCGTCGTAGGGCTCGAGCAAGGCTGCGCCTCTGGAGCCCAAGGCACCGTCCATGTAAAACTTGAAGGACTGGGCTTTCAATCGCGGCGTGTTCCAGCCCCCACGTGCGGACATGGCTTGGAAGTTGGATTCCGTGGGGTTGGCCATCGCCACGACGCGGAGTTGGAGGTCACCCGTCGTGTGGAGCGAGTCCAACAACGCAATGTCCTCCACGTCCAGCCCCGCATCCGTGACCGTTGTGAGTCCGCATGCCAACAAGTTCTTTGCTGCGATTCGCAAGGCTTCGGTCTTGTCAATTGCGCTTGGCTCGGGAATCCGCGCAAGCAAGGAATCCGCCGCGCCGTCAATCAGGACGCCTGTGGGCGTGCCGTCGGGCCGACGCAGGATTTCGCCTCCGGGCAGCGATTTGGCCTTCCACAATCGGGTCAGTTCCAGCGCGTGTCGGTTGGCGATCACGGCATGACCGTCGATGCGCTGCAACGCGACCGGCCGGTTGGGAAACAGCTCATCGAGCGCCTCGCGATCCGGGAATTCAGAAACGGACCAATCGTTTTGGTCCCACCCCCTCCCCCGCACCCACGGCGTGGTGGAGTTGGCGTGGTCGTCTTGCAGCTTGTCCACCACCTCCTCCCAAGAGGTTGTTCCCACGAGGTCAGTGTGGGCCAAGTTGAGGGCGTAGCCGAGGAGATGGCTGTGGGCATCGATGAGCCCAGGATACACCGTGGCACCTTGGACGTCCTCCACAGTCTCGCCGCGGTAGGCGTTCAAGATCTCGTGCTCTTTGCCGAGGGCCACGATTTGGCCTTCGTGGATGGCCATGGCCTGCGCCTGGGTTCCCGCACCATCCAAACAGACAATGTGGGCATTGCGAATCACGAGGTCCACCGGCTCTTTGGCCCAGTGGCATCCGACAAGAAGAAGGGCAACGACGGGAAGGTGACGCAATGCGCTCATGAGGGTACCTTATATACGTGGTGCGCACTGGCCTGCGCGGTGGGCATGATGACCATGTCATTGATGCACACGTGGGGCGGCCGAGACAACACGAAGAACACCGCCTCTGCAATGTCTTGGGCCACCAGCGGATCGAAGCCGTGGTAGACTGCATCCGCGGCCGCTTGATCGCCTTTGAAGCGGACGTTGCTGAATTCGGTTTCCGCGGCGCCAGGACAAATCTGACTCACGCCAATGCCTCGTTCGACCAAATCAATGCGCATGGCTTGGGACAACGCGTCCACCGCGTGTTTGGAAGCGCAGTACACGTTGCCGCCTGGGTAGACCTGCTTGCCGGCAATGCTGCCCATGTTCACCATCCGCGACCCAGCTGTCATGAAAGGCACGCACGCACGGGCCAAAAAGAGCAGCCCTTTCACGTTGGTGTCAATCATGCGGTCCCAGTCGTCGTCCAGGCCTTCGTCAAACGGTCCTTTGCCAACGGCCAGTCCTGCGTTGTTGACGAGGCCTTGGAGGGCGGTGCTGCCAGGGTCTGGTGCGATTCCCGCGCGGGACATCAGATCCTTTACGCCTTCGAGGGTGGCTTGACGCTCGCGCATGTCCCACGCCGCGACGTGCACCTCGGCACCGAAATCCCGGCACGTTGTGGCCACTGCCTCAAGACGGGCTTCGCGGCGGCTGGTGAGCAACAGATTCCACCCCTCTTTGGCCAATTGGAGGGCGGACGCCTCTCCAAATCCGGAGGACGCTCCTGAAACCAACACCCAAGGACGACTCATGCTTTCTTCGATTTGAACTGGTCGGCTTTGCTGCCTTTGTACATCGAGAAGCCCACCCATCGGCATTCGAGCGCACCGTTGAACACGGGGTGTCGTTTGTGGGGCCGCAACCCCACCCGCTTCAAGGCCTCGTCGTTGGACGAAATGACCCACGCATCAAATCCCGACCAATGGAATTTCAGCCGGTCCCCGATGCGCTCATAAAGCCCCACGACGTCTCCGGGGTCCATGCGCTCTCCGTACGGAGGGTTGAACATCAACATGCCCCCATCGGTTCGCGGTTCGAGCTTGAAAAAGTCGGCTTGCTTCACCTGCACCAAGGATTCAACGTCGGCGCCTTCGAGGCTTTCCATGGTTTGGCGCACCGCCCCAGGATGTTGATCTGACGCGAAAATGGGAGTCTCCACTGGGTTGATGGATGCCATGGCTTCGGATCGGACCGCCCGCCACGTGTCTGGCTCAAAATCGCTCCATTCCATGAAGGCAAAGTGGGTTCGTCCCGCCTGCACAGGCAGACCGGAAGCCCAAAGCGCCGCTTCAGTCGAGAAGGTGCCCGAACCGCACATGGGGTCGTAGAGGGGCGTGCCCGGACGCCAACCGCTCAGCGCGAGCAATCCGGCGGCCAGCACCTCGTTCAGGGGCGCCTTGGCGGTTCGTGGACGGTACCCGCGACGCGACAACTGCTCTCCCGACGCGTCCACAGAGATGGTGACCTTCTCTCCCGAGATGTGCAGGTTCAGCCGCAGGTCGGGGCGCACCTTGTCGATGCTCGGCCGCTTGCCTGTCTTCCCACGAAATCGGTCCACAATCGCGTCTTTCAATTTGAGCGCCGCAAAGTGGCTGTGAGAAAACCCATCCGAATGCACCGTCGCGTCAATCACAAACGAACCGTCCGGGGCAAGTAAGTTCTCCCAGGCGAATCGGGCGCCCTGCCTGTAGAGGTCGTCGGGGGTTTTGGCTTCAAATGACGTGAGGTACCGCAGCACGCGCACCGCGAAACGGCTGTGCATGCAGATGGTGTATAGCACTTTCGCGTCGCCTTGAAAGGAGATGCCCCGTCGCCCCACGTCAATGTGGGTCGCGCCGGCAGCCTTCAGTTCTTCGGCGGCCAAATCTTCGAGGCCTGCCAGGGTTTTCAAATAGAGGTTCATCCGCCTTTGCGTTTGGTCTGGTATCCCAGGGAATTCAAATGGGCCACCACCTTGTCGCGGTGGTCGCCTTGCACCAAGATGCAGCCTTCTTTCACGGCACCCCCCACCCCACATTGCTGCTTGAGCGCCTTGCCCAGCAGAAGCAATTCTGTGGCGGGGCCGTCAAAGCCCTCCACCAAGGTCACAGGTTTGCCCGCCCGTTGCTTTCGGTCAAGACTGACGTACAACGTGGCGCATTGTCCCACGGACCACTCCTCTTCGTCCTGTTCCTCATCCTCCCAGGAGTACCCCGGATTGGTGCTGTAGACCATGCCGTCGTTGTCGCCGCGATTGCGGCCTTGCTTGCGCTTTCCCATGGACGTCGAAGGTACGCATGGACCATGGGCCTGAGGTAGCTTTGCACCATGGCCAAACGACGAGGCAAACCACCACGCATTCCCCAGTTGGGCAACCACGGACTCGACGACGCCTTGCATGCGTACGCCACGGACTTGTCCAGCACGGAACCTGACGGCCTGGCGGCCTTGCGCCGCGCCACGTGGACCCAAACCGTGAAGCCCCAAATGCTCTGCGACGAATTGCAGGGACGTCTCCTGGCCTCCATGAGTCACATGATCTCACCGACACGCGTGCTGGAGTTGGGCACCTTCACCGGATACGCCACGGCATGCTGGGCCGAAGGACTCACACCGGAGGGCGCGGTCGACACCGTGGACGTGAACGACGAACTCCATCCGATCCAAGACAAGCACTGGGCCGAATTGAACGTCGCCGACCGCATCCGTCGCCACACGGGCAAGGCCATGGACATCCTCGACAGCGGCGTGCTTTTTGACGCAGACCCTCGCCCCTTGGACGTGGTGTTTGTCGATGCCGACAAGGAACACCAACAGGCCTACGTCGATTGGGCCATCGACCATGTCCGAGACGGCGGATGGATTGTGGTGGACAACGTGCTTTGGTGGGGCGAAGTGCTTCGCGTGCAGGACGGCACGTCAGAGGACCCGTACGCCGTCCGGATTCACGAACTCAACGAGTACATGAAAGGCCATCCAGACCTGGACAACGTGTTGTTGCCCCTTCGGGATGGCCTTCACGTCGCGCGGCGCAAACCACGCGGGTAAGCAAGGATGAATCAGGCGAGGACGTCGGCCACGGCGTCCGCGGCTTCCTTCAACAAGATGGCGCTGCGCACCTCGAGCCCTGACTCGTCGATGATCTTCTTGGCTTCTTCAGCGTTGGTGCCCTGAAGACGCACGATGATAGGCACGTTGATGTCGCTCATGTTCTTGCACGCATCCACAACCCCTTGCGCCACACGGTCGCAACGGACAATGCCGCCAAAGATGTTGACCAAAATGGCCTTCACCGCGGGGTCCTTCAAAATGATGCGGAACGCTTTCTCCACACGGGCTGCGTCGGCCGTTCCACCCACGTCCAAGAAATTGGCGGGCTCACCTCCGCTGAGCTTGATGATGTCCATCGTGGCCATGGCCAAACCGGCGCCGTTCACCATGCAACCGACGTTTCCGTCGAGCTTCACGTAGTTCAGGCCTGCTTCATCGGCTTCCACCTCGGTGGCGTCTTCCTCCGTTTTGTCGCGCATGGCGGCGTAATCGGGGTGACGGTACAAGGCATTGCCGTCGAGGCTCACCTTGGAATCCACCGCAATGATTTTGTCGTCGGAGGTCTTCAACACGGGGTTGATTTCAAACATCGACGCATCGCAACCCACGTACGCGGCGTACAAGGCCTGGGTGAACTTCACCATCTGCTTGAACGCCTGGCCGGACAACCCGAGGTTGAAGGCAATGCGACGTGACTGGAAGCCCTGAAGGCCCACTGCGGGATCGACTTCTTCTTTGAAGATCAAGTGAGGCGTGGCCTCGGCCACCGCTTCAATGTCCATGCCTCCCTCTGGAGAGTACATGATGATGTTCTTTCCTGTGGCACGGTCGAGCAAGACACTCATGTAGTACTCCGAGGGCTCGCTTTCGCCGGGGTAGTACACGTCCTCTGCGATGAGGATCTTGTTGACTTGCTTGCCGTCCTTGGACGTTTGGGCAGTGACGAGGTGTCCACCCAAAATGCCTGCGGCCTTCTCCTTCACGTGGTCCAATCCCTTGGCCAACACCACACCGTGCGATCCTGTTTCCGTCACGACACCCTTGCCGCGCCCGCCGGCGTGGATTTGGGCTTTCACCACGAACCACTCCGTGCCCGTTTCTTCTGCCAAAGCGACAGCCGCTTCATGCGCGGCCTCAGGAGTGTCTGCAACTTTGCCTCGCTGGATGGCGACGCCAAACGACTGGAGGATGCTTTTGCCTTGATATTCGTGGATGTTCATGCCGAAGGTGTTGTGTGAATCGGCCGCAAAGGTAGTAGCTTTCAGGCGTGATTCAAGCCACGAACATCGTCAAAAGGTTTGGGGAGTTGGAGGTCCTCCGCGGGGTGGACTTGACTGTGAGTGCAGGCGAGATTGTGAGCATTGTGGGCGCGTCTGGTGCCGGCAAAACCACCCTCCTTCAAATCCTGGGCACGCTCGACTTGCCGGATGCAGGCGAAGTCTCCATTGGGGGCCAAAGCACAGCCGGGTTGTCCCGTCGCGAGTTGAGTGCATTTCGCAATGCCCACCTTGGCTTTGTCTTTCAGTTCCACCGCTTGCTTCCCGAGTTCAACGCCTTGGAGAACGTCCTGATGCCTGCATGGATTGCCGGAAAGTCGACGGACGAAAGTCGGGCGCGCGCGAGGCAATTGCTCGAAGAGCTTGGCATGGGGCACCGCATCGAACACAATCCCTCCGAATTGTCGGGGGGCGAACAACAACGGGTGGCCGTGGCTCGGGCCTTGATGAATGCGCCGAGCGTGCTGTTGGCCGACGAGCCTTCGGGGAATTTGGACTCCGAAAACGCAGCCCTGCTGCACGACCTCTTCTTCGAGTTGCGGGATCGCTTGGGCCAAACCATCGTCTTGGTGACCCACAATGAGCAGCTCGCCCAACGGGCCGACCGCATGCTCCGCATGGCTGACGGCCAATTCGTCTGATTGCGCCTGCCCTATTAAGTCAAAACGCGTCCCGCCGGTACACGGCGGTCACCGCGAGTTTGTCGTGCAGCGCTTGGCGGTGGGGTGCCAAAAGCAACAGCGTTCCCAGGCTGATCACCAACCCCGCAGGACCTGCCAACCAGCCCAACATCCCCAGACCCGTCACGCCTGCCAAAGCCCCCAAGACCGGGCGAATGAACTTGATGGCAAAACGCTTCACATACAACAGGGTGTCTCCTGCCGTGCCATTGGCATGGCCAATGCGCAGTCCCAACACCCACTTGCCCGGACTTGCCCCGGTCACTCCCTCAATGATCGGGTAACCGATTCCGAGCAGTGCCGTGGCCGCGAGTAACCCCTGCACACCGTGCACCATGCCGGCCTCGACGAGGATGTCCTCCATGGGGGCATACAAGGCGAGCAACTCCTCGGTTCCTGGCAAATTCTCGACCACACTGGCCCAGCCCCACCCCTTCCAGGCGAACAGCATCACGGCCATCGTGCTCAAGAAATAATCCAACACCGCGGCGGCAAGTCTTGGCCCTGCACCTACTCGCTCGGGCGCTTCAAATTCCAGGGAAGGTTCGAACATGTCTGCAAGATATCGACTGGAATCGTGCCCCCTGTTCCTATGCACGCACAGAAAAATCACAAAACGTTATGCATGCACAGGAATATCGTGTACTTTGGACGACATGGACGCCCAAGAAACGATCGACTTCCAACTGCGCTGGGGCTGGAGCAAGTTGGCCAGACTCTACACGAGCCTCGCCGAATCGCACGGCATCAGCATGAGCGTGGGGTATGCCTTGCTCAGCATTGAACGCGAAGGCACCCCAAGCACCAAGCTTGGCCCCCGCATGGGGATGGAAGCCACCAGCCTGTCCCGGACCCTGAAAAGCATGGAGGGACAAGGACTCATCGAACGACGCCAAGACGAACACGACCGTCGTTCGGTGCGCGTCTTTTTGACCGAAGACGGTGTCAAGGCCCGGCGCCAAATCCGCGAATTGGTCATCGAACTCAACGCACGCTTGCACGAGTTGCTCGGTGAGGACGCCGTGGACCAGCTGCTCCAGGGCCTGGCCAGACTGAACGAACTCTTGGAAGTGCCCGACCAATTGATTCCCCCCAATTGGCAACCCCAAACTGAAACCCTCCCGTCATGACGACCACCCTTCCTTTTCACCGAATCAAACGCGTGGCCGTTCTCGGCTCCGGCGTGATGGGGTCGGCCATTGCATGCCACCTCGCCCAATGCGGCGCGGAAGTCATGTTGCTCGATCTCCCCGCCGACGAAGGACCCCGCGACGGTGTGGCGGCCGGCCATTTGGCCAAAGCCCTCAAGTCCAAGCCCTCCCCCATTTACAGCAAGCGGTTTGCGTCTCGCATCGAGACCGGCAACTTCGACGACGACCTCTCGCGCATTTCCGAATGCGATTGGATCCTCGAAGTCATTGTCGAACGCCTCGACATCAAGCAACAATTGTTTGAGCGGGTCGAGCAGCACCGCACGCGAGGCGCGTTCATCACCTCGAACACGAGCGGCATTCCCATTGGCATGCTCGCCGAAGGGCGCAGCGAAGACTTCCGCAAGCACTTCTGCGGCACCCACTTCTTCAACCCGCCGCGCTACTTGCAGCTGTTGGAAATCATTCCTGGGCCAGACACCCTGCCCGAAGTGTTGGACTTCTTCACCGC
>CAZGQI010000051.1:0-9598 GCA_964527895.1 uncultured Comamonadaceae bacterium | reverse complement strand
ATGGTCTGCGTGGAACCGGGCTGGCCCGAGTTCTGCGTGACCTGCACCCCTGCCGCGCGGCCTTGAAGGGCCTGTTCGGTGCGCAAGACGGGGATGCTCGTGGCTTCCTTGATGTCCACGGTGGTCACCGCACCCGAGATCTTGCTGCGCTGTTGGTTGCCGTAACCAATGACCACGGCTTCTTCCAGTCCAGCCACGTCGGGCTGAAGCACGACCTTCAGGTCAGACACCGTGTTGGCCACGGTCAACTCTTGGCGGAGGTAGCCGATGTAGGAGAACACCAAGGTGGCTCCTGACTCGGCCGTCAAGGCAAATTTCCCGTCCAGGTCGGTTGCCGTTCCGGCATACGTCCCTTTCACAGTTACCGAAACGCCGGGAAGGGGCATGTCCCCATCCACGACAACACCCCCAATGGAGATGGTTTGTCCCGCTGTGCTCGAGGCGACTTGGGACATGGTTGATTGGGCCGAAAGCCCTGAGCTTGCTCCGAAGAGCAAGACCAGGGCCATCAGCGATGAGATGCGTTGAATCATTTCACGAAGCTCCAGGAAGCGCGCGCCTCCTCATTTGAGATTTGGATGGTGTACACTCCGGCGTTCCATGACGCGGCGTCCAACACCAAAAGCTGTTGGTTTGGCAACATTTGCGTGCTTTCGATCAAGCGACCTTGAACGTCGCGGATGTCCACGCGTGCAGCGCTGTTCAAAGGCGTCGCCAAACGCACGTTCAATGCGTCCGTGACTGGCACAGGGAACAACGCACCTTCGAGGGCAGTGAATTCCACAATGCCGTCCACCGTCATGGTCAAGCTGGCCGTTGCCGTGCAGCCGTTGGCGTCTGTCACCACGGCCGTGTACAAGCCACCAGACAAAGAATCAGGGTTGGCTTCCATGCCGGTCATGTTGTTCCACACCACAGTGTAGTCGGGCGTTCCGCCGGTCACTGTGGCTTCCGCCTGGCCATCGCCAGCGCCTGAATCCTGTGAAATCAACGTGAGCTCGATGACCAATTCGTCGGGTGCACCGATGGTGAACATGGTGTCGCTCGCGCAACCATCTGCACCAGTGCCCACCAACGTGTAGTCGCCGGGCATCAATTCCAAGAAACCGGGCACCGTATCGGCATCGATGGTGTAGACCGCACCTTCGTCAATCGCGGCCAAGGACAGAGAGTCGAGCATCACAGAACCCATGCCGTCGAAGCAAGGTGCATCCATGGTGCTGAGCTCAATGGCGGGTCCATCTCCAAACACGCAGCTGCCGTCGTCTTCTGTGGCTGCCGCATCGTAGTTGCATGCCATGGCATCCGTGCAACCTGGCACGGGCTCAGCGTTGCAGGCTGTGCATTGGTTGTAACACACCACGGGCAACTCCAAGTCACCCGTCACATCGAGTGTGCGGTTGATGTAACCGTCAATGGTGGAGGTGCAGGGGTCGCCATCCGTGAATTCTTCTTGCGCAGTCCAACCGTCCAAGGTGAACTTGTACTCCACGGTTCCGCCTTGCAAGTCCACTGCAAGTTCAAACACCATGTCGCCGTCGTCGTCGGTCATGGTCGCACAAGGGCCGCACCAGCCATTGAAGGAACCGTTGAGGTTGACCGTTCCGTAGGTGCCGGCGTATTCACTCATGTCCACGCGGAACAACACGGTACCGCCCGGAGGAGGAGGCGTGTCGTTGCACGTGCCGTCGCAAGTGCCGTAGTAGTCGTTCGCCACAGAACCGGCGTCGATTTGACGGTTGGCGTAGCCGCTGTAGTCCGTCACCGGAGCGCAAGTCGCACCGTCGACCATGTCGTTCACCAGGTTTTCCTGGTCGGCAAATCCGTTGATGCCGTACTTGTATTCCACCACACCAGTCAAGTCTGCGACTTCCACGGAGTACACGCCGTCCCCGTCGGGGTCGGTCATCGTGTTGTACGTGTCATTCGCACACCAACCGCACCATGGGCCGGTCACAAAAACGTTTTCGAAGCCCTCAGGGGCACAGGTCATGTCCACGTTGAACGTGGTTTGGGCTTGGGCACCCCACGCGAGGAGGGCAGCAGCAGCCAGGGAGAACAATTGTTTCATGGATCGTATGATTACTTCTTCAATTCAAATTCTGTGAGTTGGTCTGCAACTCGGAGGGCAAAAATACCCGGTTCCACGACATGGTCGAGGTCGTGTCCAATAAACCCCAATTCTGAGGTAGGGACGTTGAGTTGTACTTGTTTTGTTGCACCGGCGTCCACAAACACACGCTTGTAGGCCCTGAGCTTGTCTTCACTGGGTGTGATGGACGCCACGCGATCTTGAGAGAACAGCATGACCACTTCTGCAGAGGTACGCGTTCCCACGTTTTCGAGGGTGACTTCCACTCGGAGATCATCCCCGACAAGAATGTCCCCTTCGTTCAGCAGGCGGATGCCCGTGGTCTTGACTTCACTGTAATTCAAGCCATGGCCAAACGCGTATTGCGGACGGAAAGCCGTCATCTCGAAGTCGGTGTCCACATTTTCCGTCCCCTTCCGGTCGTAGGTCACGTGGCTGGACGCTTCACGCGGCCAAGTGAAGGGCAAACGACCCGACGGGTTGTACGCCCCGCTCAATACTTGCGCAATGGCTTGGGCGCCGAATTCACCGGGCAGATACGCCATCAATACAGCCTCGAGCTCCTGCTCCACCATCGAGAAGGTCCGGGGACGTCCTTCGACGAAGACCGCCACCACTTGCGTGCCCGTGGCCGCCACCTCGCGCACCAAATCCAGTTGGTTGTCCGGCAAGCGGAGGTCCCCGATGTTTCCGACCAATTCGGTGTAAGGCATTTCTCCGAGGAACAACACAGCGACTTGAGGACGCGCTGTCTTGACTGCCTTGACCACCCTCCGGATGTCCTGAGCGTCAAAGGCCATGTCGTCAAGCGCCTCGAATGCGATGCGGTTGGCGCCAAATTCTTCACGCATCCCCTCGACTGCCGTCAGGCGCCCTGGGTTGTTGTACGCTGGGTCGGTGCCCTGCCAGGTGCCGGACCATCCGCCATTCAAGGCGTTGAGCGAATGGGCGGCAGGGCCCGAGACGAAGATGGTGCCGCGGCCACCGAGGGGCAGCACAGGCTGGTCCGGGTAGATGGCGTGCTCGCCTTCGTTTTTAAGGACCGTGATGCATTCGAGGGCGGCGCGTGCCGAGGGACCCGCCAATCCTTGACGCTCGTCCTCGGTCAAAGCTGGGGCCAGGGTGGCGCCTTCGGGGCGCAACAGCCCGAGCTTCTCCTTCACCGTCAGGATGCGGCGAACACTGAGGTCGATGCGGCTTTCTGTGATTTGGCCTTCTTCGACGAGTTCCTTCAACAGGACGGGGAATTCCAAATCCTGAGGCACCATGCTCATGTCGATGCCCGCCAAAATGGCCATGCGGATCGCATCCTTGTACGTCGCGGCCACCCGGTGACGGTCGACCAAATACTTGATGTCCTCCCAGTCGGTGACCGCCAGCCCTTCAAAACCGAGCTCCCCACGCAGGATGTCGGTCAGCACAAATCGGTTGACGTGGGTGGGGATGCCGTTCATCTCCCCGCTGTTCACCATGACCGTCATGGCCCCCGCCTCAATCGCTTGGGCAAAAGGAGGCAGGAAGATCTCGCGGAGTTGCCGTTCCGGGATGTACGCTGGGGTGCGGTCTTGGCCGCTCCACGGGGCGCTGTACCCCATGTAGTGTTTCAGGGTGGCCGCCACCGTGACGGGCCCCTCTTGAAAGCCGCGCACCATGGCCTCGCCCATGTCCCCCACGAGTTTGGGGTCTTCGCCAAAGGTCTCCCAAAACCTTGGCCAACGGGGGTCACGCCCCACATCGAGGACTGGGGCGAAATTCCATGGAATGCCGCATGCCGTGATTTCCTGCGCCGTGGCCTCCGCCATTTTTCGCACGAGCGAGGTGTCCCACGTGGCTGCCAGCGCGAGTTGCTGCGGTCCCAAGGCCGCACCTGACGTGTAGGTCGCGCCGTGAATGGCATCCACGCCGTAGAGGGTGGGAATGCCTTTGGCTTGGATGCTGGCGTCCTGAATGCCTGAAATCAATTCGCGCCATTGCGCCGCTGGATAAGCGTGCCCGCCGCAATTCAGCACGCTCCCGATTCGACCTTCCTCGAAGGCCTCTTGCAAGTGATTCTCGTCAAGCCTGTGCGGCTCCTCCAACACAATGTGCTTTTGGGGTTCCTCCTCCCACTCGCCTACGCACAGCATGTCCAAGGTCAATTGGGTCATTTCCCCCACCTTGTCTTCCAAGGTCATTTCAGACAGCTTTTGTTCCACGAGTGCGGAACCGCGAAAAGCTTCAAGCTGCGCATCGGTCTCCCCTTTCCCTGAAGAGTCCATGTGACACGATGTCCCCCACACCGCGACAAGGGTGGCCCAAACATGCCCCATCCTCGAGAGACGGGCACGACGCAATGCACGCGTGTTGACGCGCAGCAAGGACATCGCAAATTCAGGGGGCTTGGGCAAACGGATCAGGTGTGACGCTGCAATCCAGAGGAATTCATTGTTCACTCAAGCCGAGGCTTTCGCAGCGTGGCTGCAAGCTACGTCAACGCATTGAGAAAAGCCTGCTTTTGCGGCACAGAAAGGTGTCCGATTGACGTGAAACACGCCCATGGCCGTTTGTCCCCCGTTTACCGGTGTCGATGGGCCCACCAGTTCATGGCCGTGTCCACGCCGAGTCGGTAGTCTTGGGCCACTTCTTTGGCACCCACGGTCCACGCGTCGGTTTGAAGCGGATAGGGCGGTGCAATCTCCTCCCAAGTTCGGCCGTGGTTGTCGCCTCCTCGAAGCAGGCGGTCGACCGTGTCGTTGTACCGCTCGTAGCCTTCCAAAAACAGCGGCGCGAGGACCTTGTTGTGGCGATGCCAGTACATCCCAAAAGAATCCACGTAGCTCTGGGAAGCGTGGTCGCCCATGGGCCGTGTGCGGACCACCAAGATGTGCCGGCCTCCCATTTCGATGGCCTTTTCCAGCGGCAAAGGATCTGAATATCCCCCGTCAAACATCCACTCTCCGCGGAATTTGACCTTGCCGCGAGTCACCATGGGCAAAGACGACGACGCCACAAGCGCGTCCATCCAATCTCGCCCTTGGGGCTCAATGTATCGAGGCTCCCCCGTTTCCAGATGCGTCGTCACGACGATGGCTTGGGTGGTTTCCTGGGCGACACCCAGGGCGTCCAAATCGAGCGGCGCATGCCGCATGACGTGCGCCCTCAAGTGGGACAAATTCATCAACCCCTCTTTCGACCATGCCGAGGAAAACCGAATGAACGTGCCGTCTTCGACCAAGTCACGTGAGATCCTGTAGAAATGCTTGTATTGGCCCGACAGGTAGGTGGCCATTACCATGGACCCCGCGCTGATCCCGAAGATGCGATCGAATTTCAAAGGCCCCAGCAGGAGCAAGGCATCCATGACCCCGGCCGTGAAGGCACAGCGCAGACTTCCTCCTTCGAGGATGAGGGTGTCGTATGGTGGTTGGGGATTCATGTGCGTCTCTGTAATATAAGACGCCGCGGGGCAATCAACGTTGCCGCATCAGAGGTCCCACTTGGGACAGGTGTTGCATTCTCGCTCGGAAGTGCCCCAGCGGAGGGCCACCCCTGCACTGACGTAATCCGCACGCCAGTCGGTGAACCGCAACGACACAAACACGTCAAGCGCCGAGTGCACGGACAAGAAGAGTTGAGCCTTGTTGTACCCCTTGATGAAGCCCGGCGTGGGGTTGACCAGCACCGCCCCTTTGATCACATCCAAACGCGCTCGGCCAAACAACCACGACCACCCCGCACTCAAGCCCGGCTGCAAGCGGCCCAACGGATTCGTGGCCACGCTGTCCGACGGGGCATCGGTGTTGTCGTCTGCGCGCAGCGCACCGTGGTGCACGAGGGCCGCTTGGGCGGTGACCCCGTACCGAGGCGACAACACGTACGTGGACTGGGCAAACAACTCTTGAACCCCGTAGACGTGACCGCCATACGCCCCGTGATCGCGGCCGCCGATGCCCAACCCCACTGCGTGACGCCATTGACGTGGATCGGCGCCATCCATGTACACCTTGCGACGCGGCGTCTCTGCGACGCGGACGATCAACTTGGCGTGTGGCGTGTTGATGCCTTTGTTGGGGCGGCGAATTCCCCCATTGCTTGTGTGCAGGATGCCCAGCCCCAAGCTGATGGGACTGTCGTTGGCCACAGTGATGCCCAGTCGAATCAGGCCATTGAGGTGAGAGCCCACTGCGATGAGGTCTGGGTTGGGCTCTTCCGGGTTGTAGATGCGCGAATTGTAGGCCAAACCCGTGCTGAACGACCACCCCACGAGACGGGTTTGTCCCGTCCGCAAGGTCCAGCCCAACTGAGGCTGCCAGCCATACTGGGAGGAACCAATGCGGTGCATGCCCACAAATCCCCCGTGCTCCACGCCACCGAAAAAGGCAGCCCACCCGTTGGTGGCGCGTGTCATCCATCCCGCATGGGCACCGAATGCCGCGGATTCCACGACGTCTTGCATGTCCCCTTCCGCAACCCAAACCCCGCTCGTCGCACTGACTTCCGTGGGCCACCATTGCATTTGGGCCTGTGCGGATTCGACACCGGCCAATGCGAACAGCATGAACCCCAAAGACCAGACGAACTGTTTCATTTCACAAAAGCGGCTTCGTAGCGGGAAATCCACGTTTCAGGAGTGATGCGCTTGGCCAACTCCTCAAGCAACGTCCAAGGAATTTTCGCCGTGTTTTTGAATCGAATGCAGCTTTTGCCCATGTCCAATTTGCCGTATTTCGACGCATCCCATTGGCCTTGAAACCACGTCATGTCCTCCGGGCTGGCGTACAATCCCATGTGATACAGGGCGATGAAGTTCTTTTGGTTGGCAAAGCTGACAAAGGGCAGCGGCAACTTGGGATCGCAATGGTATCCCGCCGGGTAGGTGCTGTGGGGCACCACATGCCCGGGCATGCCATAACTCAAGCACTCCTTGAATCCTTCAGGCAGGTGATCGCGAAGCAGGTTCCGCATTCTGTGCAAGGCTTCCTGTCGGTCCTCGGGGGCCTTGGCCAAATAGTCGTCAACGGACGTGGCTTCGATCTTCATGGGGTCAAGGTAAATGTCCGCAGCCCTTCAAGAAGAGCGCGCCACCAAAAACCAAGCATTGAGCAATTCCTCGCGGTTGTAGCGCATGGGCTCACCGGTGTTTTGGTCAATGACGTCGCACCCGGCAGCCTCGCAAACAGCCTGACCTGCCGCCGTGTCCCACTCCATGGTGGGCGCAAAACGGGGATAGGCATCAGCCGTGCCCTCGGCCACCATGCAAAGCTTGAGGGAACTGCCCTTGGAGATGAGGTTCACCTCGCCGTGGATCGACTTCGCCTCTTCCACGTAGGCCTCCGTTTCAGGTGACATGTGCGAGCGGCTGGCCACCACCGTGAACGCGCGCTTTCCGGCATTCACAGGAAGCGACACTCGGGTGTTCCACGCAGTGTCCACGTCTGCGGAAACGTCCAAGCGCCATGCGCCTTCGCCCACCACCCCCACATACGCGTGGCCGAGAACGGGGGCAAAAACCACCCCACCTGCAACGCGGCCATGCCGAACCAAGGCGATGTTGACGGTGAATTCACCGTTGCGCTTGATGAATTCTTTGGTGCCATCCACAGGGTCGACAATCCAGAGCTCGTCCCATTGCGAGCGGTCCTCAAAAGGCATGTGCTTGCCTTCTTCTGAAAGCACGGGAATGCCCGTGGGCTCCAGGTGGCGAAGAATGACCTGATGGGCTGCGCGGTCCGCGCGGGTCAAGGGACTTGCGTCCTCCTTGTATTCGACGCCCACGTCGTCGCTCTCATAAATGTCCATGATGGCCTGGCCCGCTTCCAAGCTGGCCTTGAGCGCCACGTTGATCCAATCGTTCATGGCGTCAAAGGTCCGTCACGCCGCCCTCACTTCGCAAGGGTCATGCGCTTCACATCCGTGAAACGGCCGCGATCGGTCTCCACTTCGACGCGGTAGAGGTAAGACGCCGCTGGCAATCCAAGCGCGGCAAAATCCACGCGGATCACCTGTCGCCCCGCGGGCTTCATGCCCAAATCCACAAAATGCACGCATTGACCCTCGGCACTCCAAAGCGCCCAAAACACTTCGCCCGGCTGCTTCAATTCGAGGGGAATTTCAGTGGCTGTGGTGACGGGGTTGGGGAAGTTTTGGCCCAGGTGGAACACCTCCGCACGTTGCAACTCCTGATAGCCGACCCCACTTGTGCCCGCACCCTCGACGGTGGCCTCGTACAAGGAGACGTATTCCTGCGCTGCTTCGTCCCAGGCCAAGTCGGCCATTTGGAATTCAAACCCATCGGCAAACACGCCGTCCTGCTCTGGCGACAAGGGGTCCGGCCCTGCGGGATACAACTCCGGGTGCGCGTTGACCGCCTCCACCACCGCATCGTGCGGCCACGTCCACTGACTGACCACGCTGTATTGGGAGCTCACAAACACCTGAAAGTGCACATGCGTCACCCGGCCCGGATACCATCCCGGAACAATGGTCACGAATTCACATTCGCCGTTGGCGTCGGTCATTTGGTATCCACGGCAATAGGTCAGGCCTTCAGACGCCATGGCCGCATACCCAGAGTAGTTGCCAGCGCGGTCGCAATGCCAAATGTTGACGCGCACGTTGGCCATCGGCTCACAATTGTCCGCCCCCACAATGCGCACCCGCTGACGCAGCGTCACCCCTTCCCGATCCTCGCGGATGTCCTGCCGAAAAAAGAAGTCGTTCTCGGTCAAATCCAAAGGAAAGGGACCTGGCGTTTCGCTGGGAACGAGCACGCAGTTTCCCCGGCTTGCGTCCCCTGACGTGGCGAGGCGTTGCGCTGAACTTGCGAAGGGGAAAGAGGCGGGCAATGCCAAGGCGGCTCCGACAGATTTGAGGAATTGGCTGCGTTTCATGTTGCTGAAGCTACGCCAAACGACACAGAAACGATGGAACTCGTATGGCCGACTCAGAGGGAATACACCAACTGGAGCCGCACATTGGTGCCCGGCTCCTGAATCCCCAAGTTGCGAAGCAGGGACAGCGTGGGGATGTACGCCTGGTTGGTGAGGTTGATGACCTGCGCATTCACGCGAAGGTGCTTGCCCCATTGCACCGAGGTGCTCGCGTGCAAAAGCACCGCATCCCGAGAAGCCTCCAACACCACTCCCGTCATGCCTGAAGCCTTGCCCTCCGAACCCCACGCGCGTCTCAGCTCCCATCGCCCTGTCGGAGGCGGCGTCCAAGGCAACTCAGCCCCCTCTCGATCTCGCGAATCCACGTACGAGAGCGCCGTGCGCAGCGACCAAGACGGAGCCCATTGCGGAACATACAGGGCATTGACATCCACGCCGTTCAAGCGTGCCTCGGTGGCCTGGTGAAGCTGCACAGGCAGTCCCAGCGCATTGACCTCCCCACTGGGCACCAGCATCATGTAGTTGACAATGTGGCTGGCGTACATGGCGACATCCCCACTCCATCCGTGCTCGCCTTGCGCGGCTTTCACCCATTGCAATTCCACGCTGTGGCTGGTCTCCAAGCCCAAATCAGGGT
>CAZGQI010000050.1:0-9689 GCA_964527895.1 uncultured Comamonadaceae bacterium | reverse complement strand
CCTTTCCCGCGCGGTTGCCCGAGGCCGTCCGCGCCGCCGGCGTGGCCGCCATCTATCCCTGGGCCGCGTGGCGCGAAGCGTCCGGCCGCGAAGCACGTGACCCCAGCGCCAGACCCACAGACGCGGCACCGCTTGGCCCCGACGAATGGATTGGGGTGCAGGCGTGGGAAGTGCCTGCGGTGCGCCTCACGCGGGCCGATTGCGATCCGGAGTTGGGGACGCGACTCGTGGCGCTGTCGACCGCCACGTTCACCTGCAAACGGGATTGGAACACGCACCGGCTGTTGCGCGCCATCGACCACAACACGCTCCTGAGCCGTCTCGACGCGACGGAATGTGGCGACCCGCGGGACTGTTTTCGGGCCCCGAAAGAACTGCGGAGCGCGTACGCCGAGATGCCGGAACTGGTGGCGCGGGCCGAGGACCTTTTGGCGGGGTGCGCCATGACGCTGCCCGAGCCGCCCGAGGGGCGCCTGCACAACAACCCGCACACCTACACGGAAAGTGAAGACGGGGATGAGGCGCTGGTGCGGGCGCTGTGTGCGGAGGGTTTGGCCTACCGCTATCCGGACCACGACGACGCGGTGCTGGAGCGGATGGAACACGAGATTGGCTTGATCCGCAAGCAAGGGTTTCTCGCGTATTTCCTCATCAATTGGGACATCACGAGCTACGCCCGAAGCAAGGGGTATTTTCATGTGGGGCGCGGCAGCGGGGCCAACAGCCTCGTCGCTTACCTGCTGCGCATCACCGACGTCGATCCCATTGAACTCGACCTCTACTTCGAACGCTTTCTCAACCTCTATCGGGCCAATCCACCCGACTTCGACATCGACTTCTCGTGGACGGACCGCGACGATGTGGTGGCGTACATGTTCAAGCGCTTCCCCAACGTGGCGCTGCTCGCCGCCTACAACACGTTCCAATACCGCGCAGCCGTGCGAGAGCTGGGCAAGGTCATGGGGTTGCCCAAACACGAAATCGACGCCCTCTGCGCCGGCAAGTTCAACCCCAACCGGCTGGGCGAGATGGAAACCGTGGTGTTGAAGTACGCGGCGGTGATTCGGGATTTTCCCAGCAGCCTGACCCTCCACGCGTGCGGGGTGCTCATCGCCCACGACAACATCCATCGGTACGGGGCGCTGTTCATGCCGCCGAAGGGGCTTCCGACGGTCATGTTTGACATGGTGGTTGCGGAAGACGTGGGGCTGCACAAGTTTGACATCCTGAGCCAGCGCGGGCTCGGCAAAATCAAGGACGCGCTGGAGATGGTGCGCGCCCGAGATCCGGAAACCGCCGCAGAGATTGACATCCACGACATGCGGCGGTTCAAGGCGGACGAGGGCGTGCGCGCCATGCTTCGGGAAGCCTGCGCCACCGGATGCTTCTACGTAGAGTCGCCCGCCATGCGGATGCTCATGCGCAAACTGCAGGTGGACGACTACCTGGGCTTGGTGGCGGCGAGCTCGGTGATTCGGCCTGGGGTCTCGCGAAGCGGGATGATGCAGGCGTACATCGAACGGCACCGCGATCCGGCCAAGCGCGCCGACGCCCACCCCGTCCTGCTCCACCTCATGCCCGAGACGTACGGGGTCATGGTGTACCAAGAGGACGTGATCAAGGTGGCGCACCGGTTCGCGGGCCTCGACCTCGGGGAGGCCGACGTGTTGCGGCGCGGAATGAGCGGGAAGTTTCGGTCTCGGGAAGAGTTCGACCGAGCGCGCGACGCTTTTCACACCAAGGCCGTGGCGAAAGGGCATGCGCCGGATTTGGTGCGCGAGGTTTGGCGCCAAATGGAAAGCTTCGCCGGCTACGCCTTCGCCAAGGGCCATTCCGCCTCGTATGCCGTCGAGAGCTACCAGAGCCTGTTTCTCAAGGTCCACTTCCCCATCGAGTACATGTGCGCCTGCATCAACAACTTCGGCGGATTCTACCGGACCGAATTCTACGTGCATGAAGCCCGCATGCTCGGCGCCCGCATCGAAGCGCCGTGCGTCAACACCGTGGGCGCCTTGGCTGTCGCCGACCCCCATTCCCGAACCCTCACTCTGGGCTTCAACCTCGTCAAGGACCTCAACGACGCGACCGTCGCCGCCTTGGAACGGGCCCGGGCCGAAGGCGGCCCCTTCACCTCCCTGGTCAACCTCGTCGAGCGCATCGCCCCGTCGCTCGAGCAGCTGACGATCCTGATTCGGGTGGGGGCGCTGCGTTTCACGGGGGCCACGAAGCACGTGCTGTTGTGGGAAGCCCATTTCCTGCTCGCCGCCGAAGCCCAGGGCGGTTCGGGCACGGCACGGGCCGGGTCCAGTCCCGCCCACGTGGCCGAACTCCTGGCAGGAAGGCGTGCCCTGCCCGCCCGCACCGGCGCAGGAACTGGTGAACTCTTCGCACCACCGAAGCCGCGCACCTACGTCCTGCCGCCGCTCGACGCCGCGCCGCTGGCGGACGCCTTCGACGAGTGGGAACTTCTGGGCTTTCCCCTCTGTTCCCCCTTCTTGTTGCTGACCGAAGAGGCCAAAGCCGTCGTCCGCAGCGGCGTGCTCGCCCGCGACCTCCCCGACCGCATTGGCGAGGTCGTCACCGTCGTCGGCCACCTCGTCACCGTCAAGGAAACCGCCACCGCCAAGGGCGATCGGATGTGCTTTGGGTGCTTTGTCGACCTCGAAGGCGCCTGGCTTGACACCGTGCACTTCCCCGGCGTCGCGCGCGACTTCCCGTTCCGAGGCCGCGGTGTGTACGCTGTGCGTGGCACCGTCTCCGAGTCGTTTGGGTGCCTCAACGTCGATGCCCAGCGCATGGAGCGCCTCGCGACCCTACCCGACCCGCGCTATGCCGAGAACGGCGTCATGCCCGCAGGCATCGACAGCGGGCTTTC
Organism: uncultured Comamonadaceae bacterium; assembly: GCA_964527895.1. Classification (GTDB taxonomy): domain Bacteria; phylum Bacteroidota; class Bacteroidia; order Flavobacteriales_D; family Sanyastnellaceae; genus UBA11663. Next base: position 6,814 of record CAZGQI010000050.1, on the reverse strand, counting down.
GAGCCGCCGCCGGCAGCCCCCCAAAAGCGCCAGCGCCCCTGGCTTCCGCGGCACAGTCGCTCCGCCTTCTGTACCTTGAAGGCATGCGCGCACTCCCTACCCACGTCCTGTTCGCATGGCTGATTGCGGTACCGAGCCTTGCCGCTTGGGCCCAAAACGACCAATGCGACGGCGGCGCCCTCAAGACCCACGAAGCCTTCTTGTACGGACGGTTCGAAACGCGCATGTCGTCGACGCAGGGGAGCGGCATCGTCAGCTCGTTCTTCCTCTACAACTGGGACCTCGACTGCAATTGGCCTGCAGCCGTGAATGAAATTGACATCGAGATGACGGGCAACTTGGACAACTCCGTCCAGTTCACCACGCACCACCCCTACCTCACCAGCGTCACCGACATCGTGCCGACGCCGTTCAACCCCCACACCACGATGGTCGACTACGCCATCGAGTGGGAACCCAACGTCGTGCGGTGGTTCATCAACGGCGAAGTCACCACCTTTTTCACCCACCAATACATCGGTGACCTCGTGCATCCCATGCGCATCTTCATGAACCTTTGGGCGGTGGAGAACTTGGGGTGGACAGGAGAATGGGACCCCACAGCCATGCCAGGCATGTCGCGCTACGACTACGTGAAATACTACGCCTACACCCCAGGCACAGGCAATGCGGGAACAAGCAACAACTACAAGCTCGAGTGGGTCGACGACTTCGACACGCTCGACGCCACACGATGGGACCAAAGTGAAGACGGCAGCGTCGGTCCGCTTTGCACCTTCCGGAGCGCCAACGTGGAGGTGGTCGGCGGCGAATTGCAGCTCACCATCACGCAGCCGAACCCTGTGGTGCCGACGCGGCCCGTGACCTTTGGGGTAGACGCCTCCAGCCTGCCGCTCTCCCCCACAGACGTGATCTACGTCGCCGGCGGCTTCAACAGCTGGTGCGCCAACTGCGACGCCCTCAACGACGACGACGGCGACCTGGTGTGGACCACCACCCTCGACCTCCCCTTGGGCCAACACGAATTCCAATACGTCGTCAACGGATGGGGAGGCGCCGTCAGCCAACCTCAGCTGGGAAGCTCATGCGATTTCAACCCGTGCGACGAGTGGACCAACTACGGTGTCTCGGTCGAGGAGGAACTGGAACACGCCTACGTCGACCTTCACTGCTGGAACACGTGCAACCTGTGCGGCGACCTCAACCCAAGCACGTGTCCCGCGGATCTCGACGGCGACAACTTCATCGGCGTCAACGACGTGTTGATGTTGCTCGGCGAATTTGGGTGCAGTGCGGATTGCACCACTGACCTCGACGGCGACGGTGTGGTGGCCATCGGGGACGTCCTGGACATGCTAGGCATGTTTGGCGAGAGTTGCCCCTGAAATCCAGAAAGCAAACAGGGCGCCCCTTGCGGAGCGCCCTGCGCATTCGTCACATGGACGTCGATTACTGAATCATGATGCGGCGCTGGATCGAACCGCGCGCCGGCACGGTGAACTCCAACATGTAGGAACCCGCGCTCAACGCGCCGATGTCCAACACGTCACGCTCTCCAACTTGTTGCAACTTGACCACGCGACCCGCCGCATCGCGAAGCGTCACAAAGGCGTTGTCCAACGTGGGGCCCGTCCACAACAAGTGAAGGTTTTCGGCGGCAGGGACCGGGAAGAGCTCCAACGTGCCGTCAAGCATTTCGCTCACAGCGCTGAGGTTGACGTCCACAATCAAGCACACCTCTTCTCCGGAACACCCCTCGGCGTTGGTCTCGGTCACGCACACGGAGCCGGCACCCCCGACGTTCCAAACAACGCTCAATTCGTTGGTGCCGTTGCCTTCCAAAATGTCACCACCCACGACCGTCCACTCGTAGGTCGACCCCGCTGTGGCTGTGTACGTGTAGACTTGCAAGGTCTGTGAGTATGGATCTGTGCTTCCCACGACTTCGTATTGACTGATGTAGGAGCACACGCTGTTGTCCTCGATGCCATCCGTGCTGTAGTTGCACGCCGTTTCATCGTAGCAGCTGTAGCCCAAGCACTCGCAGTTGTCGGAAATCACGTCTCCCACAGTCAACTCAAACCCGTCGTCGCAACCCTCTCCAGGGTAGAAGCATGAGTCGTCGTCATCGGTCGCATCCGCGTTGTAGTTGCATGCGCCCTTGCCGGTGCAGCCTTCGATTTCGAATTCATCGCAAATGCCGTCGCCATCTTCGTCGTTGATGCATTCGCCGTCACACCCGTAGATGCCATCGTCAATCACACAGCTTCCATCGTCGGTGGTCGCGAGCGGGTTGTAATTGCAAGCGCCTTCTTCCGTGCAGCCTTGGTGCAACACCAACAACGGCTCGGGACAAGCCTGATGCACGCTGTCTTGGTTTCCTTCGACAAAGACTTGGGTGCATGCCTGAAGGGTGAAATCTCCGCACGTCGTGACACGTGCAATCAAGATTCTCAAATCGTCACCTGCAATGGCATTGGAAGGGGTTGTTTCACCTGAACCGTAGGTGAACATGGCGCCGTCTTCGATCGTGGCACCCGCGCACAACATGGTGCCGTCACCGCCCAGGCCAATGGTGCTCGGCAACTGCCCTTCATCCGCAGAGGTCTCCATGCCAATGGTCCAAAAAGAATCGAATTCGTATTCTGGGAAGCTCTCAAACAACAAGGGATTGTTGCTGCCATCCACGGCAATGGATGTGGTCGCAGGGTTGAGACAACCGCAAGACGCGTCGATGCCCATGGGCGGCGTCAACAGCGTATCCACGTTGGATGCAAACACCGCACTCAACACATCCGTTGGGTTCGTGAAATTGGCGTACACATTGTATGAGCCGTAGTAGGCATAGGCCTCCAATGGGTCGCCGGCCTCTGTCTCCCAGAGCATCGTATCCAACTCCGCAGTATAGCCCGTCATTTGGGCTTGGGCTTGGTATGAGAAGCCGAGGGTGAGGATGGCGACACACATCGCCGCTTGGGAAAGAAGAGTCAAGTGTTTCATGATTCAGGATTTGAACGCTGCAAAGTAACCTGAAAACCCCACAGTGTCTCTTCACGTTGCTTCCTCGATTGCACCGCCTCCCAGGTATCGCCATTGGTCGACAAAAATTGCCTGTTCATATAATGATATAAAAGGTTGGGCGAACATATTAAGGTGACATATATTGCTGAGGTAAACTGTTATTGCTATGCAAACTCAACCGCTGAAAGTGGGGCTTGGTGCCCTGCTTTGCGTGCTTTCTTACCAAATGAGCGCGCAATACGCCTTGACCGTTGAATCCTCTCCAGCTGTGGGCGATGGAGGCACGGTCTACCGATTCTATGTCAACGCCGAAGACCCGACCGACAAAATTTCGGCCGTCTACGGAACCGACGTGGAAAACATTGTCATCAACACGCCCAGTGGCATCTTCAACAGCCCCTACAACGCGGGCTGGAACGCTGCCGGGATCAATCCCGCCTTCCTGACGGCCTTCCCCGACATGGCGGACGACAGCTATGCCACCATTGGCCTTTCGGGACCCGCTTCCCTCGCCGCGGCCGGTTCTGCAGACCCCGCTCTTGTGGAGGACGCGGCCTTGAGCCCATCGGTGTCCGGCTATTTCCTGACAGGAGGAACGTCGTTGAACGTCAACACGTTGACGGGGGCATCTTGGTACGTGCTCAACACCGCGACCAATGCCCTTCCAATGGACGGACGCTGGCTCATCATGCAAATCACCACGACGGGCAGCATTTCGGGAACACTCAACTACCAAGTCTTTCCCTTGGGCGAAGGAGACGATCAAGTGCGCATCACCAATGCGTTCAACGGTGCTGGCACCTTCCCCATGGAAGATGTGCCGGGATGCACTGATTCATCAGCATGCAACTACGACAACACCGCCAACGTGGATGACGGCTCATGCCAATTCTGTGGATGCGACGGGCCATCCATGGCAACGGGCTACACTCTGACCGTGGAACCAAGCGCAGCCACCGACCCCGGCCTGACCCGCTACCGTTTCTACGTGGACATGATGGACGCAAGCGACACGTTCAGCGCGGTGTTTGGCAACAGCGAGCAACCCCTGTTGGTGAACGTTCCAAGCGGGGCATTCAACACCGGCTTCAACTCAAGCTGGAACGCCTCAGGACTCAACCCCGCGTTTGTGGCGCAATTCCCTGAAATGGCGGACGATACGTATGCGACCATTGGCTTGACCGGTCCTGCGTCCACCTCGGGCATTGCAGGTGCGGCGGACCCAGGGCTCGCCGAAGACCCCGCCCAAGGAATCACGCCTTTCTTCATCAACAACGGCGCCACGAACCTCACGGCCGACATGATCGTGGGTTCTTCGTGGTTTGTGCTGAACGATGCAGGCAACGCCGCTCCGGACGCCAACCAACAAGTGATTGTGCTGCAGGTGACCACTGCTGGGGAGATTTCAGGCCAAATCAACGTTCAAGTCTTTCCCATGGGGGACGGCGACCAGGCCCAAGTGTTGAACTTCCTCTTTGATGGTGCCGGCACGTTCACTGCAGAGGGCGGGAGCAACGCTTGCGGATGCACGGATGCGGGGGCAAGCAACTACGATCCCTCCGCCGAATACGACGACGGTTCTTGTGAATTTGTCATTCCTGGATGCACCGACGCCACGGCGTGCAACTACGCAGAAGACGCCAACGAAGACGACGGCTCCTGCCTCTCCAACGACGCCCTTGGCGTGTGTGGCGGCAGCTGCGATGCGGATACCGACGCCGATGGCATCTGTGACGACGTCGACGACTGCGTGGGTGCATTCGATGCCTGTGGCGTGTGCAACGGCCCTGGCGACGTCTTTGAATGCGGATGTGCAGACATTCCGGCCGGCGACTGCGATTGCAACGGGAACCAACTCGACGCCCTTGGCGATTGCGGCGGCAGCTGCGATGCGGACGCCGATGCCGATGGCATTTGTGACGACGTCGACGACTGCGTGGGTGAACTCGATGCCTGCGGCGTGTGCAACGGCCCAGGGGAAGTCTTCACGTGCGGATGTTCAGGCATCCCCGATGGCGACTGCGACTGCAATGGCAACCAATTCGACGCCCTCGGCATCTGCGGTGGCAGCTGCGAGGCGGACGCCGATGCCGATGGCATCTGTGACGACGTCGACGACTGTGTTGGCACCTTGGATGCCTGCGGCGTGTGCAACGGCCCGGGCGACATTTATGCGTGCGGATGCACCGACCTCCCCGAAGGAGACTGCGACTGCGACGGAAACCAACTTGACGCCCTCGCGGTCTGTGGCGGCAACTGCCCCGCAGATGCCGATGCCGATGGCATTTGTGACGACGTCGACGACTGCGTGGGCGAACTCGACGCCTGTGGCATCTGCAACGGTCCCGGCGACATCTACGCATGCGGGTGCACCGACCTCCCCGAAGGCGACTGCGACTGCAACGGAAACCAACTTGACGTCCTCGGCGTCTGCGGTGGCGGGTGCACGTCGGATGCCGACAACGACGGCATTTGCGACGATGTGGACACCTGCGTAGGCAGCCCTGAAGACTGCTGCAGCGACTACAACCAAAACGGCCTTTGTGACGCCGACGAGGTGGTGGGCTGCACGTTCCCCGGCGCGCCCAACTACGATCCACTGGCCACCATGGACAATGGGACCTGCATTTATTCTTGCTACGGAGACATCAACGGAGACGGACACATCCAGCTGGGCGACTTGCTGGACTTGTTGCAGTTCTTTGGCTTGTACTGCTCAGAAGTAGATGACCTTTGAGCATCGAAACGAATCACTCAAAACACCTTGGGAGGGATGTGGCACGAGCTGCATCCCTCTTGTTGTCTCTGGCTGTTGGAGGCTTTGCCGCTGCCCAAAACCCCATGGGCCTCCCCCCCTGTGGCACCGACCTGGTCCATGAGGCCCTGTCTGCGACCTCGCCACCCTACCTCGCCAACAGGGCCCTTTTGGATTCGGTTTGGCACCAAGGAGCGGCCCTGGCCTCCTCCGATTCCATGGAAGTTTACACCATCCCCCTCGTGGTGCACGTCATCCACCGCGGCTCGCCCATCGGCGTGGAGGAGAACATCAGCGACGCCCAAATCCTGTCTGCCGTCCACGCCTTGAACGAAGACTTCCGCAAAGTCGCAGGCAGCAATGGCGACGGCTTGGGGGTCGACGTGTTTGTGGAATTTGAGCTGGCCAAACGCACTCCGGAAGACCTGCCCACCACGGGCATTGTCCGCGTCGACGGTTCCGGGGTGCCTGGCTATGCGGAACACGGCATTGCCGCCATCAACGCCTTGCCCGGTGCCGATCAATTCGAAGTCAAATCCCTGACCACTTGGTTGGGGGACGACTACCTCAACGTGTTTGTCGTGCCCGAAATCAACGGCAACAACGCCGGTGGTGGCATCCAAGGCTTCGCCTACACAGGACCCACCGGCGATGTGCGCGACGGGGTCACCCTCCTCTACAACGCGATAGGCACCGAGGGCACCCTGAAACCCAGCCGCTCCCTCAACCGCACCCTCACCCACGAGGTTGGCCACCACTTCAGCCTATACCACACCTTTTACGAAACAGACGGATGTGGCGACGAGGACGATTGTTTGGCCGAAGGCGACTTTGTGTGCGACACCCCCGCCACCACCGAAAATGCGTCATGCTCCGTGGGAACCTGCCCGGACGCCCAGCTCGAAAACTACATGGACTACACGCCGACTCTGTGCCGAAACACCTTCACCGCAGGTCAGCGTCAACGCATGCGAACGTGCCTTGAAACGGTTCGGTCCAGCCTGCTCGAAAGTCTCGGCGCGGTCCCTGTGGTGGATG
>CAZGQI010000049.1:0-9731 GCA_964527895.1 uncultured Comamonadaceae bacterium | reverse complement strand
TGGTGGTGGCCTGCAATTCGGCCTCGAGCAACGCCTTGGACGAAGTGCGAGACCTTGTGGGTCCAGACATCCCTGTCATCGACGTGGTGCAGCCCGTGGTGGATTGGGCCGCGTTGCATCATCCCCACGGCGAGCTGGCGTTGATCGGGACCCGCGCCACGGTTCAAAGTGGTGTATACGAACGACTCCTCTCCGCCCAAGGATTGTCGGTGACGTCCCGGGCGACCCCCCTGTTGGCGAGTGCAATTGAAGAGGGGTTTCACAACGGCACCATCTCAAGCGCGGTGGTGGAGGCCTATTTCGCCGATGGATGGGCGGCGGACAAAGACGCCTTGCTGCTCGCATGCACGCATTACCCTTTGGTGATGGATGACATCTGTGCCCTCTTGCCTCGGAGGCTGGCGGTCTTGGATGCCCCTGGCATTGTGGCTGAACGCGTGGCGTCTGTGTTGGACGCGCGCAAGGCCTTGTCGTCTTCCACGGCGCCGACGCGGCAATTTGAGGTCACCGATTGGACCCAATCCTTTGCCGACGGGGCGGCACACATTCTGGGGACGTCTGTCGACCTCGTTGAGGCACCTTGGCCCGAGGTCCTTTGACCCGCTTGAGAATCACTCCCCTGTCGCGCTGTCTTCCTGAAACCAGCCCGCGTATTCGACGTAGCGGGCGGCGGTTTGGCTGAGGTGTTCTCGAAGGGAATCGCTGACTTGGCCACGACACCTTGCCGGCACCCCAGCCCAAAGTTCGCCGTCTTCAATCGTCGTTCCAGCCAAGACCACTGCGCCCGCAGCCACCAAGGCGCCTGCGCCCACAGTCACATGATCCATGACCACAGATCCCATGCCAATCAAGGCGCCTTCTTTCACATGGGCGCCATGCACGATCGCGTTGTGTCCGATGCTGACATCGTCTTCCAACACCGTTTGGCTTTGGCCAAAAGTGCCGTGAATGACAGCGCCGTCTTGAATGTTCACCCTTCGGCCAACATGGATGGGCGCAACATCCCCCCGGACGACGGCTGAAAACCAAACCGTGCTTTCCGCACCCATGTGCACCTCTCCGACGACCGTGGCAGTGGGCGCAAGCCAAACACTGGCGTCGAGAACTGGGGTGTGCCCGCGGGCGGAAAGAAGGGTGGCCATGGGACGAAAGTACGGCTGGACATTCAGGGTGAACCCCACCAACCGGACCGGTTCATCCACAGGACCTCAAATGCGGCCTGCACATCGTCGGTGAGAACACGCTCTCGGCCCTCCCACAAGGCATGTCCAGCCGCCAACCCGCGAAGGTGATGGTGCACACGCTTGCTCATCCTCGCGTGTTCCTCCATGGTGTGGGCCAACTGCACGGCCGTTTCGGACCACGTGTCCGGGGGCACACGTGCATCTTGGACCCACGCTTTGCACGCTTCCCAGTCCTTGGGGCATTCTGAAACGTCGTGGCCTCCCATGTCCAATTGAATGGGAAACCGCTCGAGCAATGGAGCACTGACCTTGCGACGGTGCCGCCGCTTCTCGGCGGGATCGCAGGCGCACCGTTCGGGGTGCTGTCCACATGCGCACAGGTTCATGGCGGCCACAATCCATGGGTCTGAGGCCCAATGGGCCGATCCTTCCGCCCGGTGCAAATGAAGAGAGCCGGTGTCCATGATGTGCCGCAATGATTCTCTTGCAGGCCTGGTCCATTCCGAGAATTCATCGAGAAACAGCAAGCCGCGGTCAGCCTGTGCCCATGCACCTGGCACAGCCTCGCCTCGTCGCCAAGCCCCGAGCAACCCGCCCACACCGCCGGCAGGGTGCGGCGCGAGAAAGGGCTTGGGCTGAGTGCTGTCTGAAGGCAGCAAGGCGTGGGCTGCGCGGACAAGTGAGGATTTGCCGACCCCGGGCGGACCGACCAGCATGGCATGCAACCGGAATTTGGCGCCGATGCACAACCACGTTTTGGCTTTGCCTTCGCCTTCGATGTGGGTCCAGCCACCCTCAGTTGGTGGGGCAACAGAGGCATTGTGCGGGCGGAAATGTGGGGGCGGGCGCTTGAGCAAGCCGAGCAACTCAGAAATATGCCGGCCTTCTTGCACTGGGAAGGGCGCTTGGGCTGAAAACGAATCGGGTGGCCCCATGGCGCGCGCAATGCCTTGGGGCGGCGGAGGAAGCCGAAACCCTTGGATGGCGTGCGTGCGAGGAAGCCGGGTCTCTCCGTCCAACCCCAACATCCCTGTGGAGACCAGTTCAGACAACGACTTGGGCCCGAGATGCTTGCGAATGGCGAGGAGCGCCAAGGCCACAGGGACATCGAGTTCGTTGATTTCTCCTGCCCTCAAGGCAGGATGAACATGCAAGGTCAAGGCCTTTCCCGGCCACCGAACATCCATGCTCTGCAAGGCCGATCGGATCCGCGCAAGGCTGGACAATGCGGCCGCATAGGGTAGGCCTGACACCCTGAACACTGCGCCGGGTTCGGCGCGCAACTCCACTTTGACCCATGGCGAATCAGGCCTCGATTGCACGAAGCCCCACGTGTGCACCACCATGAAATCAAGTCAGCTGTTGCTCCACAGCGTGAATCCAGGCATGGATGCACCGGATGTGGACCTCTTGGATGCGGTCGGCGTATCCAGACCAGGGGACGCGAACCTCCACGTCTGCCAACCCAGCGAGTTTGCCTCCATCGTTGCCGGTCAAAGCGAGCACGCCCATGCCCAATGCTTTGGCTTGGGTGGCTGCCGCAAGCACGTTGGCAGAGTTGCCACTTGTGCTGATGGCCAAGAGCACATCCTGTGCTTGTCCCAACGCCTGCGTTTGACGGGCAAAGACTTGCTCGAACCCGTAGTCGTTGCCGATGCAGGTCATGGCTGAGGGATCGGACAGGGAAACGGCTGCAAAGGGTTTGCGGTCATCTCGGTAGCGGCCACTCAACTCCTCGGCGAAGTGCATGGCATCGCACATGGAACCGCCGTTGCCGCAGGACAGGATTTTGTGCCCGGACCCAAGGGCTTCGACCAAGAGCTGCGCGCCGCGTTCCATGGCCGCGAGAAAGGCTTCATCACGCAAGACGGCATCTGCGAGCTTGGCGCCCTCTTCGAAATGGTCCCGGAGTTTCATTCGTTCAAAGATGGTGTTCATGGGCCAAAACTCCGCGTCATGCCTGTCCGCAGGGATGGGCAATTTGCGATTGGCCCTCCGCAATCAACGGTTGAATTGGGCCAATCCGTCTTCGAGGAAGTCGATGAAGACGTCGGCATCCGGGTCGTAACCTGCGCTGCCGCCGATGTGTTCTCCGTCGTGGTCAATCATGACGTAAAAAGGTTGGGCGTTGCGGTCAAACCGGGACGCCTGCAGGTAGGACCATTTGTTGCCGATGGTCTTGATGCGGAAATCCTTGCCTCCGTATTGCTCCACGCGATGTTCAGATTCAGGGAGGGCCTTGCGGTCGTCCACGTAAAGCGACACGAGGACCACCTCTTCGGTCAGCAAGCGGGCGACTTCGGGATTCGACCAAACCTGCTCTTCCATCTTGCGGCAGTTCACACAGGCCCAGCCGGTGAAGTCGAGGAGCATGGGTTTGCCTTCTGCTTTGGCTGCAGCCAAACCTGCGTCGTAGTCGTCAAAACGCGCTTCGACATGTCCACCGTGGCCGCCCTCGCCGCCGCCATGACCACCTTGCTTCCATTCGCTGTAGAAGGTGGGAGGAGGGAAGCCGCTGATGAGGTTGACAGGGGCGCCCCACATGCCGGGGAGCAAGTAGATGCCAAGCATCATGAACAACATGCCCAGCGAGAATCGGAACACCCCAATGCGCTCCACTTTGCTGTCGTGGGGAAGGGTGAACCACCCAAACAAGTAAAAGGCAATCGTCAAGCTGACTGCAATCCAAATGGCAATGAAGAGCTCACGTTGCAACAAGCCGAGTTGCAGGACGAGGTCGGCGTTGCTCAGGAATTTGAATGCAAAACCAATTTCCAGCAGGCCCAACACCACCTTCACGCTGTTCAACCAGCCCCCGCTTTGTGGCAAGCTGTTCAACCACCCGGGGAAGGCCGAGAACAACCCAAAGGGCAGCGCCAGGGCCGAGGAGAATCCGAGCATCACCGCGGTGGGTGCGGCGAAGGATCCGGTGGCGGCTCCGGCCAAAGCCGAGCCCACGAGAGGGCCTGTGCATGAGAAAGACACAATGGCCAAGGTTGCGGCCATGAAGAAGATGCCAATGATGCCGCCTCGGTCGGATGCGGCGTCGGCTTTGTTGGCCCAGCTGGAAGGCAACTGAATTTCAAACGCGCCCAGGAAGCTGGCCCCGAAAATGAGCAGCAGCAGGAACAGGAACACATTGAAGATGGGGTCCGTGGAAATCACATTCAACACATCCACCCCAAAGAAGGCTGTCAACGCCAATCCGAGCGCGGTGTAAATGAAGATGATGAAGAACCCGTAGATGAGGGCGTTGCGAATGCCTTCGGCACGGGTTTTGGACTGCTTCGTGAAGAAGCTCACCGTCATTGGAATCATGGGGAACACACACGGAGTCAACAGTGCTGCCAACCCCAGCCCAAACCCGAGCAGGAACGTCCAAAACAAGCCTTCTTCCTCCTCTTCTTCTCCTTCTCCTTCTCCTTGGATTTCCTCGACGGAAGGGTCTTCAGATCCGCCCTCGCTGAACATGCCTCCTCCTTCTTCGTGCGCTTCGTGGTTGCACCAGTGTTCCGAGGGGGCGCAGTAGTTGGGACGGTCCCCCGCGTCGCGGATGTCGCCCACGCCCACCTCAAAAGGCACCTCCTCAGGCGGGAGGCACATGCTGGCATCGCACACCATGAAGTACACGTAACCGGAGATTTTGGCATTCGCGGAGGCGCCGCGCAAATCGACGGTCTGGCGCCAAAACACGTTTTCCTCGAAGAACTTGAGGTCCAACATGAAGTTGGGATCGTATTCCTCGATGGGGGTGCACTCTTGCACTTCTCCTTGCGCCTCGACTCCCGCAGGCCACTCGAAGCCAAATTCGGTCGGCACGGGACCGTCGTCGGGGTTGTTGTCTTGGCTGTAAATGTGCCAACAGGTGTCCACCTTGGCGTGGATGACGAGGTCGTGAAGGCCCTCTTGTTCGCTGGGGTAAAGCCCAACGTCCCAGGTGACAGGGTCTTCAATTTGGGCGACAGCGTTGAAAGAAAGGAGGAGCAGAAGCGCGGTGGCCAACCTTTGGCTGGCGTTCCACAAACCGGACTTCAGCATGGAAACGATCGAGGTGCAGTTGTGCATGTCAGTGTCAGTAGGTTCGCTAAGATACCGCGCGACGGAGGATGCCAAATCCACGCCGGTCCCAATTCATGACAATCGCCCGTGGAGGAACCTCACTCAGAGGTCGATTTCCTGTCCTTCTTCCAGGCCAAACCGCCGCCGCATCCAGCCTACGCAGACGTAGACCAACGGGGTGTCGGCAGCCGCGACAAGGGACTTGAACAGCACGCCGTTGAGGAGCAACGCCCCAAACCGTTCCCACCCAATTTCGCCGACCGCGCACAAGAGCACCAAGACGGTGGCGGTGTCCACCACTTGCGACGGGATGGTGGACAGGTTGTTTCGCAGCCACAGGTGCTTGCCGTGGGTGAGGTGTTTCCAAAAGTGGAAAATCCGCACGTCGATGAATTGGGCCAGGAGGTAGGCCGCCATGCTCGCGCCGACAGCCAAGGCGGTTTGGCCAAACACATGGTCAAATTCATCTCCTGAAACCGGCGACCATCCCGTGGCCTCGACGGCGCCTGCAAGGGACACGATGAGCAGCACCATCAAGGACGCCGCCAATCCAGACAGCACCACGAGGTTGGCTTTGCGCTTGCCATAGACCTCGCTGATGAGGTCGGTCACCAAGAAGGTCAGCGGGTAGGGAAGGAGTCCCACACTTTGCTCAAACGTCAGCCCGCCCATGTCCCAGGTGAAGAACTTTCGGAAGATGAGGTTGCAGGACACCAGGCTGGCGATGAACAGTCCCGCAAGCACCACAAAGCCCACCATGGCGGCGTCTTTGTCCTTTCCGGTCAGAATCTTGGGTGTGGCGTAGGAGGAGTTCATGGGGCGGGGGTGAATGTCATGGTCAACCCAGACTGGCCTTCAAAGGTCGTGGGGTCCAACCGCAGTTGCTCGGAAACTTTGTGTCCGACGACCCAAAGCAGACAGCCGTCGTCTTCTCGCTCGATCACAAGCGCGGCGGGCCGCATGGCGTGAGGAACCTTGGCTTGGGTCAGCACGTCGCTGACGTTGGTTTGGCCTTGCATGCCCAGCGGCTGGAGGCGGTCGCCATGGCGCCAAGGCCGAACGGTCGCCGGGAGCCACGTGGCAGGAAGCCAAGCGCGGTGGACGCCAAGCCCCACGGTGGAGGTGGGGCATGTGGAAGGTGCCCAGCGAAGGGTGCCCATGGGTGTGTCGGTTTCTCCTTCGCGTGCCCCTTCAGACAGGGTCACAGGATCGGGCAAAGTGCCTGCCTCCACAACCGCAAGGACCAGCGTTTCTCGTTCTCGAACCACGCGTTGGGTGCCATGCTCCACAACATTTCCCACCTGCGCGTCCAACAACGCCAATGCGCGTTGTGCGCCCGACAGGCTCCAGCCTTTCTCAGCCAAGGTCCGTTGGAAGGCCTCTTGCGCCCAAGCATCCTGGATCAGGACCTCGATGCGCCAATGGCCGGGCTGGGTCTCGGCCCGGTTACGGGCCTGTTCGAGCAGCGGCGCAACCAAACGCCCGAGTGCCTCTGCACGCGTCGCCAAGACGTTCAGGTGCTCACGCGTTCCAGGCCGCAGGTCCTCCATCAAAGGCAGCACCTCATGTCGGATGCGGTTGCGCAAGTAGGCGTTGGATTGGTTGCTCGGGTCTTCGCGCCAGGTCCACCCCATGTGTTGGGCATGGGCCAACAAGTCGCGTTTGGACAACCCCAGCAAGGGTCGGACCCGCATGCCATCGCGAAGCGCCATGCCTTTGACCGCCCAGGGATCGGAGCTGCGCATGGCGTGGAGCATGTATGTTTCTGCCTGGTCGTCGGCATGGTGTCCGATGGCCACCGCCACCGCATTGTGCCGGGTGCAAAGCGATTCAAACCACGCCGTGCGGGCCTTGCGCGCTTCTCCTTGGAAACCTTGCCCTCCCTTCACCAGGGATTGCGCTTCGAGCGTCAAGACTTCGAAAGGGCACCCGTGTTGAGTGGCCCATGCGGCCACAGCCTCGCGGTCGCCGTCGTTCTCCTCCCCTCGGGTGCCGTGGTTGACATGGGCGACAACGAGGTCGTGTCCCAACGCGTGCAACACTCCGAGCAACACAGTAGAGTCGAGGCCACCACTCGCCGCAACAACAAGTTTGGAAGGGCGGTCAATCCCAGCCTCTGTCAACGCGCCGCTCACGTGGTCTTGCACCTTGTTCATGGCACGAGACATTGGCGGAGTGCTTCGGCTTTGAGCAGGCACTCTTGGTATTCTTCTTGGGCGTCGGCAAGCAAGGTGATGGCGCCTCCAAACGTCGCGTCGACGCGGCCGCTGTCCCCATGATGCATCAAGGATCGAATGACCACGTTCAAATCCCAATCGCCGTCAGGCGCCACGTAGCCCAGCGCCCCGCTGTACACCCCACGCCCCGCTTCTTCCAAGGCAGAGATGTGCTGCATTGCACTGAGCTTGGGGGCGCCCGTCATTGACCCCATGGGGAACGTGGCCCGCATGATGTCCAACGGCGTGACCCCCTCGGCCAAAGTGCAAGAGACGGTACTGATCATTTGGTGCACGGTCGAGAAGGTGTGGATGCCAAACAGCTCGTCCACATTCACCGAGTCTGCCGCCGCCACACGGCTGAGGTCGTTGCGAACCAAATCCACAATCATCACGTTTTCCGCCTGTTCCTTTTCGCTTGTCGCGAGGGCATGTTTCAGGGCGTCGTCTTCTTCGGGCGTTTGGCCGCGCTTGACGGTACCCTTGATGGGCTGAGAGTGGAGGGTGCGTCCGCGTTTGGCCAAAAACCGCTCAGGACTCGCACACATGGTGCGCCACGGTCCCGCTTGAACATACGCCGTATGCGGGGCCCGGGTTTGAGAAGCGAGACGCTCGAAAATGGACCAACTCTCTTCGCCGGGAGCGCGTCCCGACCAAGGCATGCACAGGTTCATCTCATAGATGTCGCCGCGTTGCAGCGCGTCATGAACTTGGTGGAACTTCGACGTGTAGGTCTCCTCGCTCCAGCAAGGCTCGAGCGGCTGCCATGCTTCCGCGTCCTCGCGTTCCGCGGGTTGTTCCTCGGCACGGGGTGAGGTCAGGCATTGCATGACCTCTTGGGCCAACGCGCCCTCTCCTGTCGTGAGGCGGGGCGCCGTGCTGCCCGTCGCCCATTCCACCACGACTTCAGGTTCCCACCAGCACATGAGCGGCCAACCCCCGGGATGGGGAGGGATGGCAGGCAGTCGTTCGTGCGATTCGGCGAGGTCAAGGCTTTCGTGCAGGTCGTACCCCAACCATCCAAAAGCCCAAGCCTCTCGACGCTGCGTTTCCTCCACAAAGGCATTCCAACTGTCCCAGCTCCCCGGAGTGGGGGAGGCGATTTGGAGGGAGCGTTTGGAGCCCACCCCCAGCAGGGCCCGGCCTTCGATGCGTTCATCCCACAACAGGACGACGTGCTTGTGCCGATCGCACAGGGGTTGCAATGGAGGCAGTTCGCGCACGTTCATGCGAGGAAGTTAGGGGTTCGGTTCGCCTGAGGCAACCGAGTTGGGCCGAGGGGCCACGCCCATGCGCTGACGCACGAGGTCTTCCAAGCCTTCCACCCATGCGGGATGGTCGTTCAAACTGGGTACGAGGTCGACCTGCTCGCCGCCGTGCTCTTCAAACACCTCTTGGTATTCTTCCCCAATTTCAATCAGCGTTTCCAAACAATCGGCGACGAAGGCGGGGCTGAAGACGAGCAACTTTTTGTCGCCCCCCTCGCCACGTTCCACGATGACGTCGTCGCTGAAAGGCCGCAGCCACTTGCTGTCCAAACGGCTTTGGAAGCACACCGTGTAGCGGTCTTCAGGGAGTCCGAGACGATCTGCGAGGGCACGGCTCGTCGCGTAACACGTGGCCTTGTAGCACTGGCGGTTTTCGTCGTTGATCTCGTCTTCGCAGCTGTGGTTGGCGCACTTTCGGTCTTCGTAAATTTTGTCGACCTGACGTTCTGGAAGCCCGTGGTAGCTGAACAAGATGTGGTCGTAGCTGTCCAAGTCAAAGGCCGCCGCTTGCTCCACAAATCCCTTGAGGTATCCGTCAAAATCCCAGTATTGGCTGATGGCCACCACTTCGGGAATGACGTACCATTTGCTCAAAATCTTGAAGGCCTTTTCGAGGGTGGATCCAGTCGTCGCTGAGGCGTACTGGGCGTAGAGTGGGAGCACGCAGATGCGGTCGTAGCGGTCCTTCTCCATGCGGGCCATCACGTGGTCCATGGAGGGGTGTTGGTAGCGCATGGCAAGCTCCACCTTCACCTCGCCACCAAACGCATGGCGAGCTTCGTCGGTGTCAAACCGCTGTTGGAGCTCACGTTGCAAGGACTCGCCGTAGAGCAGGAGTGGGGATCCTTCGTCGGTCCACACCTTCTTGTACTCTCGCGCACTTTTGAATCGGCGGATGGGGGCAATGATGCCGTTCACCAAGATTTTGCGAGGCAACCACGGGAAGTCGATCACGCGGCCATCGCCCAAAAACTCACGCAGGTATCGTCCCACCGCGCCAGGCG
>CAZGQI010000048.1:0-10980 GCA_964527895.1 uncultured Comamonadaceae bacterium | reverse complement strand
GGAGACCTCAGCAATCCCCGCACCAAGTGGCTGCTGGAGGGTGTGGTGAAAGGCATCGGCGACTACGGCAACAGCTTTGGGGTGCCCATCGTGGGCGGCGAAGTCTTCTTCGACCCCAGTTACCAAGTCAACCCCCTCGTGAACGCGATGTCGGTGGGCATCCTTGAAGCGGACAAGATCATTTCTGCCACGGCTGCAGGTCCCGGAAACCCCGTGTACATCGTGGGCTCGGCCACGGGCAAAGACGGCATCCAAGGCGCATCTTTTGCGTCGAAGGACATCACCGAAGAAAGTGCCGACGACTTGCCCTCGGTGCAGGTGGGAGACCCCTTCCAGGAGAAGCTCCTCCTCGAAGCGACCCTCGAGCTTTCGAAAACCACCGCCGTCGTCGGCATGCAGGACATGGGGGCCGCAGGCATCACATGCTCCACCTCGGAAATGAGTGCAGCCGGCGAAGTGGGCATGGACATTCACCTCGACCGGGTGCCCTTGCGTCAACAGGACATGGAGCCCTTCGAGATTTTGCTCAGCGAGTCTCAAGAGCGCATGCTTGTGGTCGTTCACAAGGGACAGGAAGAGGAAGTGAAGGACATTTTCAAGAAGTGGGATTTGCACGCCGAGCACATCGGCGAGGTCACCGAAGGCGACCGCATTCGCTACTTCATGAACGGCGAACTTGTCGGCGATGTGCCAGGTTCCACGTTGGTGTTGGGCGGAGGTGCACCGGTGTACGAGCGTGAATACACCGAGCCTTCATGGTACGCTGAAGCGCAAGCGTTTGACCCCAACTCCGTGCCTGTCCCCTCGCTGGACGAATGCGCAGACATCGCCCAAAAGCTCATCTGCCTCCCCAACATCGCCTCCAAGAAGTGGGTGTGGGAGCAGTACGACAGCATGGTCGGCACCATCAACCGCTCGACCAACCGTCCCTCCGACGCCGGTGTGGTGTCGGTACGAGGCACAGACAAAGCCCTCGCCTTGACCGTGGATTGCAACGCACGCTACGTGGAGGCCGATCCAGAGATCGGAACGGCGATTGCGGTGGCGGAGGCGGCCCGCAACATCAGCTGCACCGGCGCAGAGCCTTCGGCGATCACCAACTGCCTCAACTTTGGCAACCCCTACAATCCCGAGGTGTACTGGCAGTTTGTGGGCGCCATCCAAGGCATGGGCCGTGCATGCCGTCACTTCAACACCCCGGTGACAGGCGGCAACGTGAGTTTCTACAACCAAACGGCCAACCCCGACGGCTCTGCCCAGGCGGTGTTCCCGACGCCGACAATTGGCATGGTGGGGGTCATGCACGACCGGAAGCACCACACGGGATTGGACTTCAAAGAGAAGGGCGAGCTCATCTTCCAACTGGGCGGATCCAGCGGGTGCATCAATGCATCGGAATACCTCTCGAACATCGTGGGTATCGACCGCTCTCCCGCGCCACATTTCGACATCGAACAAGAAGGCAAGCTCCACGCGTGCTTGCGCGAGGTTGCTCAGAAGGGCCTTGCCGCCGCGTCCCATGACGTGGCCGACGGCGGGTTGTTCATCACCCTGCTCGAAATGGCCATGCCCAACGGACTCGGGTTTGACATTGTCACCGACGACGAAGTCCGTTTGGACGGATTCCTGTTTGGCGAAGGCCAAGGCCGCGCGGTGGTCAGCCTGAAAGAAGAAGATCAAGACGACTTCTTCGACGTGTGCGAAGCGCACGGCCTGCAGCCCACGTTGTTGGGTCACGTGACCAAAGGAAAAGTGGTGGTCGACGACAAGCACTTCGGATTCTGCGAGGAGCTGCGCGCCTATTACGACAATGCCCTGGAAGAAATCTTGACGGAAGACTGATGCTGAAGTCGCTGGCCAAACACCTCTCAGGCATTGCACTCACGTGGGTGCTGGTGTTGGCGGGTACGTTTTTCTTGCTTCGGTGGTACAGCCAGCCGTCTGCGGAACGCGAGGTCCCGGCGTTGGCCGGTTTGTCCCAAACCGAGGCGTCCGAGACGCTCGATGCGCTGGGCTTGCAAGCGGTGTGGCAGGATTCGATTTATGCGCCATCGGGCACTCCAGGTGCGGTGGTCGAGCAGCATCCCCCCGCGGGCAGTTCTGTCAAAGTGGGACGGAACATTCTCCTGACCACGTACCGCATCACGCCCCCGAGCGAGCGCGTGGGCATTGCCGAAGGGCAGGATGCCCGGATTGCGGAGCGCATTCTGACCACCCGTGGCTTCGAAGTGGAGGTGGAGGAAGAGCCCAACACCTTGCTCGCGGGAAAAGTCCTTCGTGTCGAACACAAGGGGAAGCGCGTGGACGAGGAAGCGCGATTCCCCAAGGGGACGACGCTGGATTTGGTGGTGGGGGTGACAGGAGCCAAGGACGTTCGCGTGCCTTGGTTGATGGGCCTGTCTTTGGACGATGCCAAAGGCACCCTGATGCGGCGCAACCTCGCCCTTGGGCACGTGGGCTACATGGACGATGTGGTGACGGCGCTTGACACGAGTTTGGCCGTGGTGGTGTCTCAAGACGTCAGCCCCGAGCGCAAACCCTACGTCTCCGAAGGCACCGCCATTGACCTCTACCTCGGCAAACATTGAATTTGATGGATCGCATGCGTACGATTTTCACCTTTCCCTCGTTGGAGAACCCGATGAAGAATGTGACCCTGAATGCGTTTGGAGGCCAGGTGATCTTGGCCATGATGGCTTGGATGTGCTTCGGCACCCTGTCCGCACAGGAGCAGGAACGCGACTTGGAGCGAATTTTCATTCCCGAGGCGCGTGTCAAAGCGATTGAAGTGTCACGTGCAGGAGGGGGCACCTTGTTGCCTCCCTTGGGCCTGCCGTTTGTGGACGATTTCGCGTGGCCAAGTTTGCACGACGAGTCGTCGCCGGTCAACGTCAAACGATGGGAGGCGAGCCCCGTCCGCAGAACCACCACCTTGGCATACCAGGCACCCACCATCGGGTGCGCCACGTTGGACGGCTTGGATGCCGTTGGGAATCCCTATGCGTTGAATCCCACCAATGCCGTAGGCTATGCAGACACCTTGACGTCACGCCGGTTGTTGCTGGGCGGCAATGTGCCGGGGGACAGTGTGGCGCTGTCTTTTTGGTATCAATCGGGCGGCATCGCCAACGGTGCAGACGCCGGGGAAGACAGTTTGATCGTGGAATTCCGAAACACAGCCGACGACGACCCGTGGCAATGGGTGTGGTCGACAGAAGGCATCGACGACGACACGGCGTTTCATCCCGTCGTCATTCCCATTGTGGGCACAGAGTACTTCCACAACGAATTTCAATTCCGCATCCTCAATTACGGGGCGCTGGAAGGCAACGTGGACACGTGGCACCTCGACTTCGTGCGGGTGGCTGAAGACGGCATGGAACCAGCGCCATTGTTTGAAGAGGTGGCGTTTGTGGCGCCGCCAACAAGCTTTTTGCGTCACCCTTGGACGGCCATGCCTTGGCCGCACTTTGTGGACTCTGTGGACAGCTACACTGCGACTTCGGTGACCACCTTGCATCGGAGTTTTGGAGAGTCCACCAACAGCCAAGAAGACATCGGCCTGAAGGTGCAACGCGTGGATGTGGAGGGCAACGTCAACAGCTATGTCCCTCCGGGAGGAGAGATTCCCAACACCTCGATTCAAGGGTTGTTTGAGACGGACTACATCGACGATTTGGCCATTTTCACTGCCTTGTTCAACCCCGCAGTGAGTGACTCGTTTGCCACGTTCCACGTCTCCTTGTGGGAGGACGAAGTGGGGGGCGCCAACGGAACCACCCAAACCGGCGTGACCGACAACGACAGCATCGTTCACGTGCAGACGTTCAAGGACTATTACGCCTACGACGACGGCACCGCGGAAAAGGCGTACGCCTTGGATGGTCAAGGTGGAGAGCTGGTGGTGGGCTTCGACATCCAGAAAGCAGACACCTTGGAAGGGGTTTGGATTCACTTCACGCCCTATTACGACGACGCGGCAGGAGAGACCTTCACTTTGAAAATCCGGGGAGAGGATGAGGAGAATCCCGGGCAGCCCGGCGGTGAAATTGTGACGCAATACACCATTCACGAGCCCAATTACTTCGCCAACCAATACGATGGATTCACCTACATCCCGTTTGAGGCGCCCATTTCGGTGTCGGGGCGCATTTACGTGGGATTTGTGCAACAAGGGGAGGACCGCATCAACATCGGACTTGACAAGTCCACGAACACCAACCCGGAATACCTCTGGTACAAGTTTCCCAACACGCCTTGGTTGCAGTCAGGCATCCAAGGGTCGTTGATGATTCGACCGGTGCTTCGTGCAGGGAAGGAGCCTGTGGTCGCGGTGTCTGAACTGCCGTCTCGTTTGGAGGGCCCTGCGGTGTTTCCCAATCCAGGAACGCACACGTGCCATTGGAACCTCGAACGCGTCACCTCGGTGCGCATGTTGGACATGACGGGACGCACGGTGGCCGAGTGGCTTGACATGGCACCGGGTCTTCAGTCGTGGTCCACGGAGACACCTGGCGTATATCTCCTCGTCGGAACGGAGCAGAATGGCCAAACCTGGACCCAACGCTGGATTGCCCGCCCATGATCGAAGACGTGAACACCCCGGACGAGCAAGGCGAAGAGCTGTTTGAGCACCATCGCATTGTGGTGGATCCGGGACAGACGCCTTTGCGCGTGGACAAGTTCATCATCAACCGCGTGGCGCATTTGTCACGCAACAAACTCCAAACGGCAGCCAAGGCAGGCTACGTCAGGGTCAATGGCCAACCGGTCAAGAGCAACCACAAGGTGAAGCCCGAGGATGTGGTTACGGTGGAGTTGCCGCAGCCGGTGTATGAATTTGAACTGATTCCGGAGCCCATGGATTTGGACATCCTCTATGAGGACGACGACCTGTTGGTGCTCAACAAGCCGATGAATTTGGTGGTGCACCCCGGCCATGGGAATTACACGGGTACGTTGGTGAACGGGATTTTGCACCACTTCCAAAACATGCCCAGCCTTCCCAATCAACCTGAGCCGCGGCCGGGGTTGGTCCACCGCTTGGACAAGGACACCACTGGCCTCATGGTGCTGGGCAAGTCGGAGCGTGCGTTGACCGACTTGAGTGAGCAGTTCTTTGAGCGCACGGTCAATCGCCGCTACTGGGCGTTGGTGTGGGGAGATGTCCGCGAGGATGGCACCGTCACGGGCCACGTGGGGCGATCGCTCCGTGACCGTCGCATTCAGCAAGTGTTTGAGGATGGCCGCGAAGGCAAACACGCCGTGACGCATTACCGCGTGTTGAAGCGCTTGGGACCGGTGACCTTGGTGGAATGCAAGTTGGAAACGGGGCGGACGCACCAAATCCGTGTTCACATGCAACACATCGGCCATCCGTTGTTCGGCGATCCCATCTACGGAGGCAACGTGGCGGTCAAAGGGGCGCCTGGAGGGAAGTACAACGCCTTCTTGCGGAACATGTTTGAGGCGCTTCCGCGACAAGCCTTGCATGCCAAGACGCTCGGCTTCACCCACCCGGGCACCGGGGAGCGCAAAGACTTTGAGTCGGAGTTGCCCGAGGACATGGCCAAGGCCATTGCCAAGTGGACCACCTACATCGAGGCGTCAGGGTTGTAGGTCAATCTGCAGAGAGCCTTTCGACGTCTTCCAAGGCCTTTTCCCAGGCGTTGATGCTGTCCTGCATCTCTTTCTGAACCGCGTCATAGGCGTAGGCCAATTCGGTCACTTTGGTGCGGTCCGAGGGATCGACGGCGGCCATGGCGGCGTTGAGTTCCTCTTGCTTGGCCTCCAACTGGGCAATGGCCTTTTCATGGCGGTCGACCGCGTTTTTGGCCTTGCGAAGCGCTTTTTCAGCGGCTTTCCTCGCCTTGTAATCGCCGCCACCCGAACTTGATTTGCCTTCCTTGGTCGGGGCGGCCTTGCCCCCTTTGTCCCGCGACACCTTGACGTTCTTGTTGGCCTCGTAGGCGCTGATGCTTGCCGCGTGCTTCTCGTGCAGGAATTGCTTGATGTCCCCGATGTATTGCTTCAATCCAGTCGGAGTGACCTCGTACACGAGTTGCGTCATGTCGCTGAGAAAGTCGCGGTCGTGAGACACCACCACCAAACTGCCGTCAAAGCGTTGAAGGGCTTCTTTCAGGACGGACTTGCTTTTCAGGTCGAGGTGGTTGGTCGGCTCGTCAAGAATCAGAACGTTGTAAGGGTGCAGCAGGAGCTTGCACAACGCCAAACGCGCCTTCTCTCCCCCAGACAACACCTTCACCTTCTTGTCGACGTCCTCGCCCGAAAACAAGAACGAGCCGAGGAGGCCGCGCAACTGTTTGCGGACATCGCCGACGGCGACCTCTTCCAGCGTCTCCATGACCGTCAGGTTGCCGTCGAGCTCGTCGGTTTGGTTCTGGGCGTAGTATCCGATGTCCACGTTGTGGCCGACGGTCAATTCTCCGGCTGTGCAGGACTCTTGTTCGAGCAGCATCCGGGTCAGGGTGGTTTTGCCTGCGCCGTTCTTGCCTACGAGGGCCACTTTTTCCTGACGCGCCATGATGAAGTCCAAACCTTCAAAGACGGTCAAGTCATCGAAGCACTTCTTGAGGGTCTTGGCTTCGAAAATGACCTTTCCGGAGCGCGGCGCAGGCGGGAAGCGAAACCGAATCTGCATGTTTTCCGCAGCATCCACTTCCACGCGTTCGAGCTTGTCGAGTTTCTTGATCAAGCTCTGGGCGAAGGCGGCCTTGTTCTTCTTGGCCCTGAACTTGTTGATGAGCACTTCCGTCTCTTGGATGTACTTCTGTTGGTTCTTCGCTGCCTGCTCTTGACGTGAGCGTTCTTCCTCCCGCCAAACTTGGTAGGCGGAGTAAGGCCCCTTGTAATCGTAGAGCTTGACGCCCCCAATTTCGACCGTGCGCTTGGTCAAGGTGTCGAGGAACACCCTGTCGTGAGAGATGAGCAGGATGGCCCCTGGATGGTGCATCAAAAACGATTCAAGCCATTCGATGCTTTCAATGTCGAGGTGGTTGGTGGGCTCGTCCAGCAACAGGAGATCAGGTTGCATGAGCAGCAGCTTGGCCAATTCCACGCGCATTTTCCAACCGCCACTGAATTCGGACATCTGGCGCGTTATGTCCGTGATCTTGAAGCCAAGGCCTTGGAGGATGCGATGGGCCTGTTCCTCCGTGCTGGAGGCCCCAATGGCGTCCAAACGTTCGTTGGCGTCGCTCAGCTCTTGAATGAGGTCGGCGTAGCTGTCGCTTTCGTAGTCGGTCCGTTCGGCCACTTCCTTGGTCAACGCTTCAAGCCGGGTCTCAAGCGCTTGGACTTCGGCAAAGGCCTGCATGGCCACTTCCATGACCGTCGATTCCTCCTCGTGTTCCATCTCCTGAGGCAGATAGCCAATGCTGTACTCTTTGGGCGTATTCACGCTGCCTGCAGAGGGTTTTTGCAGACCCGCAATGATCTTCAGAAGGGTGGACTTGCCTGCACCGTTGCGCCCCACAAGGCCGATGCGGTCCTTGTTGCCAATGGCCAAATCAACGCCTTCAAACAGCGTTCGGTCTCCAAAATGAACGGCAAGCGACGTCAAGTGCAGCATGGCCCGCAAGGTCGGGGTAGAAAGGCAAGGGAACAAAAAAGGGCCACACCGAGTGCAGCCCTTTTTTCCTGGATCGAAGTCCAATCAGTAATGCCAAATGTCATGCTCCAAGTTGAAGAGCTCCTGCTGGATGCGTTCGCTCTCTGCCAAGGCATCGAGGCCGCGTGCGTAAGACACAATGGCCCGGTTGAAGGAGTTGTCCTCCTTCACGATGTAGCTGGAGAAGTAGCGCTTCTGGAAGAGGTCTTCATACGTACGACGCTGGGCGTCGTTGAACATGTTGTACACCTCGCTGTTCGCGAAGACATAGCGACACTCTGGGTAGTAAAGCCAGAAAAGGGGGCGGAAGCCCACACTGTTCCCGTCGACGTCAAAGTCCTCCATCATGGGCGCAATGCCCAAGATGCGCACGTAACGCTCGCTGCGCTGACGGTCCCAAATCCAATCTTCCTTGATGCGGTAGCGCGTGATTTTGTCCGAAGACAATTCATTGCTCTGCTGGATGGTTCCGATGACTTCACCGAAGTCGTCGTACTCCTTCACAAGCGTGACGGGGTTCAGAATCTTTCGGATGCTGTCAGGTGACAAAGGGAATGTGAATTCGTCGTCGTCTCCCAACGGTCCTGCGCTGTAGGCCACAAGGGAACCTTCCACTAACAGGGCTTCCCGCACCACGTCAAACAGATTTTGACGGTCTTGGATGGGATCCAGGGGGAAGTAGAAGGGGTGGTTGAATTTTTGACGCAGGTCAATCTCTTGCCAAATCCGGCGCTTGTACATCACATCCGCCTCACGCAGGTGAGGGTAGGGGATGACGCGCTTGGTGAGGTTGGTTTCCTTGACGTAGGCACCATTCAACACATTGGGGGATTGAGCCACGCCGTTTTGCACCAAGGCAAACATGGCGAGCGTCAACGTCAAACAAGTGCTCAGGAACTGTTTCATGGCAGGTAAGTTAGCCGGTGATTTTCAATTTCATCGGGGGCAAGTCGCGCTCGGTCCCGTCAGGCATGGACACCAGAATGTCTTCCAAGTAAATGATGTTGCCGCGACGCACGCGCTTCAACGCCTCCTGTTGGTCGGTCGTCAAGCGGTTGTTGCCGGAAGGCAAGTCAGAGAACGCACCGTCCTTGGAGATGCGCAGGGTGAAGCTTTTCACGCGGACCTTCACGTCGAAGTCGAAGCCTTCCATGCGTGCGGCCACGGGGGCAAACGACAACACCTCGGCTTTGGTGATGCCCTTGTCCGTGGGCTTCTTCCCAGTCCAAAACGCCACCGGATCCGGAATGCGCTTCACACGGAAATTCTTCGCGGGCAAGGACTTCTTGCTTCCGTCAGGAAGTTCTGCAGAGACGGTGATGTTTGCCTCGCGAACAGAGCTGCTCGAGCTTGGTTCCACGATGTACGAACCGTCTGGTTGCTTCTTGATGGAGTGTCCTCCGTCGATGCGCACGTCGATCTTGTCTTGGGCCACACCAGGGACGGACACCTCGACGGGGTTGGGAACCCCGCGGTAGAACACGTTCATCTTGGTGGGAGAGACCACAAGTGCAGGCTCCGCAACCGTGATGGTGGGCGTGTAGAACGAATAGGGCTCGATGTTGCCATCGGGACCTTGGTAGCGAATCAACCCCTTGAAGCTCATGTCTCCAAGGCTCATGCCTCGGGTCGGGATGCGAAGCTTGCCCATGCCATCGGCCCCAATGGTCAACCCTTCCATGCCTTCGTAAGCCAACAAGGTCGAATCACGTCCATCCCACTTGTCGCCGTCGACAAAAATGTCTGGCGCATTCGTCGCGTCGTAGGCCGCCAACAGCACATCGGCTCGGAAAGAGTCTCCGCGAAGGATGTAGTTGGATTCTGGCACCACGAGGGGCATCAGGTTGGTGAACTTGTAGGACTTGGCCTCAATCCCGCCAAGCAACCAAGACAACACGTCTTCCTGTGCGTCTTGCACATCAACGATCATCTTGGACATCAATGGCATCACCGCAGCGAGGGGGACATCATAGAAGTTGGCGGCTTCCCACAGAACCTCTTTGCCATCTTCCATCTCGTTCTCAAACGTGAAACGCTCGTCGAGTTGAACCTTGATGTATTCAGGGAGTTCACGCGTCTGTCCCTGGCTGTCCACGAGCTTCACCCCTTTGAGGTAATCGCGGTAAGCTTCCAGATTTTGGCGAAGCGCGGCAGCACTCCAAGGATCGTTCTCGTCAAACTTGGGATTCTGTGGCTCTGAACCCACCATGAAGGCGGTGAGTTCCTGGTACTCGTCCTTCTTCTCGATCAGGGCCAAGTTGATGGTGGTGTCCATCCCCGTTTCATCCTGACCGATGAAGTTGACAAAGTCGTTGGCCACGGCATCTTCGTACTTGCCTTCCGACTTGGCCATGCATCGCCCCTTGAGTTGGGTGATGTAATTGACCAAGTTGTCACTGCGTTCGCGAACGTCACGGGCCTTGTCCATGAAGGGACCGACCTTTTCTTTGTTTTGGGCATACTTGACCTCCAGGGTGGTCAATGTCTCAGCAACCTTGCTTTTCAGCGTGTGCTGTGTGTCTTGCAAGCTGTTCTCCACTTTCACGAAGCCGTTCAGGACTTCTTTGGAGATGTTCAAGGCCAAAAGCGCGGTCAGGACGAGGTACATCATCCCGATCATCTTTTGACGTGGTGTTTCTTTTCCTCCGGCCATGGTTCAGGGCTTAGCTGCGACCGCCACCCATGGCGTTCAACATGTTGCCGTAGACCGTGTTGAGGGAAGCCAAGTTCTTGGCCAATTCGGAGATGTTCTCCTTGTACACTTTCGTGTCCTCGACGGAGTCGTTGAGGTTTTTCACCAATTCGCCCATGCCTTCGAACAATTCCTTGTTCTGTTGCATCTGTGCGAGTTGTCCCTCATACATGTCGTTCAAAGAGTTCAAGTTCTCGTTCATCTTGGCGAGACCTGTTCCCGTAGAAGCACCTTCTGCGCTTGCCTTGACGAGCCCCGTCAACCCTTCGCTCACCTCTTCGTAGGTTGAGCTCAATTCGTCCACACGGTTGGACGCCTTC
The DNA here is from genome assembly GCA_964527895.1 of uncultured Comamonadaceae bacterium. Classification (GTDB taxonomy): domain Bacteria; phylum Bacteroidota; class Bacteroidia; order Flavobacteriales_D; family Sanyastnellaceae; genus UBA11663. The sequence goes on along the minus strand of CAZGQI010000048.1, from coordinate 338 downwards.
ACCAGCGCATCGCTGTAGTCTTTCGTGGCCACCGAAGCGTCTGCAACCTCACCCATCTTCGACGCCTGCTCGCCAAGGTGACGCATGCCGTCACCCAATTTGGAGATCATGTTAGAGTCGATGTTCGCTTTGGACAACATGTCGTCCAGTTGCTGGGTGGGGGTTTTGTCCGCTCCTTCTCCTGTGGCGAGCTGAGGGTAAACCAAGGACCAATCGGGTTCTTCGTGGGGCTTCTCAAAGGCCGACATGAAGAAGATGAAGGCTTCCGTACCCAAACCAAGGATGAGCATCAACGAGGCACCTTCCCAGTGCTGGATTTTGAACAATGCTCCAATGAT
>CAZGQI010000047.1:0-11616 GCA_964527895.1 uncultured Comamonadaceae bacterium | reverse complement strand
GTCCTCCACCGTGATGGTGAATGACGAAGTTGTGCTGTTGCCATGAATGTCCAATGCCGTGTAAGTCACTGTTGTGGTTCCCACCGCGAATGAATCGCCGATGTTGTGAGAAGCGGACAATGAGGCCATGCCACAGTTGTCGGCAGCCGTGGGCGCCTCCCAGGTTACAGCTGCTGCACAAAGGCCAGCGTCATTGGATTGCGTGATGTTTGAAGGCATGCCGCTGATGGCTGGCGCCTCGTTGTCGGTGATCACCACCTCCTGAGAAGCAGTTGCCGTGTTGCCAGCTGCATCTTCCACAGTCCACGTGACCGTCGTCGAACCCACAGGGAATGACGCAGGAGCATCGTTGGTGACCGTGAAGCTGCAGTTGTCAGAGGCAGTGGCGTCTCCGAGAGACAGCACCGCTGCACACGTTCCAGCATCGTTGTTGGCTGCAATGTCTGCAGGCGCTGTGATGCTTGGTGCAACCGCATCTTCCACAATCACCGTCACAGTGGCAGATGCCGCGTTTCCGCAGTCATCGGTGGCCGTAAGCTCCACGGAGTTGTTGCCGAGGTCACTGCAATCAAAGCTCGTCACATCCAAGGACAAGGACACGCCTCCGCACACGTCAGAGGAACCGTTGTCAATGTCGGCAGTCGTGATTGAAGCTTCTCCGTTCGCATCCAACTGAACCGTGACACCCTGAGCCAACACTGCTGGTGCAGTGGTGTCTTCAATGGTGAAGGTCGCAGTCGTCTCGCTTGCATTGCCGCAATCGTCGGTCGCTGTGAACGTGACTGTGGCTGCGCCCGTGGCACCGCACAAATCACTGAGTGAAGTGAAGTCACTGCTCCAAGTCACATCACCACATGCGTCCGTGGCAGCTGCACCACCGTGCGATGCCAACCAGTTGTTCAATTCGGTGGAATTGCCTGAGCCATCACATTCCACCGTCAAATCAGCGGCGTCAGCCGTGATCGTTGGGCGAGTCGTGTCTTCGATCAAGAAGGTCGCAGTGGTTGACGTTTCGTTTCCGCACGCGTCTGTCGCGGTGAACGTCACCACGGCCTCCCCTGCGTTGCCGCAGGCAGAAGTCAAACCGTTGTAATCGTTGCTCCAGTTGACCACGCCGCAGATGTCAGATGCGGAAGCAAAGCCATTGTTGTTCAACCAACCGTTCAAAATCGGCGTGTAGTTGGAACCGCAAGGCATCACCAAACCGCTGGCCACCACGTCCATGGTTGGGCCAACCGTGTCTTCAATCGTGAAGGTGGCCGTGGTTGAGGCTGAGTTGCCTGAGCCATCCGTCACAGTGAACGTGACCGTTGCAGAGCCCGTGGCGCCGCAATCGTCGCTCAGGGCAGTGAAGTTGTTCGTCCAAGTCAAGGGGCCACAAGCATCTGTGGCTTGAGCACCACCGTTGCTGGCCAACCAGGCATTCAAGGCGGCAGTGTTGCCCAATCCATCGCACTCCACAGTCGAAGCGCTCGCTTCCACAGAGATGACGGGATCGATGTCGTCCACCACAGTAATGATGGCTGTGACAGTCTTGCTGTTGCCGTGGATGTCCAAGATGGTGAGCACGACATCGTTTGCGCCCAAATCGATGCAAGTGAATTCGTCCACATCAATGGAGACACTTTGGATGCCACAGTTGTCGGTCGAACCGTCGTTCACCTGGGCAGCAGTGATGCTTGCCTCACCATCGGCGTCGAGCTCGACAGTAAAGCTGTTTGCAGCCACCACGGGATCCTCGTCGTCCTCCACAGTCACTGTGAAGCTCGCCGTAGTCTCGTTGTCGTAGATGTCCGTCGCAGTGTACGTCACCGTTGTGGTACCCACTGGGAACGTGTCACCTGAGGCGTAGTCCGAGGTGAACGTGTCCATGGTGCAGTTGTCGGCTGCGGTTGGCGCAGTCCAAGTCACAACAGCGTTGCATGCACCCGCATCGTTGCTTTGGGTGATGTTCTGAGGCATGCCACTGATGGCAGGTGCCTCGGTGTCTGTCACAGTCACTTTGAACGATGCCGTGGTGACGTTGTTCGCGGCGTCCGTGGCCGTGTAGGTCACTGTGGTCTCACCCACCGTGAACGTATCTCCAGGATCGTGCGATGATGTCAACGTCACAGTTGTGCAGTTGTCAGCAGCAGTTGGTGCTGTCCACGTCACGACCGCGTCACAAGATCCCGTGTCGTTTGACTGGGTGATGTCCTGTGGCAAGCCGCTGATGGTTGGGTTCTCATCGTCTGAGATGGTCACCGTGAAGCTGCCTGACTGGACATTTCCGTGAATGTCCGTCGCAGTGTACGTCACTGTGGACTCTCCCAATGGGAAGGCATCTCCAGAGTCATGGCTCGACGTGAAGGTCGCAATCTCGCAGTTGTCGGCCGCAGTAGGCGCTGTCCAAGTCACCACAGCAGTGCAAAGTCCTGCATCGCTGTCTTGGGCGATGTCTGCAGGCATGCCGCTGATGACAGGCTTCTCGTTGTCGCTTACCGTGACGGTGAAGCTGCCTGAAATGTCATTTCCAGCCGCATCGATTGCAGTGTAAGTCACTGTGGTTTGGCCCACAGGGAATGCTGCACCTGAAGCGTGCGTCGATGTGAATGAAGTCACACCGCAGTTGTCCGCTGAAGTAGGCTCGCTCCATGTCACGACCGCGCTGCAGTTCTCTGCGTCGTTGTTGACCGCAATGTTGGCCGGCATGCTCGCAATGGAGGGATCCTCAGCGTCCACCACAGTCACCGTGAAGCTTTCCGTGTGGATGTTTCCGTAGATGTCTTCAGCCTCGTACGTCACCGTCGTGGTGCCGACGTCGAAGGTCGCACCAGGGTTGTGGTTGGACGTCAAAGACAGCAACGTGCAGTTGTCGTCCGCCGTTGGTGCGGTCCAAGTCACAGCCGCATTGCACTGACCCGCATCGTTGTTTTGCGTGATGTTGGCTGGCATGCCACTGATGACAGGCTTCTCGTTGTCACTGACAGTGACTTTGAAGGTGTCTGTGGTCGTGTTGCCTGCAGCGTCCTTCGCTGTGTAGGTCACAATGGTTTCACCCACGAGGAAGGTCGAGCCTGATTCGTGAGATGTCGTGAAGGACGTCACGGCGCAGTTGTCGTCCGACGTGGGTGCAGTCCAACTCACAACAGCGCTGCAGTTGACTGCGTCGTTGTTCACCGAGATGTCAGATGGCATTCCCGCAATGGTGGGGAACTGGTTGTCCTCGACAGTCACATTCTGCGTGGCTGTTGCCGTTCGGCCTGAACCGTCCGTCACCGTCCATGTGACCACCGTGTTGCCCACAGGGAATGAAGCGGGTGCGTTGTTGGTCACTGAAGCCACGCTGCAATTGTCAGCCGTCGTTGGCGTACCCAACGTCACACCTGACGCCGCGGCTGCACACGCACCTGCGTCTGCATTCACCAACACATCGATGGGTGCTGTGATGGTCGGATCTTGGTTGTCCGTCACCGTGACAGTGAAGCTGGCCTCCGTAGAGTTGCCTGCCGCGTCGAGGGCTGTGTACGTCACTGTGGTCGTTCCGAGGTCGAAGGTCGAGCCGGAGGCCACAGAAGGCGTCAGTGAAGTCACACCACAGTTGTCGGTCGCCGTGGGGTTCACCCAAATCACGGCCGCTGTGCACACACCATCCGCGGTGTTCACGCTGATGTTCTCAGGCATACCCGCGATGGCTGGAGCTTGGTTGTCGGTGACTGTCACGACTTGTGTCGCCGTGGCGTCGTTGCCAGAAGGATCGATCACCGTCCAGGTCACTGTGGTTTGACCCACAGGGAATGACAAGGGTGCGTTGTTCGACACCAACGTACCGCAGTTGTCAGCGACGGTCGGTGTACCGAGGCTCACGCCTGATGCTGCCGCGCTGCAAGCGCCGGCGTCCGCAAACACGGATACAGCGGCAGGTGCTGTGATGGTTGGATCGATGAGATCGCGTACCGTCACATTGGCTGTGGCAGATTGGGAGTTGTTGCACGCGTCAGTGGCAGTCAACGTCACCACCTGCACTTGTGCCACATCGTCACAATCGAACGACGTCACGTCGAGCGACAAGGTCACATCGCTGCAAGCGTCATTCGAACCGTTGTCGATGTCTGCAGTCGAGATCGAAGCTGCGCCGTTGGCATCCAAATCCACCGTGATGTCCTGGGTGATGACCGTAGGCTTGGTGTCGTCTTCAATGGTGAAGGTCGCCGTCGTGCTCGAGCTGTTGTTGGAGCCGTCTGTCACCGTGAATCTCACGGTCACTTCGCCAGTGGCACCGCACTCGTCGCTTAGGACATTAGGATCAATGGGCTCTTCAGGACTGAAAATCCACTTACCACCGATCATCGACGAGGAAGTATTTTCGAGAGGCCCCATGCCTTCGCAGTCCTCACTTGCAATGCCGATGGTCATGTTATAACCATCCAGGTCAGGATGGCCCGCATTGTAGATTTCCACCTCGTTCGTTCCCTCGTACAATACAATTTGGAAGTCGTGAGTGATTTCGTTGAACTCGTAGTTCGGAACCACGTGCCAGCTGATGACGTAAGCCCTGTTTGGGGCCGAGCCCACTACACCATAAGAAATCTCAGTCAAGTCGGATTCCCCTGGATCCAAGTCCGTGTGAGCTCCCAAAACCATGTCGGTACAGTACTCATCGAAATCAAGTGCCTCGTAATCATCACCCCACGCAGCATCAAAACTGATGGAGCCATTGGTGCTGATGTCAATGACGTCGTAATCTCGTCCGTAGAAAGTAAACGTGAACGGCAAGGCAACTTCCGTGTAATCGTCATCGCTATTGCTGAGGTCAGTGTCAACAGGGAACGTACCGAAAGCGTAAGTAGGCGTCTGGCCCGTCGCTTCCACTTCCATGGTGTAACCATTTGAATCGTCAGAGCTGAAAGTCCATTTGCCACCATTCCAAGTTTCGGAAGAGGCCTCATATGGACCCATGCCTTCGCAGTCCTCACTTGCAATGCCGACGGTCATGTTATAATCATCCAAGTCAGGATGGCCTGCATTGTAGATTTCCACCTCGTTCGTTCCCTCGTACAATACAATTTGGAAGTCGTGAGTGATTTCGTTGAACTCGTAGTTCGGAACCACGTGCCAGCTGATGACGTAAGCCCTGTTTGGGGCCGAGCCCACTACACCATAAGAAATCTCAGTCAAGTCGGATTCCCCTGGATCCAAGTCCGTGTGAGCTCCCAAAACCATGTCGGTACAGTACTCATCGAAATCAAGTGCCTCGTAATCATCACCCCACGCAGCATCAAAACTGATGGAGCCATTGGTGCTGATGTCAATGACGTCGTAATCTCGTCCGTAGAAAGTAAACGTGAACGGCAAGGCAACTTCCGTGTAATCGTCATCGCTATTGCTGAGGTCAGTGTCAACAGGGAACGTACCGAAAGCGTAAGTAGGCGTAACCTGCTGGCCCGTAGTTTCCGTGGTGTAGCTGACAACGGTGGAAGTGGTATTGTAATCATTGGTCCAAGTCAATGGGCCACATGCGTCCGTGGCAGTCGCGCCACCGTGGTTGCTCAACCAAGTGGACAAGTCGTTCGCGTTTGTCGCGCCGCAGTCCACGGTCAAGTCAGACGCATCAACAATGGCCGGAGCGGTCACGTCAATCACCGTGATGGTCGCCGTTTCCGTGTCCGTATTGTCGTTGTTGTCCGTCACCGTCAGAGTCACCGTGTTGGTGCCCAAATCTGCGCACGTGAAGGCCGTCTTGTCCAAGGCGAGTGTGGCAATGCCACAGGCGTCAGACGAGCCATTGTCCACCTCAGCTGGCGTGATGGAACCGTTGCCAGAAGCATCGAGGTTCACGGTGAGGTTTTGCGTCACAGCCACAGGATCCACCTGGTCACGGACCAAAACGTTCGCCGTTGCGGTGCTCTCGTTGCCACATTCGTCGGTCACCGTCAAGGTCACCGTGTTGTTGCCCACATCGGTGCAGTCGAACGACGTGATGTCAAGTGACAAGGTCACCTCTCCGCACGTGTCCGAAGAACCGTTGTCGATGTCCGCAGTCGTGATCGTGGCTGCGCCGTTGGCATCCAAGTCCACCGTGATGTCCTGGGTGGAAGCCGTAGGAGCGGTCGTATCGCTGATGGTGAGCATGCGTGACGTGGTGGAAGCATTTCCACAGTCGTCCGTCGCGGTGAACGTCACCATGGCCGAGCCTGTGTTGCCACAACCGTTGGTCATGCCAGTGTAGTCGTTCGTCCAAGTCAGCCCCGATCCATCGTCAGCTGCGTTGGCAAAACCGTGGTTCGCCAACCAGTTGTCGGCGGGGCTTGCACCTGGATTGCACTCGGCCGTCATGTTGATGCCGACGAATGAAATGGTTGGAGGTGTGTTGTCCACGATGCTCCAAGTGGCCGTCGTTTCAGAGTAGTTGCCACATGCGTCCGTTGCACGGAACGTCACTTCGGCAGACTCTTCCACACCGCATCCGGCAGTGAGTGAAGTGTAGTCGTGCGTCCAAGACACAGAGCCGCAGTCGTCCGCAGCCACAGCACCGCCGTGGTTGGCCAACCACGTGTTGAGCGCTGCTGTTTGGTCGTTGCCATTGTACTCCACGGAGTCGCTTGACGCGGCCGTGCTGATCAACGGAGCTGTCGTGTCTTGGATGGTGAAGGTGGCGCTTGTCGTGGAGGCGTTGAGCGTAGCATCTTTTGCCGTGAAGGTGACAGTCACAGCACCTGTGGCTGCACACAAATCGCTCAACGACAATGAAGCGTAGTTGTTGCTCCAGGTCACCGCACTGCACGCGTCGGTGGCCGCAGCGCCTGCGCTGTTCGCCAACCAAGCGTTCAATTCAGTCGTGTTGCCTGAACCGTCACACTCTACCGTCAAATCTTGGGCCGCAGTGCCAATGGCAGGTGCCGTGGCATCCACCACCGTCAAGGTCGCGGTCGTTGTGTATGTGTTGTTGGACTGGTCTGTCACCGTCAAGGTGATGGTTTGGTCGCCCAAATCGTCACAATCAAGCAATGAAACCGCATTTCCAGATGCGTCGGTGAGGGTTGTCGTCACCACCGAGCAGTTGTCTGATGCACCTGCCTGGGTGGTCATGTCGGCAAACGACACTGATCCATCTCCGTTGGCATCCAACGTAACAGTCGCATTCTGTCCAACAACGTAAGGCAACGTGGTGTCTTTCACCGTCACCACAACGTCCGCAGAGTTTGAGTTGCCGTTGTCGTCGGTCACTGTCAACGTCACCGTGTTGGCACCGAGATCGTCGCAATCAAATGCCGTTTCGCTCAAGATGTAGCTGTCAATGCCACATGCGTCTGAGGAACCGTTGTTCACGTCGGAGCTGAGCAACGTGGCTGTGCCATCGGCACCCAAAATCAAGTCGTAAGCCTGAACCAAAACGGTGGGCGGAGTGACGTCGTTGACGGTCACCGTGGCGTTCGCAGTCTGGCTGTTGCCGTTCACATCTGTCACCGTCAAGGTCACCGTGTTGGGGCCCACATTGGCACACGTGAATGAGCTTGGTGAAACGCTGTACGAGGCAATGCCACAAGCGTCTGTTGAACCGCTGTTGACTTGTTCACCGGTGATGCTCAATGTGCCACTGGCAGACAAGTCCAGAGACAAGTTTTGCGTCACGACATTGGGCTTCGTCACATCGGACACGGTCACCACAGCGGTGGCTGTCTCCTCGTTGCCACAAGCATCCTCCACAGTCAAGGTCACCGTGTTGGGTCCAATGTCAGTGCAATCGAAGGAAGATGGCGACACGGAAAGTGTCACATCTGAACATGAATCCGAGCTGCCATTGTCCACATCCGCGCCAGAGATCGTCGCGTTGCCGTCGGCATCCAGGGAAACCGCGATGTCCTTGGCCGCGGCCACGGGCTTCGTTTCATCCTTGATGGTATACGTCGCTGTTGTGCTCGAGCTGTTGCCCGAATCGTCCGTCGCCGTGAAGGTCACGGTCACCGCACCTGTCGGTCCGCACAAATCGCTGAACGACACGTCGCCCTCGTCTGAGCCAAAGTTGTGCGTCCACGAAAGTTCGCTGTCGCAAGCGTCGGCTGCCTCAGCCCCACCGTTGTCGTCCAACCATGTGTTGAACGCTGTAACGTTGTTGGCCACACACTCCACGGTTTGAGAAACAGCTTCGGTCGTGATTTCGGGGTCAGTCACGTCCGCCACCGTCACGTTCAATGTTGTTTCCGCATAGTTGTTTTCTGCATCGGTGACACGGAGTGTGACCTGGTGCAAGCCCAAGTCATCGCAGTCCACCGTCGCCTCTGAAGGGGCAATGGCAAAGCTCAAATCCGCCACAGCCGTGCAGTTGTCGTAGCTGCCGTTGTCAAGGTCAGCTGCATTGATGATGGCATCACCGTCCTCGTCCAAGTTCACCGTGATGGTTTGGGCCACGATGGTGGGAGCGGCATTGTCTTCGACAGTCACAACCGCGGAGGCAGTGCTGACGTTGCCGCATTCGTCGGTTACCGTCAAGGTGACGTTGTTGGCTCCGAGATCATCGCAGCTGAATGACGAAGGAGACACAGAGAAAGTCAAATCACTCGCTGCCGAGCAGTTGTCGGAGCTTCCGTCGTTGACTTGGCTGCCAGTGATCGTTGCAACACCCATGGCATCCAATTCCACGGTGATGTTTTTCGCCGCTGCTGTTGGAGCTGTTTCGTCAACGATGGTCACCACTTGAGTCGCCGTGACCTCATTGTCTGAGTCGTCGGTCGCCGTCCACGTGCGCGTCACCACTGAGGCGTGGGGGCACGTTTCGCTTGCGACGCTCGATTCAGCATAAACCAACGTCACTGTTTCACAGCACACGTCAGAGGCCGTAACAGCCGTCAAACCTGCAATGTATGCGTCATACGCATCGCATGCCACCGTGATGTCTGCTGGAACGCCGGCCAACACGGGAGCGGTGGTGTCCACAATGGTGAACGACGCGGAGGTTTCGCTGTAGTTGCCCTCTGCGTCCGTGACGCGGAAGACCACGTCAAAGCCAGTGGCTGTTTCGGTGGACGTGTACGTCCAAGTCAAGCTCCCCACTGCAGTGCAATTGTCCGTAGCCTGAGCACCGCCGTTGTCGTCCAACCACGCAGTCAGCTGCGCCGCATTGGATCCACTGCATTCGTACTCGTCGTCAGAAGCTTCCTCTGTAAACACGGGAGCCACATTGTCCTCCACCGTGATGGTCACGTTTTGGGTGGCGCTGTTGCTGCACTGGTCTGTCGCAGTGAAGACCACGACGTTGTCTCCAAGATCGCTGCAATCGAACGACGTCTTGGCAAGTGACAGAGTCACCGTACCGCAGTTGTCGGAAGTGCCGTTGTCGAGTGACGCCGCTGTGATGCTTCCATTTCCATCGGCATCCAATTGAACGGTGGCCGTGATGTCCGCGTTGAGCACAGGAGCTTCCGTGTCCTGAACCGTGATGGTCTGGGTGTGGGTGGTTGAGAGGTTGCACTCGTCAGTGGCCACCCATGTGCGTGTCAACACGTAGTTGTAGTCGCAGTTGCCGTCAGTGCGGGTTTCGGTGTACGCCACTGTGGCGGTGCCACAGTTGTCCGTGGCCGTCAGGATTGGCGCAGTCGGGACTTCGTCACATTCCACCGTATCGTTGGCTGGCAACGCTTGCACAAACGAAGGTGCAGTGGTGTCTGTGATTGTGAAGGTTGCGGAAGTGGTTGTGCTGTTGCTGCACTCGTCGGTCACGGTGAAGATCACCGTCACTGCTCCTGATGCACCACATCCATCGCTGAAACCGTTGGTGGTCGCATCGTAGTTGTGGGTCCAAGAGAGATCTCCCGTTGCAGTGCAGTTGTCCGTGGCTGACGCGCCGCCATGGTTGTTCAACCATGTCTCAAACGACGTCATGGCCGTAGTTCCACACTGAACAGTGGCGGCTGCCGCTTCATTTCCTTGCGCAATTGCAGGGTTGGTGGTGTCGACCACAGTCAGCACTTGAACGTGCTCTGTGGTGTTGCCACACAAGTCCGTGGCGGTCCAAGTGCGCGTAATGCTGTATCCGTTGGGGCATGAACCCGCGGCAGAAGTCTCCACCATGGCCACAGAGGCCGATCCGCATTCGTCGCTCGCGGTGAGCGTTGCAGCTGCAGGAATGGCGTCGCACTCGACCGTGGCGTCTGCAGGAAGCGTCGCTTGGTCAAAGGTTGGCGCTGTGTTGTCCTCAATGGTCAACGTCGCCGTGGTGGACGCGGTGTTGCCGCAATCGTCCGCCACCGTGAAGGTGACTGTGACCGAACCTGTGGCTCCACATCCGTCGGACAAGCCGTTTGTCAACTCGTCGTAGTCGTGAGACCAGGTCAGGTCGGTGTCGGCGTTGTCAATCGCAAAGCCGCTCAAACCGTTGGTGCTCAACCACGTGTTGATGACGTTTTGGACGTCGGCAGGGTTGTTGGCGTCGCAGTCAAACGCGAACGACGTGGCACCCACCAAGATGGTTGGTGCAGTGGTGTCGGTCACATTGATGTTTTGCGTGAACGAAGAAGTGTTGTCGCATGCATCCGTTGCAGACCAAACGCGGCGCACCGTGTAGTTGTGGGTGCAGTTGCCGGCGATGGTTGTTTCAACCATCGTCACCTCAGCAGAACCGCTGCAAGCATCTGTGGCGGTCACCGTTGCTGCTGCAGGAACACTTCCATAGGCCACATTGACCGTGGCTTCAGGGGTGCCGGAAAGTTCTGGACCTGCAATGTCTTGGACAGTAATGGTTTGAACTTGAGATGCACTGCTGTTCCCTGCATCGTCCGTTGCGATGAACGTCCGCTTGATGGTGTAACTGTGTGCGCAATCACCGTCCACAGTTTCAGTGGTCACCGAGATTGCAGGGTCAGAGTCACAATTGTCTGCTGCTGATGCATCCGCATAGGTGATGTCGGCATCGCAATCGACCGTGTAATCATTGGGGATTGTCAAAACGGGAGGTGTGGTGTCCCCGCATTCATTTGACTCAGAGCTTGCCGTGTACGTCAATTGAGCGGCGCAAGATGATGCGTCAATGCAAGACGCACCAGAGACGTCAGCCGACGTTTGGAAGCCGATGTCTGCACTGTCGTCCGTTCCATCCAAAAGGACGGTTGTCGTTCCCAAAGCGTCAGAAACAAGCGTCTTCAACACGGTGCCATCGAGCGTTCCCAGCCAGTTGGCGCTGGCAGAAATGCCCGAAGCCTCATCCACGGCAATCGCAGAATCGTTGCCGCTCAAATCGTTCGAGAGCACAGACACGCTTGTGGTCAGATCTGTATTTTCAATGCGAATGGCCGCACTGGTCATTCCATTGATTTTGTTGTTGGTGATGGTGGTAGACAATGCATCCCCTGCATCTCCATCGTCCGCAGCGTTCAACAAAATACCCACGTCGGCACCCGTCAATTCGTTGGCAGCAATGGTTCCTCCATCAGCAGAAGACCGAAGGCAGGCGGCCACTGTGTTGCCAGCCCCATCCAATGTCAGTCCGCTCATGTCAAAAGTCACACCGCCGGCGACGTTGATCATCGCGTCCATGTTGCCCGTCGCGCTCAATTCGGCACCCTCGGTGCTGCGCAACGTCAAATCCTTGGAAACCGTCAATGTACCATCCACGCTGTGCGTTCCAGAGAGGACCTCCACAAC
>CAZGQI010000046.1:0-12308 GCA_964527895.1 uncultured Comamonadaceae bacterium | reverse complement strand
TGAGGATGGCGACAAAACGCTCCATCGATCCGAAGGGCGCACGGTGGATCATCACGGGGCGGTGTTTGCCGTTGTCGGCGCCCACGTATTCCAGTTCAAATCGCTCCGGCAGGTTGTAATCAATCTGCACGGTTCCGAGCTGCCAGCGACGTCCAATGGCGTCGCGCACCATGAAATCGAGCTTGGGCCCGTAGAATGCAGCTTCGCCCAATTCCACCACCGTCTCGAGGCCTTTTTCTTCGGCCACTTCCTGGATGGCTTTCTCCGCCTTGTCCCAATTTTCTTGGGCACCAATGTACTTGCCTGGGTTCTCCGGATCTCGGAGGCTGACTTGGGCAACGAAGTTTTGGAAGTCGAGCGTTTTGAAGATGTACAGCACGAGGTCAATGACCTTGCCGACCTCTTCCTTCACCTGGTCTTGGGTGCAGAAAATGTGGGCATCATCCTGGGTGAATCCACGAACGCGCGTCAGACCGTGGAGTTCGCCGCTTTGCTCGTAGCGGTAAACCGTCCCAAACTCCGCCAAACGCACCGGCAAATCGCGATATGACCTCGGACGCGCCTTGAAAATCTCGCAGTGGTGCGGACAATTCATGGGCTTGAGCAGGTACTCCTCACCTTCTGCAGGCGTGTTGATGGGTTGGAAACTGTCCTCGCCATACTTCGCATAGTGCCCAGACGTCACATACAATTCCTTGTTGCCAATGTGCGGCGTGATGACGGGCTCGTAGCCCGACTTGCGCTGGGCTTCCTTAAGGAAGTTTTCCAAACGCATGCGGAGGTCAGCACCTTTGGGCAACCACAGGGGAAGCCCCTGCCCCACTTTCTCTGAAAAGTGGAACAAGTCAAGCTCTTTGCCCAGCTTGCGGTGGTCGCGCGCCTTCGCCTGCTCCAAGCGCTCAAGATGCTCCTTGAGGTCGCTTTTCTTGGTGAACGTCACGCCGTAGACGCGGGTGAGTTGCTTTTGGGTCTCGTCCCCTTTCCAATACGCCCCGGCAATGGCCATGATTTTGGCCGCCTTGACATGCCCGGTGTGGGGAATGTGTGGGCCTCGACAGAGGTCGGTGAAGTCTCCTTGCGTGTAAAAGGTGATGGTGCCGTCTTCAAGGCCTTCGAGCAAATCGAGCTTGTACTCGTCTCCTTTCTCCTCAAAGTATTTGACCGCATCTGCCTTGGACATTTCCTTGCGGATGAAGGGGTTTTTGGCCTTCGCCAACTCCATCATCTTCTTCTCCACCGCAGGAATGTCGGCGTCGGTGAAGTTGTGCTCCCCAAAATCCACGTCGTAGTAAAACCCATTTACCACGGGAGGCCCCACCCAAAACTTGATGCCCGGGTACAGCGACTCCAGCGCCTCGGCCATCAGGTGGGCGGAGCTGTGCCACAGCGTGGACATGCCTTCGACGTCACGTGACGTGAGAAGCTTCAGGGTGGAGTCTCCTGTGAAGGGTCTCGTGGGATCCCACACCTCGCCGTTGACCTCCGCGGCAAGCACGTTGCGCGCAAGACCCTCGCTGATGGAGGTGGCCACATCCAAGGACGTGGTTCCTTCAGAAACTTCTTTGACGGTGCCGTCGGGCAAGGTGATTGCAATCATGGGTCAATTGTTCAGGCCCCCAAAGATAAGCCGCGCAAAGGCTCGGACGGCCGTCCCCCACAAAGCCCACCCTTGACTCAGCCGTCTGTGGCGTCGTCGCCTCCTCCTTCGCGGTCGAAATCATCCGCATCAATGCTGAAGTCTTCTCCGGTCTCTTCCTCGAGCATTTGGATCATTCCACCGTCCATGCGGAAGAGGTAGACCACTTCATCGGTCTTCACTTCCAAGCACGACAAGTACTTGCCATCCGGCATCCGAAGGGTCACAATGTCTTCGGGATTGATGCCCAAAGGGTAAGCCTCCTCAATCAGGGCAATGTGATGCGCCTGAATGGTGTTGTAGTTCTTGATCACACGTTTCATGACATCCCATCGTTAAGCGTTACCAATCCAACAGCCAGCCAAACACCAAAGGAGCCACAATCGTGGCGTCGCTTTCAATGATGAATTTGGGCGTTTCTACACCAAGTTTTCCCCAGGTGATCTTCTCGTTGGGTACGGCTCCGCTGTACGAACCAAAGCTCGTGGTGGAGTCGGAGATTTGGCAGAAGTAAGCCCAAAGCGGCACCTCGCCACGCTCCAAGTCCTGATGCAACATGGGCACCACGCAGATTGGGAAATCACCGGCAATGCCTCCGCCGATCTGGAAGAACCCAATCGACGATTTGCGTGTGGTTTCCGTGTACCAGTCCGCGAGCCACGTCATGTACTCAATGCCGCTCTTGGTGGTTCCGGGCACCACGTCGCCGGAGATGCAATGGGCAGCGAAAATGTTGCCCAACGTGCTGTCTTCCCATCCCGGAACGACCATCGGCAAGTTCTTTTCCGCGGCCGCCACCATCCAGCTGTCCTTGGGGTCGATTTCGTAGTGTTGCTCCAGCGCCCCCGACAAAATGGCTTGGTAGAACCATTCGTGCGGGAAGTGCCGACGTCCGTCGGCTTCCGCCTTGACCCACAGGTCAACCATGACCCCTTCCAAGCGGCGGAAAGCTTCCTCCTCGGGAATGCAGGTGTCGGTGACTCGGTTCATGCCGCGGTCCAACAAGTCTTGCTCTTCTTGAGGCGTGAGGTCACGGTAGTGAGGTACACGAGCGTAGTGCGTGTGCGCCACGAGGTTCATGACATCCTCTTCCAAATTGGCGCCGGTGCACGAAATCGCGTGAACCTTGTCCTGGCGAATCATTTCCGCCAAGCTTTTCCCAAGCTCGGCCGTGCTCATCGCTCCAGCGAGCGTGATCATCATCTTGCCACCTGCCGTCAAGTGTGCTTCATAGCCTTTGGCTGCGTCTTCCACGACCGCCGCGTTGAAGTGGTTGTAGTGGCGCGCCATGAAGGGGCGCAAAAATCCTGTTGAGTTCATGACAGAGGGGTTGGGTTGAGGGCGTACGTCAACATTTTGTAGACCAGTTTGGCGGCCAAAAAATCACTCGGAGCGCTGTGCTCGTTGGCCGCGAGCTCCACCACGTCCATGCCCACGACGGTACCGTGTTGGCTGGCCAGGCGAATCAATCCCGTCACTTGGTGCCAGTCCAGGCCGCCTGGTTCAGGCGTCCCCGTGTGAGGGACAAACGCCGGATCAAAGGCATCGAGGTCCACGGTGATGTACAGCGGCACCCCGCGCTTTCCGAGGGCTGCCAAGGCTTCCGCCATCCAATCCTCATCCGAGCGGTGATGGCAGTCATCCCCTGTAAACAAACATTCGGGCTGAATGAACTCACGCTCGGACGCATCCATGCTGCGGATTCCGACCTGCACCAGGGTGCAATTCCGCGACGCCCAGTGCACCGCGCAGGCGTGGTTGCACTCGGAACCGTGATAGCTCGGACGCAAGTCCGCGTGCGCGTCGACGTGCAGCACCGCCAAGTCCGGATAAACGGCGTGGCATGCCTGGATGGCACCGATGCTCACGCTGTGCTCTCCCCCGAGGATGAAGGGCATTTTGCCTTCTGTGAGGACCTGAGACACAGCGTCGCGCACGGCCGCGGTCATCGCTTCAGGAGACGATGCTTCCGTGATGGCCGGAGCCACCCAAATCCCCTCCCGATGGACCTCGGTCCCGGTCTCGATGTCGTAGACTTCCATGTTGTCTGTGGCGTCGAGCAAGGCTTCCGGACCACGATCCGCCCCCTTGCCCCATGTGCTCGTGCCGTCGTAGGGCACAGGCAAGATGGCCACTCGGGCATCCTCGAAGTTCACCTTCGCCTCGGGAAGGTCTGTGTACACTCGGGCACCTTGGGCGTTGAATGTTGTCATGACGGTTCAGTTTGGGCTGCAGGTGCAGCGTACCCCAACAGCGACAACACGTGTTCAGAAGGCTGAGAAGGACAAAACTCACGGCATTCAAAACCACCCTCTTCGGTGTCGTCAATCAAAATGTGGCGGAGACCAGGCATCAAACAGTGGTGCACACCACCATGTCCTCCAATGTTGTCTTGGTACGCTCCCGTGTGGAAGAAGCCGAGGTAAATCGGGTCGTTCTCCTTGAACGTCGGGAGGTAAATGGCGTTGAGGTGCTGCTCCGAATTGTAGTAGTCGTCGCTGTCGCACGTCAATCCGCCGAGGAACACTCGCTCGTAGGGGTCCATCCAACGGTTAAGCGGAAGCATCAGGAAGCGGTGGTTAACGGCCCATGCATCGGGAAGTGTGGTCATGAAGGACGAGTCGATCATGTTCCAGCGCTCTCGGTCGTTTTGGCGCTTTTGGTGAAGCACCTTGAAGAGAGTCGCGCCAGACTCCCCCACCGTGAACGACCCAAACTCCGTGAAGATGTCCGGATGGGGCACCCCGGCAGCATTGCAGCGCATGGCCACTTGCTCAAGGATGGCCTCAAACATGTACGCGTAGTCGTACTCAAAAGCCAAGCTGTTCTTTGTAGGCAACCCGCCGCCAATGTTCAAGGCCGTCAGCGTGGGGCAAATCTGTCGCATGGCCACGTAGAGGTCCAGCGCCTTGTTCAATTCGTTCCAGTAATACGCCGTGTCGCGAATGCCTGTATTCACAAAGAAATGGAGCATGCGGAGCGTCAAATGCGGGTGATCCTTGATGGCATCCTTGTACAACGGCATGATGCGGTTGTAGCCCAAACCCAAGCGCGACGTGTAGAACGCGAACTTGGGCTCCTCCTCCGTGGCAATGCGGATTCCGATGTCCATCGGCTTGGTGGAGTTGGTGCTGAGGCGCTTCCACTCATCAAGGTTGTCCAACACAGGCGTCAACCCAGACAGCCCTCGTTCGCGGAGCTCCAAGATCCGATTCATGTAGGCGTCGGTCTTGAACCCGTTGCAAATCACCCGGGCTTCTTGATTCATGTCCCCGCTTTCGACCAGGTGGTTCACGATGTCCAAATCGTACGCCGAAGACGTTTCGATCAAGGCGCCGTGGCTCAACACTTCTTTCGTGACGTGGTGGAAGTGGTTGCTCTTGGTGACGTAGCAGTAGTGGTAATCGCCCTCGAATTGGATTTTGGATGCTGCGTCGCGAAACCAGCCTTTGGCTCGGGCGATGTTTTGGCCAATCTTGGGCAGGTAGGTGATGCGAAGTGGCGTACCAAATTCCGCCGCCAAAGCCATCATGGGAATGCCGTGAAAGGCCAGTTGATCACCCTGCAATTGGAACTCCTCTTGAGGCCAATCGAAACTCTGGTCAATCAGGTCGAAATATTTGATTTTCATTTGTAAGGCTATCTAAATTCAACAAACAGATGAACTCGGAATCCCCTGGATTCCTGCATGTCCTGTTGTTGAACTCAGAGCCTTCGCGCAAAAGCTCGACGAGCCGCATGGCGGCGTGCCCGCTTCCAGAGAAGCGATTCTTCGTGGGCAAAATCGAGTGCGCGGGTCATGAGAATCAAGCGCCTGGCACATCGCCAAGGCTTGACAAACATCCACCGACTTTCCGAAAATCAGTGCTCGAGCACCTCTTTTTTTTTTCAGCGTCAATCGCTCAGCCTCCGATGAGCTTCACGTGCCAAGTGATGTGCGCTTCCGCCACCAATTCGCCGTGGGCATCGCGCACCACAGAATGCAAGTCAAACGCCCCGCGTCCCGCCTCGTCGAGATTGATTTGCACGTCGGCCAAGACCTCTGCCGACATTGTGGCACGGGCCACACAGGCCGTCTCCGCGCGTCGACCGTATTGCATCTTCAACTCGGCCATCACCAGCCTCACCTTCCCCACACCCATCGCACTCAGCACACAAAGCCCAGAAGCGTATTCCGCCGCCGTGGCCAAAGCACAAGCATGCATCGTTCCCACGTGATTCAAATTGCGTCGACGCCAAGGAAGCGCCACCTCGCATGCATTGTCAGAGAGCGATTGGACCTTCAAACGGTGCGGCCTGTTGAAGGGGATCACTTCCTGCATCAGGCGGCTCATCCACCCTGTCTTTCCACCCTTGGCTGCGTCGAGTTGACGCTGAAGCCACGCCGCTTGTGAGGCCGAAACGTTCACGTCACACCGCCAATGGGTCGCCTTCTTCGAGGTCCGCCGTTTCGGCGGTCAACTCGGTGTGGGCCAATCGATCCAAGGGGGCGGGTTTGTGGCGAACACTCCAAGCCAGTTTGTCCACCGGGGCGGTCGAGGGGGCTTGGGCACGCGCTTGGGCGTCGGCTTCCAAAATGGCTGCGATGTTGGGACGGAAGTAGTTGGGCCCCTTCAGCACCTTGCCGTCTTCACGAAGCACCGGCTGTCCGTCTTCGCCAAGCTTGGACATGTTGCTCGCTTGGATTTCACGGAACACTTTGGCAATGACGTCTTGCATGCCGTGGCGCATCATGGTCCCCGCCAAGATGTACAACTGGTCTCCCAAGGCGTCGGCGACCTCAACAATGTCGCCGTTGTTGGCCGCCTCGAGGTACTCGTCGTTTTCCTCTGCCATCAAGCGGTGGCGAAGCAGCGCTTCTTCGTGCGTCAGCGATGCGTGAGGCGCATCGGCATTGGGAATGCGAAAGGCGGTGTGGAACTCGGCCACGTTGGAGAGGACTTCTTTCAACAGCATGAGGGCCAAAATCCACCCAACCTCTGTCCTTTTCCAAGTGCAAGTCAGAAAGGTTTCCCACGCGCTATTCACACAATTTTGTGAGGCGCATTCTTCCCCCGCCACACCGGGAAATATCTTCGCGGGACATGGACGCGCTACACCCTTCAGAACCCACGACTGCGTCTGTCGCAGAAAACAAGACCAGTGGTGCCCCTGACATCCAAGCGCTGAACGCACGCATTGCCGAGAAAAGCCGGTTTGTGGACGCCCTTCGCGCGGAGATGGGGCGAACCATTGTCGGCCAGGCCGACATGGTGGATCGCCTCCTCATTGGCTTGTTGGCCAACGGGCACGTGTTGCTCGAGGGCGTTCCCGGCCTCGCAAAAACGCTGGCCATCAAGAGCCTGAGCGACACCGTGGCGGGCGATTTCAGCCGCGTGCAATTCACCCCGGACCTGCTCCCTGCCGACGTGGTGGGCACGCTCGTGTACAACCAACAGTCGCAGCAGTTCACGGTCAAGAAGGGGCCCATCTTCGCCAACTTCGTGTTGGCCGACGAAATCAACCGGGCGCCGGCCAAGGTGCAGAGCGCATTGCTTGAAGCCATGCAAGAGCGCCAGGTCACCATCGGTGGCGAGTCGCACAGCTTGCCTCAGCCTTTCCTTGTGTTGGCCACCCAAAACCCGGTGGAGCAAGAAGGCACCTACCCCCTTCCCGAGGCACAGGTGGACCGCTTCCTGTTGAAAGTCGTCATCGGCTACCCCACGAAGGAAGAGGAACGCGCCATTGTTCGGGCCAACCTCCAGCAGGAGGGTCTGCCCAAACCTCAACAGGTGGTGACGCAGCAAGACATTTTGGAGGCGCGCGATCTCGTGCGTTC
Source organism: uncultured Comamonadaceae bacterium (assembly GCA_964527895.1). Classification (GTDB taxonomy): domain Bacteria; phylum Bacteroidota; class Bacteroidia; order Flavobacteriales_D; family Sanyastnellaceae; genus UBA11663. The sequence goes on along the minus strand of CAZGQI010000046.1, from coordinate 4,854 downwards.
CATATACATGGACGAAAAGGTGGAACGCTACATCGTCGACCTCGTCTTCGCCACGCGCAACCCGGAGGATTGCGGATTGGGGCATCTCAAGAACTTGATTTCGTTTGGGGCGTCGCCGCGGGCCAGCATTGGACTCGGCATCGCGTCCAAAGCCCATGCGTTCTTGAAGCACCGCGGGTTTGTGACGCCTGAAGATGTTCGGGCCGTGGCCATGGATGTCATGCGTCACCGCATCGGCACGACCTTCGAAGCCGAGGCTGAAAACATCACCTCCGCCCAAATTTTGACGGAATTGATGGACCACGTCGAAGTCCCTTGAGGCTCGACTGAACCGCCGCCCCCTCTCTCATGGATGCCGCTGAATTGTTGAAACGTGTTCGGCGTGTGGAAATCACCACGCGCAAGCTGAGCGATCGGATTTTTTCCGGGGAGTATAGCAGTGCGTTCAAGGGCCGGGGCATGGCTTTTGCGGAAAACCGGGAATACCAACCGGGTGATGAGGTCCGCACCATTGATTGGAATGTGACCGCCCGCACCGGGACCCCGCACGTGAAGGTGTTCGAGGAAGAGCGGGAACTGACGGTGTTTCTCCTCATTGATGTCAGTGGATCTGTGCAAGGCGGCACGCGTGAACGGACCCAAATGGACTTGTTGACGGAGCTCTCTGCGGTGCTGGCCTTCAGCGCCATGGGGAACAACGACAAGGTCGGGGCCATCCTTTTCACCGACCGCATTGAAAAGTTCATCGCGCCCGGAAAAGGGCGAAGCCACGTGTTGCGCATCGTCCGGGACATCCTGGATTGCAAGCCTGAAGGCCGAGGGAGCGATGTCATCCAAGCCCTCTCCCATTTCTCGGCAGCCATGCGCAAGCGCACCGTGGCGTTTTTGATGTCCGACTTCAAGCACATCGGAAACGACATTGAACTCGAAACCATGCTGAAACGCGTAGGGCGCCGTCACGACATGGTGGCGTTGCACCTGGACGATCCGCTCAACCACGAGCTGCCCTCTTTGGGCTGGATGCGGGTGCAGGATCCCGAGACCGGCGTGACGCGATGGCGCAACACGTCGTCCCGGCGGGTCAAACGCGATTGGGCCCAGCAAAGCCAGGCCCACCGTGACACGCTGACAAAACTCATGGCCCGGTCGGGCATGGATTTCACCTCCATCTCGACACAAGGCTCCTTGGTCAAACCCCTTCTCCGCATCTTCAATGCCCGTGGGTGAGTGGAGACACGCATGGCTCGTCGCCTCGGTTTGGGCGATGTCGACCCTTTCCGTTTTGGGACAGGTTCAATGGTCTGTGGACACCACCCAAATCCAATGGGGAGAGCCCTTGCAGCTCACGGCTGAATGGTTGCTCAGCATGGACGAGTTGCAGTCTGGCATGGCCGATGCCAGTGCCTGGCCGGCATGGACGGACACCACTTCAGCAGGTCTGGAAATTCTCTCTTCCTCTCCCATCGACACCTTGGCCGCCCCTGTGGAATCTGGCCAAGACATCCTGCTCCGAAAAACGTGGACCCTGACAAGCTGGGATTCAGGTTTTGTGGTGATGCCGCCTGCGTCGTTTGGGCCGCATGAGACGTCCCCCCTGCTCATTCGCGTGCTGACGCCTGTGTTGTCCGAAGACGCCCAGCCCATGCCGCCGGCGGACATCGTCGCGGTGGAATGGAGCCTCTGGGAGCGACTTCAGCGCGCGTGGCCTTGGCTGGTGGCAGGCCTTCTCCTTTTCGGACTGGTGCTGCTTGCACGCTTCTTATGGAAGCGCAAGCCGCACCGCGCACCGGGTGAAACGCCTGTGGCGCCAATCGCCCCTGCCGAACCGCCGCACGTGGTGGCCCTGCGGATGTTGAATGCCTTGAAAAACGAGGAAGGCTGGAACCACGGTCGCGCCAAAGAGGTGCAGGCGCTGGCGTCGCTGACGCTCCGCCAATACCTCGAAGGGCGGTTTGGCCTCCCTGCCGCAGAACGCACGACTTCCGACATCGCTGCCCTCTTGCCCGCATCCGCCGTGCCTGTCGCATGGCAAACACGACTTGTGCAAGCTTTTGAGCAAGCGGATGCCGTCAAGTTTGCCAAGGGAGAGCTCCCCGCACGAACCCACCTCGCGCTCCTCGAAGCGTACATCGACTTTGTGCTCGACACCCAAACCCCCGACGATGACGCGCGCTAAGTGGATGTTGGGACTGGCACGGGCGTTGCCCCACGGCGCGGTGGTGTTGGTCGCCGTCGCGGCCTGGCTTGCCTTCCGTGGTGGCATGGAATGGAATTCCTCGTGGGGTTGGCTTGGGATGGGCGTTTTGGCCGTTCACACCCTCTTGCGCATCGTGCGACCCCGACGTTATGAGCCTGCGGTGCTTCATTGGTCCTCCTCGGAATTGGCCACCGATGTCGCAGCCGGGCCTCGCCTTGCGGACTGGCGCTCGGTCATGGGCATGGAACTCCCTGCCGCGTGTCGAACCGCAGCGTTGTTGGGGCTGAGCGTGGCGTTGTTTCGTCCCCAAACGGCATCCACCATTGAAGACATGACCCGGGAAGGCATCGACATGGTGCTCGCCATGGACCTCAGCGCTTCCATGTTGTCGCGGGATTTTCGGCCCAATCGTTTGGAAAGTGCCAAGGACGTGGCCATCGACTTTGTGGACAGCCGGCCGTTTGACCGCATTGGGGTGATTGCGTATGAGGGCGAAGCGTTTACCCAGGTGCCCATCACCTCGGACCACATCGTGGTCAAAAACGGCATCTCCACCCTCGAAACCGGCCAACTTCAGGGCGGAACGGCCATTGGAACAGGGCTCGCCGTGGCTGTGAATCGCCTGCGAGAATCCAAGGCAGCCAGCAAGGTCATCGTGCTTCTCACCGACGGTGAAAACAACGCCGGGCAAATCGAGCCCATGGATGCCGCCCAGCTCGCCAAGCTCAACAACATCCGCGTCTACACCATCGGGGTGGGCACCGTGGGCAAGGCCAAGAGCCCTGTCGCCATCCTGCCCAACGGCCAGTACAAGTACGATTGGGTCGACGTCCGCATCGACGAGGAGGTGCTCCAAGGCATGGCCTCCCTCACGGGGGCGCGCTATTTCCGCGCCACCAACGCGGACAAGCTGAAGGAGATCTACCGCGAAATCGACACCTTGGAGAAGACGGAATTCAACGTCTTGAAATACCAGCGGAAATCCGAAGCCTCTGCGGGTTGGATCCTCATGGCGTTCGTGTCCCTCATGCTCGAGTTTCTCATGCGTACCACCCTGTTCAAATCTGTGGCGGAATGAAAACATGGGCTTCTCTTCGACCCGTTTTGGGGCTGCTGCTGTTTTTGGAACTCCTCCTTTGGATGGCTATGCTGGCGGGATGGTTCACCGCCACGGCACTCGTCCCCAGCCTGACCCTGCACCGCATGGAGTTGGCCCCGGTCCTGATGGTCACCGCGCTGCTCACCCTGTTGATGTTGGGCCACCTTCGCTGGCGGCACAAGGTGATTCGATCGCTGGCGGATGCGGGACAGATCGACAGCGTGCTGCCGGGATACCGCATGTTTGTCCCCACCTGGAAGTTCTTCCTCCTCCGCTTGGCGCTTGCCTTCCTTGTCATTGCTTGGCTTGACCCCAAAATGGGAAGTCGCCTGCAAGAAGTGGAATCAGAAGGCGTCGACATGATGGTCGCCTTGGACGTCAGCAACAGCATGATGACCGAGGATGTGGGCATGGCGCGGCTGGATTTGGCCAGACGCACCATCAAGCGCCTCGCAGCCTCCACCTCGGGCGACCGACTCGGCCTTGTGGTCTTTGCCGGAGAGGCCTACGTGCAATGCCCCCTCACCACGGACGTGGACGCCCTCGATTTGTTCTTGGAATCGGTCAACCCAGGCATGGTCCCCACGCAAGGAACGGCTGTGGGACGTGCCGTGGAAGCCTGCTGGCAAGGATTCGACAACGGCAGCGAAGCCTCCCGCGTGGTGGTCGTCTTGACGGATGGCGAAAACCACGAAGACGATGTGGTGGCCGCATCTCGCGCCGTCAACCAGGACGGAGGCTCCCTGCACTTCATCGGGGTGGCCACTTTGGACGGCGCCCCCATCCCCGCCTTCGATTCACGCGGACGCCCCTCTGGATTCCGCACCGACGCGTCGGGCCAGCCCGTGGTCTCTCGATTGGACGAGGCCACCCTCCTCGAGGCCGCCCAGGCCGGCGGAGGAACCTACACCCGGGCCTCTTCCGGATTTGTGGAGCTGTCGCCCATCCTGCAATTCAAGAACGACCTCGAACAAGCACGCATCTCCTCCGTGAGCTACGTGGATTACGAGCACCTCTTGATGCCTTGGCTCATTGCCGCAGTCCTGCTTTTGCTCTTGGAAATGGTGATTCCCAAGCGTCCCAAACGACAATCCCGCGCGGCGCTGACGGCACTCGCATTGGCGTTGCTTGGCCCCCAAGCCCTGCACGCACAGTCAGACACCAAGGCCAACATGGTCGAAGGCACCGACGCCTTCCGCGCCAACCAATTTGAAGACGCCGCCACGCGGTTTGGGGAAGCAGCGATGAACGAACAAGCCGCCGCCACCGCACTGTACAACCAGGGGTGTGCCTTGCTCTCCTCTGGCGATGCCGAATCGGCTTCGGCCGCGTTTGAGCGCGCGTTGACCCAGACGGAAGACAACAAATTCCGTGCGCAAGCCCATTACAATGCCTCGCTGAGTGCCCTCATGCAGGGAGATGCCAACAAAGCCATCGCCCATGCGAAATCCTCGCTTCGTCTGAATCCCAACAATCCTGACGCACGGCACAACTTGGCGCTGGCCAAGCGCATGCAACAGCAACAAGAGCAACAGCAGGATCAGAACCAGGACGGCGA
>CAZGQI010000045.1:0-12489 GCA_964527895.1 uncultured Comamonadaceae bacterium | reverse complement strand
GAGATGTGTTCTTTTGTTGAATAGGAATCCCGAGAGACCTCAGTCATGGCACGCAGAAAAAAAGCAGAGAAGGAACTCCAACCCAACATCAAGGTTCGCTTGGATCGTCGCACGGTCATCACCGTCCGCGACTCCAGCAAGCTGGCCTACTGGAAAGAAAAATTTCCCGGACTGGAAATTCTCGAAGAATCTTGATGCATCTCCTGCGCTGACGGCATGTCAAGGCAAGAAAAAAGGCGACCTCTTTGGGTCGCCTTTTTTCTTTCGCCGTGTTCAGCGTGACAGGGTCACTGAGCTTCGGTGGACGCTTGTTCTTTCCAAGGGGCAAAGGCAAGTTGCTCGCGGCCTTTCTTGGTCAGTGCGTAGCCATCCTTGTTCTGAATCAAACCATCGAGGTACAGGTTGGTGATGCGCTCGCCGATGCGGGCTTTCCCAACATGGAGATCTGTGTCCTCCTCAATGCGCTTCCAGAAGTTGCGCTCAAGAACAGCAAGGCGGATGTGACACTGGTTCTCGATTTTGTGCTGGTGAATGATGTCGAGAATCATGTGATCGTACTTGTCCAAGTTATTCATGATGCAGGCTTTGGTGAATGAAAGATTTGAACAGCAAGAAAGGACTTTTCCTTCGGAAAGGCTTGAAAACACTGAGGTCCGTTATGAACGACTTGTCCACGGCCTTCCAGAAAATGTTCACAACATGTGGATATCTCAGGAAGTGCGCTGAGTGCCAGCGGTTTTCGCGAAGTAGGCGAAGTAGCGGTGCATGTAATGCACATCCCTGTCGGGGAAGGGAGAGGTCTTGAAAGGCGCGTGGACGTGGACAAACTTTCGACGTTCCTCCCAAGCGCACAAGGTGATTCGGCTTTTGGCCTGCTGCGCCGCATGCACAATGGCGCGCAATTCGTCTTCCGTGGCTTGCGTCACCGTGGCGTTGGTCATGCCCTGTTCAAACGAGTGCAGGCTTTCTTGACCACGGCCCTCCACATCTGACATCGGTGCCTGAATCCAATGCACCTTGACCGGCATCATGGCTGCAAGGGCGCGTTCTTGCCAAGTCTTGGGCGCCCACATGACCAAGGTTGTTCTCCAAAATTGAGGAGGGAGTTGACCGCGCAATTGCCATCCGAGCAGTTTCACCGCTCCACGGCAGAGTTTGACCTTCCAGCCGGGGCGCCGCTGTCCGGGGTTCGGGGCAGGTCTGTGCGGATCACCCATGGAGTTCGGCTTCAAAGGCAGTCCAGGGGCCTTTCAGGGTTGGTCCTGCGTGAAGGAAGTGGGTGAGCTGGGTCTGGAAATCCTCGCGGGTCCACAACGTGGCGCCCAGGGAGGCGAGGTGGGGGTTCATGATTTGGCAATCCACGGGACCAAACCCTTTGAGGGCCAGCCACCGCAGGAGGTGGACGAAGGCCACTTTGGAGGCGTTTGTGGCCGTTGAGAACATGCTTTCGCCAAAGAACATGCGGCCGAGCGACACGCCGTAGAGTCCCCCCACCAAATTGTCCCCGTCCCAAGCTTCCACAGAGTGGGCCAACCCAAGGTCGTGAAGGTTGACGTAGGCTTGGACGATGTCGTCTGTGATCCACGTGCCTTCGCCATCGCGTGGCGCGTGCTGACAACCTCGAACCACTTCTTCAAAGGCCCTGTCCAGAGTGATCCGGTACCGTTTTCGGTTGAGCTCGTTGCGCATGCTTTTGGATACCTTGAGCTCCAACACAGGCAAAACGGCGCGTTCAGGGGGAGCCCACCACAGGATGGGGTCTTCGTCCATGAACCAGGGAAAGGCACCGTGCTCATAGGCGGCGAGCAACCGGGCGCTCGAGAGATCACCCCCGACAGCCAACAATCCATGCGCTCCTGCGACATTCACGGGAGGGAAATGCAGATCGGCATCGAGCACATGGACCTTCATGGCACAAAGTAACGGACCATGGACTTCCTTTGCAGGGATGGACCCCGCCAATCTCGAAGCGTTCAAGGCCAAATTGCGTCAAACACTCCAACCCGAGGTCAGGCCCGGATGGGAAGCGCAACAACTCGCCTGCCCGCCGGGTCGTCCTCCAGACCTGCCGGAACGCATCGAATCGGCCCGAAGGGCAGGGGTGGTCTGCTTGATGTGGTGGGATCCGGAGCGGGCTTGGGTCGTACTCTTCATGCGCCGGACCCAAGATGGGACAGCGCACAGTGGCCAATGGGCCTTTCCGGGGGGCGCGGAAGAAGTTGAAGATGGGGGGGATTTGGGGCGCACGGCATGTCGTGAATGCATGGAGGAGATTGGCGTGCAGTTGGCAGATGACGACATCGTCGGGGCGCTCTCGCCGTTGTACATCCCGCCGAGTCACTTTTATGTGGAGCCCCTTGTGGCGGTTGTTGACGGCCCACCCACCTTCGTGTTGGAACAAGACGAAGTGGAGGAAGTGGTGGCCGTGCCTTTGGGTGGGTTGCCTGCGCAAGGCCAAACCTGGCCCACCCACACCGTACCCGTTCGCGGGGGCAGAGCGTCGGTGCCAGGTTGGCCCATGCATGAAGGCGTGCTGTGGGGGGCTTCGGCCATGATGACGGCTGAATTGCAGGAAGTCTGCGCGCAGGCTGGATTTGGTCGTTCCTTTGCAGCCTCAGAAAACCCCATCGCATGAAGGACCTGACACACGCAAACAACCAAAAGGTGAAGGCGGCCCTGGCTGCAGCCAAAGAAAACGGGGATGCCACCTGGGTTCGTCCGTTGCTTGAAGCCTATGCAGGGCGCGAGGAGGATGCCTTGCGCGAGGAAATGCGGAACATGCTGGGATCGATGAAAGTGTCGGCCGCGGAGCAAACGTTCCTCGACGCTTTGGTGGATCCCAACCTCAGTCACGTCAAGGCGGACATTCTCGGATTCCTGTGGAGTTGCGGATTCACGTGTGACGGCTTGTTGTCGCGCGTGGCCGATGCCGCGTGCGAGGGCGATTTTCAGCAGGCCTTTGAAGGTGTCACACTGCTGGAACAAGTGGAAAGCGTGTCCGATGAAAAAGACCTTCTCGAGGCCCAAGTTGTTGTGGGGGAGGCCATTCAAGCCGACGCCAAAGAAGACATTCGGCCGTTCCTTGAGGCCATGCGCACGCATTTGGCCCTGCTTTACGACGGCATGCAGTAAGGGGACTCAGTCCACCTGCGGCCTTCTTTTCTCAATGCGCGTCAGCGGACCCGGACAAGTTCCGTGGTGACAATCTGCGCACGCGGAAACGACGGCGTTGAAGTGGTCGGCCGAAGGGGCTTCGTTGAATTGGGCAATGGCCTGGAGGTACAATGGGGCATGGGTTGTGAAGTGCCCATTGATCATGGAAGCATCCGTGGGCTCCAGGGCGAGCAAGTCGTGGCTCGCAAGGGTGTGCCCCTCCCAGGCGTGCTTGGGGTCCGCCATGACGGCCTCCAGCACAACTTGCAATTGGCTGTCCATGGCGACCATGGCCGAGGCCAAGGCCGAGGACCCGTTGGGTTGGTTGGGGGCAAGTTTGGGGGCGGCGCATGACGACTGCGACCGGTCACAGGCAGAGAACATAGACAGCACGAGAACCAAGCCTCCCAATGCGCCCGCAGTCGATCGCTTCAAAAGACGCATCTCAATCCTCAATCATGACGCCGGTGGCCGTGAAGGCGAGGCGCAGTTCAGATTCGGTGATGGCGTCGATTTCCTCTTGGGATTTGCCCGCGTCCTCGGCATAGTGCTTCAGCATGGGCACCGTCAAGGTGTCGTAGAAGGCCTCGCCTTGAACGACAGTGCGCTTGCCTTCTGCGCCTTCCGTGGGAACAAAGAACCCGTAGTCGAGGAACCGCACAAACACGGTGTCTTCTCCAGAAGCGACGTCCATCCAGCATCCTTTTTTGGCACAAGTGGCGGTGATTTCGCCTTCAAAACGGACCTCGGCGCGCCCAGATTTGTCCAAGGCGGCTCGCATGTCAGCCCCATTCATGGTGCCGTCGGTGTCGATCACCGATCCATAGAAGGTTTGATTGTCAGGTGTGCCCGCAGCTTCCACCGGCGTGGCAGATTCACACCCGATGAAAAGGGCAGCGGAGCAAGTCAGGAAAAGGGCAGGGGCAAAGAGGTTGTTCATGGCGAAGAGGTTGGAGCTCAAAGGTAGGGGGATGGGCGGATTCAGTGCGTACGCGTCATGCGTTCATGGGTGACCAAAAGGAAATCTCCTCGGCCCACCTCGCTTTCGTCGGGCGCAGACATGTCGGATTGCATGTGCACGTGAATCGTGAGGATGTCGAGGTCGGGCTGACCTTCGCGCAAGTACCACCCGATGCCCTCGTCATCTTGGCTGTGGTAGGCGCCATTGAAGTGAACAAAAGGCGCGCCCTCCGGCAAGTTCGACAGGATGAAATGGGCCATGGTGGCGTCTTTGATGGCTTGGGCCATCGGCAGCGTTTCCCCACCATGTCCTCCACCCATGGCCAACATGGCGTCGTACCCGGGCAAGGTGATGTCAAAGGGCACCGGGAGTGGCGGAAGAAAGGCCTTGGCCTCCTCGCTGAGCTCCCCCAAGCCGGCCAGCCCATGTTGGTGCACGTAGCTCGCATAGCGGCGAGGGACGTTGGTCGCGATGAACGGCAGTTCATGGGCTTTGGCCAGCTCCAAAAGGGGGTGATAGTCCGTGAAGTGATTGGGCCACAGGTTGGCGGCGGCCTTCAACTTGTCGTCACTGACCCATCCGGCCAAAAATTCGTCCACCACCAATTGGTCGTCCGCCTCGAGCATCTCTGCGCCAAGGGCAGGAAGAACATCTGCAGCCAGCAGGTCACGGATCAATTCTGCCTGAAGCCAATGCATGACAGGATCGTCATGGTATTCCCCAAACAACACCACATCAGCTTCGCGGGCCGCCTCCACCAGGTCGGGCCAAGCCGCGGGTTTGCCCGCGTCGTCAAACAAGGCATACGCACGTGGAGAATCGGCCAAGGCTTTGGAGAGCGCCCGGGCCTGTGCCACCCCATCAAGGGCGAGCAACAGAGTGCAAATGGAAAGAATGTATTTCATGAATCAAGTTTGGAAGACCCCGGGACGAAAGGGTTCGGTCGCTGGCGCAGCATTGGCCACCTCGATGCCCATGCTGATCCAAGAGCGCGTGGCTTCGGGGTCGATGATGGCGTCGACCCACAGTCGCGCAGCGGCATACAAGGGGTCGGTTTGGGCGTCGTACCGTTCGGTGATGGTCCGGAGCAGTTCGCTTTCCTCGTCTTTGGTGGGCTCTTGGCCGCGCTTGGCGAGAGACGCTTTTTCGATTTGCAGCAAGACCTTGGCGGCCTGTTCGCCCCCCATGACCGCAATGCGGGCCGTGGGCCATGCCACAATCAAACGCGGATCGTAGGCTTTGCCGCACATGGCGTAGTTGCCTGCGCCGTAGCTGTTGCCGACAATGACCGTGAATTTGGGAACGACACTGTTGGCGACGGCATTCACCATTTTGGCGCCGTCCTTGATGATGCCGCCATGTTCAGAGCGTGACCCCACCATGAATCCCGTGACGTCTTGCAGAAACACGAGCGGCACGTTTCGCTGGTTGCAGGTCGCGATGAATCGCGCGGCTTTGTCTGCGCTGTCGGAGTAAATGACCCCGCCAAATTGAAGGCCATCTTTCTTGCTTTTGACCAAACTGCGCTGGTTGGCCACCAGCCCGACACTCCACCCATCGATGCGCGCGTAACCACACACCAACGTTTTGCCATAGCCCTTTTTGTATTCGGTGAAGCTGCCTTCGTCCGTGAGAGAGGCAATGAGCTCGTACGTGTCATAGGGTTCCGTGCGTGCATCGGGCAGCACGGCACAGGGGGAAGGGCCGGCTGGCAACGACGCGTCGTCGCGTTGATAACCCGCCGTAGATCCGAGGTCGCCCCAGTGAGAGACCAGTGTCCGAATGTGGGCGAGGGCCTCGGCTTCGTCTTTGCAGCGGTAATCGGTCACACCACTGATTTCATCGTGGGTGGCCGCGCCGCCGAGCGTTTCGTTGTCGATGGTCTCGCCAATGGCGGCCTTGACCAGGTAGCTTCCGGCCAAGAAAATCGAGCCGGAGCCCTCCACGATGATGCTTTCGTCGCTCATGATGGGCAGGTAGGCGCCGCCTGCCACGCAACTGCCCATCACAGCGGCAATCTGCGGAATGCCCGCCGAGGAGAGGCGCGCGTTGTTCCGGAACATCCGCCCAAAGTGCTCTTTGTCTGGAAAGATCTCGTCCTGCATGGGCAGGTACACGCCGGCGCTGTCGACGAGGTAGATGATGGGGAGTCGGTTTTCGAGGGCGATCTCCTGGGCGCGGAGGTTTTTCTTGCCCGTGATGGGGAACCACGCACCGGCTTTCACCGTGGCGTCATTGGCCACCACAAGGCAAGGCTTGCCGTGGATGCGCCCCATTTCGATCACCACCCCGCCCGCGGGGCAACCGCCTTCCTCCTCGTACATGCCATGACCTGCCAAGGCACCGATTTCAAGCCGTTCACATCCGGGGTCAAACAACCGGTCCAAGCGCTCGCGGGCCGTCCATTTTCCCTTGGCGTGTTCCTTTTCGATGCGTTTGGGGCCTCCGCCTTGGCGCACTTTGTTCAAAATGCGTTCCAGGTCAGAGAGGCGCATGCGCATTCGGTCTTCGTTGAGATTCTGCGCCAGCTGTTTGTCCTTCGCCATGACCCGAAGGTACGCAGAGGTCCTACCTTTGAGGTCATGTTTCGAGCACCTCTTCGCGGTTTGGATTTGCTGTGTCTGGTGGGGATTCTCCTCCTGGGCTGCCAACCTTCCACGAAGGAGGGGGACGCGTTGAAGGCCGGTTGGATTCAGCCCAAGCATGCGAAAGGGTTTGCCTGGGCCGTGTCTGACCAAGGCCAAACCACGCTTGTCGTGCGCCAACCCCGCACTGGAAAGGTGCTTGCCACGGTGTCAGCCGCGAACAGCCGTGACGGGGTCAAAGTGGGGGAAGGCGTACCTCACGTGGTGGTCGACCGCGACAGGGGTTTCGTGACGTCGAGCACGACCCATGTGCATTTGCTGGAGGAAGGTGCAGGGTTGGACGGTTGGCGTGGATGCACTTCGCTGAAGTATTTGCGAAACCAAAAGGTCTTGACGTGGGCGGACTCGACTGCAGTCCGAGATGTGAGCGGAGACGGCGGGTTGAATGCGGAAATCATCACGCTGGTGAATCCCGGGAGCATTTTGACGGGCCCACATCAAGACTTGAAGGAGCGAAACTGGCCTTGGGTTCCCGTGACGGAATACTTGGAGCCCCATCCCCTCGGACGGGCAGAGTGGATGGTGGCCTTGGCGTGGCTTGCCGGAGATTCGACGGCAGGAGCAGAGGCATTCAGGGCCGTCGAAGCCCGTTATGATGCAGCCACGAATGCCTCTGTGGGCCATGGCAAACGCGTGTTCACGGGCAGCGTGGCGGACGGCGTTTGGCACGCTCCCGGCAAGGACAGCTTCGTGGCGCAGTGGATTGAAGATGCCGGTGGCACGTACGCATTGGAAACCGTGGACGACCAAAGCAACGTGGCCTTGAGCCTGGAGTCCATGCTCGAATTGGTGTCAAAGACCGACGCATGGGTGCTGGTGACGTACGACAAGGATGGGGTCAACGAACGCGACGTGGTGGCCATGGATCCCAGACACGCAGAGGTGATGAAGGCCGTCGATGAGGTCTGGGTATGCAACACCGCAGAGGTGGACTATTTTGGCGAAGTGGTGGCGCATCCCGAGTGGGTGCTCGAGGATTTGGCTGCATTGGTGCAATCCAATTCTGAGGGGCCCCATGGGGTGTTTGAAAAACTCGAGCGACCTTCCCAACAGCCATGAAGACCCGCCTTGTGTTTCTGTTGATGCTTTTGGCCCTCGGCCTGCATGTGGCCTTGGGCGAGGTTGACATTGCCTGGGGCGCGCTGTTGGGCGCGTTGTTGACAGGAGGGGAGGTGAATGAATTGCACGCCACCATTGTGAAAGAGGTGAGGGTGCCCCGGGCCACGACGGCCATGGTTTCTGGCACCTTGCTCGGATGGCTGGGCTTGCTCATGCAGACATGGTTTCGGAATCCACTGGCAGGGCCTGGCGTCTTGGGCATCACCTCCGGGGGATCGCTCGGGGTCGCCCTGGCGGTGTTGCTCGGTTTGGCGTTGCCGGCGTGGATGGCCGCTGCCGTGGGGTGTTTTGCGGTGCTGCTGTTGATTGGCGTGGGGGCACGCCGCTTCGTGTCGCCGGTGACCACCTTGGTGTTTGGACTGATGATCAGCTATGCGGTCAGCGCCGTGGTGACGGTGTTGCAATCGTCCGCCACGGCCGAGGCCCTGCAGACCTATGTGTTCTGGGGCATGGGGACGTTTGGCAAAGCGAGCTTTTTGCAGGCGTTGTCTTGCATGACGCTCCAAGTGATGTTGGGCATGTGGATGATGCGCCGTGCCCAATGGTTGGACATGTGGACGCTTGGAGAGGATTTGGCCCAAACCATGGGCGTCCCCAAAGCCCGCCTGCACGCGGAGATTTTGTTGATCACCGGCTTGGTGTTGGGGGTGGTGACCTCGGTGTGTGGCCCGCTGGCATTTCTTGGTTTGGCCACTCCACATGTGTATCGCTTTTTTCATCCCAAACGAGGTCACATGGACGCCATTCAAGGCATCGGCATGTGGGGTGGATTGCTGGCGCTGCTCGCCGACGGCGTGGTGAGGTGGACGGACAGCATGTCCATGCATTGGCCGTTGAATGCGGTGTTGGCCATCCTCGGTGCACCCGTCGTCTTGGCCGTCCTGTGGAAACGAACCCACGATTGGTCATGAATTTGGTCTTGAACAACGTCAACGTGGGGCACACGCATCCCTTGACAGGGCCTATGACCATGTCTTTCGGCGCGGGGGGCATGCACGTTGTGCTGGGTGCCAACGGCGCAGGAAAGACCACCTTGCTCCGAACCGTCTTGGGGGTCCAACCGTCCCTTGCCGGACACATCAGGTTGGACGAAGGGTCAGGCTCTTTGGACGCCAACGATCCTCGCGCGTGGGGGAAGCACGTGGCCTTTGTGCCCTCCATGCCGCCCAAGCATGTGGGGCTCACCGTGGCGGAAGTGCTTTCGTTGTCCGGCCCATGGGAGGAGGCAGTGTCGCATCACCCCCAGTTGGAGCCTTGGTTGAACCAAAGGCTGTCCACACTGAGCGACGGACAGGCGCAGCAGGTGATGGTCGCTCGGGCCATGCTGCAATCGAACGACTGGTTGATGTTGGACGAGCCGACGGCTTTTTTGGACGTCCGCGGTCAACGACATCTCTGGGGGATGCTCACCACACATCTGAACCGCGGCGGAAGCGTGATGATGGCCACCCACGACTTGAGGGGCGTGCACCGATGGATGCAACAGGCGCCTGCTGATGTTGTGGAGGTGAGTTCGATTCACGTGCTTTCTTCAAAAGGGCTCTCCCCACTGGCCTCCGATGCGTCCTTGGACACGTTGGAAGCGGCCTTGACGTGAACAAACGCCCTTCCAGCGAGGTAACGAGGGCGTACCTTTGTCCTCCTTGAGAACGACCCCACCATGCTAGAGCGCATTTTGATTGGATTGACCTTCGTCACCGTCTTCTTTTTGATCCTCGAAACCCTGACGTTTCGGTCGTTGTGGAAGGCTTACGGGGCCATGTCTTGGTGGCCCACCGCCAAAACCGTCTGGTGGTCCATCCACGTGGTGGTTTGGGCGGCGTTTTTGGCCGCGTTTTTCATGTGGCCCACGTGGAGAGGCACCCATCCGGTTTTGTTGCGCACCATCATGTCGGTGACGTTTGCATTGACCATCCCCAAGCTCTTCGTGAGTGCAGTGCAATTGGTGGATGAGCTTCGCGCCTTGGGCGTGTTGGGTTGGTTGAAAGTGACAGGCCAAACCACCGACGGCGCCATGGCCCGAGGGTCCTTCCTCAACATCCTCGGCCAAGGGTTGGGGGTGTTTGCGTTTTTGGGCATGGGCTACGGCATCACCCGCGGCAAATACGCATACAAGGTGCGCGACATCAAGGTGCGTCACCCCAAGGTGCCCAAGGCGTTCGAGGGACTGAAAATGGTGCAATTGAGCGACGCGCACTTGGGTTCATTCGACGGAACGCCCCAACCTGTGCTGGCCGCCCTGGAAAAAGTCCAAGCCCTGAAGCCCGATGTGGTGGTTTTCACGGGAGACTTGGTGAACGAGCTGGCGGAGGAAGCGGAGCCTTGGGTCGAGGCCTTTGCAAAATTGAAAGCGCCCTTGGGCAAATTCAGTGTCATGGGCAACCACGACTACGCGGACTACGGCCCCTTCACCAAGGAGGAGCGCACTGCGAGCATCGCCCAGCTGAAGGACATCCAGTCGCGCATGGGTTTCAAGATGCTCGACAACGACCACGTGGTGTGGGAAAAAGATGGCGAGCGCATGGTGCTCTTGGGCGTGGAAAATTGGGGCAAAGGATTCCGTCAGAGCGGCGATTTGAGCAAGGCCTTGGAAGGGAGTGGGGCAGAAGATGCCTTCACGGTGTTGATGAGCCACGACCCCACGCACTACGAATTGGAAATCATGAACGACAAGGCTCCCGTGGAGTTGACCTTGAGCGGCCACACACACGGAATGCAGATGGGCATTGAAATCCCATGGTTGGGCATCAAATGGTCGCCCTCTTCCTTGACGTACAAGCGTTGGGGTGGGTTGTACCTCGAAGGCCAACAGTACCTTCATGTCAACCGAGGGTTCGGCGTCTTGGGCTTTCCCGGGCGTGTGGGAATGCCTCCTGAAATCACCGTTTTGACCTTGGTTCAAGGCTCTCCTGAGGCCTAACTTCGCGCGGGCCTCGTGCCTTTTGTTTTACCCTGAATCTCTTCCTTCATGTCGGACGACAAGAAAGTCATCTTCAGCATGGTGAAGGTCAACAAGACGACCCCCACCGGCAAGCACATCCTCAAGGACATCTATCTCTCGTTCTTCTACGGGGCCAAAATTGGCATCATCGGAAACAACGGCGCGGGTAAATCCACGGTGATGAAAATCATTGCGGGCCTGGACGAGACATTCCAGGGTGACGTGGTGTGGGCCGATGGGTACACCGTCGGTTATCTCTCACAGGAGCCTGACTTGGATGAATCCAAGACGGTGCGCGAAATCGTGGAGGAAGGCACGCAGGAAATTGTGGACGTGTTGAAGGAGTACGAGGAAATCAACATGAAGTTCATGGAGGAGGAGATCCTCAACGATCCCGACAAAATGCAAAAGCTCATGGACCGCCAGGCGGCTGTCCAAGACAAAATCGATGCCCTCGACGCGTGGGAGCTCGACACCAAGCTGAGCATCGCCATGGACGCCCTTCGCTGCCCGCCAGACGACCAAAAGATTTCTGAGTTGAGTGGGGGAGAGCGCCGTCGGGTGGCCTTGTGTCGCTTGTTGTTGCAGCAGCCCGACGTCTTGTTGTTGGACGAGCCGACCAACCACCTCGATGCGGAATCCATCGATTGGTTGGAGCAGCACCTTGAACAGTACAAGGGCACGGTGCTGTGCGTAACGCACGACCGCTACTTCCTCGACAACGTGGCGGGATGGATTCTCGAACTCGACCGAGGCGAGGGCATTCCCTACGAGGGCAACTACGCGTCGTGGTTGGAGCAGAAGAGCAAGCGTTTGGCCCAGGAAGAGAAGCACGAGAGCAAGCGCCGGAAAGAACTTGACCGCGAGCTCGACTGGATTCGTCAAAGCCCCAAAGGGCGTCGCGCCAAGAACAAGGCCCGCATCAACAACTACGAGAGCATGCTTGCAGAGGGCACCAAGGAAAAGGACGCTCGGCTCAACATTCCCATTCCCAACGGCCCGCGTCTTGGAAACAAGGTCATTGAAGCGAGCGGCCTGACGAAAGCGTTTGGGGACAAGCTCCTCGTGGAGAATCTCACATTCCAGCTTCCGCCTGCGGGCATCGTGGGCATCATTGGACCCAACGGTGCCGGAAAGACCACGTTGTTCCGCATGATCATGGGCGAAGAGACCCCGGACGGTGGAAACATCGACATGGGCGAAACGGTCAAGGTGGGCTACGTGGACCAGCGCCACGCCGACATCGATCCCAACAAAACCGTGTGGGAAGTCGTGTCAGGCGGCAACGAGCAGGTGGAGATTGGCGGTCAGCTCTTCAACAGTCGTGCCTACGTCAGCAAATTCAACTTCAACGGCGCCGACCAACAAAAGAAGTGTGGCGTGTTGTCCGGAGGGGAACGCAACCGGCTGCACTTGGCCATGACCCTCAAGACAGAGGCCAACGTGCTGTTGCTGGACGAGCCGACCAACGACATCGACGTGAACACATTGCGCGCATTGGAAGAAGGCATCGAAGGATTTGCCGGGTGTGCTGTGGTGATCAGCCACGACCGCTACTTCTTGGACCGCATCTGCACCCACATCCTTGCCTTTGAGGGAGACAGCCAGGCGTACTGGTTTGAAGGCACGTACAGCGAGTACGAGGAAAACCGCAAGAAGCGCCTGGGCGA
>CAZGQI010000044.1:0-13364 GCA_964527895.1 uncultured Comamonadaceae bacterium | reverse complement strand
GCTCGCCCACGCAGTCGTCTACGTCGTCACAGATGCCATCGGCATCGGCGTCCGCAGCGCAGTCACCACCACACACGCCCAAGGCGTCGAGTTGGTTGCCTTCGCAATCGCAGTCGCCGGCTGGGATGCCGTCACCGCCGCACACACCGCACTCGTCGGTATACTGGCAAGAACCGTCATCCGTATTGGCACCCATGTCGTAGTTGCAGGCCATCTCATCCGTACAGCCGAGCACTTCGTACTCACATGAGCCGTCGTCGTATTCCGCAGTCTCGTCGTAGTTCGTGGCAGTGCTGTCCGTACAACCACAGGCAAGGCTGGCCCCGAAGGTGCCTGCACCTTCAAACGCCACGCTGATTTGCTGCTGGTCTGCACCCACACCGAGTGGGAAGACTTGGTAGTTCATTTGGCCTGAAATGTCACCAGAGGTGGTCACCTGCATGATGAGCACACGTCCGTCTGCATCAGGCAATCCGTTGGCCGCCGTGTTCAGCACGTACCAAGAAGCGCCCGTGAGGGTGGTGCTCTCAAGGCTTGTCGCTCCAGGCGTCAGGAAGTAAGGGGTAATCTGTTGATTGGCATCCTCCACAATCGAAGGATCGGCGGCGCCTGCGATGCCTGAAGTGGACGCGGGACCGGTCAAGCCAATCGTGGCGTACGTGTCGTCCGCCAAGTCAGGGAACATAGGCAAGAACGCTGGGTTGATGCCCGATGCGTTCCAAGAGCTGTTGAACGCGCTGTTGAACACGCCACCTGGCGTGCTCACGAGCAAGCTCGCCTGGTCGTTGCCAAACACCGCGCTCATGCGGTCTGTCGCATCCTGCATGTCCACGTAGAAACGGTAGGTCGTCAAACCTGCAGTCACTGCGGGAGAAGCTTCCAACGTCAACGTGTAATCGCTCGCCCGGGCACATGAGCAGAAGTCGCAGGACCCGTCATCCTCCGTGGCTGCTGCATTGTAGTTGCACGCTGCGCTCTCGGTGCAACCGGGAATTTCAGCATCGTCACACACGCCGTTGCCGTTCGCATCTGCCGCGCAGGCTCCACCGCACACGCCCAAGGCGTCGAGCTGGTTCCCGCCGCAGTCGCAGTCACCGGAAGGAACATCGTCACAACCGCACTCGTAGATGGCCCCGGGGCCATCGCAGACACCGCATTCGTCTGCCGTGTCAATGACACTTCCCGTGCCATCTGAGCCATTTCCGATGCACGACTCGCAAGGACCATTTGCGAAGACACACGAAGCATTGTCACTCACGACAGCCCCGGCCAAATAGTTGCATGCAGTTGCAATGGTGCAACCCGTGCACTCACTTCCGTCGCCTCCACATTCTCCACATGCGTCCACGACATTGCCGTCACAATCGCATTCACCTTCTGCGATGCCGTCTCCGCCACACACGTCGCATTCGTCGAATTCAAGGCAGGAACCGTCGTTGGTGGTGGCTTCAGGGTTGTAGTTGCACGCGTTGGCATCATTGCAGCCCAGAACCTCTACGAGGGTGCCACCTTCAAACGTTCCTACACCGTCAAATTCAATGCTCACTTGTTGTTGGTCAACCCCTACACCAAGCGGAAACACTTGAAAGTTCATTTGGCCCGAGATGTCGCCAGATGTGGTGACCTGCATGATCAACACCTGAAGGTTTGCATCCGGGAGGCCGTTCGCTGCCGTGTTCAACACGTACCAAGATGCGCCTGTGAGGGTGGTGCTTTCCAGATTGGTCGCACCTGGCGTCAGGAAGAACGTTGTGATGGGCTGGTTGCTGTCCTCCACAATGGAAGGATCGGCTGCACCGGCAATGCCCGACGTGGACGCTGGCCCCATCAAACCGATGGTGGCGAACGTGTCGTCCGCCAAGTCGGGGAACACAGGCAAGAACGCAGGGTTGATCCCCGACGCGTTCCATGAGCTGTTGAACGCGCTGTTGAATGCACCACCAGGCGCGTTCACAAGGAGGCTTGCTTGGTCGTTGCCAAACACTGCACTCATGCGGTCCGTGGGGTCTTGCATGTCCACGTAGAAACGGTAGGTGGTCAAGCCCGCCGTCACAGCGGGTGCCGCATCCACAGTCAACGTATACTGGGCAAAGCCCGTGGTCTGAAGGATGAAGAGGAGCACTGCTCCCAGAGTCAAATTCTTCATGGTTAGGATTTGGTTGTGATTCGGTGGCAAGATAGCCCAACCTCCGATGAACAGAGGCTGGGCTTCGATGAAGCTCGTAGAGAAAACCACGAATGCACCCCAACCTGTTGCATGCCATTCTTTTGCAGGGCGGAGGCTCCGCCGAAACGTTGACCTCATGCGCCCCTACGGGTGTTAACTTTTTTGGGAAAAGAGAAAGCCCGGGACGTTTCCCGGGCTTTCAAGTAGATTGTTGAATGAATCCTTTTTTTGGGGCCTAAGCCCTCTGGAATCCTAGATCAGTGCTGGATGGCCAAACGCTTCACGCTCACGCCGCGCTCGTCGCTGAGCATGACGTTGTACGTGCCGCTGCTGAGGCCCGCCAAGTTGAGCACCGTGTTGCCCTGAAGGGCCACGTTTTGCTCTGCCCAAACCACACGGCCCGCGCCGTCCATGATTTGGACCGTCACCCCGCTGTGGAAACCGGCAACCGTCAAGGTCACCTCACCCGTGGTGGGGTTGGGGAACATGCCGAAGGCGATGCGCGTTTCATCCACACCGTCTTCCGTTTCACCCACACATTCGCAATCGTCGTTGTACGCGTCGTTGATGGTGTTTTCGTCACCATCGTCGCACGCATCACCGGGGAACGCGCATGAACCGTCGTCGTCTGTGGCAAGCTCGTCGTAGTTGCACGCAATGATGTTGGTGCAACCCGCCACTTCCAATTCATCGCAAACACCGTCGCCATCGGCGTCGTTCAAGCAGTTGCCATCGCAATCGTAAAACTCTTCAGCGTATTCGCAGAGATCGTTGTTGATGTCTGTCACGTCTGCATTGTAGTTGCACGCCGCTTCGTCAAAGCATCCTTCGATTTCGTCGTCGTCGCACACCCCATCACCGTCGATGTCGTTCAACACCACGCTTCCGTCGTCTGCGCATTCCTCACACGCATCGTCCGCGAACACGCAGGATTCGTCGTCATCGGTGGCATCTGCATTGTAGTTGCAAGCCATGGCATCCGTGCAACCTGGCACTTCAAATTCGTCGCAAACACCGTCGCCATCGGCGTCGTCCAAGCAGTTGCCGTCGCAATCGTAGCCCGCTTCCGCGTAGACACACTGGTCGTTGTCTTCAAACACGTTGTTCGCGTCAAAGTTGCACGCCATCATGTCCATGCATCCTGTTTCTTCAGCGTCGCAAACCATGTTCATGTTGGTGTCGGCGCCGAGACAGTTGCCATCACAGTCGTACCCTTCTGCAGCGTACACACAATTGGTTCCATCGTCAATGGTGGCCGTGGCATCAAAGTTGCACGCCTCCATGTCCATGCAACCGTTGCAAGAATCGTAATCACATGCGTCGTTGGGATCGTCGTAGTTGGCGTCGGGGTTGTAGTTGCAGGCATTGGCCTCCATGCACCCACACACATTGACCTGGCCAAACGTGCCCACGCCGTCAAACGTGGACGTCATCAAGATGTCGGCGGCCTGATTTCCCTGAGGGAACACTTGGTAGTTCAAGGTGCCGGAAATGCTGCCTGCCGTGGTGATTTGCATGACCAAGATGCGGCCGTCGGCGTCAGGCAAGCCATTCGCCGCCGTGTTCAACACGAACCAACCCAAGCCGGGATCGGTGTTGGACGTGAAACCTGTCTCACCATCGACGGTGAACAAGGTGGTCAAGGCCAAGTCGGGGTCCACCAACGTCGGATCGGCGTATTCCGAACCAAGCGGCGCTGCAGGACCGGTCAAGCCAATGGTGGCGTAAGAGTCGTCCACGATGTTCGGGAACTCCACAAACAATGCGGGGTTCACCCCTGCTGCATTCCAGGTCGTGGTTTGGGGGCTGTTCCAAGCTCCTTCGGGAACGTCGATGGTCAAGGGGTTGTCCGCGTTGCTAATGACCGCGCTCAATCGGTCTGTGCTGCTCAAGGTGTTGACATACACGCGGTACGTCGTCAGACCTTCCTGCACGGCAGGGAACGAATCCACAGACAAGGTGAAGGCAGATTCTGCGCAAGAGCAGAATTCACATGAACCGTCTTCTTCGGTGGCAGCCGCATCGTAGTTGCACGCCATCCCGTCAGTGCACCCGAAGATTTCGTCTTCATCGCACACGCCGTCGTTGTCCGTATCTGCCACCAAGCCATCACAATCGCAGAAACCGTCGGGTGTCCCGACGCAGGAACCGTCGCTCACGTTGGCGTTGGGATCGTAGTTGCAAGCGTCCAAATTGATGCATCCGTACACTTCATCTCCTGCACACACTGTGGGGCTGTCAGGCGAAGCTTCTGTGCAGTCGCCGCCGCATACTCCGATCGCGTCGAGGTACAGGCAAGAGCCGTCGTCGATGGTGGCCTCGGGGTTGAATGTGCAAGAGTTGACATCCGTGCAACCTTCCACATCCACTGGAGGAGAGACATTGAAGCTGGAAGACACGAGGGTGTTGTTTTCGCCGAGTCCAAACGGGAACACCTGGTAATTGAGGGTGCCTGACACCCCACCTGCTGTGGTGACCTGCAAAATCAACACTTGGAGGTTTTCATCAGGCAATCCATTGCCTGCGGTGTTCAACACGTACCAAGAAGAACCCGTCAAGGTGGTGCTTTCCAGGTTGGTCGCCCCGGGGGTCAGAAAGTAGGGTGTGATGGGTTGTGCCGCATCCTCCACAATCGAAGGGTCTGCTGCACCTTCCACACCGGAAGTGGATGCGGGGCCCATCAAACCAATGGTGGCATACGTGTCGTCCGCCAGTTCTGGGAAGGCGCCCAAAAATGCGGGGTTGATGCCCGAAGCATTCCAGCTTGAATTGAACGCGCTGTTGTACGCACCATCAGGTGTGGAAATGAACAGTCCGGCCTCGTCATTGCCGTAGACCGCGCTCATGCGGTCCGTGGCATCGGCCATGTTGACGTAAAAGCGGTAGGTCGTCAACCCTTCCTGGACGGCTGGGGACGGCTCGACCGTCAGGTCATATTGGGCCGAACCCAAAGTTGTGAGTCCTGCAAACAGGAGCGCACAAAACGTAAGATGTTTCATGAAGGAGAGAATTAGATATTTGGTTGCCAAGTTAGAGGGGACAACAAGGTGATTTGAGGGCCTCTTGCGACAAGGAATCAACACTTGAGGCTTGAAAAGCGTCCTCTCTTTGGATGGACATGTTGTCCACGAACGCGAACAACTTCTCCCGGGGGGATTCGGTGTGCGTGACCTGTCCTCCGTAACTTGCCTGACTGAACATTCCTCATCTGAATGAACCCACGATTCACACGCCTCAACAACCGCGTCCTTGCCAAGTGTGCAAAGGGCTGGTGGGTGTTGTCCTTTTTGCTCTGCTTGGCCTCGCCCCAAGGCATGTTGGCAACGACCTCGACAATGACCGCGTTGCCTCCGGCCACGATTGTTCCTTCCAGCGGCCCCACCTCCTGTTTGGGACTGGAAATTACATTTGAACTGACTGGTTTTGACAATGACCAAAGCACCATCACAGACGTTCCTTGGACCGTCTCGCACAACGGCATCGCGCTGAGCGATGTTGACTTGGACCAGTTCGTTCAGCTTGGCGCATTGGGCGATGAATTGAGTGATTGGTCCACGTCCACCACGCTTGCCTTCACGCCGCTGGTGGAAGGGTGTTTCACGGTGGGTGTGGAGCCCTACATCATTTACGCCGTCAACGCAAGCCAGAATGTTCAGCCAGTCACGGTGATTGCGGCAGACGCCCCCTCTACCCCGGTCTTGAGTGGGTTTGATGCAGGACCTGACGAAGTGCCGGGTGGGGTCTTGTTCTGCGACGGCGGAGCCACCAACGGCGCCGTTGCGTCCTTCACCGTTGGAGAAGTCCCCATGTCTCTCTCCTACACGTTCGAAAACGATTTGGGCACTGTGTTGGCCTCAGATGCTGTCATGGATGAAGAAGGTGAGGCCTGCGACGGTCCCAGCATCAACATGTCTTTCAACTCTGGCTCTTTGGGGGTGGGGCATTACACATTCGTGGCCACTGCGGACAATGAGTGCGGGGCAACCAGCACGAGCTTGGACGTCGAAGTGGTCAGCTTTCCTTCTTTTGCTCTCAGCTCTGACCCCATTTGTGCGGGGGAAGATGCCGTCGTTTTTGGCGACCTCGACCTCTCCCTGTTTGCCATGGCTGAAGGCTCATTGCCTACCGCCACTGCGGTTTGGAGCAACGGCGGCACGGACTTGGTCTCCAACACCTACGTCAGCCCCCTCGATGGCGAGCTGTTTTCCCAAGAGGTCACGTTGACCTACGCGCTATATGGAGAGGAAGCCGCTTGCAGCAGCACGGCCGAAATCAACCAAGTGGTGCACACCCCAGGCAGCATTGACCTGGTGGTCTCAGGAGGCATTGACGGCAATTTGGTCTGCGAAGGAGCGAACTTGACCATCTTCCTCGACAACGTTTCAAACGCGGACCCTGCGGAGACCTTTGTTTGGACGAGCAGCGTTCCACCAAGTGCGTCATCTCCTTTGTCTCTCTCATGGGAATCGTTTGAGTTGGAGGTGACCGGAACGGTCACCCAAACGTCGGTTTGGGCCGATGGGACATCATGTGAGAACACCCTCGACTTTGAGGTGAATGTCAGTCCCAAGCCTGAGCTGATTTGGACGACGGGCGACGCTACCATTTGCGCAGAGAGTGACGCAGGCCTCATCGTGCAGAACATCACTGGACAAGCCGTTGATGTCACTTGGGAACTGCCCAATGGCGCCATGGGAACGGTTGAAGACATCCCCACAAACAACACTGCCCTCGAAGGGATCCTTCTTCTGCCTGGCGTGAACTTCCCCAGTGCGGGTCAGTACGTGGTCGAGGCCACGCCCACAGACGACTTTGGATGTGTGGGTGACCCCATTGAAGGTTTGGTCGAGGTGGAAAACCTTCCCGTCGCCAACGCCACCTTCGCGGAGGCGTGCGAAGGCTCCACCGTCGTCCCCACAGGGGTGGTCGCAGGAGCCCAATACGCCTACGATTGGTCCACAACGGGCAACGCTTCCGTGGGTCAAGGTGCCACCACAGCAACACCTGACATCGACAATGTGTCATGCGGCGATGTGATCAGCTTGGTGGTGACCGAAACCTTCCTGATCGATGGCGAGGAACTTGAATGCGCGTCAGAAGAACAAACCGTTGCGCTTGAGGTCGTGGCCCTGCCTGAACCTGAAGTCACGACGGCCTCCACGATGTGCAAGGGCACAGATTTGGTGCTCGACCTGACGGACAACATCGAAACGACCGGGTGCACGAATCAAAGCATCGACTACGTTTGGACCTTGAACGACGGCAGCAACGTCACCACGACCAACAATGCCATTTCCGTGACCCTTCCTGAGGCCTCGTTTGAATCCTTGGACGTCACGATTGAGGCAGAGGCCACGGGCACAAGTGGCTTGACATGCATCACGACCACGTCGTATGTCTTCGATCTGTTTGACAATCCTGAACTGCCCGCACTGCCTTTGGATTGGACCATTTGTGACGAAGGATCCTTGACGATTCAGGGTGAGGTGACCCTCAACCCCAATGGCGGTGATTTGGTGTACTCGTGGAACAATTCGAGTGTTCCTGCAGCCTTTGTCATCACGCCTGCGGGAGCACCCTCGAATTCCGAAGCCATTGTCACTTTGGTCAATGGAACCTCGGAAAGTTTGGGAGAGGTGACATTGACGGTGGTTGACGAGTTGGGTTGCACTGCGGAGACCTCCACGAGCATTGACATTTTGGACTTGCCTGAAGCTGTCAATGTGATGTGGTCCGACGACGTGTTGTGCTCCGGACAGGTGCTGACACTCAACCTGGATGACATCTCCACGGATGCGGCCTTGACGGATCCGGCAACCTACACATGGAGTGTCCTGGGAAGCGATGGCGTGACCTACACCGTCTCCAATGTGGGCAACTTTGAAGATGAGGTGATCGACTTGCTTCTGCCCGACGCTCCATTTGACGCCAGCCTCGAGCCGGTCACCCTTGATTTGGTGCTGGACGTGGACGACGGCACGTGTCAAAGTCAACAATCTTGGACTGAAGCCGTGGCCGTGTATCCCAATCCTGAAGTCAGCCTCGTCACCGACAACGATGTGTGCGCGGGCACGGATTGGGAAGGAACATTGGTTGGGGCCTCCACCCTTTCTTGGACCAACAGCGCGGGAACAACCTTCGACGGGGTTGACGACAACGGCAACCTGCTCCTCAACCTGCCATGGAGTGACATTGGCATTCCTTCCGACGGCTCCGTCCCCCTCCCCCTTCTCTTGGACGTCGCCTCCGACTACACGGTGATTCAATGTGCAAGCACATGGGAACTGACGTTGGATGTGTTGCAAACCCCCGAAGTCAACATCACTGCTCCGGACGCCATTTGTGTGGGTTCCACCGAGACGTTGACAGCTGAACCTGTTCCAGGGACCGGACAAGGAGGACTGACCTACGCTTGGTCCAACGAAGACGACCCCGCAGCATTTGTCCTTGACACGCCCAGCGATGCCGTGACCGACATCCAAGTCGCTGAAGGGGGTGTCATTCCCGACGAGGGAAGCGTGATGTTGACTGTCACAGACCAAGAGGGCTGCGTGGGCACTTCTCCCGTCAACACAATCACCATCATTGAGCTTCCTGTGTTGGGCGATTTGACCGTGATTCCCGAGGCTGCATGTTCGGGCACTGTCATCGACGTGGTCCTGTCGAACATTTCCGTGGATGACGGGCTGAACGTTGACGATGTGCTGTATGCATGGAATGCGGATTTGAACGGCATTGCCCTCGCCTTGAATGGGACAGGTTTGAATGTCTCCGCCACCCCCTCTTTGGCGGACGTCCCGCTCCAAGATTTTGTGGGACCAGAATTGCTCAGCTTGGGATTGACCGCGACCATTGCAGGCTGCTCCATCACTGCAGCGTGGGAAGAAGTGGCGGAGGTCTACCCCAATCCACTTGCAGAAGCAGACAACCCTTACGTGTGCATCGGTCAAGATTGGGAGTCCACCATCACCGGATGCGAAGTCCTTACGGTGTATGGTCAGAACGGACTCCCTGACCTCACTTGGAGCACCGCGGACCCTGCTGCAGGCATCGACATCTCGTTGAGTCCGGATTACTTCGAGACCGCAACGGGTCCATTACAGAACACCTTTGTCTTCTATCAAGGCGTGACCTACGACGAGGCCGGACTCACATGCTTCACGGAGGCACCGTTCCAAATGCGTCGAAGCAACGCCCCCGCTTTCTCCATCATGGCGGATGACAACAGCGGACCTGCCGATGATCTCATCATGTGCGAAGGGGCCGACCTGATTTTGGAAGCAGACGTCGTCTTTGGAGGCGGCATTGCCTATGAGTGGGCGCAATTCGTCGACGATGGCTCAGGCAATTTGACCTTGCAGCCCTTGCCAAGCACCGACGACAATGTCATTTTCGTGGATGTGGAAGCTTCGGGCCCGTTGGATTCGCCCACGCTCATTGAAGGTGTTGCCAATGTGATATACACCTACGGCGCCCCCACCCCAGCCGATTTCCAATGCGTGGTCGAGGAGCCTTGGAGCTTCCAAGTGTTGCCCACCCCAGTCATTTCTTGGAGCCCTTCAGCAACCCATGTATGCGACGGAGACGACGTGGAGCTTAGCGTGACCTTGGATGCGGGAGCCACCACCCTCAACGGCACTGGCATCACTTGGGAATGGGATTGGAGTGGAAGCACGATTGACCAAATCAACACCACCTCCAACCCCTCAGACGTGGTCACCGTCGAAGCACAATACGAGAACACCCTGGATGGCACGTTTGACCAAAACTTCAACGTCACGGTCACCGACAGCTACGGATGTTTGTCTTCACCTCCGACGGTGGTTTCCATCACCGCATTGGAGCGCGCAGTGGTTGGACTGGAACGTCCGTTTGTTTGCTCCTACGACACCCTTGAAGTACTTGCGACAGGAGGCGATGTATACACCTGGAACGTCGATTTCACCACGTTGGATGGCGACCTCGAGGACCCCGTTTTCTTCCCCAGCTATGCGCCGACAGGAGACTTCATCCAGACTTTGGTGTTGTTCGACCCGACGCACGGCGACGTCATCGAGGTGACCGGAGGGTTGGTGTATGAAGTGAGTGACACTGAAACCGTCACCTGCGAAGCGACCGAAGACATTCTTCTCGTCATTTTTGACGAGCCTGAGTTGGAAATGGACTTTGATGGAGATCCTGTGCCGTATTGCGATGGCGACGTACTCACGTTCCAGGACCTCAACACCGACATGCCAGAAAACGTGACGTACGACTACTGGACTTCGGCCGGCCTGGCTGTCATGAACGAGGTGAGCAACACCGTCTCCTTCTCACTGCAGAGCGAGGAAACCACGTTTGAAGTGACCAAGTACCGTGCCTACTTTGCCCAAGCGGACACCATCTTGTGCAGCACGTTCGGCACGGAAACATTCGACGTGATCGCCAACCCAGTCATTGGCGTGGACGGCGATGCGGGGATTTGTCAAGATGGCGTGGGATCCGTCATTTGCGAGGTCAGCGACCCCAACGGAGCGTTCACTTACACGCCCACGTGGACGGCTTCGTCCAATGCAGACACTTCCATGGTCAACCTCGGTGCCACGACGTTTGGCCTCGACGTCTCCTCGGCCAACGGCGTCACTCCTGAGGCTGAACCCAACCTGATCTTCTCGGTGTACGTGAAAGATGACAATGGATGCCTCTCCGAAACGGTGTCTTACGAAATGCAGGTGGTGGCCACGCCAATTCTCGACATCACCGACGAACTGCTGGAGGACCAATGCTCCCCCTCCACGGATTGCATGCAAGTTGCCCTGCTGAATGAAGATTTGTCGGGGGTGGACGTGTTGTACTTCTGGGACAACGAAGCAGGCAGCAACAACGATGGCTTCTGCGTCAATTTTGTCAACCCTACAGAGTGCCCCTTCACCGACTCGACCAAAGTCACCGTCCGGTACGAGCACACGCTTGTGAATGGGGAGACGGTGTTCTGCGAGAGTTCCGCCGTCGACAGCACGGTGGTCAACCCCACCCCGCTGCCCAACTTCTCCTTGGAAGCACCGCAGGCCTGCTTGGACATTGAGAATCTGAACTGCGTGCCCGTCCTTCATGACACCGCGACCTACAGCGTGTGTGAGGGAGACAGCCTGAGCTACGAGTGGTTTGTGACTCCCTTGGGAGATTTGATCCAAAACAACTTGGTCACGGACGACTTGACCACCCCCTTCCCCTCGATTTGCGTGGACACCGCAGGGGTGTTGAACGTGGTGCTTGAAATCACCAACAGCTACGGATGTGCACAAACCACCTCCAACGTGCCTTTCACAGTCCGAGGTCTGCCCGTGCCGGAGTTGACCTTCGAGCAGCCTTCCATTTGTCTCCCCACGACGGTGTCGATTTTGAACTCCTCCTCAGGGGCCGCCAACTTCTCCATGTCCATCCCGGGGTACCCGACCTATGAGAATTTCCTCTCTCCCCTGGTACTCGACGTGGAATTCCCTGGGTACTACAATGCAGAATTCACGGTGTCCAACACGCACATCATCGATGGCCATGAATTGACATGCTCGGTGGATACGGAATACGTGTATGCATTCGAAGGACGCACGCCACCTGTGGCCGAGTTCGCAGTGTTGCCAGACACCGTCATTGATTTCGTGAATCCTGTGGTCGAGTTTGTGAACCTCTCGGAGGGACAAATCGAAAACATTTGGTCTTTCGGCAACGGAGAAGGCTCCAGCGAATTGGATCCCGAAGTGGAGTACGAGGCCGCTGGATTCTACAATGCTCAGTTGCAAGTGGTCAACGAGTACGGGTGCACCGACGTGTACTCCCAAGAAATCGAGGTCTACACTGACCTCTACATCTACGTGCCCACAGCCTTCACGCCCGACAACGATGGGCTGAACGACGCTTGGCTTCCCTCCATCATTGGTCAGGATGTCATCGCCACCTACGAGTGTTCCGTGTTCACGCGTTCCGGAGACCGTGTCTTCTACACCACCGACCCGAACAAAGCGTGGATCGGCGGCAACGATTTGTCTGGAGAAGGAGCGCACTACAGCAGTGGTGGAGAGGTCTTTGCGTGGCGCATCCTCATCAAAAAGAAGGATGGCCAAGGTGCCAAGACTTACACGGGGCACGTGACCATGGTTCGTTGATTCGCAAGAAGGTTCGAAGGAGATGCAAATGCGTTGGGTGATCGGTTTGGTGGCGCTCGCGTGGGGCAACCTCGCGGCGCAGTCGATTGTCACCCCCTTGGGAAGCGGCGAAGAAACGCGCTTGCGGGCGCCCGTTGTCAGTGATGCTGACACGGTTTACCAGAAGCACGAGACCCTGATCAATGTGCAATTCAGCCAGGTTCAGTTGAGCCAATGGGCCGCCGGTGGACAAAGCTCGGCGAGCCTCATTGCCAAGCTCGACCAGTTCTGGGAATACGACGGCACGACCTTTGGGTGGGACACTGAACTCCATGCAGCTTTTGGCCTGCTCCACCGCCCCGATGAGAACATCATCCTGAAAACGGACGACCGCATTGAGTTGGCCTCCAAACTCGGATACCGACTCAAAGACAAGGGCGCGCTCACGGCACTCGGGAGTTTCCGGACCCAAATGGCCCCTGGTTTCGCCGCGGTCAACGGGGTCCCCGACCCTTCACAAGTGACGTCACGCTTCATGGCTCCTGGATACCTCGTGGTGGCCCTCGGATTGGATTTGAAACCGACCCCCACCACCACCGTGTTCCTCGCCCCTTTCACGTCGAAATCCACCTATGTTCTGGACGATTCGCTGTCGGCTGCAGGGATGTTCGGGGTTGCCCCCGGATCAAATGCACGTCATGAGGTGGGGGGCTACATCCGCCTTGGATTGAAGGAACAGGTCACCGAAAATGTCACGTACGCCGTGCGTCTCGACCTCTTTAGCAACTACCTCGAAGAGCCCGAGGCCGTGGACATCTTTTCGGATCATGTCTTGACCTTGAAGGTGAACGACTGGCTGTCGACCACCTTGGGCCTCACCCTGATCTACGACAAGGACGTCGAACTCCTTTTGCGAGAACCCGACCCGGACATTCCCGGGGATGAAGGTGAAATGGGCCCCGGCGTCCAGCTAAAACAAATCCTTGCTGTAGGTTTGTCCTTGAAATTTTCTTGACATGACAGCTTTTGTGTTCCCGGGCCAAGGCGCCCAGTTCTCCGGCATGGGGAAAGACCTG
>CAZGQI010000043.1:0-14024 GCA_964527895.1 uncultured Comamonadaceae bacterium | reverse complement strand
CGCGTTCGGGGAACGCGGCGTTGGTCTTGCCGTTGGCGCCGGTGATCATCTCCACTTCGCGGTTGCGACCGATGGTCTTGGCACCCACGTTGTGCGACATCACACCATCGCCTGTGGCAATGAGGAAGTTCTTCGCTTTGTCCTTCAGTTGGTCCAAGTCCAGGGGCTCCCCTTCCACCAAAAGCTGGTCGAGGAAGTTCACCTTCACGTTGAAGACGTTTTGCTCCTTGGCTTGCGGCACGTCAATGTCTGGCGGAACCGGTGGCGGAAGCTGTCGCTTGATGCCCTCGTCTGAATCGATGGTGGTGGTCACCAACCAAAAGATCAGGAGCAAGAACGCGATGTCCGCCATCGAGCCTGCATTGATTTCTTGCAATTCGCGGCGTGCCATGGACCTTACTTGATTGCTTTGTTGACTTCAGCCACCACAATCGAGCCGAGGGCCACGAGGCCGAGCAAGTACACGAAGTACATGCCGCCGCCTGCGAACAAGCTCTCGCCTTCCGTCACGGTGATGCCACTGGCTTCGTACGCACGGAGGACCGTGGAATCAGCCAAGGCATAGAAGCTCACCAAACCCAATACCGCAAATCCGGCGATGCCGATGAGCGTGCCCATTTTGGCCTTCAGGTTGGTGGCAAAGAAGTACAATCCAAACAACACAGCTGCTGCACCGCAAGCGATGCCCACTGCGTAAATGATGTAGAAGAGGTTGTCGAGGAGCGCGCCGTAGCGTTCCTGACCCTCCACGAAGGTCTCGTCTGCTCCACTCTTGGAAGTGATCATGATGCAGAGCAAGGCTCCGGCAACGATGACCAACATCCGCACAGCGGACAGGACCGTTTTGATGGTCTTGTCTCCCATGGTGCAGATTATTTTCCTTCGAGGTTGCGCTTGTACAACAAGTCCACGAGGTCCATGCTGGCCTCTTCCATGTCGAGCACGATGCTGTCGATCTTGGACAGGATGTAGTTGTAGAAGATTTGGAGGATGATGGCCACGATCAAACCAGAGACGGTCGTGATCAATGCCACCTTGATGCCGCCTGCAACGATGGAGGCGTTGATGGTGTTCGCTTCGGCAATCTTATCAAAGGCCGAGATCATCCCGATCACCGTACCCATGAAGCCCAACATTGGCGCCAAGGCGATGAACAAGCTGATCCAGCTCAAGCCGCGCTCGAGTTTGGACATCTCCACGCTGCCGTAGTCTTCAATGGCCTTGGCCACTTCCTCGTAGCTGCCAGAGCTGCGGTCGAGGCCTTGGTAGAAGATGGAGGCCACAGGTCCGCGGGTGTCACGGCACACTTCTTTGGCCGCATCCACACCCTTGCCGAGTGCACCTTCGATGCCTTCGAGCAACTTGCCGGTGTTGGTGGTGGCCATGTTGAGGTAGATGATGCGTTCGATGCTCAACGCGAGGCCGAGGATCAAACAGATCAACACAAACGCCATGAACGTGGCACCACCTTCGATGAAGTACTTCTTCACGGTTTGGTGGAAGCTCAACACTTCACGAGTTTCTACGGGCTCAGCCGCAACAGGCTCTTCCACTGCAACGGGTGCAGCAGCAGAATCAACGGCAGCGGAGTCGGTTTCCGCAGACATGGTGTCCACAACCATCTCAGTGGCTGCGTCTTCTTGTGCCATCGCAGCTTGTGGCGCTGCGAACATCACGAGCCCTGCAATAGCGAGGAGGGCGAACAAATTCTTCATGACGAATTGAAGTTGAATAATGAATAATTGTTGCGGAGAGACAGGGATTCGAACCCTGGAGGGGTTGCCCCCAACACGCTTTCCAGGCGTGCGCCTTAAGCCGCTCGGCCACCTCTCCATTCCCCGTTGGGAATGTGAACCTTCATGCGTCAGTCCAAAAGCCATGCCATGAACCGCCCGCACTTGGGCGCCGCAAATTACCCAAGAATCCACGACTCCCGCAAAAGAAATGTGCCGATGTCGCAGAGAGAGGCAAAAAAGGCGGTCCCTTTCCAAGTCAGGAGCCTCAAGCCCCCTCCAAACCGGCCGCTCCTGCAGGGCCGTGACCCTGCGTTGGCACAGACCGATGTGGGGTGAGTTCTCCCCGCAGGTTGGAGGTCATCAACTCTCGGATGCGCTCGGGATCGTCTGTTTGGGCCAAGACGTGCATGAGCTTGGTCAATGCGGCCTCTGTGGTCATGTCTCGGCCGGGGATGACCCCGCACCCTGCGAGCATGTGGCTTGTGGCGTACAACTCGGGATGCACCCCTCCGTGACCGCATTGCGTCACATTCACCATTGTCACCCCCCGGTCGCGTGCCTCCCTCAGCAAGTCGCGCAGCACTTGGGACGTGGGGGCGTTGCCGCTGCCAAACGTCGCGAGCACCACGCCCCTCAAATCTTCCCACTCCAAGGTTCGGCGCAGGCCCTCCATGGGCATGCCCGGAAACAGGGGAACCCACGCCACTTCGGTGCGCATGCCCGGGTGCATGCGGGGCTCTGCAATCAACGGATCCGAACGCCAAAGCGACGGCCGGTGGATTTGGAACTCCACCCCTGCCTCCACCAGCGGCGGGTGGTTGGGGCTGATGAGCGCCTGCAAACTTTGGGCGCTTTCCTTGTGGGTTCGGTTGCCGCGAAACAGGTGGTTGCCAAAGTAGACGGCCACTTCCTGAATGGTCGGCTCGCCATCGGTCATGTCCGCAGCGAGCATCAAGGCACTGAGTAGGTTTTCCCGCCCATCCGTGCGCGGGATGCCAATCGGCAATTGGGACCCGGTCAAGATGACGGGCTTCCGCAACCCCTCGAGCATGAAGCTCAAGGCCGAGGCGGTGTACGCCATGGTGTCCGTGCCGTGAAGCACCACAAAGCCGTCAAAGCGGTCCATGCATTCCATGACCGTCGACGCGATGCTTCGCCAATGCCTTGGCGCCACGTCGCTGCTGTCAATGGGCGTGTCAAACGACACCGCTTCCACGCGAATGCCCGCTTGGTCCAGTTCAGGCACGTGCTTGGACACTTGGCTGAAGTCCAGCGGCACCAGGGCCCCACTGACTTTGTCTCGCACCATGCCGATCGTGCCACCTGTGTAGATGACGAGGATGGACTTCATGTCGTGCAGTTGTGTCATGTCTTGGGGACGTCCAAATGAAACAACCTCACCGCATTTTCGGTCGTCACACGCGCCACCTCTTCCACTGTCACACCGGTCAACTCCGCGACACGCTGCGCCACAAGGGCGGTGTAGCTCGATTCGTTTCGCTTGCCCCGGTGAGGCACAGGCGAGAGGTAAGGACTGTCGGTCTCCAACACGATCCGTTCGAGCGGAACGTGCGGAAGCACCTTGTCCAGTCCGCCATTTTTGTAGGTGGACACCCCACCAATGCCCAGCATCCAGCCGGGGTACGACAGGGCGTGGTTGGCCTCGTCGAGCCCGCCTGTGAAACAATGCACCACACCCGTCAATCGGTCGTCCATCTCGGCGTCAAGCACTTCAAACAGCTCGTCAAACGCCTTGCGCACGTGGATGACGACGGGGAGGCGACGCTGTTTGGCCCAATCCAATTGAATCCGAAGCGCCTCGCGCTGGATGTCCAACGTGGAGGTGTCCCAGTGCAAGTCCAAACCGATTTCACCCACCGCCACCCAAGGCGAACCCGACATGGGCGCATTCAAAGCCGCTTCGATGGTCCGGAGCTCGGCCTCCCACCCCTCTTGCACATGGCAAGGGTGCAGGCCCATCATGCCCCGGCAGCGGTTGGGCCATCGGATCATCATGTCCTGAACGCGCGGGATGCTTTCCACGTCGATGTTGGGAAGCAACAACAAATCCACCCCTGCTTCGGTACACCGCGCCATGGCTTCATCGCGGTCACCGTCAAACGCGGGCTGGTACAAATGGGTGTGGGTGTCGACCAAAAACATGACGCTGCGAAGATAGGTGGAGGGCTACCTTTGAAACGTGGCCACTCACCTCAACCCCGCCCCGCGTGCGCCGCGGATTCTCATTGCCCGATTCAGTGCCCTCGGCGACATCGTGATGATGCAGCCCGTGGTGACTGCGTTGCGGGCGACGTACGGCGAGGAGGCCGTGGTGGACCTCGTGTGCATGGCCCGATGCCGGCAAGCCGCCGAATTGCTTTCTGGAATCGATGTGGTGCACACCGTGGAGCGAGGCACTGGGGAAGTTGTCGACGGGCTTCGCGAACGGGAATTCGACTACTTGCTGGACCTGCACGGCACGGTGCGGTCCCGGTCGTTGGCCCGCAGTTTGGACGTCCTCCCCTTTTCCGTCGACAAACAGGCATGGAACCGGTGGCGCCTCATCCGCGGATGGCGAAGCGTCCCCGTGTCGTCTTTTGTCGACCGTTGCTTGGACGTGCTTCGCCCCTTCGGAATCACCCCGCCACGGCCCGAATCGTGGGGACCTGAAGCTTGGGGCGCACTGCGACCCAGTGAGGCCATGGACGACATGCCGGCTGCAGACCTTGTGATCGGCTTGGGATCTTCTCATCCCGGCAAACACCTTTCCAACACCGTGGTCGAAGCCGCATTGCATGCCTCGCAACATGTCCGTGTGGTCCTGGTGGGCGGAGAAGCCGAGCGCGCCCGGGCGGAACAACTCGCGGCCCAGCATCCGCACGCCCGAGCGGTGGCGGGGGACTGGGATTTGGCCCAAACCACCCACGCCATCTCCCACGCACGCGCCGTGGTGACCGGCGACACCGTGACCATGCACTTGGCGGCGGCAACAGGCCGCCCCACCGCGGCCGTGTGGGGATGCACCCGTCCTTCCCTCGGCCTTTCCAGTTGGCGCCCCCACCCTGACAGCAGCGACGTACTGCCCGATGTCAAAGCACCGAACAAGCCTTGTTCCAAGCACGGCGCCAAGTGCAAACGCACCCGTTCAGAGGATCCTTTTCACCCCGACCGATGCAGCCAGCAGGTCGACTCTGTCTCCATCACGTCGTGGCTCGAGCGCGTGCTTGCCTGACGACGGTGCGTCAGTCGAAGAGCGCCTTCAACTCGGTCGCGTCCTCCGGCTTCATCTTCCCGGCCAAAATCAACCGCAACTGACGTCGACGCAAGGCACCATCAAAGCGGGCGCGCTCTGCGTCGGTTTGGGGTTCAATGGCGGGAACCGCAATCGGCCCGCCCAATTGGTCCACGGCCACAAACGTGTAATACGCCTCGTTGCAGCGGCTGCGCTCGCCCGTCGTGGCATTCTCCACAAACACCTCGAGGTACACTTCCATCGACGAATTGAACGCCCGGGTGACCTGCGATTCAATGATGACCACGTCGCCAAGCTTGATGGGCCGGTCAAACGACACGTTGTTCACCGCGGCCGTGACCACCACGCGGCGGCAATGGCGGTTTGCACTGACCGCCGCCGCAATGTCCATCCAGTGAAGCAAATTCCCGCCCATCAAGTTGCCGAGCGTGTTGGTGTCGTTGGGCAACACGATGCGCACCGTGGAACTGAACGTGTCTTGGGGATGGCGAACTTGAGTCATGTGGGCGATGTTTGTCCTGCAGATGCTTCATGCATCGCAACGCACTGCAAATGTCGTACACCCTCCTCAAGGCCCTGCACATCATCTTCGTCGTGACGTGGTTCGCGGGCCTCTTCTACATGTTCCGGTTGTTTGTCTATCACCGCGAAGCGCAAGACCAAACCCCCGGGCCCGTCCGCGACGCCCTCATCGCCCAGTTTCGCATCATGGAACGTCGGCTCTGGTTTGCCATCACCTGGCCATCCTCGATCCTGGCCATCACCTTCGGCATCGGCATGCTCTACCACATCCCGGGCTACCTCGCCCAACCCTGGCTTCACGTCAAACTGGGTTTTGTGGCGCTGCTCCTCTTGTACCAAGCGACCGGCCACCGCATTTGGGCCACATTGCGCCACCAAGACGCCCCATGGTCATCGACCACATACCGACTCCTCAATGAAGTGCCCACCGTCATCCTCATTGCCGCGGTCTTCCTCGTGGTGTACAAGGACACCTTGTCGTGGCTGGGCGGCGTCGCAGGCATCCTCGGCGTGGCCATCGCCCTGACGTTCGCCGTCCGCCTGTACAAGAAGGTTCGGGAACGCAACAACTGAACCGAGTCGCTTCAAAAAAACGAGGGCACCCTTCCCAGGGTGCCCTCCTCCTTTTCAATCAGATCCACGGGGCAAGCCCCGCTTCTCCACAGTGGTTTTCATCAGTGAACAACCAAGAGCTTCTTGACTGTTGCAAAATTCTTTGCCGTGATTTGAAGGTGGTACATGCCTCCTTCCAATCCGGACACGTCGATCACGACATTTTGGGACAGCCCCGCCCAAATCGTTCCCTCGTGAATGAACATCACTTCTTGACCTGACGCATCCATCAACCTCACCGTCACCTTGGTGGTGACCTCTTCAGAAAGGAGCTGAAGGTTCGTCAAAGCATTCGATGGGTTCGGTTGAAGATTCAGAACCTGGATGAGGTCCTTTGGAGAGACCAAAGGAGTGTCCCCACCTTCCGAGATGCCACCTTCCTCCTCTGCATCACAACCCATGCCCGTGGCATGGACTTCGTAGGCAAACGTCGACGCATTGCCCGCACAATCCGTCACCGTGTAAGCGCGCTCCAGTGTCCAAGGCTGGCAGCAATCGAGGTCTCCAAAGAGGTCGCCGGAGGCGTTGATGGGCTGGCCATCGACCACCCCTGAGAGGTAGAACCAACCGCTGAAGCCGTAGTTGGCGTTTTTGTTGTTGGCGCCCTCACCCATTTGGAATCCAAAGTAGCCGCTGGCAGGTTGATGCATCATCGCAAAGCTGTCGCCCTCGTATAAACCCCAACCCGTGGCTTCTCCAGAGGTCATCATGGCGTATTCCCAGGTGGTGTGGTCGCCCAAACCGCAATCGGACTTGTAGCTGTGCGCACCTGGCTGAGCCATCCACTCATCCCAACTCATGGGGGCGGTGAATTCGGCAACGATCGTGTATCCTCCCCCGGGGTTGTAAGCAGAGGCCACTTCCATCGTGTACGTCATCGTGCCGTCCACATGGTGGGCCACCGTGCCGTTGAGGGTGTTGTAGAATTCCCCGCGTGGGAAGTTGAACAGGTGCACGCCACGAGGATCGTACCCGTCACACGTTTCTCCAGACGACATGGCCATGGGCTGCGAAATCACACACCAGCGATCCACATCTTCCGTCGGTGCAAATTCGCCGTTGTACGTCTCCACAAGCTCGACGGTGGCCTCCTGCCCACAATTGTCTTGGACGAGGATGTCGCAAGCGGCAGGAACCGTCACCGCTCCGTTGAGCGTTTCACAGCATACTTCGATGATTTCATTGTTCATCAAACCACAGGTGCTCAACAATTGTGGCGCAGTGGTGTCGACAATGGAAATGGTCTGACTTGCTTCCGACGCGTTGCCACATTCGTCTGTGGCCGTCCACGTCCGAACAATGTAGTACACGTTGTCGCAATCGCTGAACATCGTGTCAATGGCCAAATCCATGGTGAACTCAGAGCAGTTGTCCATGGCCTCTGCGCTTTCGTAGGTCACCTCTTCCGTGCATTCCAAACTGTAGGACGCAGGAACCGATGTGAATTCAGGAGCAGCGACGTCCTGCACAGTCACAATTTGGGTGTGCATCGACGCGTTGCCGCAATCGTCGGCCACCGTCCAGGTGCGCGTCAAGGTGTAGTTCGCCTCGCAGTCGCCGTCTTCACGGGATTCAGCAAACAACACCGACACGTCTTGGCAGTTGTCCATCGCGGTCAACACCACGGGCGTTGGGACTGAATCGCAGTCCACCACGGCATCCAAAGGCAAAGCCTCGTTGAATTCAGGCGCCGTGGTGTCCAAAACTGTGATGGTTTGGCTTGCCGTCGTGAAGTTGCCACACTCGTCTGTGGCGGTAAACGTTCGAACCAAGGTGTATGCCTGCGCACACGCCCCTGGGCTGGTGGCTTCACTCAAAGTGATGTCCACCTCGCCACAGTTGTCGGTCGCCATGGCGTCTGCCAATTCGAGTTCATCACTGCATTCCGCCGTGTAGTCCTCCGGAATTGAAAGCTCAGGCGCCGTCGTGTCCTGCACCGTGATTGTTTGCGTTGCAGAAGCGCTGTTTCCACAGTCGTCCGATGCGGTGAAGGTCCGGGTGATGGTGTATTCTCCGGCACACGCCCCTGGCGTGGTGACCACCTCCACTTCCATGGAGACTGGACCACAGTTGTCAGTGGCCGTGGCCTCCTCCATGGGCATGTCGTCACTGCATTCCACGGTGTAGTCGGCAGGCAGAAAGGTGAATTCTGGCGCC
Organism: uncultured Comamonadaceae bacterium; assembly: GCA_964527895.1. GTDB lineage: Bacteria > Bacteroidota > Bacteroidia > Flavobacteriales_D > Sanyastnellaceae > UBA11663. The sequence goes on along the minus strand of CAZGQI010000043.1, from coordinate 5,744 downwards.
GTCGTGTCTTGCACAGTGATGGTTTGCGTGGCAGAGGTCATGTTGCCGCACTCATCCGTGGCCGTGAAGGCACGCGAGATGGTGTAGTTGCCAGCGCAGTCGCCTGCGGTGATTTCCTGCACCTCACCGATTTCCACCATGCCGCAGTTGTCTGTGGCTGAAGCGTCATCGTAAGTAATGTCGTCGCTGCACTCCACAGTGTAATCAGCCGGAATCGTCAAGACTGGCGATGTCGTGTCTTGCACAGTGATGGTTTGCGTTGCTGCCGCGCTGTTGCCACACTCGTCTGTCGCCATGAATGTGCGGGTGATGATGTAGTTGCCTGCACAGTCTCCCTCCATCACATTCTCCTCCTCTTGGAGATCGACCGCCCCACAGTTGTCAACCGCCGAAGCCTCTGCGAACACAAGCTCATCGCTGCACTCCGCGGTGTAATCTGCCGGAATTGTCAGGGCGGGCGCCATGGTGTCCTGCACCGTCACCAGTTGCACATGCACGCTGCTGTTTCCACATGCATCGGTCACCGTCCAACGACGGTCAAGCACGTAGCTCTGAGGGCAGTCTCCGTCGTAACGGATTTCAACGCCTTCAGAAATGTCCAAATCCCCCGCGCAGTTGTCCGTCGCAGAAATCGACTCCGGACCTTCCATGGCCGGAACATTGTCGCACTCCACGATCATGTCCGCAGGGCCGTCCAAAATGGTCGGCGCCGTCACATCCTCACGCTCCACCGTCACCATTTGAGACAGAATGCGCCCGCACTCGTCGATCGCCTCAAAAATGAACTCCGCGTATTCGTCACACTGCGCGTCATTCTCTGTGCATGCCAAATCCACCACGATGTCTCCGCTCAATCCAGACACTTCCTCCCCGTTCAATTCACCATCCCAACGGAACCAGCCTCCAAAGCCTTGGTTGCAATTGTGGTTGTTGGCACCGAGGCCCAACTGAAAGCGCTTGGAATAGGACACGGGCATGTGGTCCAAAAACAATGTGCCCTCGTAGTCTCCTGCGCCGGTCAATCGGCTCAGCACCTGCATGTCAAAAACAGAAATGGCCGAGGTGTCCACGTCGCACGACTGGAACCCGCCTTGCGACGGATCGTCGGCAATCAACAACGCATGGTTGGGGTCTTCAGCCAACCAATCCGCGGCATTCTCCTCGTTGACAAAGCGCGCGTCCACGTGAAAGATCTGGTTGGGATTCAACACACAATGCACCGTACCCGTCAATCGCGCGCTGCGGCTGTCCGCAGCATATTCAAAAGACAAAGGGTTGGAAGGATCCTCCACGAAGTAATCGGAATCGGCCATTCCCATCGCACTCAAGCCGTAAAGGCGAATCGCCCCATCGTTCGCGTCGTACTCCCCCTCTTCCAGGGAAGCGTCCCGTTTGGCGGTCGTGGCTTCACAAATTCGAATGTCTACGGCTTCGCTGCCTGAAGCAAGCGGGAAGCAAACAGAAAGCGGCACCTCTTGACTCGTGCAAGCATTGACAGCTGCCAGGCCTTGTGCCTCTGCATATGCCAAATATTCATCGCAAGTGGTCGGCACGTCTTCAATGCACTCCACAGAGGAATCTGACAAGGTTTGGGTCCAAACCAATGGACAATCGTCGGAGCAAGGATCTTCGATGCCAGATGAGGCCGCCAAAGACGACGGCATGGCAACGGCCCACAGAGCCGCACCCAAGGCGAGGGATAACAGTTGTTTCATCAAATGATTGATTAAGATTTCATTCAAGGTCCGCTCGCGTTCGAGCAGGATTGCAAAGCAACATAATATTGATTGTTATGTCCAAATAATTACAAGTCATATACGTTATTATATCGACCAGGCCGTCTTCGCACCCCAACATCCCAAGAGTTCAAACAAAAAGAAAGCCGCCCCGAAGGGCGGCTTTCCGCAGTCATTGTTGTGGTGTGACTTAGTTCGTCACCAACAACTTCTTCGTAGTCACGTATTGCTTGAACTGGACACGGACCTGGTACATGCCAGACTCCAAGTTGTTGACTGGAATCTCCACGTTCGTGGGCCATGAGTTCACCAAGTTGCCGTTGAAGACGGTCATGACTTCTGCACCACTCATGGTGGTCACAGTGACGCGAACCTTGATCATGTCCTCGTCGGTGCTCAACACCAAGGTAGACATGTCGGCAGTTGGGTTTGGCTGCAAGCTCAACACCTTGATTGGGTTCTTGCCTGAAGTCAACACTGCGTCTTCTTGTTCGTCGCTGATGTCGCCATCGTTGCCTTCCTCGCAATCCTCACCAGTCATGCGAACGGTGTAGTCAAACATGGTTTCGTTGCCTGCGCAATCCGAAGCCACGTAGCTGCGCTCGAGGTCGTATGGCAAGCAGCAATCGAGGTCACCAAAGATGTCACCCGAGCCGCTGACCGCGTCGCCCATGAACGTACCAGTGTAGTACATCCACTGGCTGAAGCCGTAGTTGCCGTTCTTGTTGTTCGCTCCTTCGCCGAGCTGGAAACCGAAGTAACCAGAAGCAGGCTGGTGAGAGAACGTCAAGCTTGAACCAGCGTAGTTGCCCCAGCCCTCAGCAGAACCGCTTTCGAGCGTGGTGTACATCCACGTGGTGTGGTCACCCAAGCCACAGTCAGACTTGTAGCTCTGAGCACCTGGCTGATCGATCCACTCCTGCCAGGTCATGAACTGGCCGTAGCTCAATTCGATGTCCCAACCGGCGTTCGCATCGTCTGCAGACACCACAGTCACAGTGTACGTCTTCGTTCCGTCGTAGTGGTTGGCCACGCGACCTTCCACCGTGGTGTAGAACTCAGAACCTGCGAAGTTGAACAAGCGCAAGCTGTGGACGTCGTAGTTGTCGCAAGTCTGGCCGTCAGGCATGACCGCAGGGTTCAACACGTCGCACCAGCTCTCCACAGTTTCTGTGGGGCAGTTGCCGCCGATGCACTCTTCGCTGTAAGCGACAGAAGCATCTTCATCACAGTTGTCCATGATGCCCAACGTGATCGCTGCAGGGATGGTGACACCACCCTCGAGAGATTCACAGCACACTTCAACCACTTCGCCATTCATCAAACCACCGGCATCGGTGATCATGGGTGCAGTGGTGTCCTGAACCGTGATGATTTGGGTCGCGCTGCTGCTGTTGCCGCAGTCGTCGGTCGCAGTGAACGTACGCTCGATGCTGTACTCTTGAGCACATGCTGTTTCCACAGTGACTTCTTCCAATGTGATTTCCACAGTGCCGCAGTTGTCTGTGGCTGAAGCGTCGTCAAACACGAGCTCTTGGTCACACTCAGCAGTGTAGTCTGCAGGAATGGTCAACATAGGAGCAGTGGTGTCCTGGACCGTGATGGTCTGGGTTGCCATGCTGCTGTTTCCGCAGTCGTCCGTTGCAGTGAACGTACGCGTGATGGTGTAGTTGCCCGCGCAGTCACCAGCGGTTGTTTCTGACATCACAGACACTTCCACTGTTCCGCAGTTGTCTGACGCCATGGCGTCGTCCATTGGCATGTCGTCGCTGCATTCCACCGTGTAGTCGGCTGGCACTGAAGTGAATTCAGGTGCAGTCGTGTCTTGGACAGTGATCGTTTGCGTGGCAGACGTCATGTTGCCGCACTCATCCGTGGCTGTGAAGGCACGCGTGATGGTGTAGTTGCCAGCGCAGTCGCCTGCGATGATTTCCTGCACCTCACCGATTTCCACCATGCCGCAGTTGTCTGTGGCTGAAGCTTCATCGTAAGTGATGTCGTCGCTGCACTCCACAGTGTAATCCGCAGGGATCGTCAACTCAGGAGCAGTGGTGTCCTGAACTGTGATGGTCTGCGTCGCAGTCGTGCTGTTGTCGCAGTTGTCCGTCGCAGTGAATGTGCGCACAATCTGGTAGCTCTGTGGGCAAGCACCTTCCACAATCTCCTGTTCGACAGTCACCTCGGCACCAGAGCAGTTGTCTGAAGCGGTGGCGTCGTCGTAGGTGATGTCTTGGTCACACTCGATGGTGTAGTCTGCAGGCACAGAATCGAACGTTGGTGCGATGTTGTCCGTCAAGGTCAAAATCTGCTCGAACGTGCTGCTGTTGCCACAGTCGTCCGTGGCGGTGTAGGTGCGAACGTACTGGCCGATTGGCAAGACACATCCACCGCTCACTTCAGCGTCAACCCAAGTCAAGGTGACTTCACCACAGTTGTCGGTGGCAGAAGCGTGAGACATCATGACGTCGTAGTTCTCGCATGCGATCATGACCTCCGCGGCGCCTTCAATCACAGGTGCTGTGGTGTCTTCAACCGTGATGGTCTGAACTGCAGTGTTCATGTTGCCACAGTCGTCCGTGGCCGTGAACGTGCGTGTGATGGTGTAGTTGCCTGCACAATCACCCGCAGTCGTTTCAGACATCACTGTCACTTCAACAGTGCCACAGTTGTCAGACGCAGTCGCGTCGTCCATGGGCATTTCGTCGCTGCATTCCACGGTGTAGTCAGCTGGCACTGAAGTGAATTCAGGTGCAGTCGTGTCTTGGACCGTGATGGTCTGTGTGGCAGACGTCATGTTGCCGCACTCGTCTGTGGCGGTGAACGCACGCGTGATGGTGTAGTTGCCAGTACAGTTACCTGCAATGGTCGTCATCACCTCTCCGATTTCCACCATTCCACAGTTGTCTGTGGCAGACGCGTCGTCGTACGTGATTTCATCGCTGCATTCCACGGTGTAGTCCGCAGGGATGGTCAACTCGGGAGCGGTCGTGTCCTGAACCGTGATGGTTTGGGTCGCCATGCTCTCGTTGTCGCAATCGTCTGTGGCCGTCCACGTGCGCTTGATTTGGTAGCTCTGTGGGCAGTCGCCTTCGATGATTTCAGTCTCCAACTCAATGGCCACGTCGCCGTCGCAGTTGTCGGTGGCTGAAGCATCGTCGTAGATGATGTCCTGGTCGCACTCGATGGTGTAATCGGCAGGAATCGTCAATTCAGGCGCAGTGGTGTCCACAAGGCGCAAGAACTGCTCGAACGTAGACGCGTTGCCGCACTCGTCGGTCACCGTGTACATGCGCATGTACATGCCCACGGGCTGCACACAACCGCCAGACACTTCGGTGTCTGTGAACTCAATCGTCACTTCACCGCAATCGTCTGATGCTGTGATGTAGATGTTGTTGTCGGGGTACGCAGAGCACTCGATTTCAACTTCGATGTCACCGTTGATTTCAGGCGCCACGTTGTCGAACACCGTGATGGTCTGAACCGCAGAAGATGCGTTTCCGCAATCGTCTGTGAAGGTGTAGGTGCGCTCCACTTGGTAGCAACCCGCTCCCTCCACGTTGATGATGGCCGTTTGCTCCCAAGACACTGCCACGTTGGAGTCGCAGTTGTCAGACTCGCTGTGTGAACCGTATTCGGTGTCAGCGTCGTAAACAGCACATGCCACTGAATCGTCCTCCACAGATCCCATTGGAGCCGTGTCGTCGACCACAGTGATGGTTTGGGTGGCTTCACCGATGTTTCCGCAGCGATCTTCCACGTACCATGTACGGGTCAAGGTGCGCGTTCCTTCCGTGTTGTCGTCGTCGCCCATGCAAGTGTACTCCCAAGCGCTGTCTTCGTGAGAAACAGTCAAGCTGTTCGCACCCCAGCAATCGGTGTCGCCGCAGTTGTCGCTGTAAGAAGGAGAACCGGCAGCAGCTTCAGAGATGTCGGCGCTGCAATCCATGGCATCCGCAGACACCGTGTAATCCGCAGGAGCCGTCACTTCAGGAGCGGTCGTGTCAG
>CAZGQI010000042.1:0-14037 GCA_964527895.1 uncultured Comamonadaceae bacterium | reverse complement strand
CGAAGCCAACGTGCCCATTGCCGGTGGCGTCTACATCATTCACGTTGACGTCCCAAGCGTCGGTCAAGCCATCCGCAAGTGGTTCGGCGTGATGCGCCCCGTTGACCTTGACAACTTCTGATTTGCAACCTCTCATGAAGAAGCATACATCCCTCCTCCTCGTGGCCATGATGGCCTTTGGAACTGCCTTTGCTGGCAACCCTGACCGTGCAGGATCCGCGGGTGCTGGTCAGCTTTTGATCAACCCTTGGGCCGCATCCAACGGGTTGGCTGGAAGCAACATGGCCTCCGTGAAAGGTCTGGAAAGCACGTTCTTGAACGTCGCAGGCCTTGCCTTTGTGGAGCGCAATGAACTTGCCTTCGCCAACAGCATGTACCTCGGAGGCACCGGCATCTCCTTGAACTCGCTGGGCTTCGCCACCAAAGTGGGCGACTCTGGCGTGCTCGGTTTGAGCGTCACCAGCATGAGCTTTGGCGACATCCCCATCACCACGGAGGATTTGCCTGAAGGCGGCATTGGCTCGTTCTCTCCTGCGTTCAGCAACATTGGGGTCACCTACTCCAAGGAGTTCTCCAACTCCATCTACGGTGGCTTGACCATGCGCATTGTCAGCGAAAGCATCAGCAACGTCCGCGCAAGCGGGGTGTGCTTCGATGCTGGCATTCGCTACGTGACGGGTGAAAACGACGGATTGCGTTTTGGCATTGCCCTTCGCAACGTGGGTGCCCCCATGCGTTACGCGGGTGACGGTTTGACCGTCACAGCAACGCCCCAAGGTGCCGACGAAGCGCTGACGGTGTTCCAACGCTCTGAGAAATACGAATTGCCCTCCTTGGTCAACATCGGTGTCGCTGTGGACGTCGTGTCCAACGACAACACCGTGGTGACCGCCACTGGACAGTTTGTGTCCAACAGCTTCACCAAGGATCAGTTTGGTGGCGGCTTGGAAGCGAACCTCGGCGACCGCCTCGTGCTCCGCGGAGGTTACCTCTGGGAGCAAGGCTTGATCGGAGGCCAAGACGTGACCACGGCGTACACCGGTCCTGCTGGTGGCATTGGCTTGAACCTTCCTGCAGGTGAGGGCGCCACCTTGAAACTCGATTACAGCTACCGCACGACAAATCCCTTCAACGGGACCCACACGCTCGGCGTGAAAATCTCCCTGTAAGAGGACATCTGCGGAATCTTTCCTAATTTCATGAACGAGAGGGCCACACGCCCTCTCGTTTGTGTTCTCCCTCATCGTGGGAGACTTCGCGCGAAAGCGCACCACCAACCTTCCTTTCTGAATCACACACCATGTCGAACGTTTCTTACTACACCGCTGAAGGCCTCCAGAATCTGAAAGATGAACTCCATCAGATGAAGACGGTGGAGCGTCCCAAAATCTCGCAGCAAATCGCCGAGGCACGGGACAAGGGGGATTTGAGCGAGAACGCCGAATACGATGCCGCCAAGGAAGCGCAGGGCATGCTCGAGGCCAAGATCAACAAGATGGAAAACCTGCTTGCCAATGCCCGCGTCATCGACGACTCGGACATTGACAACAGCAAGGTCTTCATCCTGAGCAAGGTCCGCATCAAGAACCAAAAGAACGGCGCCGAGGTGACCTACACCCTGGTGGCCGAGAACGAAGCCAACCTCGCCGACAAGAAGATTTCCGTCGACAGCCCGATTGGAAAAGGCTTGCTTGGCAAGGCCGTGGGAGACATTGCAGAGGTTTCGGTGCCTGCGGGTGTCATTCCCTTTGAGATTTTGGAGATCTCCCGCTGATGGCCTCCATCTTCAGCAAGATTGTGGCGGGGGACATTCCCTGTCACCGCGTGGCCGAAAATGCGGCGTTTTTGGCGTTTTTGGACATCATGCCACTCGCCCCAGGACACACGCTGGTCATCCCCAAGGTGGAGGTGGATCGCATTTGGGACCTCGAGCCTGCACTGTTGGGGGAACTGCATGTCTTCAGCCAGAAGGTGGCCCTCGCCATGGAAGACGTCATGCCATGCCAACGGGTCGGGCAGGCCGTGATTGGCCTCGAAGTCCCCCACGCCCACGTTCATTTGATTCCCCTGAATGCGGTGGCCGACATCAATTTTGAGCGGCCCAAACTGCAAGTCACGCAGGAAGAGCTCGCCGACGTAGCTGCGCGCATTCGAGGCGCGTTTGAGGCTCGGTATCCGGCTTAAGGCAAGTCGAGCAGCGCGGTCCACACGCTCAGCACTCCGAGTTCTTCACGCGTCCAAATCGGACGCACGTGGCCGTCGACCGCGGTGATGTTGTTGTAGTCCCCAAAGAACACCTTTCCTTCAGGCGTGAAGGGCGTCTCAGACACCGTGCGGTTGATCCAGGACTCGCCCCCGTCGGTGCTGGACGCAACCACCACGTGGGTGGACCGGTCCTCGCGCGTGTCGTTGTGTCGCCGGTCGTAAAACACGACGTGCACATCTCCCCGGACGGGATCCACCGTCATCCACGTGAAGAACTGGTCGCGGTCTGCCCCGTCCGTGTTGACACGGCGGGTCGTCGACCACGTCTCTCCCCCATCGTCGGAGTAGGTCAGCCACACGTCGGTGTCGCCATTGCGGGTGTCCGTCCAATTGATGTAGATGCGGCCACGGTGCGGGCCGTTGCTGGTGTCCACACACGTCACGGGCATGCCGTTGACGCGGCCGATGCCGGGGATGGTTTGGTCCCACCCGCCAACGATGTCGGCGACGATGCGGTCCTCGCCCCAAGTTTGGCCCCCATCCATGCTCTTGTCGAAGTAGATCCACGGGCCGAGTGCCCATGCCACGACAATCTCGCCGTTCACGCCGACTGCAGGCACAGCGCCTTCGGCCGTGTCGTCGCTGTCAACGCAATCGCCAGCCTTGTCGCTGACGCGGACGGGCGTCGACCACTTCTTGCCTTTGGCGTTGGCGAAACTGCACAAGATGGTGGTGCTGTCGCCGGGTTCTTCGCTGCCGTAGGCGTCAAATTGGGTCCAACACGCGTGAATGCGTGAACCTTCTTGGTTGACCACGGCCCATTCCTTGTCCTGGTCTTTGGGCGGCGTGTGCCCCATGCCCCCGCCTTTGGACCATGACTTGCCGCCGTTGGTGGAACGTTGGCACACAATCCGATCGAGCAAGGCCTCACTGCGCCATCCCATCCCCTCAGGATCGCTGAGGTGCAAAAAATAGAAGTCCCCCGTCGGGCTGGCCACCACACAGGGGTCGCCAAACACGCCAAGAGGCGAAGTCAGCTTGTCCTTCATCCAGATTTGCCCCCCGTCCTCCGAGCGGTACACATTGTCCAAGATGCTGCCCGCCACCACGACATCGGGGTCGTTGGGGTCCATGGCAATGCTGGGCTCACAAGGCTGATAACCTTTGCCGTCCCACACGTCGAGCCGGACGTTGGGGGTTTGGGCTTGGATGCTGAACGCGACACACGCCGTGAGCAGCAGTGTCAGCGCGTAAGGTGCACTCATCCGTTCCATACGCGGTATTGTTGGGCGAATTCCTTCGCGAAATAGGTCAAAATCACATCGGCCCCTGCCCTGTGGATGCTCAAGAGCATCTCGGGCATCGCCTTGTCGTAGTCAATCCAGCCCTTCTCCGCCGCGGCCTTGAGCATGGCGTATTCGCCGCTGACGTTGTAGGCGGCAATGGGGCGGTCGCTGAATTCCTTCAAGGCCAAAATGACATCGAGGTAGCACAACGCCGGCTTGACCATCAGCATGTCGGCACCCTCGGCCATGTCCAGCTCAGCCTCGCGCAGGGCTTCATTGCGGTTGGCAGGATCCATTTGGTACGTCTTCTTATCGCCGTGCTTGGGCGCACTCTCGAGGGCGTCTCGAAACGGGCCGTAGTAGGCACTGGCGTACTTGGCCGTGTAGCTCAAGATTCCCGTGTCGGTGTGGCCTGCAGCGTCAAGGGCATCTCGGATGACGCCCACACGGCCGTCCATCATGTCGGACGGACCGATGCTGTCAAAGCCGGCTTCGGCCTGAACCACCGCCATGTCAGCGAGGATGGGCAGGGTGAGGTCGTTCACGATTTGGCCTGCTTGAACCACCCCATCATGGCCGTCGGAACTGTAGGGATCCATGGCCACGTCGCTCATCAACCACGCTTCCGGGAAGCGGGACTTGATGGCCCGGGCAATGCGGAGGTAAAAGTTCTCCTTCGACACCCCGTACGAAGCCTGGGCGTCTTTGAGTCCGTCATCCACGGCGGGAAACAGCACAAACGACGACACCCCCAATTCCATGGCCGATTCAACCTCGCGCAAGGCGTGGTCCTCTGTCACCCGATCGATGCCAGGCATGGACACAATGGGCTCGCGGCGGTTCGCACCGTCGAGCACAAACAGGGGATAGATCAAATGATCCGGCGTCAGGTGCGTCTCGCGCACCAGTCCACGCACGGCAGCCGACCGGCGGTTGCGGCGAGGGCGTTGTGGCAACTCGTAAGACATCAGGGCTTCAGGGCGTTGAGTTCATCCACCAACCCGTCCAACTCGGCGCGGATGGCCTTTTGCAAGGCCAAGTGGTCGGCATCGGACAACTCGTCCATCGAGTCGTGGTGATGGTGGTGTCCCCCGTCGGCGTGGTCGTGGTTGCAGGTTTGACCTGGCAACAAAATTTGGTTGGACATCCACGCCTCGTAGCGCGCATCCAACGAATCCAACTGCGACAGTGCACTTTCAAAAGAACCCGCAAGACCGCCGGGGTTGCCCTCCAATTGCGCTTGCAAGTCCTCGCGAATCATGTCGATGCGCTGGTGGAATTTTCGGCCCACTTCAGTGGTCTCCTCGTTCAACGCACGCGCCTCTTTCATGGTGGCGCTGTCTTCGTGCGAATGACACCCTGGGAGCGCCACAAGCAGGAGGGCCGCCAAGGTCAATGCGCTGAAAATGGAGTTCTGGATTTGCTTCATGAGGGAAATTTACGACGACGATTCCGAGGAATCTGTGCCGGTTTTCTGGGGAACGGGATCGTGGCCTTGCGTGCCCCATGGGTGACATCGGGACACCCGGCGTAGGGTCAACGCCGTGCCCTTCCATGCGCCCCACGTTTCGAGGGCTTCAATGGCGTATCGGCTGCAGGTGGGATCGTGCCGGCAATTGGAACCCAACCACGGGCTGAGCACCACTTGGTATACCCGCACGAGGCCAATCAGCAGGTGTTTCACCACGGCAACCGCTCCAAGGCCATCACCAAAGACAAAAACACGGCGCCGCCGCAGACAAACAACTGCTGGTCACGCTCGGACACCTTGGCGGCGCGCAACAGGCTGGCCAAGGCCAACATGACCGCCACGATGACAAGCTGTCCAATTTCCACGCCGAGGTTGAAGCGGAACAAGCCGCCAATGAACCCCGCCGTCTCGTCACGGGAAATCCGAAAGAACGAGCTGAACCCCAGACCGTGAATGAGCCCAAAACACGCCGCCATGATGTACGTGCGACGGCGGGTTTGGGCGGAGCCCTCGCCACTCCTCAAGCTCCACAACGCCGTGATCAAAATCGTGACGGGAATCAGAAACTCCACCCACTTCCCCGGCACGCGAAAGAGGTCAAGCGAGGCCACGGCCAGCGTCAAGCTGTGCCCCACGGTGAATGCCGTGGCGAGAAGCGCCGCCTTGCCCGCATGACGAAGGTCATACCGCGCGACAAGTGCCAGGAGGTAGAGCATGTGGTCGTATCCCTGCCAATCCGTGATGTGCGTGATGCCGAGGGCGATGTCGTTCATGTCGTCGGACGTTCGTAGCGTTTGATGACGTAAGCGTGGTCGTGCTTCTCATCCGCCTCGTGCGTGCGCAACTCCTCCGCAGACCATCCCGCCCAAGCGTCGTCAGGGTAAAACGCATCTCCTTCCGGCGAAGCGTTCACGTGGGTGATGTATTGCGTGTCAACCATGTTGCCGACCAGGGCGTGCCGGTAGATTTGACCTCCTCCGATGATGAAGCACTCGGTCTCCCCCATCGCATGAGCCTTGTCCAATGCATCCCGCAAGTCGTGCACCACAATGGCGCCTTCCGCGCGGTAGTCGCGGTTGCGGGTGATCACAATGTTGGTCCGGCCCTTGAGGGGACGGTACTTCTCGGGAATGCTCTCGTAGTTCTTGCGGCCCGTGATGACCACGTGGCCTGCGGTCGTCTCCATGAAAAACCGCATGTCCGTGGGCAGGGACCAAACCAAATCGTTGTCCTTGCCGATGACGCCGTTGGCAGCCACGGCTGCAATGGTGCTGATGCGCATGAGAATTAAACGCTTACTGCCGCTTTGATGTGCGGGTGTGGATCGTAGTTGACGAGTTCAAAGTCGTCGTATGTGAAGTCGAACAGGTCCGTCACGTCCGAGTTCAGGATCATTTGCGGCAACGGACGGGGCTCACGCGTCAGTTGTTCGCGCGCTTGATCCACGTGGTTCAAGTAGAGGTGAACGTCCCCAAACGTGTGCACGAATTCTCCGGGCTCCAACCCCACGACCTGGGCGACCATCATGGTCAACAAGGCGTAAGACGCGATGTTGAAGGGGACGCCGAGAAACGTGTCTGCGCTTCGCTGGTAAAGTTGGCAGTTCAGTTTGCCCTCCGCCACGTGAAATTGAAAGAGGCAGTGGCATGGAGGCAAAGCCATCTCGTCGATGAAACTCGGGTTCCAGGCGCTGATGACGTGACGGCGGCTGTAGGGATTGGTCTTCAGCTGCTCGATGAGCTTGACGATTTGGTCTGTCGACGAGCCGTCGGGATTGGGCCAAGAACGCCACTGGTACCCGTACACGGGCCCGAGGTTTCCTTCCTCATCGGCCCACTCGTCCCAAATCCGCACCCCATTCTCTTTCAAGTAGGCAATGTTGGTGTCGCCCTTCAGGAACCACAGCAATTCATGGATGATGCTGCGGAGGTGCAATTTTTTGGTCGTCAACACCGGGAATCCCTCAGTCAAATCGAACCGCATCTGGTACCCAAAACACCCCAAAGTGCCTGTGCCCGTGCGGTCTTCGCGCTTCACCCCGTTTTCCAGCAGGTGATTCAAAAGGTCCAAATACGCTTGCATGTTTCGAAAATACGGGCCACGCAACGTGGAAAACTCGCTTGGTGAATACGTGGTGAACAACTGACTTCTCCTGACCTTGACGCTGTACACCAACCAAAACCCTTTCATTATGAAGAAATATTTCTACCTCGCGGCCATCGCCATTGGCCTGTCTTCGTGCTACACCACGACGTACACGATGGGAAGCGGCGCCCAAACAGGAATCACCGTCAAGGAAAAGAACATTTTCTTGGTCAGCGGCCTTCTCTCCATCAAAACGGCAGACCCCCAAGACATGGCGGGTGGCGCAGCCGATTTCACTGTCGAAACCAAGCAGTCATTCATCGACGGTTTGATTTTGGGCCTCACAGGTGGCTTGGTTGCACCCATGACCGTGACCGTCACCAAGTAAGTCTCTTTCCAGAGTTTCTCTTTGAAAAGGCAGTTCGCTGCCTTTTTTTGTGCCCATGAAAAAGAACCTCTTTCGCTACGGCGGCCTGATTCTGATTGGTTACGCTGCGGTTCGAACTGGACTCCTCCTGTCGCAAGACACCGGCATGACCGAGGGAGAACTCGGACAAATCATCGGCTTTTTGATTCTTGGGGCCGTGGGGTTGGGCCTGCTCGCCACAGGCCGAAAGTGATGTCTGGAGATGCCGTAAATTGACGTCAGCCATGGCCGCCGATCACGTGAACATCACCTTCCCTCCGGAAGACGACAACTTCTACGCAGACCTGCGTGCCGAGGTGGACGCCTACTTCAAGGCGCGGGGCGAAACCCACCATGGCAACCGTCTGATGCACCTCAAGGTCGCGGTCCTCGTGGCCGGCTACCTCACAGCCTTTGGGCTCATTCTCACCGCATCCCACCCCAACATGCTTTGGGGATGCTACGCTTTTCTAGGGTTTTGGGGGGTCTTCCTGGGACTCAACGTCGGCCACGATGCCGTGCACTACGCGCTCTTCAAGAACCGCGCATGGAACCGTTGGGCCATGCATGTCTTCGACTTCTTAGGGTTGAGCTCCTACAACTGGAAGAAACGCCATGTCGGGGGGCACCACATCTTCCCCAACATCATGAGCTACGACCCCGACATCCAACAGTCCAAGGTCGTCAAGATTTACCCCCAAGATGAGCATCGGCCCATGTACCGTTTCCAATGGCTGTACATGCCACTGATCTACGCCATTTTCACCCTCCGATGGGTGTTTTACCGCGACTTCAAAGACGTGATGTCCGAGCGCATTGGAGGCGTGAACAACCGCCCCTATCCCAAGCGCGAAGTGGTCAAAATGGTGCTCTTCAAGCTGTCCTATGTCGCCCTCATGGTGGTACTTCCGTGGCAAGTTACCGGCATGTCGTTGGGCACGGTGGCGCTGGGCTTTGTCATCCTGCAATTCTGTGCCAGCTTGACCATGACCGTGGTGCTTTTGAGCTCCCACATTGACGAGCATTCGCACTTCCCGGAACCGGACGAAACGGGCATGATGCCACATTCTTGGTCCAAACACCACATGCTCACCACCAGCGATTACGCCACGGAGAGTTTTTGGGTCACGCACTTGTTTGGCGGCATCAACCACCACGTCATCCACCACCTTTTCCAGCACGTCTGTCACATTCACTACCCCGCTTTGACGCGGATCCTGAAGAAGGTGGCTGCCAAGCACCAGGTCCCTTACCGGTCGACGAAATATTTCTTCCCTGCGATGTACTCGCACTTCCGGTTGCTCTACAAGAACGGCGTGCCACCCCCGACCGCCGCATGAGTTCCAAGCGCATCTTGGTGACGGGCGCGACTGGGTTTTTGGGCTCACGCCTGGTGGAACGGCTGGCGGAAGACAAGGCTTTGGCAGTGACGGCCACAGGTCGGTCCCTCAAACCGCACAACCGCATCGATGCCCCCGACGTTCGCTACGTGTTGGGCGACCTCACCGAAGATGCCTTCGTGGAGGGGCTTGTCCAAGGCCAAGACGCGATTGTGCATGCCGCAGCCTTGAGTTCGCCCTGGGGAAGCAAGCGCTCTTTTTGGGCGTCCAACGTGCAGCCCACCGAGCTGTTGGTGCGTGCTGCAGAAACCCATGGTGTGGAGCGTTTGGTGCTGATCAGCACGCCGAGTATGTACTTCCAAATGACGTCCCAATGGGACCTCAAGGAAGAAGACCCGCTCCCCAAGCCCATCAACCAATACGCCGCCTCCAAGCGCGAAGCCGAGCGCGTGGTGGAAGCCTCCGACATTCCCCATGTCATTCTTCGGCCCAGGGCGCTCCTCGGACGGGGAGACACCGTCATTTTGCCGCGCATCATTCGCGCCCATCAAGAAGGACGACTTCGGCAGATGGGTTCAGGCCAAAACCGCGTCGACATGACCCCCGTGAGCAACGTGGTGGACGCCATTTTGCTTGGCCTTGAGGCCCCGGAACACGCGCTGAATCAGACGTACAACATCTCCAACGGCGACCCCATCGCGCTTTGGCCCTTTCTCAACGAGACCCTTCAAAAATTGGGCCTGACCCCCGTTTCCAAGTCCATTCCCCTGCCCGTTGTGCTGACCGTGGCGCGTCTCATGGAATGGCACGCCCGTTGGCTGAATCGTCACCGCGAGCCCACCCTCACCGTCTATGGCGTGGGAACGCTGGCCATGGATTTCAGCATGGACATTTCCAAGGCGCGCCGGCTCCTCGGGTACACCCCCAACCAAACCGTGGAAGAGGCCATGGATGAATTTGTCGCATGGCACAAGCAACAACCATGACCCACGTCAAACTCACCATCCGCAGCTCAGGCCACTGCTTCGCCGAGGGGCATCACGTCATGAAAGGCGCCCCCAAAACCCCTGTGCGGTTTGAAGCCATTTGGGCAGAAATCGACCACCCCACCCAAGGCAAAATCCTCTTTGACACGGGATACACGTGGCGCTTCCTTGACGCCACCAAACGCTTTCCCCAGCGCATCTACGCAGAATTGACCAAGGTGTCGATTTTGCCTGAAGAGGAAGCGCACCGCCAAGTGGATCCAGGCCAAGTGAAGCACATCATCTGCTCCCACATCCATGCCGACCATGTAGGTGGCTTGCGGGATTTTCCTGGCGCGACGTGTTGGGCCTCCGAGGAATGCCTCGCCCAATTCGACCGCCTGCCCAACTGGCGGAGTTGGGCACGAGGCGTCTTGAAATCGCTGTTTCCCGACGACTGGCGAGAGACCTGTCAAACCTTTGAATCCACCACCCAGGTGTCCCACGACATCTTGGGGCAGGGATACGACCTGTTTTCCGATGGCAGCGTGGTGTTGTTCCCCCTTCCCGGCCACGCAGCTGGCCAGCATGGCGCCTTGTTGCAAACCACGGAAGGCCCTGTCTTTCTGGTGGCCGACGCGTTCTGGGACATTCGCGCAGTGACGGAGGGCCTTGTCCCCAACCCCATCGTGCGGGTCTTTTTTGAGGACATGAAGGCCTACGCCCAAACCCTCGCCATGCTCAAGGAATTTCACGAGACACACCCGGACATCCCCTTGGTGGCCACCCATTGTCCTCAAGCCGCGAAACGCATCACCCCCCACGACGCATGAAACTTCCCTTCAAACTTGAGGTCCTGACCTCCTGGTGGAAGTTGGGGCGCTCCCGACGTTCTTTTGAGCGGGACCCCGAAGGACATCAAGCCCGCCTGTGGCATGACTTTCAAGCCGAGGTCCTGACCCGTTCGCCTCTGTATCGGGACCGGGTGCCCGCCGCCCTTGACACGTTCCCCGTGCAGCAAAAGGCGGAATTCATGCGGGACTTCAACCAAATCAACACGTGCGGACTGGACCTGAAAGACGCCATGCAAGTGGCGGTGGATTCCGAGACAAGCCGCGACTTCGAGCCCACCATCGAGGGCATCACCGTGGGACTGTCTTCGGGAACCTCGGGGAACCGAGGGTTGTTTTTGGCCTCTTCCAACGAGCGCGCCATCTGGGTGGCCGCGGTGCTGCAACGCATCTTGGGGTGGTCGTTCAAGAAGCGGAAGATTGCGTTTTTCCTCCGGGCCAACAGCAACCTCTACAGCTCCGTGCAATCCAACTTCTTGGCATTTGAGTACTTCGATTTGCTCAAGCCCCTTCAGGAGCACCTTGAACGCATCCAACAGGTTCAACCCGACATTGTCGTGGGGCAACCAAGCCTCTTGGTTCGCCTGGCTCACGCCCAAAACGAAGGACGCATCGCCATTCGGCCCCAGCGCATGTTTTCGGTGGCCGAGGTCCTGTCCGCCGAAGACGAAGCCCTGATTTCACAGGCCTTTGACATCCGCGTGGATCAAGTGTACCAATGCACGGAAGGGCTGTTTGGCCAGACTTGCGCCCAGGGCACCCTGCACCTCAACGAAGACTGGCTCATCGTCGAAAAGGAATGGCTGGATGACACGCGGTTCATCCCCATCATCACCGACTTGAAACGGGAATCGCAACCGGTCATTCGCTACCGCATGAACGACATCCTTCACGTCGGAACGTGCACCTGCGGGTCCAAGATGCAGGCCATCTCACGGATCGAAGGAAGAATGGACGACGTCTTGGAACTTGGCGGTGCCACCATTTTCCCCGATTTCATTCGACGCGCCATTGTGGGCGCCCACCCCGACATCACAGACTACCAAGTGGTGCAAACCTCCCCCCAGGCGCTCACCCTGTTCTTGCCCCAAGAGGAACACTGGACCGCTGCAGCCAAGGCGCTGCACCAAGAAATCGAGAGACACGGTGCATCAGGGGTGACCTTGGACCGCGCAAGCCAAAAAATCCACGACCATGGAAGCAAGCTGCGACGCATTATGACCAAAAAAAGCGGCTGAATTTGGGGGAAATGCGTCTTTCTTAAAATATTCTTTCGTATTCTCGTGCCACAACCGCGTTTTGATGGCAAAATCCCCACTATCCATTTCGCGTCCGTGTCGCATTGTGGGCACGGGACAATACCTGCCTGCGCCGGTGTCCTCTGAATCCATCGAAGAGAAACACGGCTTGCCCAAGGGGTGGAGCATGAAGTACAGCGGCGTGAACGTGCGACACCAAGTCACGCATGAGACGTTGGCCATCATGGGATCGCAGGCTGCCCAGCAGGCTCTGGACGCGGCCTCCCTCACTTTGGATGACATTGATGTCTTCATCACCGGAGGGAGCGGATTTGACCAAATCATCCCTTGCCAAGCTGCACTCACCTTGTCGGCCATGGAAGGCGGAAGCCATGCGCACTGCGAAGCCTTCCACGTCAACACCACGTGTTTGAGTTTCGTGACCGCGTTTGCCCTGGCCGCAGACAAGCTTCAGCTGCCCGACGTCAAACGGGTGTTGGTGGTCGCTGCTGAAGTCGCCAGCAAAGGCATTGGTCCCGAAAACTGGGAGACCTTGACCTTGTTTGGGGACGGCGCGGCAGCGGTCATTCTCGAGGAGACCAACTTGCCTCATTGTGGCCTTGTGGCCCACATGCACAAGACCTACACCGAGGGAACGCAGGCGGCCCAAATCCCCGGAGGCGGCATTGCCAAGTGGATTGAAGACCATGCCTTCGACCCCGCCCTGCACCATTTCCACATGGACGGTCGGGAGTTGCTTCGGCTGGCGTTGAAACACTTGCCGGCGCACATGACCGAGTTCTTTGCGCGGGCAGGCACGTCCTGGTCAGAGGTGGATTGGATCCTTCCCCATCAGGCCTCCAAAACGGGCATGGGCATGATCCCCAAACTCGCCCAAGTGCATCCCGATCGGGTGATCAACATCCTTGAACACACCGGCAATTGCATTGCCGCGTCGATTCCCATGGCGCTGCACGAGTTGGTCTCCAAAGGCCGACTGCAACCGGGGCAAACCGCATTTTTGACCGGTACATCTGCAGGATTTGCCATCGGGTCTTTGCTGTACCAACATGCTTGAACTGATCACCAAGCTGTTCTCCGTCAAGCCGGGAAGCATGCGTGCTTGGCGTTGGCGTCGCGTGCTCGTGGTGGTGTGGGTGTTTCCCTTGTTTGGGCTGATCGCCATGTGGAACCAAATCGGCCTCGCCCTCGACTGGGTGCTTTATCCGGGGTTCCGAAAGCAGCCCATCCAAAAGCCCGTCTTCATCGTTTCCCTTCCCCGGACAGGGACCACCAACCTCCTTCACGGCATGACCGATCCTGGCATGCCCTTCACCGCCCTCGCGTTGTGGGAGTCTTTGATCGCACCCTCGGTCACCCACAAGAAGCTGCTTCGCTTTCTGTGGCGCAACACGCCCTCTCCCATTCAAAGGCTTCTGCGAAAGACCGACACCAAGCTGTTTAAGGGATTGAATGTCATCCATAAAGCCAGCCTGTTTTGCAAAGAAGAAGATGAGTTGGCCTTGATGTGGAGCTTGTCCACGGCGTACATGGGGTTCTTCTATCCTGAAACCGAGGTGTTCCGCGACATGCACCGCTTTGACCGCGACGTGTCTCCGAAACGGAAACAACGCATCATGACGCGTTACCGACGCCTGATTCAACGGCACCTTTACGCTTTGCCTGAGGAAGCACGTCGGCGGTTTGTGGCCAAAAACCCACTGATGCCCTTCAAAGTCCAGGCGCTGGCCGCACATTTTCCAGATGCCACAGCCGTCCTCATCGAGCGCGACCCCAAAAGGGTGCTCCCGAGCGCAGAACAGCTCATCCTTCACCTGTTGGACTTCGCCACCGACGTTCCCTTGTCGAACCAAGAGCGTCAGTCGTTCATCGACCTCATCGAGGACGACCAACATCATTTGCATGAACACCTGGCCCAAAAGCCCGTCATGCCGGGAATCGTGATTCGTTTCCCCGACCTCGTTCAGCGTCGGGAAGAGGTGCTGACAGAATTGTTGTCTGTGCTGGGATGCGAAGGGACTCCTGTCTTCTCAGAAACCGCCCAAGCCACGCACAAAACGCCAGCGCGTTACACGCCCTGGACGGAAGAGGAATTGAACCAGGTCCTCAGTCGGCCTTGGCCCAGCTGGCCGAACGCCATGTGCTTGCTGCATGAAGAATGGCAAGCCC